>CAZPCQ010000009.1:0-48759 GCA_964585155.1 uncultured Candidatus Saccharibacteria bacterium | reverse complement strand
GCAGTTCATGCAGATTTCGCGTGAATGGTGCGGATTTACTGGTGGTCAGGCTGATACTTTGCGCAAAGCCGTCGGTAAGAAAAAAGTTGACCTTATGAATAAAGTCAAGCCCGAGTTCATCGAAGGTGCAATCAAAGTCGGCGGTGCCACTAAGGAAATCGCCGAAGAATTCTGGGTCGAGCTGCTCGACTTCGCTAACTACTGTTTCAACAAATCCCACGCTGCGTGCTACGGCCTCGTCGCTTACTGGACCGCTTATCTCAAAGCGCATTATCCCGATGCCTTTATGGCTGCTCTGATGACTTCCGATATGCGCTGGACCGACCGCCTCGCCATCGAGATTACCGAATGTAAGCGTATGGGACTCAAAGTGCTCGGTCCCGATATTAACGAGTCTTACGGTGACTTTGGTATCGTCGGCGGCGAAAATACCATTCGTTTCGGACTCTCCGGTATTAAATCTATGGGCAAGGCTCTCGTCGAAGAATTCATTATTCCTGAGCGCGATAAAAATGGTCCCTTCAAGAGTGTCTGCGATTTTGCTAGTCGCGTCAACTCTGGTAAGTTTAATAAAAAATCTTGGGAAGCTGCCATCAAGACCGGCGCTTTCGACCGCTTTGCTGACCGTGGTGACTTACTCTTCAATCTCGAGAGTATTCAAGCCTACGGCTCCAAACGCCAAAAAGACGCCGCCAGCGGCCAGACCGACCTCTTCGGCGCTATGGGCGACGCCGGTGTCGTACCAGAGCCAGAAATCAAGCCCGCACCTCAGCCTACTCCTGAGAAGGAAAAGCTCCTCTGGGAGCGCGATCTCATGGGTCTCTATATTTCCAGTCACCCGCTCGACCGCTACGAGATTTATTTTGCTGAACAGACCCATCCCTATAGTCTCATCACCGCCGAGAATGACAATCGTACAGTTACGATTGGTGGTATCATTAGTGCCGTCCGCACCATTATTACCAAGAGTAATACCCGTATGGCATTCGTTAAGCTCGAGAATAAAACCACCGAGCAAGAAGTCATCATTTTCCCTAGCCTCTACGAGCAGATTGGTGCCAAACTCGAACAAGATAATGTTGTCAAAGTCACCGGCCGCATCAACGCTCGCGACAAAGATGGCAATCTTACTAGTGACGTTAAGATTATCGCCGATTCCGTTGAAGTTATTCCCGATCAAATTTTGGATAATTACCAGCCCACCGGTACCAAACTTCCCGAGCCCGGAGAAGCCCCCAAGCGCCGCGCTCCCCGTCGTCCTAGCGTCACTCGCGCCGAGAATGTCGGCAAAGGCGATGACGGCAAAAATAGTGGGGAAGGGAATCATCAAAAATCTGCCACCGCTGAGGAGCCAGTCCGTCGCGTCATCAATCCTCCGCACGATCCCCGCAAGGAGCGTCTCTATGTGCTAATTGAAGATCCCGATAATACTGACAATCTCTCCGAGATTCGCCACCTCTGCCAGCTCAACCCCGGCGTTCAGGAGATTATCTTGGTGCTCAAAGACGAATCCGGCAAACGCCCCGTCCGCTTGCCTTTCCGTGTCGAAGTCAGCGAAGAGCTTACCAAGCCTCTCAGCGAGCTCCTCGGCGAAAACTGCGTCAAAGTTCAATAAATCAGAAAATTTTGTTCGGGTTTTAATGCCACAAATGCTAACAGTACTGTTAGCATTTGTGAGATATAGGACAGAGGTGGAGACTTTCATAATGCTAACAACGGTGTTAGCATTGTAACCGAACGGTATTTTCCCTTCGTTGACACCATATCAGTGAAGAAAAATTTCTAACAGGGGTGGGTTTTGGGCCTCGTTGACAGCGTGTCAACCAAGCGATTTTTTGCAATATTCACCAAAAAGTAGCAAAATATCGCGTAAACTCACACTTTTTTGTCCAAATAAACCTCCGAAAAGATCATTTTTTCGCCCTTTTCCCACCCGAACAAAGATCCCGCCGCACGGAGTCTTTGTCGACCTTTAATTTACTGCTAGAAACCGTTACTTCGCGACGCAGCGGACCGAAAAGCCGTAGTATCGAGGGCCGCCGTCCGCAGGGCTGACATTATCATTACTGAAGAGGAGATAGTAGGCGCTATTGCTATTACTGCTAGGCGTAGAAGACCAATAGTAGCCGCGGCTGCCGACATTGACGAGTGAGCCATAAATGAGCCCACTAGCGGTGAAGAACGCTGCGCCCGCAACGCTAGACGATGCTCCACCTAACCAATAACCGTTAATACTATTATTCGTCGTCCAGTCAGAATGTCCTGTATTATAAAGTGTCTGGAATTCACCACTTGAATCGCCGGTTGGCAATCTCCATCCTTTCGGACAAATACTACCTGAGGCTTGACCTGAAGTTACGCTACTGGTTCCAGTTCCTGCCGTTGCAGTGTACCAAGTGTAATAGGCTCCGTGGGCAGCATCACTGGCATAGTGAACCCTAGTTCCTTCGTAACCAACACTAGAATCCCACGGATTGGAGGATGCCGGGATAGTGAAATTTGATGTTATGTCAGAATCATCTGGAGTAATCTTTTTATTAATTATGCGCAGATTATCTATCATCCAACATTTGTTGTCGGCTAACTTCTTAATCATATAGGAAGTCCCCATATCACGACTATCAATCAAAGTTTTGCTATCGCCGATATTAGCACTATTGCAAGCCTCTGGCGACATCTGTTGCATATACTGCAATTCACCCCAAGCAGGAACGGGATCGTTTATAATACTCTTCGCCTCCGCCACCACACTAACCAATGCAGTAGTTTTGTAGTGTCCAGCCGGTTTGTTAGAGCCAATTTTGGCGGCAAAGACTAGTTTGAGATTGTAGTTGCCATCATCAGGATCATTTTTAGTATATTGAGCCGTAGGTTCTTCTTGGAATGCGGGTAATGGATTATAGGTTAACGCCGAATCCGCATCATTAGTATCACTTAATGCATAGCCCCAAGTATTACTAGTGAAGTTGTTTGGTGTAGTAGCGCTACTTATCGGTGCAATAGTTGCTCCATTCTCACTATTAGTTAAGTTTCCATTGTTTGACGCTGATTGTATTACTATGGCAAACTTACCGATATTATTAGTAGTAACTTTTAGAGTATTATTAATATAACTAACTTCATCTTGTACTACTTCAGTAGATACTTCACTACCATCTATGTCTCCACCATTCAACGTGAAAGAAATTGATGCGGCATTATTACTACCTTCCACTGCCGGGTAATTTATTGTCTCTGCATAGGCATTCTCACTACCAACACTTACAAAGCCCACCGGAGATACCATTAAGCCTAACACCAAAAGGAAAGCAAATGCTGACAAAATTAGAGGAATATTCTTAACCATAGAATGTTTGTAGAAGTAAGTCTTAGTCAATCCGGAAGATACCTTTTCTGAGGGGATTTCAGTTCTGCCTTTGAGGGCGGCGAACATCTCTTTCGCACGGCCTAAGACTTGGCCGAGCGGATTCCGAACTGCCGAGGATAGCGAACAGAAAGAAGAGCCCATTCTTTTGTTCTCGTTCGGCTGCTCGCCTGGAATTGGCTTTTCTTTCTTGAGCGACGCAGACAGCACGTGGCGCCAGCCACTGCAGCGGCCGAAGAAAGAAGTGTGAGCGCAAGCCATCAAAGAGTCAGGCCGCCTACTTTCTTTAGAAAAAGTACTCTTATCACTATGAAGAAGATGATTTTTTATACTTAAGTTTGGTATTTTCTTTATTCTATGGCGCATCTGCCCTCCTTGTGGATTAGTAGTTTTTTCTCTAAGCACCAAATCCGTAGGAGGGCCAACTCATACAAAAATGGTGCCACGAGGTTGAAACTACTAATTTATACGACAAACGCCGACAAAACTAACAGTGCTCGTGACACCATCAAAGCATTTTGTCTGCGCCGCCGCAAGGCCATCGCATAAATTGTAGTTTCAACATCTTTATTATACCACACTTCCCGCAAAATCAACCCCATTTCGTCTCCCCCTATCTCCAGGAATATATAATATACATAGATAGACAATGAGGTAAAGAAAAAAGGAATAAAAGAAGAATAAAAGCATAAAGGAGGAAGAGAGAATATATATAATTAATATATAATATATCAACAATATGTAGTAAGTTATCTATCACTGGGTGACGCAGCGGAGAGGATAGCCGTTGGAGCGAGTATAATAGTTGGACGGATAGACGGTATTCTTAGTGGAGAGTAGGGCGTAAGCATATGCGGACAATCGGGTCGTAGATGACCAATAGTAACTATCGGAGCTGGTGTATGAAAGTGAACCATTATTAATCCTCCCACCCCACAGGAAGTTATCTGGCGAGACAGCGGATGTGAATGCCGTTGTGGCGGAAGAGATAGGTAGATGGGTAGGTGGTAGTATAATGAAAACTCAAGTGGTAAGTATTTGTAGCTGAGGTAACTGAAGAGGAACCATAACGCCCATCGGCACCGAGGTGGTTTAGTGAGCTATTAGTAACCCGCCCACCCCGCAGGAAGTATAATTACCTCCGTGGCAAGCTCTAAAAATTCCCAAAAAACCAAGTTACCCCTTTCCTTTTTCGATTTTTATGCTATAATAATAGAGTAGAGTCAATCCCGCACATTATCATATTACAGAAAGGGTGATCATATGCCAAGCATCGGCGCGCACGCTGCTCTTGCTTCCGAGCTTGAGCGACTACTTCAGATTCACAATGGTTTATTCTACTACGGTAATATCCTGCCAGATCTCATCGCGCCCTCCTCGCCCAAGCATCCCCTCCGGATGAGTGAACCTAAGTTTACTCGCAGCAATCACAAAAATCGCCGCAACCGTCAGGGTTATCGCGACAAATACCGTTCCCAGCCTAAATCCGCCCATCCCTGCAAGATGCGTATTCCCGATCCACACTATCGTACGCAGGGAACTTACACTCTCGTACCGGATCTCGACCGCTTCTGGTGCGAGACCGAGTTTCAGGGTTTTCTCGAGCTGGGTTACGCCGCGCATCTGCTGTCAGACCGCGCTTTTTTAGAGAAGTTTTGTCCGCAGCATATCGTCGGCTACACCGGCCTCCCGTTTTTCACCAAGGACAAGATCTACCGCGATTACACCCGGCTGAACCCTCTCCTGGTCGAACAGTTCAATCTCGACCTGCCCCGCATCAACCATCTCCTGCATCAAGAATATTTTTACATCCCGATCGACGAGAAAAACTTCCGGCTCAATGTTAGCTGGATCAACAACCGCGAAGCTCTGCCCGCTCCCGAGTATATTAACTTCCACGAGTTTACGCGCTTCATCCAACAGACTGCGCAGGATATCATTCTTGATACCAACTTCCGCATCCTCGCGAACGACCTCGGCTGCTAGCCCTTTACGCGCCCCCATCCTTCTTGTATAATGGCCTTAAGCACCTTAAGGAGGTGAACCTGGTGAAACTGAATTTTCACGCGCATCATCGTATTTCTGCAGCGTGAAAGGAGGTGATCCACTTATCTCGGAAACCCCGGCCGTTTGGTCGGGGCTTTTCGTTCATAGAATTGTAAGGAATCAAGTCACGAAATCAGAGTAATGTCGAGATCTTTATATAAAATACACCATTCTCCCACTACACCAAGAACTTCTTCTCCAGCACCATTGTTACTACGCAGTTCTCCAAGAAAGAATCCGTCATTATCATCTGTCCGCCATATTTCCCGTCGGCAAAACTATTATCCACTCGGAACTGTTTCACTTTTTCTTTTTCCACTAGCGCTCCCGTGATACACATCGCGTGGTCGTAATTTATCATCCCCAGCGTCAATTTTTCCTCCGCTGCGAGTTTCCGGATTTTTAGCATCTCTGCGAAATCATACATTTTATCGTCCAAAATTCCGTCATCATAATTCGCCGCCGTCGACTCCTCTGCCGAGAACCACACACTAATCCCACCGATCAGCTGCTTCACGATCGCATCGCGTGCCTTTTCCGGAGTCAAATGTAAAATTACCTCCGTATCGCTCAAATATATGCTTGGCAGATACGCCTGACTATTCATCAGCGCATCTTTATCAAACAACGTCACCGTCGTAAAATCTTCCAACTTGTCCCGCAGAAACTGCTCCCTAAACTCTTGCGGCGTATACTCCACCCCCCGGAACTCGAACTTTCGTGGCGGTACCCCAAAAGTCTTCGCCAAAAACTGATACACTTGATAGATTAGTTCCGATTTTTTCTTCAGCCGTTTTTCTTTCTCATCAATCCCCATCAGCGTCGTCGCATCTGCTTTGATTTTATCCCGCAAAAGTTCCATCGTCAGTGCGTCATTATAATTCCGCCCCACTTCTGGCATCACCGCTGTTGGCACGATCCCATATTTATTCACGATTTCCCGACAATAGTGGAAATTCCCAAAACTCCCCACGTAAAAATCCGTCTTTTCCTGAATCTTCTCCAGTGTCAGCTTACTATCTTTAATCAATTCATTGTACAGGGAATTAACTTTTTCCAGTTTATCATAAAAACCAATATAGTTCGCCGACAAATCCAAATTCGCCGCCTCCAGCTGCCGATTCTGCCGCAAAATATCCTTCACCACTCGCAGAAACGCATAAATATTACACTGGTGGCTGTTGCCCTGGTCATAAATCTTCACCTCTGGTACCTTCACGTTAAACCGAAACCGATATTTCTCGCCCTGCTGATTTGCTTTCAAAATCCCCATTTTCCGAATTCGCTCCTCGGTCAAGCCATTCGCTGGATTCCCGTAATACTTCTGTGCAAACTTCGCCAAATCCTTCTTGTTAATCTCCGTATCCATATCCCCATTATACCATATTCGTAATAAAAAATGGCGCTTTTGGCGTCATCTTTTACGTAAACAAATTTGGTGGAGCAGATCGGACTTGAACCGACTACCTCAGCAATGCGAATGCTGCGCTCTACCAGGTGAGCTACTGCCCCGCATTGTTTACTAATCCCATTATAGCACGAATTCCCAGGAAAACAAGCCAACTTCCCAAAAATATGCCAGTTTTGTTGGTTCGATTTGGACTTCAAATTACAAACTTATGGCTCTGTCCAGCCAACTCCTTAAAAATCCCACCAATTCCACTCAAAAATTCTCAATAAAATCGGGCCCAGACTTTCGCCTGGGCCCTGTGATAGATTCTTACTCCTCGACTTCCAGTGTCGCGAGGTTTATCCGTGCATCGGTCGTCCTCTTCTCGTTTTCCTTCAGCCAGGACAGTAGGTCGGACACTCCGGTTGCCGAGAAGGGGAATATCCGCTTCTCGAAGGCGCCATCCTCCTTGCCGGTAGCCTGGCTAGCCGGGAACTTGACGATCGCGCTGCTGGGAGAGAACTCCGTGTCCAGCGTCCCCTCCGCCGTCTCGATCCGCTCGCGCAGCGTTTCGAAATACTTCTTGTATTCCTGATAGTTCTTCGACTTCAGTTCGAGGTTGTGAACGTAACTATTCGCGCTAGCGATGGTGTAGTACACGATGCGACCACCTTTATCCATAAGCTCCAGTTCGCCTCGGTCGCTATAGATTTTGAACCTACGCAAGTCGCTGAATACATCCTGCTGGCAGATTTCATCCAGCCGAGTATTCAAATCGTCGCAAGTCCGTTGCAGGTTCTGCGCAGTTTCAGCGAGCCTAGTTGCCTGCTCGAATTCCTTGCGAGCTGCGTTTTCGTAGTCCGCTTCCAGATCCTTCATCGCCTTGTCGTACAGATTCGCCATTTGATATCGCCGTTCGTTGAACAGCTCGTAGGCGTGCCGGCTCTCGCTGTTTTCCCGCAGCGGATCGTAAAAGTATCCGCTCGAGTTCTTGGGGGCGTTAAAGTATCCTATCGGAATCAGCCACGTCTCCATAGCCTCAGGCCAACAACCGCTGATAACTCGCCAGAGTCGCCAACGATTCTTGACGTTGGGGTTTAACTCGTCCAGGCTCGTTAGCGTCGAAAGCTCTGGACGAATGCACTCCCACCGTAGAGGATATTCTGGGCGCACGCGCTGATTGAGCTTCTGTGTTACCAACAGAAAACCGGACGGATCGGCGAAGTCAGTGCACGGACTGAGTTGGCCAATTCTGTCAGAGCAGATATTTTGCTCCCTGATTGCCAAAAATCTTGCATCCGCGTGCAATTCCGGCATCGCCAGCTGCTTCACCAGCTCCAGCGACTCTACGCCGAGTAGCGGATTGATCGGCTTCTTCTGTTTGTCTAAGATTGCGGGAGTTTCCTGCTTCAGTGCCAGACACGTATCCGGCGGCAGATTTTCAGGGCAGGTTATGCTCAGCAGTTCGTGATCATCCTTGTCACAGCGGATCGTTAGCGCTTTGAGCGTACCGACCACCGTAACCGCCTCCTGTAGCTCATCCAGTCCCAGATACACCTTACTCATACAACATCTTCCTTTCGTGGCTTTCGCCAAAAGTCAGCACTGGAGCCTCTCGCTCCCGCGGGCCTCCCCGCTTATGCTGCTATGCTGCTCTCAGGCAGCGCCCAGATTATCTCATCAGATAACCTCGACGCTACCCAAGAGCCGCTTAATCGTAAGAAAATGAAAACTCTGAGCAAAAGAGCTGCGAGTCCTCCTTATCTTATTGAAGAAACATCGCACCCATAACCAGACATAAAAGTCAGAAATCAGGGAACCATCAGTTGGAAAACATAGGATTTAGAATCTATGTTTAAGGTACAATTCTCTGTATTTTATCACTACAGATACTCGCCCTGGGCGTATTACCCTAGGCTTACTTCCATTATAGCACACATTACTAAAAAAGTCAATAGTAATTACGCTTTTTTCTTCAAATTTCAAGCAAAAATCAACGCCTAGATCCCATTTTCTCTCAAAAAATCAAAATAGAGCCCAGTCTCTCAACTGAGCTCTATTTCTTACTGGGAATCCTATTCGTCTGTCCCCGGCACTGGGAATTTCAGTGCCATCTCGCGAACTTCTGCGCGCAGTTTGTCTAATTCTTTCTGATATTTTGCCAAACCTTCCTCATTCTTCGCCTTCACGCAGATCTCTGCCACTTCTTTCATCCACTTCGCGATCTGTTTCATCTCGGCTTCTTTCATTCCGCGCGTCGTCATTGACGGCGTCCCCAGGCGCACACCCGACGGCCGGAACGCTGCGCCTTTATCCGTTGGCAGCGCATTCGCATTCAAGGTTAAACCGACCTTATCCAGCGCGTATTCATAAAACTTCCCGTCAATTCCGTAACTATCCTTCACGTTTACCAGGATTAAGTGGTTTTCCGTCCCGCCACCCTGCAGTTTGAAGCCTTCCTTTTTCAGCTCATCCGCTAGCACTTTCGCATTTTTCACAATTTGCGCCGCATACTCACGAAATTCCGGCTGCAAATCCTCTTCAAACGCCACTGCCTTTGCCGCGATCACGTGCTCTAGTGGCCCGCCTTGTGTACCAGGGAACACTGCCCGGTCGATCAAGGTTGGGATATTTTCCAACGTCCGGTCGCATTTCTTCAACGGATTTCCGACTGTTCCCATCGAGAGGATTAAGCCTCCGCGCGGTCCCCGCAACGTTTTGTGTGTCGTGGTAGTAATTACGTTAAACCCGTGCTCGAGCGGATTCGGATGCACGCCGCCCACGATCAGCCCTGCCACGTGTGCCATATCCGCCATCAGCAGTACTTCCTCACCGGTCTCTTCTTGGATCTTTTTCGCCACCTTCGCTACCCGGTCAAAATCCGGGATTTTCATAAACGCCGAATATCCCACCAAGATTAACTTCGGCTTATGTTCCAAAGCCAACTTTTCCAGCTCGTCATAATCAATATCACCATCTTCCGTCACTCCATAGCCTACGAAATTATAAATCTTCGCACTCCGCGTCACTGGCGACCCGTGCGTGAGGTGCCCACCCGCCGGCAGCGACATCGCTAGAATCGTATCGCCCGGCTTGCACCACGCAAAATATACCGCCTCGTTTGCATTTGCGCCCGAGTGCGGCTGCACATTCGCGTGATCAGCGTGGAACATTTTTTTCGCTCGCTCAATCGCGAGTTTCTCCACCTCATCAATATTTTCATTTCCACCGTAGTAACGTTTGCCTGGATAGCCCTCACTATATTTATTGGTCAAAATCGACCCCATCGCCTTCAAGACATTTTCCGACACACAGTTCTCGCTTGGGATTAATTCAATCCCTTCACTCTGGCGTCGCTTCTCTTTACTAATCAAGTCAAAAACTGGATCTTTAATTTCTTTTGTCATCACAAACCTCCGTATTCATCAATATTTGCCGTAAATCCAGTCAATTTTAATCCATAATGCCTCCTGCTTAACTCTATTATAACAGGAATTCTCCAAAATATCCTAAAATCTAAACAAAAAGTTAATTAAAATCGAATACACTTCCGGCCGGCTCACCAGAATACCTTCGTTCATCATCCTCTGCAGCTCATCTAACCCAACAAACTTCACTGCCTGCACTTCATCCAGTTGGAAGCGCAAAGTCTTATCATCTACACCGGAAGTCCGCAAGATGAAAAAATCATAGTATTGCCGTTCAATAAAGTCCTCACGATATATCTGCTCCTTCCGAAAGCAATACATATATCGAAAGTCCTTAATCTCCGTTCTGTATCCTAGCAGTACATTGACTTCCTCGTTGATTTCGCGCGCTGCTGCCGATAGGGAATCTTGCCCCGCTGATATATGCCCTGCCACCGAGATATCCCACATTCCTGCATTTTTCTCTTTATTGGCGGCTCGCTGCTGCAAAAGCACCTCATTCTTTTCGTTCACGATCGCTACTACAATTGCTCGGTGCCATAGTCCTTGCCGATGCACCTCATTCCGCGTTGCAACCTCTCCGGTCAAAACCCCATTCTCGTCTAGCACATCAATCAACTCACTCGCCATTTTGCTCCTTCCATTTTTTACACACTCTACGCAAAAACTCACTATACAACACCTTGTCCTTAAGCACAATTCTTTCGATGTGCCTTCAGTTTCTTGAGTGCCCAGTCGTAATGACTCGGCATCACGCTCACAAAATAAGAGCCGAGGTCAGTGTTTACCCAGTCAAAAACTCCCCGGCCGAACAGCTGATCATTAGAATATTCGTCAAGTAGTTTGAGGACTTTAGTGTGAGATTGCTCAAACATCTTTCGAGCGTCCTCAAGCGAAGTCTTTTGATGCTTCTGCCAAAATTCCACGTTCATATCACCGTAAGTCTTCCAAGAATAGGGCTCAGGAATGAACGGCTTGGCGTCGCCGCTCAGATTAGCGGCAATCCAATTCAGCAACAGTTGGTGCCACTCGTAGAGGTGAATATAAATATCTCGCAAATTCTTATCGCGACCCCAGTGACGTTCAGTCTTTTTGGCATCCTTGGAAAAGTCAAAATCGGTCGTTAATTCCCGTTCACTCATCGAGTCGATGAAATCGGTGAGTTTTTGATATTGCTCATGGGCGGCTTTGACCAAGTCGTCTTTGTTGCGAGGGCGCGGCATAAATGTCCTTTCGTTAGGCTATATTACAGCTATTATACACCCGTCAGCTCGTCCCGGCTAGTCTTCCGTCGCTGCCACAATCATCTGACGAATCGTTCGGAATAGAAATGGCTTATACTCATCAATCGGCAGTGGCTTAGACTCGAGAATGCAAGAAAAACAAGTCGAACTAGTCAGCTCCACGATCATAAAAAGCAGAATCCGCGGATTCCGCAGCCGGATACCGCTTTTCTGGGCGACCGCGAGCAGCCGCTGGATAATGTCCGATTTATCATCGACGTAATCCTGCAGTTTTTGGTTAAACATCCCAAACGATAGATTTTTAGCAATCAGCCGCAGCGCCATCGGGTTATCAGCCAGCTCATTAATGATATAATTAATCACAAAAATAATCTGCTCATCAAACGCTGTCAGGTCAGTCGCTCTTAGCGCATCGACGGCTTTACGGAAGAACTCATTGGATTTCTGCGCAATCAACTGGTCTTTAAGGTCTTCTTTGTCATGAAAATAAAGATAAAAAGTCCCCTTAGCCACTCCCGCCCGCTCCGCAATCTCACTAATGGAGAGGTCGGTTTCACCCCGCTCCACAAAAAGTTCATAAGTAGCGTCGAGAATTTGGTCATATTTGCGACCGCGCGGTCTGAGTGAATTTGTCATATTTTTATTATAAAGGATTCCATCGAGTTTGACAAGTGGAAAAATGACTTTTGGTCAGTTTTTATCAAAAAATACTCGACTGAACTCCACTTTTCTCACGGACTCTTAGCAAAAATTAAGGTATTTTTAAGGAATAATGACTAACAGTCAGTTTTATTCATATCTGTTAATATTACATTTTCGCAATATTTTAGAAAACTATTGACCATTGGTCATTTTTGCGCTAGAATAGGGAATAGAAAATGACCGTTGGTCAGTTTTGGTGAAAAACATTGCCATTCTCCCTTCCTAGGAAGTATGGGATAGCAGCCAAAACCGCAAGTATCATCAAGGTGGTCTCAAAATGGTCAAAAAATTAACCAACATAACGGAGAATTATGAAACGCATAAGTGATTTTATCTGCAAACACCGCTGGGCGATCGTGATTTTATCGCTCATTCTGCTGATTCCGTCGGCCTTGGGTTATTTTGCGACGAAGGTAAACTACGATTTACTAGTTTATCTGCCGTCGGATATCGAAACTCTCAAGGGTCAGGAAATCCTAACTGACGAATTCGGCATGGGCGCCTTCTCGGTAGCAGTGGTCGAGAAAATGCCTCAAAAACAACTTCTCGAGCTCACCGAGAAAATTAAACAAGTCGAGAGTGTCAACCAAGTGATCAGCATTGCCGATTTGACTGGCACTACGATTCCGCTCGATTTCTTACCCACCAAAGTCCGCGAAAAAGTTGCTCACGATGATACTCAACTAATGATTATCACTTTCCGTGGCGGCACTAGTGATGAGCAAACTCTTGACGCCGTGGAAGAAATCCGCCGCATGACCGGCGAAAGTTGCTTGCTTGGCGGGATGAGCGCCATGGTGCTCGACACTAAGAACCTCTTCAAGAGCGAAACTTTACTCTATGTTTCTATCGCCGTAGTTCTGTCGCTGGCTGTGCTCATTCTCTTTTTGGATTCTTTCCTCGTGCCGTTCCTCTTGATCGGTAGTATCGGCATCGCGCTAGTCTTCAATATGGGCACTAATATTTTCCTGGGCGAAATATCTTACATCACACAAGCGATTAGCGCCGTGCTGCAGCTAGGCGTGACCATGGACTTTTCGATTTTCCTCTATCACAAGTACGAAGCCGCCAAAAAGCAAGAAACTGGTAAACTTAAAGCGATGTCTCAGGCGATTCAAGAAACTGCCGCGTCGGTGATGGGTAGTTCGCTGACTACCTTTGCTGGGTTCTTGGCCCTCTGCACGATGAGCCTCACGCTGGGTGTCGATATCGGCGTAGTGATGGCAAAAGGCGTGGCGATCGGCCTGATTTGCTCGGTGACGCTATTCCCGGCCTTGCTACTGGTTTGCGACAAATTAGTCGAAAAGACGCGCCACAAAGAACTTTTACCGCAGTTCACACACGTGCAGAAATTCATTATCAGCCAGCGCAAATGGATTCTCGCCGCGTTCTTGATTTTACTAGTACCGGCCTATATTATCTATAATAAAGTCGAAGTCTATTACAAGTTGGACTCGTCGATTCCAGCGGAGTATGAATATACTCAGGCCACGACCGCCTTGCGTGAGGACTACGGTATGGAATCGCAAATGATTATCCTAAATAGTAAAGATTCGACCGTCGCCGCGCAACAAAAAATGGCCAGCGAGATTTCCGAGCTCGATGGTGTAGATGCAGTACTTAGCCCCGCTACTTTGGAAAGTTACGGCTTGTCGATGGAGATGCTGAGCGAGGATCTGCAGTCAATGTTTGCCACAGAAAATTACACCGCGATGTTAGTCTTGTCAGGTTATGGTATTGCGACGGATGAATTAAATGTTCAAATCGACCAAGTCAACGCCATCGTCCAAAAATACGATCAACAAGCCATCGTCGCCGGTGAAGGCCCGCTGATGAAAGACCTTGTGGAAATCGCCGACCGGGATTTTGCCAGTGTCAATATTACTTCGATTGCCGTGATTTTCGTGATTATGGCGATTGTCTTGAAATCAATTTCTCTGCCAGTACTGCTGATGGCGGCGATTGAGTTTGCGATTTTCCTCAATATGGGTGTGGCCTTCCTGACCGGTACCGAAATCCCATTCGTAGCCTCGATCGTGATTGGTACGATTCAGCTCGGCGCTACCATCGATTACGCGATTCTACTTACGACTAAGTATATAGAAGAACGACAAGCCGGACACGTCAAAGTCGAAGCAATGAAATTGTCGCTAAGCAGTTCGATTCAATCGATTTTCGTCAGTGCGATGTGTTTCTTCGCGGCGACTATTGGTGTGGGGCTATTCTCACAAATCGATATGATCGGCTCGATGTGTACGCTTATCGCACGCGGCGCGGTGATTAGTATGCTCGTCGTAGTGACAGTCGTGCCGGCGTTGCTTGTCGCGTGTGATAAATTAATTTGTAAAACCACGGTGGGACTTAATAAATTAGCAAAGGAGAATTTATGAAACAAAAGTTAATTACAGCAACCATTTGTGGAGCGATGATCAGTGCGCTGGTACCTTACAATGCCTTTGCCTTGACTCAAGACGAAACTGTCTATGCCAAGCTCGATGCCGGTGGGACACTAAGTTATGTATCGGTAACTGGGCATTTGATCAACGATCTAAACGACAGTCAGATTGTCATGAAAGCTGACCTCCAAGATATAGAAAACTTGAATGGTTTTGAAGATTATCTGGTCGAAGGTAGCGATTTGATTTGGAAGGCCGATGGTAATGATATATATTATAGTGGTAAAACCGACCAAAAGCTGCCCATCGAAGTTGCAGTGACCTATAAACTAAATAATGAAGTCAAGTCGCTTGAGGAAATTCTCGGCCAGTCCGGTAAAGTAGAAATCAAACTTAAGTATAAAAACCTCTCCAAAGTCGGCGACTTATATACGCCATTCGTCGTGGCGATGGGGACAATTTTGGACGAAACCAACGCGCGCAATGTCGAAGTCACCAACGGCAAAGTAATTAGTAATGGTAAGAATATTATTGTGTCTGCAATCGCCGCTCCGGGACTCTACGAAAGTCTGCGCTACGAAGATTTGCAAAAAATGGATGAAATTGTGCTAACTTACGATACAGAAAAGTTTGAACTTGGCGATATTTATAGTTTCGTGACGCCCAAAGTTTTGGAGGATAATGATCTCAAGATTTTTGATAAAATGGACGATTTATATGTCAACGCCGATAAATTATCCGACGGCAGCAAAGAGCTTGTAGATGGTACCAACAAACTTCGTGACGGCGTAAAACAGTTGCGGGACAGTGTAGCCAGTGCGAAAGCTAAACTCACCGGGCTAGGGAATCTCATGAGCGAATCAATGCTCGATTCGATTGCCGAGACGGCCGCGAAGTCCGCGCGCAGTAAAGTTGCGGAACAAAAAAGTACCATCCGTGCACAAATTGACGCTCAATTTGCTAGTATCCCAGAATTAAAACAGCTGGACAATCTAAA
Organism: uncultured Candidatus Saccharibacteria bacterium; assembly: GCA_964585155.1. GTDB lineage: Bacteria > Patescibacteriota > Saccharimonadia > Saccharimonadales > Saccharimonadaceae > Nanosyncoccus. The sequence continues at coordinate 33,192 of CAZPCQ010000009.1, read as the reverse complement.
AGCCACTCTGCAGTCGCTCGCCCCAACTTTAATCGAACAAACTGTTACGGCTAAAATCCAAGAGTTGATCACGAACGGCGTAAAACAGGGTGTATCAGATGCGTGTGCGGCAGGAACTTATGGTGATTGCACGAACCCAGATATTAGCGCGGCCGTGCAGGATGCTGTAACCAAACAAGTCACCCAACAAGTCATGTCGCAAAAAGATGCGATTACTCAGGAGGTTGCGGCGCAAATCGCTAGCCAAATGAATGTTAATATCGACATCAATTCCATTAAAGAAAAACTTTTCCAGAACACTTATAATGCAATGCAAAACGTTGCCGCCCAAACCGCCTCCGAGACCGCACGCACCGTCGCTTCGCAAGTCGCCAGCTCGATTCAATCCGGTCTTAGTAAAAAACTTAATACTCTAATGGACGAAATGGTCAAAGGTATTGATCAGCTGCTCAACGGTGCTAGTCAACTTAGCGACGGTATGCAAAAGTTTGATCAAGATGGCATCCAAGTGCTGACCAACTTCGTGAACGGCGACATCAAGAATACTTCCCGCAAACTTGAACGTTTGACGAAACTCGCGGACGAATATAATAATTTCGGCGGCAAAGCCGAGAATGCGCAACACTCGACCAAGTTCGTCCTCATGATCGAAGGCAAGAAAGCCTAACCTTTCCAGGATTCCAGCTAGCGAATAATGTCCAAGCAGGTACTTACAGTATAAAAAGTGCCTGCTTGTCTATTTCAAATCATAACGCAGGCGTGTTATAATTAAACTAACTACAATTTTAGAAGCGAAGGAAAAGATATGGAAAATAAAGCGAATCAAAGTTGTAATATACCCTGCACTTGTACAGATAAATGTGCTAGCGGCTACAATCCTAATTGTACTTGCCAAAATCCCGAATGTCATTGCCGAGAGAAAAAGTCATAACCTATAACTACGCTCATGCGACAAGATAAGTTAAACGTCGTTAGTCGTCTTTATCCGTGGTTTGCTGGACTAACCAACAACCTCATCTTCTACGTCATTATTAATACCGTCTGGCTCACCAATATCAAAGGTTTTGACGCAACGCAAGTTGTTTTTCTCGAAGTTTGCGTTAGTCTTGCTGTACGCGTCTTTCTGACACCTACCATCAAACTTTCCGAGCGTATTGGTAATACTTGGGCAATGCGACTTGGTGCAATTTCTCTCCTTATCACCAGCATTTTACTCACTTTTGGTACAGAATACGGAGTATTCATTGTTGCAATGGTCTTCCAGGCAATCGCAGTTGTCCTTATGGCTATACGCGATGTTATTATTCAAGACAACCTTAGTCATATTCATAAATCTGGAGAATACCTGAAAATCTCTAGCCGCGCTCACCTTATCTATACATCCGCTAGTATGATCGCCTCCCTGGTCGTTGGATTATTTTTCGCCGAATGGAGTTATCTCCCGATGATATTAGGCATCATCATCTGCGGTGTTGCCGTTATTATGTCATTCTTTATTTATGATATTGATGATCGAAATACTTCCGAAGTGGACGCTAATGCAGAGAACCTAGAAACGGAAACCAACAATAAGTTATCTCTACCTCACCCAGTTAAACTTTCGCTACTTGTCTTCATCTTTTGCGGACTACTCTATGGCGTCATCAGCATCGGCCAAAACAATGGCAAACTTCTGCTTCAGTACCAGCTAGAAACACAATTATCAGTTGATCAAGTTGTCTCTTATTTAGGCCTCGCTTGGTTCGTCTCACGGATTATCCGTATCCTGGTTGATTTAGTATATCCGACTATCCATCGCCTGTTTCAGCACAAAGTCGCTACCTTGCTTTTGCTTTGGGCTACTATATCAATCGTGCTAATTTTGTTAGGATTCTTTCTTCCGATCGATTTCACCCAACGTATGTTATTGATGTCTAGCGGTTTTGCGCTAATGCCCGCCATTCGAGACCCGCTACATATTTTCTGTCAGACGATTCTGTTTAAAGAAGTTGACAAAGCCGACCGCAAGAATGCCCTGGTTTATCTTGTCGTTATGCAGCAAGCCGGACAATTCCTCTTCAGTCTCGTCGCTTCAATTATGCTACTGTTCTTGCCGCTACAATATACCATTATAGCGGTAGCCATCGCCATAATACCAATGATCCTCCTAGTTATCAAACTCAACCGCCTGTTACGGCAGCATCGACCAGCCTAAGATTTTCCACTTCGACTGATAATAAAACTACTTCTGACTCGCCGTCACTTGTATAGATGTGGTATATGTTCCACTTGGTAGTTCTGGTCCTATACCAATACCGATTTGGAAGAGATGTTGGTGAATACCTTTTGTTCCTGTGGTGAAGGTATTAGTTGTATTCTTTGTTGGTAATGGTAAATAGTTATTAGTACAAGTATTAGTAGTTGTTCCATTACATAACATTATGCCCCAACCAGATATTCCTGCTGCTGGTTGATTAGCTCCTGTAATAGTAGGTATTTCTCCTACTTTATTGCCATCTTTATAATTAACTAGTGAAGTAGCATCCGCTCCTCCTGCTGCAGCATTAAGGCTTATTGTATAATCTTTATTAGAACTTACTATAGTAGTAAACTCACCTGTGTTTACTCTACCCGATTCTGTAGCAATGTCTACACTATCCGAAACGTCTAGAGTTATTATGTTGGGGACGGTGATATTAATATTTGAGCTAGGAATAAGAATATCTGGAGTATTTGGTGTTATGCCATCAGTGTTAATAAAACATCGCACGGCTAATCCGCCTCGTTGAGTATCATTGCTGGATGGGTTTACGCTGGAACTAGATAAAAAGAGGCTATATGCGTTATATCCATTGACTGATTCAGTGGATGACCAATACCAGCCGAATTCTGCAGTACCTACCAGTTTGCCTGATGTGTTGTAATAGCCACTAAGCTGGAAATTATACGGTATATTTAATAAGGTCGTAGCTGAGGTTTGATTTACGAGATTTTGATATGTTGTTTGAGCTGGTAGACTCCATGCTTGACCAAGTCTAGGACATAATTGAACTGCGTCAGTGTAGGTATAGTATCCGCCATATGATGATTGGCTTAATCTTCCGATGGAATTGTTTATATTCTGCACCATCCAACAATTTCCGTCTTTGAGCTTTGAGGTTTGATATGAACGCCCCTCGCCACCACCGCTAGTATCATTTAGTACTTTTGACGGGACAGTGATTGTTTCTGAAGCAGATGGGGTACGAGTATTGGCACAGATTTGAGATGTAAGTTCTGACATACTTGAGATATCTTCTAGAGTTTTAATTTTTGGAGAATTAGGGTCTAGGACTGGAGTCTCGATAGTTGTGGCATTAGAATATTCTGGAATAAAAGTTAGATATTGATATAAAAATAATCCACTTATTCCTAAAATAGAGAATATTAGTGGAAGTTTAAGTTTGTTATTTATTTTTAGCATCGTGGCCTCCTTTTAGTCCTTGCGCCACTCGGAATGCCTACACAAAAATGGCACCGCGAGAACGGCGCAAGAACAGAATCAACACCCTCCAGTAAAAGACTTTCAAGTGAGCCACGTAAAATGCCGCCTCTCGGTGCCATCTTCGCTCACTCAAAACCCATTACCTTCTGAAAGCATTGGATTCTATATTTAATTTAATTCTGTTCTTGCACTATTATTATAGCACAGATTTTAATTGAAGGGAAGAATTTACAAAAATGTCATTATGAGGTATAATGGAACCATGTGCGCCCGTAGCTCAGTGGATAGAGCACTGGTTTCCGGTACCAGGTGTCGTAGGTTCGACTCCTATCGGGCGTACCATATTAGAGAATTCGACTCCTAAACGCGATTTGCAAGCAAATCGCTACCAGCCACTCGTCAGTTCGGAAAAAGTACTAATACTTTTTCGCTCACGTTCCTCGCGCTGGACGGGCATACCATATTTAATTAGTTTATGAATAATGATAATATAAAAAGTGAGGTAGACGGCCAGCCCAAAATTAGTTTTTGGCGCAAGCCGAAATTTTTGATTCCTTGCGCCAGTATCATAATGATACTGATAGTGACGGGAGTCTGCCTATGGGGAAATAGTATTTACGAAGCCGATAAAAAACTCGACGCCGAGTCGGTAACTTTGAAAGAAGATCGGACTATGGCCTTTGGCGAAACTCGCAAGGTGTCCGACTTTTTAGAAAATTTGAACGGAACACTCGTGGAAGATTTTGAGATTATTCCAGAAGACCTCGGCGAGACCGAAATCAGTTTTGATTTTATTAATGTGAAAGACAAGAAGCGCACGATTCGGTTCAAAGTTAATGTCGTAGATACCGTCGCACCAAAGATTTACGGTAGTAATATATACACAGTACCAGTGGGCTACGAGGGAAATCTGACCGACTTGATCCTCAGCGGTGACGACCTAGATGGCCATCCGCGGCGAGAAATCACCGGGAATTATAACCTCGACCGGGTGGGTAGATATAATGTTGAATACGTCGTGACCGATGCCGCAGGGAATCAAGCCAAACATCCTTTCGTACTTAATGTAGTGCGGCCGAGTAACATCAATACACCGCAAGTTACCAGCGAGCGGATAGACATTGAAGAGATCATCGATGAACATAAGACCGAAAATACTAAAATCGGCATCGACGTGTCGCAGTGGCAGGGCAAGATTGATTGGCAGAAAGTGAAAGATGACGGCGTGGAATTTGCATTCATCCGCGTTGGCTATCAAGCCGGTTTTGATGAAGATTATGTCTTCGATCCGTATTTTGAGGCTAATCTGCAGGGTGCAACTGCAGTTGGTTTACCGGTAGGAGTTTACTTCTATTCTTATGCCGATAGCACGGCGGAGGCGGAAAAACAAGCCAAGTGGATTATTGGACATATCAAAGATTTTCCCGTGGAGCTCGGCGTGGCGTTTGACTGGGAAAGTTGGAGCGAGTTCAATCAAGCCGGAATGAGTTTTCGCAAGATTAACCAAGTCGCCAAGAGTTTCCTCGACACCGTCAAACAAAGCGGCTACCAAGGTTTATTGTATAGCAGTAAAATTTATTTGGAGCGCATCTGGGACGTACCGGAGTACGAAACTTGGTTAGCACAATATTATGACCGCGTAACTTACGAGGGCGACTATCGTTATTGGCAGCTGAGTAATTCTGGTCGCGTAGATGGAGTTGATGGTGACATAGATATCGATATTATGTATTTGGATGAGGAAGCATAAATGATGCCGACAGAAATCGAAGCCACTTTTATCGATATTAATAAGGATGAGCTACGCGAAAAGTTAAAACAGACCGGTGCGGAATTAGTCCAGCCAGAACTTTTGATGCGCAGAGTGATTTTTGATACGGGGCCGAATAGTTTCGTACGCGTGCGCGATGAAAGCGGAAAAATTACTTTATCATACAAACAAGTAAATGATCTGACCCTCAGTGGGACTAAAGAAATTTGTGTGGAAGTAAATAATTATGAAGATACGATTGAACTTTTAAAACACGCGGGACTAAAAGCCAAAGCCGATCAAGAAACTTTGCGCGAAACTTGGGTTCTAGACGAGGTAGAAGTTACTATCGACACTTGGCCGTGGTTACCAAGTTATACCGAAATCGAAGGTAAAACTGAAGAAAGTGTCAAATCCGTAGTCGAAAAACTCGGCTTCACCATGAAAGATGCACATTACGGCTCGGTGGATGAAATCTATAAAATTTATTACGACGTAACGAACGCAGACATCAACTATTGCCCAGAAATCAAGTTCACCGAAATCCCGCAATGGTTAGCGGAAAAACGTCGTGTCAAATAATTAAAAGTGGAGGTAAAATGGAAAAGCATCAATCAAAAATCACCGTCGGCGTAGTCGTCGCGATGGCGTGTCTCGCCGTTCTTGTCGGTGGAGTAGCCTGGACGATTTATTTACATTATCATAATGACGAAACTTCCGAGAATATCGTGAGCGTGGTAGAAAAATTGCCGCAACCTGAAGTTGCGGAAGGTGTACGTGGGCAACAATTCGGAATTGATAAGAATATTAACGAGGCTACTTTGGACAAATACCTCGGTCGCAGTGATGTTGTATACCGCGATATGCGGATGCTTAAAGACCCTGGGAATTATGAGGCGATCGGTGGAGATTCTTACCTCTCTGGATTTGTTGAAGGTTTTGAAGTGGTGCCATATCCATATATTATTAACGTAGCAAACTTGCCCGAAGCGGTCGGCGATACTTATACTGGCAAAACTTTATTCACCGAAAAAGATGGCGAAATTGTTGCGAATTATGCCGAGTCAATGCAGATCCTAGAGGATCTATTCCCCAAAGATAAAACTATTTTCTTAATGTGTGGCGGCGCCGGCTATGCTGGTGATATGAAAAAGTTGCTAGTAAAACTTGGTTGGGATGCCAACAAAATCTACAACGTCGGCGGATACTGGTATTATGAAGGCGACCATAATGTTAAAGTCAAAACTGAGCGGAATGGTAAAACCGTGTATGATTTTTGGAAAGTGCCATATCATCAGATCGATTTTGAGACTCTCACTGAGGTGCAAAAATGAAAAGGTGGTCGGGAGAAATCATCGGCCTCTTGATCGTTACCGCAGCTGTGCTGGGCGTAATCTTGTGGCCACGTCAATTCGCTCTCAGCTCGGAATATGCCGGCAAAAGTGGTTTTGAAGATGTCACGGTGTCGGATATTCGCGCACTTGTTGGCGAAAAGAAGAGTTTCGCAGTGCTCGTAACACAGCCAGAATGTCGCACTTCCGAAGATCTAGAAAAGATTCTTCAGAACTTTGGCGAGCAGGAAGAAATCGTTTTTCTAAAAACTCCGTTTGGCGACCTGAAAGACTCCGGGCTCATTCCGGAGCTAAAATATTATCCTTCAGTAGTGATTTATCACGACGGCAAAGTTGCGGACTTTCTAAAAGCGAATGACGATAATGACACCGCCGCCTACACTACTGAAGACGGCTTCCGAGAGTGGTGGAGTAAGTACGTCAAAATGAAAAAGTAAGAGATATCCCCCGACGCGAGGCCGGGGGACAGAGATAGTCTAGTCGGTGAGAGAATAGGGCGTCCGCTGGCGCGGGCGATAGTCCGTAATGAGGTAGCGCGCCAACATCAGAGCGTTAGCGACTAGAGGCGGCTCTGCCTGATGAGGTAAATGAGCCACTTCTTGGAAGAGTATGCGGTTATCTTCCGGTGGGCGACGCGGCGGGTACCTGTGTGGATGATCTTTGACGATGAGCGCTGGGACTAAGAGATGGTCGAGCTCTTCATCGCGGGTATAGTGAACCATCCGAGCGGCCGTGGTACTCACAATGCAATAGGTGGGTACCCGACGACGGCTGAGTTTGCGGAGATCCGGCACGTCGGTCACCAGAACCTCGCCCTTGTCCGCCTTTTCTTGATAGTGCTCGCGCAGCGAATCGTGATGTTCATAGAATCGCCGCGCACCATCGACAGGCTTAACCAGTGGAATGAAATGATTTAAGGTCCCGATTTGCTCGTACTCGACATCGCCGTAGTCAAGCTCCTCGAAAATGCTGGCGATGCTATAAGGCAGTTTCTCACCAGTGATAGAAGTGAGAGCAGGAGCCCAGCGCGTCTTAATCAAAACTGAAGCCTTAACCACGGCAGTAGGAGCCAGGCCGAGCTTACGGTACTCTGGTGCCACTGAGCGATGCCCCGGGTAATACTTGATGTGAACCCGTCCGTGTTGATCTAGAATGTGGAGCTCGCGGCCCAGCAGGTTCTTCACGCAACCATTATACTGGACCAAATCGTGCCTTTGCTGATTCAAAATAATTCCCCCTTGCGTATGTGCGACTAGTGTTAAAAACTGCGAGAGACAAAAGCCTCTACTCTTTAATTCTAACACGTAGATAGATATAAAACAATACCTTGGGAAAGATATAATCTTGCTTGATGTTTTATTCCGATCCACGGCGAAATGATGAATAGTATTCTAATTGCGATGCAAACCCGGGACTTTAGAGCTGATCGAGCAGTCGACGGAAACTTTCGTCATCTTTGGCGCTAAGCGTGACGCTGCGACCGCGAATCTTGACTTCACAATCGTAAGTTTTGCTGAGGCGAGCCTCTTCTTTGAGATATTCATTGGCCTTGATGGCTTTGACGGAGCTCTTTTTCTTGGAATCGGCAACGTATTGTTCGATCTTACGAGCAGACCATTCATTGGCAATCATTTTCGGTAAAACATCGTGAATCACTTCGGGTTCGAGTGAAATCAGAGGTCGCATTACGCCTTCGCCGAGATTGTGCTCACGCATGGCTTTTTTGGCTTCATCGGGGAGTTTGAGCAGGCGCATTGTGTTAGTAATGCTACTCGAGCTCTTGCCGACGCGCTTGGCGATGTCCACATTAGTGAGGTTAAACTGTTCCTTCAGTTTTGCATAAGCGGTGGCGAGCTCAATCGGGTTCAGGTCTTCGCGCTGGGCATTTTCGATAATGGAGAGCTCAAGACGGTTCTGGTCATCAAGAGTGCGGACGATGGCGGGGATGGTGGATTTTTTAGCGATCTTGCTGGCACGCCAACGACGTTCACCTGCGACAATCTGATACTTGCCATCTTTTCGGACGACGACAATCGGCTGGAGGACGCCGTGCTCAGAGATAGAATCGGCGAGTTCCTGCAGAGCCTCGGCATTAAATTCTTTGCGGGGCTGATTTTCGTCACGAACAACCTGCTCGATATCAAGCTCGACCAATGTACTAACTTTTGCATCCTCACTGCTAGTAGGGTCGAATTCTGCTTCAACGAGATCGGTAGGAATCAAACTCTCGAAACCGCGACCTAAACCCTTTTTGCCTAAAGCCATTATTTACCTGTCCTTTCTTCTACTTCGCGCGCGAAATCCTTGTACGCTTTGGCGCCTTTACTAAACTTATCATATGCTCCGACTGGTACGCCGTGACTGGGAGCCTCGGCAACGCGGACATTGCGCGGGATCATCGTATTGAATACCTTGTTCTTGAAATACTTACGGATCTCCTCGAGGACTTCCACGCTGAGGCTGGTACGTTTATCGTACATTGTAGCAAGGACACCGAGGAGCTTGAGATTGGGATTGAGTGCCCTCTTAACCATAGCCATATTTTCGAGCAACTGAGCAACGCCTTCGAGAGCATAGAACTCGGTCTGAACGGGAATAATCAGATAGTCAGCGGCAGTCATACCATTAACTGTTAGTAGGGAAAGGCTAGGCGGCGAATCAATAATAATATAGTCATAATTATCCCGAACGGTGTTAATAGCGCGTTTCATCACGGTAAACTTTTGCTGGAGATTATTCATCTCGACTTCGGCGTTGGCGAGCTGAGTGGTAGTGGGGGCGAGGTCAAAATTCTTAAACTCGGTCGGGATAATAATATCAGCAAACTCAGCCGCCTCGATCATAACTTCGGTCAGGCTGGCGGCTAATTCTTCCTTGTCGATATTGAGACCACCAGAAGCGTTGCCCTGAGGGTCGGCGTCGACGAGCAAGACGCGGTTTTTATCTTTTGCCAAAAAATACGCAAGATTTACCGACGTAGTAGTTTTGCCCACACCACCCTTTTGATTTGTAATACATATCACCTTCGCCATAGTTACTTCTATTATAGCATAACTTTATTGCGTGGGGAGAAAAATGTGGGAAAATGTGAGATTTGTTCTACTGACGTAAACTTGGAATGATCGGCAAGATAACTATACAGCCATACCAAAGGTATGGTATAATTAGATAAAATAAGGACGAAGCGTTATGGTACATTTAGTTTATTGCAACGATAAGTCAAAGGAATTAAGTAAGATTTTAGCTGGTAGCAAGACAATGGTGATTCGGGGCGCGGCGGGTAGAAAAATCCCGCATAGCCGTGTATTTGCCGACGAAGAACTCTATTTTATGGAAAAGGGTTCTAAGAAAATTGCCGCGAAGGCTAAAGTGAAAGATGTGCAGAATTTTGTAAAACTATCCGATGACGAGATTACCAGGACCATCGAAGATAACAATGACAAGTTGCAGTTGACCGATAAGCAAAAAGAGCGATGGCATAAAAAGTGCCTTTGCTTAGTAGAATTTGACAAGGTAGAAGAGATTGAACCACTAGATTTTGATCACCAAGGCAATATGGACGATTGGCTAATTATTGACAAAATCGAAGACGTGGTAGTGGGCACGAGTATTCCATATAATTATGAAAAGTCGAAATTTAAAAAGTAGAAGACTCAGGAGTAGAATGTTAGAAGTGAATTTGCAGCAAAGTTTGGGTATACTTGAGCAGAAGTTTCGAAAACTGATAATTGAACAATGTAAGTTCTGTCGGTTTGATAAATATTTGGCGGAACATCCGGATTTTGAATTTCCAAAACTTACCTCGGAATTATTAAATCAAGATTCCGAACAGCGCATTACGATACCAGGACTGTTTGGCGGTTTTGGCTATTTTCTAGAGACGGTCAATGATGAACCCGTGTTGTATGCCGAGCAATCAAGCCGAATGGATTACAGTAGTGATGATTATCGCTATTTCGAGATTACTACTAACGGAAGTAAATTACTTAAAGGCGCAGAACGGCAAGAAATTCAGCAGAGATTTCGCGAGCTAGACCATAAAATGCACACGGAACATTTGCAGAAATGTAAATAATTGTTACTAACTGCACGCTTTAATTTGTTATATGGTATAATTAAGTTAACTTGAAGATACTAACAGGAGAGTAGGATGATCTGGTTGCCAGTAGTAGGAAGTTATGCTGACGTGGACGTATATGCGTCAATTGTGGCGTATGCAGATTTGTTGAATCAACGTGGGAAGATAGCACGAGCCTACATTCCTCCGGGTACACCGAACTATAGTGTGCCAGAAGTTTTGAGGCAGCGAGAATATGAGGGGAGTAAGTTTGATTTGCGACCGGATGATGAAGTGATTATTTTGGATGTTTCGGTGCCGAGAGTTATTACCCGTTTAGTACCAGAGCAGCAAATTTTAGAACTAATCGACCACCACCCTGGATACGAAGAATATTGGCAGGAGCGTTTGGGTGATAAGGTGATTATTGAAAAGATTGGCGCAGTGGCAACTTTGGTGTTTGAGCGGTGGGGCGAATGTTGGGATTATGAGAAAATGTCACTAGAGATTGCGAAGTTATTATTGGCGGCGATACTGGATAATACTTTATACTTCAATGCGGCGGTTAGTATGGAGCGCGACCGAGCAGCGGCGGAAAAAATGGCCGAAATCATTGGAATGACCGTAGAGGATTTTGCGAAATGGTATTTTTCTGAAGTAAGCAAGGCTGTGACAAATGATTTGGAAAATTCTTTGTTGTTAGACTGTAAGACGGTTGATCTGCCATCGGGAATAGGACTGAAGTTTGGACAACTTACAATTTGGGACGTGAAAGAACTTTTGCCTCAGCGTGCGAAGATTGCAAAAATCATGGCTAGCGCAGGAGCGGATTGGGTAGTGAATATCATCTGCCTCGCGGAGCGTAAGAATTATCTTTTGACCAGCTCTAAGAACTGGGATCGATATATTACAGAATTACTGGAGGCAAAAAGTGAAGACGAGTGGCTTGCGACCGATCGACTATATTTGCGAAAAGAAATCATTGGAAGGATGTTGATTAAAGAATAAACTGCTTACTTTTTACGGACTAAATTCGATTTTTCAATTAAGCAGTTCGATAGCCTCGGCTTCATTTTTCACGAAGAATACGTCTTTGCCGCGATTACATTCATAAATAAAATCGTGAAGTGGCTTACTCGTGTATTTGGAAAAGTCGCCAAAAATAGCGAATTTAATGCCATAGTTGACAAACTTTTGTAAAATTTCTCCAGCCAAACCAGTACTTAGGACGAAAAAACTTTCAGTGATAACGGCCTTGTTTAGTGCAATTCTATCACAGTGCGTTTCTGATTTTATAGACATGACAAAATCTATTGCTGAGGGGATATCTTCGATTATGATTTTGTCACTTTTGACGATTGCAATATTATTAACAACTTTTAGTTCCATAAGTATTATTCAGATAATGTAGTTTCTTTTCGCAAAATCATATGCTGCACCCCTTCGGAGCCATCCGGATAATTACCGAACTTATCACCGTCCGCCTTAAAGCCAAGATCACTGTAAGACTTTTGCGCCCAAGGATGACTGTCAAGAACGTCGAGATGCAATTCACTATATTCCGGGTTATCTGCTAGTGAACGGATCAGTTGTTTACCGATACCTCGCGAACGATAATCATCACGTACGCCAACAAATTCGATTTCCGCCGTGTCGGGCGCCATTTCGCCAGTAATTTTAGGCAGATAAATATTATTAGCACGGTCAAAATGTTCCGGCATTTCTACGCCAGTCACTAAGAACCTCTCCTTAGCCGCTGCGCTATCCCATGGTTTGCAGTCGGAGTCACGATAAACTAGGATTCCTGCAATATTATTATCTTTGTCTTTGGCTACCAAAGTCTTCTGATAAGAAAACATTACATCCGGCTCTTCTGAGAATAATGCGCCAATGAACTTCTTGACTCTTTCTTCATCGCCAAACAAATCCGGGCAAATATATTGATCCGTTAAGTAGATTGCTTCAGCAGCCTGTTCAAGACTATCATTAGGAGAAAGGTTTTTAATCTCAAAACTCTCAAGTTGCTCGTGATCCTCCGCGGATGTCAACTGCTCATCTCCGCGAAATCGTTCCTCATCAGCCAAGTGATCCCAAGGGCTATCTTCTTGTGGCGCGTAATCTGGGTTGTTGTTGATAATTTCACTCATGGGATTCTCCTATTATGCCGCAGTTAATTTTATTATACCATACCTACGGTATGGTTGTATAATCGCGTCAGTTCGGAAGAAATATTAAATAATATTTCTTCTCTCACGTTCCTTATTATACCATAAAGATTATAGTTTATTTGATCAATTCAATAACCTCCGGCAACTCCGTCAGGCCACTTTTGCTACCCATATGACCGATATTAGGAATCAAGATAGGAGCGGCAGAAATAGCGACAGGAAAATTTCGTAGGATGTCAAACGGTACAATATGGTCATTATCGCTATAAATAGCATAGCGTTTCTTCGATAAATCTTTGAAGCGGTTAATTTCTGCTCGCGTGCATTGCATTTTGGCAACAACTTTATTCAGATCCTCGCGGTCGTCGTGAACAAAACTTTCTACGAACCCGGCCAGACCGATATAAGTATCTATCTCGAGATGATGTTTCGCGGAATAACGGATCATAAATTCATTGCCAATCGAATGGGCGATGACTACTGAGACTTTTGGCGGAATAGGCAGATTTGCAAGTTCGGCTTCCCATCGGGTGAAAGAAATCTTACGCTGAATCGGTAAACTCGGCATAATAACTTTATAATTCAGTTTTTGTAACTCGGTTTGGCAATATTCAAAAATCTTGGGAATTCCGTTGTATCCGTGAATGAGGAGGGCGGTTTGCATAATAAATATATTATACCATAGATGAATTATGCCAACTCCCGCGCGGCAATGCGGACGGCTTCGTTCCAGCTGGTGGCAACGTGAGGCGAGGCGGCGATTTCGGCAACCCGCATTCCAGTGCGAATAACTAGCGAAACTTCTTCGATAATTAGATCGGCGTGCGGAGCGACGATGGTGGCACCGATGACTTGGCCTTTGGTGTCGGCAGACATTTTGACGAAACCATCGCGAAAATCATTAGTATTAGCAGCACTAATAGTGTCGATTGGAATAATTGAAATTTTGCGCTTTTCAGCATTAGGGCCGAGCTCGATCTCGTTAAGCCCAACTTTCGCAACTTGCGGAAAAGTATTAGTCATCCGAACGAAACCAGTATAATTCACCACATTTCCGGCTTTCTTGAGGGCGTTCATGGTGGCAAGTTTGGCTTCGTAAACGGCTTTCTCGGTAGAACTTTCACCGCCGAGGACGTCGCCTGCCGCCCAGATGTGTCCACAAGTAGTTTTCAGGCCTTTATCGACTTTGACACCGTCGAAAGCATATTTCACGCCGGCGTTTTCTAGACCGCAATCTGTTTCCGGTTCCGGCGTAGTAGCCAATACAATGGCTTCGACGCGGACGGATTTTTCTTGACCGTCGCGCAGGAAGATAACTTGTTTGCTTTTGAGATCTTGTTCCACCGCGACAACGCGCGAACTAGTCAGAATCTCAACCTGGAAACGTTTGCGGAGAAAATCTTCAATCACAGTACTGACTTCGGGGTCTTCCTTTGGTAAAAGACGGTCTGCGGCTTCAGCGATGAGGACTTTCACACCTAGCGCACCGAAATACTCAGCGATTTCACAACCAGTTGAGCCGCCACCAACTACGATCATGGCTTTCGGCAACTTCGGCATACGTAAGACAGTGTTTGGCGTCCAACAGCTGACCGTATCAACACCGGCGATGCCGTGCGGCACCAATTTACTACCGGTCGCGATGAGGAACTTTTCGCTGCTGATTTGTGAATCTTCGACGGCGATTTCGTGGGGACTGATGAAGTTCGCCATACCGTGATAGCAATCAACACCGGCGTTCTCAAAAGTCTTGTGACTGCCACCACCAGCGCGGCGCACTGCCGCGGCTTGCCAGTTTAGGACAGTCGGATAATTATAACGCAAAGTCGAGCTGGACATTCCAAATCGCGCACCATAAACCGCCTCAGAATAACGTTCGGCGAAGCTCATGGCGGCACCATAAGCCACATCGCGATAATTCAGCGTCGTACCACCCCACTTATCTGCCTCGACGATAGCAGTACGAGCACCTAGGCCAGCAGCCAACAAGGCAGCTGCACTTCCGGCGGCGCCACTTCCGATCACTACATAATCATAATCAAATCTTTTACTCATTTTCCCAACCCAACATATTTATATTATTTTACCACGATTTTTATAATCATAGGCTAAATCTTTGTTAAATTTTTCGGCTTCGGCGGCGATAAAACGGTAAAAATCATCAATTGTAATTATATTATGTTTTTGTATGCGCGCAGAAACTTTTTCGACGATAGTTTTGGCCATTGGTTCGGCGGTAACTTTGGAGATTCCGTAAACTTTTGCAGTTTTGATTAAGTCGTCGTGCAAGTTTTTGGCGTCAAACGTAAATTTTTCTGGAGTTTTACTTTTTCTCATACTAATACCTCAAATGCAAATAAGAATAACGCTAGGACGATAAAGCCAATTCCGGAAATTACGCGCATAAAACTTTTGTGACGCACGCGCCAACGTTGGATATTGGCGATGCTTTCGCCTCTACGGACGGCTAAGCGCAAGATAATTGGCGGCAAAATGGCAATAATAGTATAGATAACTACAGAAATAATTTGCCAATAAGTCGGTAATTTGAGAATACTATTAGCTGCCACGACGAGCAAAACTAGCGTAAAAGGCATTTCCGCGAGACTAGTGAGAACGCCCAGCGAAAAGGCTTCGGTATTGCTATTAGTTTCTTTGGCGCGCTTATCAATGTATCCCGCAACAGAACGTGGTAACCAGAGCTCGGTACTTTTGCCGCGCTTATAATAGAAAACCCAGACGATAATCGCAATCGCGACTAGCATACTCACGACGATAATCACTTCTTCGGGATAAAGCGCCTTACCAAAATATCGATCAAACAAGAAACAAATCGCCGCAATACCTAGAAAAACTAAAGTACCAATTCCGGCAATATAACTGCTCACGAGAGTTTTAGTCTTTTTGCGAACGTGTTTGCCGAGGCTGGCGTGATAAAGTAGTAACAAAGTACCCAACTGCACTTGCAAACTTGCGTGCACCAACGCGGCTAACATAACTTCACCCAACGGAATAACCATATCCATAATTCCATTATATCACAAAATAACGCGGATGTGCTTGTAACTTTTACAAAAAATGTGCTACACTAAGAGGGGGACCGATTTTAAGAATTTTGATTTTTTGACATTTTTTGACAAAATATCGTGCTTGTGCTTGTAGTTTTTGGACAACTTGTGCTATGCTCCAAGTATGAACAAAATTTTATGCCAAATTCAGAAAAACTTTGTCCTCGGCTTGACCGTGATCGGCTGTTTGGGGATGTATCCAGTAAACTTAATTTCGGCCCCAGTTGCGCTATCCGAGTCTAGCATCGAGTCGCAAACGACGAATCCGCCGGGAAGTTCAGCAGAAATTGACACTGCGGATAATACTACTAACGTCGATTCTAATCAAGACGCAGATGACTCTACAGAAACTAAAGACCCTGATAATCCTGACAACCCCAAAGATCCTACCGAGCCAAAAGATCCGGATGAAACGGACGAGCCTTATGATTTTGAGACGGATTTGATTATCTATGCAATTAACCCTGGTTATAGTAAAACTACGGCCACCGGTAAACTTAGCGACGTCGGCGAGTTTATCGAACTTCTGAACCTCACCGACGCTCCACTTGCGCTTGCCGGTTATTCCGTAATTTACACAAATGGCAGTGGGAAGGAATCCGTCCTATTCACTTTTCCAGAGGGTAGTGTAATGACCGGCAAGCATCTCCTTTTACGCTACGCCAAATCTCCCGACGCGGAGAAGTCCGATTTAACTTACAAAAGTTCTATCGCACTAAAGGCCGGACCGCTGGCGCTAGTTTATGATGACGAAATTGTCGACCAAGTTTGTTGGACTGGAAAAGAAGGGTGTGAAGCGGCGTTTTCTAGTAGTAAGCCACGGATTTTGCAGCGGAATTTGTTTGACGCAACTTTCGCGAGTTTGGAAGTCGAAGCATACGAACCAGAATTTGACGCAAAAGCATTACGTTTGATCTTGCCCGAGCCGGAGCCAGAAGAAGATCCGGAAGAAGCGGCTAAACTCGCGCCACATTGTCAAGGATTGGAGTTTTCCGAACTCTTAACCTACTATACCGAGGATAAAAGCGAGCAGTTTATCGAACTTTTTAACCCTACAGCGGAAGATATTGTGCTAGGTGGCTGCAAAATTAGTTATAAAAATAAAACTTATGAACTGAGCGGAAATATTAACTCGGGAACTTATTTAGCCTATTATCAAAGTGAGCAATTTGCCCTCACTAAGAATCCGAAAAATCCACTAACTTTAACTTTGCTGGATGCAGATGATTCGGTCTTGGACGAAATCGCTTATCCGAATGGTCAGAAAAAGTCGACGGCTTATGCGCGAATTTATGACGCGGCAGGAAAAGAAAGTTGGGAAATTACTTATGCACCAACGCCAAATGCGGAAAATGTTTATCAAAAGTTTCGCAGTTGTGAAGAAGGTAAAATTATCAATGAGGCTACTGGTAATTGTGTCAAAGTCACTTCGCTTAAAACCACTGCTGCTAGCCTCAAGACTTCCGCTTCCACGCTCGCGCCTTGCCCAGCGGGACAATATCGCAACCCACTGACTAATCGCTGCAAGAAAATTGCAACTGCCACTTCAACTCTGAAAGAATGCGCAGAAGGTTACGAAAGAAATCCCGAGACCAACCGCTGCCGCAAGATCACTACACCAAACGAAGGTGCAGACTACGCCCTAGTACCAACAACCAGCACCGACAAAACTGTCTTCGTGGGAGTCGGCGTAGTAGCGGCGATTGGTGGAATCGTTGTCGGCTATCTTATCTTACAATTCCGGCACGAAATTAGTCGTGCGGCTCGCAAAACTGGCCAGCGCCTGAATCACATTCGCCAAGACTTGCTCGCGCGTACCGTTGGCCGGGACCGAAACAAGAAGCCCTAATTCTTGATAACGCTGCAACACTGGCAAAGTTTTTTCGTGATATTCATTGATGCGGGTCTGGAAAATTTGCGGATCCGCATCATCCGGACGCAAGCCGCGATCACCCAACAACTTCGCTGCTTCCCAGCGCTCCACTACATCTTGATCGGAAAGTTGCAATACGACGGCTGCGCGGATGGTATGACCACTATTACGCGCAACTGACATCACTTCGTCCTCCTCGCCGCTCCAGCGACCAATCGATGATAAAATTAGTGGATATTTCCAAAGTTCCTCGCGTTCAAAATACGGCAACACCCAATCATAAAAAATGTTTGAAGAAATCAATTTACCATTACCGGTCAAATCTTGACCCGTAGCCTGCTCCATCGCGCGGACGATCATACCCGAAGATAAGAACTTCGCGCCCAACTTCTCCGCAAGCTGTACGCCTACGGTGTCTTTGCCACTCATCGGCAAGCCAAAAATGTTAATACTCCCGATTCCGAGCCAGGCTTTGATTTGCTGTATTTGTGCATCCATATTATCACAATTATAACACGAAAAGTGTCGACCGCAAAGAAGTTTACTACTTCTGGCTCGCAGTCACTTGTATAGAGGTTGTATAAGTCCCACTAGGTAGTTCTGGTCCTATACCAATACCGATTTGGAAAAGATGTTGGTGAGTACCTTTGGTTCCATTATTTAGGAAGATAGAATCAGTAGCATCTTTCTTTGGTAGTGGTAAATAGTTATTAGTACAACTTTCTTTAGTCGTATTATTACATAGCATAATACCCCAACTACTTATTCCTGCTGTTAGTTGTGCGTTTTCTACTATAGTAGGTATTTCTCCTACTTTATTATCATTCTTATAATTAACGAGTGCAGTTGCATCAGAAGCATCACTTGCCGCATTCAAACTTACCGTATAGTCCTTATTAGAACTTACCGTAGCAGTAAATTCTCCTGTATTTACTTTATTAGTTTCTGTAGCAATGTCTACGCTATCTGAGACATCTAGGGTTATTATGTTGGGGACTGTTACGCTTACACTCGGATTATCGATTTCTGATGGATCAGGCGTAACCGGTGTTGTAGGGTTAGCTCCTTTATTAACGCAGCGAACCGAATTGCCTCGAAATCTAATATTGTAAAAACCGTAGGACGGGCGAATATTGTCCTTATCAATCGACAGCGTGTACGCGCCAGTAGTACTGAAGGAGGTGGAGGACCAATAATACCCATAACTTCCTTGTCCAACTAACGTATTCGATACGACCCCACTATATGTTAGATAGTACGGCGCACTTAGAAGTGACGAGCTAGCAGTTATACCATCCAATAATCTACCGAATGACTTGTCATCAGCGCTATTACTAATTGGGAGCTGCCATCCTTTAGGACAAATGCTCTGCTCTGCATTTCCCGATATCACCGTGCTTCCAGCCGTTGCTGCTACGTAAGTGTAGTAGTTTCCTTGTGCATCATGACCTCCATTCATACTATTTGTTAGGCTACATCCAGCCATATTACAAAAAGTGTTACCCGGATTATATGAATTAACGATATTTCCGTGTTTTTCTTCGCTACCGTCTGCCCAGTTTGAGCCATCTAAAACAATAAGCGTACTTGCGCCTGGATTCCAGTCTGCAACATCAGATTTCATACTTGTCAGTTTTTCACCGTTTTTGAGATCTAGACTTAAATTCTGTGTCATCCAGCAGTTGCCATCTTTTAACTTCGCAACCCAATAAGTTTTGCCGTCACGGGAATCGATAAGTTGTTTTTGATGATCTTCGGTAGCTGTAGATTCGGGAGTATTAGCGCAGATCTCTGGTGTCATTTCTTGCATCGTAGAGATATCGGCGAGAGTTTTGATGGGATTAGTAGTAGAAATAGAATCGGCGTGGCTGTATTCTGGCACAAAAGTTAGGTATTGAAATAAGAAAAGTCCACCCAATGCAAATATTATTGCAAAAATTGAATATTTAAGTTTTTTATTTATTTTTAGCATCGTGGCCTCCTTTGGATTAGTAAACACCACTACGCACTATATACAAAAATAGCGCCGCGAGTGGCGTTTACTTTCCACTAACCGGTAGCCTTTCGGCCCTACTAGTTCTCGCGACGCTATTTCTGAGTCGAAAGAACAGCACATCCTCGTGCGCTACCGGTTCAAATTGTATTGGAAAGTAAACAATTCTATTATACCACACTTCCGTAAGAATCTATTATTTTTCTAAAAATTCACCAGCCATAACATAATATTATCCATAAACTTTTATGGGTCTTTTTTGATATTTCGTTTTTACGCCAACCATACAATTTCCATTTTGACTTAGCGAACTGCTAAGCGAATTATCTTTTAGGAAAATTCTGGGCCGAAAAGTGAGTTATAGTAGTAAAAATTAAGGTTTATAAAAATATGTTAAAAATTGTGGTATTTGATGGTGGATGGGGCGGGGCGATTGTAGCGGATTATCTAGCGGAAGAGTTGACGATCGCGGAGGTAAGTTGCGTGATTGACTGGCCACACGCGCCATATGGCGAGCGGACTTTGACGCAGATTTGTCATTACGCGGAAAATGCCTTGCGTGAGTATATCGGAAAAGTCGATCTGGTGGTGTTAGGCGGGTACACAGTGAGCTACGCGATGGAATATTTGCGACATCGCTATCGTAAACAAAAGTTCGTCGGAATGGATGTAAACTATTATCAGATTCTTAGGTCGCGACTTTATCCTAGTCACGTCACAGTGATGATGAGTGGATCATTAATCGATACGCCGATGTGCGACGATTTGCGTCGGAAATTACCATTTTCTACGATCGTGGTGCCGGATTGTCGCGGCTGGGAAGAAATGATTAATAATGGGATGATTTCTGCAGCGCGGATTCGATCGGATTTGGAAAATTATTTTGAGTTGGCCCCGAAAAATGTTTTCAAAGCCCAAGATCGGCGAAGTTCGCTGCTCACAGAAATTATGCGCGAAAAATATGGCGAACCGCCGGATCCGCCGGTGGAGCAAGATTACCCGCTAGTGCATAGCGACGTAGTTTTATTATTAAATACTACCTTTTGGGAGGTGAAGGAGGATTTGGAGCGGATTTTTGGATACAGCGTGCGCGTACTAGATTTCCGGCAGAAGTTGTTGCACGATGTTTGCACGGCGTTAGACTTGCTGGGCGTAGATGGGCGGAGAAGTAAATAAAATGCGTCAATGGTGTAGTCGCGACTCGCAAGCAATCTTAATTTTATGTAGCGACCTTTGTGTGGGCGAGGGGATTTCTCCACTCAAGCCGTCGGAATGGAAATGGCTCGCAAAAACTTTGCGCAAGAAAAAGTTGACGCCAAGCGCGATATTGGAAATGTCGCAAGTGGAAATCATAAATGAACTTAACTATGATGAAGTCGAAGCGGAAAGATTTTTGCGATTGCTGGGACGAAGTGCGAGTTTGTTTTTCGAGATTTCTAAATATGAAGGGATGGGGATAAACTTGATGACGCGCGCTGACAAGATTTATCCGCCGCGGCTCAAGCAAAAACTGGGTGATGCTTGCCCGCCGTTTTTCTACTATGCCGGCGATACAAGTTTGCTCAGGAAGCGCGGAGTGGGATTTGTCGGGTCGAGAAATTTAACGCAAAAGGATACGGAGTTTGAGTATAATTTAGTTGAAAAAGTCGTTCGGAAACATTATGCAATTATTTCCGGCGGTGCGAAAGGCGCGGATACGGTGTCGGAAGATGCTGCACTGGCAAGCGGCGGACGGATGATCGAATTTCTACCCGGCGCAATGCTTGCGAAACTCCTACAAAGCGCAACTATCAAAGCCGTGCAAAATAACGAATTATTATTGCTCTCTACCGTGCGCCCTGAGCAGAGTTTTACCGTGGCAAACGCGATGAACCGCAATAAATATATCTACGCGCAGGCGGACGCAGCAGTGGTGATTAAATCCATCAATCAGGGCGGAACCTGGAGCGGTGCAAACGATGCGCTGAAACACCAATACTGCCCAGTGTTTTGCTGGAATAACCCAGAATATAGCGACAACTTAGAGCTAATCAAAAATGGCGCGCTGCCGCTAGACGAGAACTGGGAGGTATCAGAGATCGCCAAAGCCAAAACTAGCCCCGCCGAGACAACTCCCGCAACGCGACAGGCCGGATTATTTGACGATAGTGAAGATTAATAATATTTATAATCTAGAATCACATATTTATTTCTATAAAGTATGATATAATATAGATATGCACCCGTAGCTCAGTGGATTAGAGCACTGGTCTTCGGAACCAGGTGTCGTAGGTTCGAATCCTATCGGGTGTACCATAGCATCTGTCGACGTGATAGGATTATCAGATGCCCAGTGCTTAGCGCGATGGCACGACATATCTCCTATCTACCAGGTGCACCACAGATAGGGCCTTATTTTTTTGACGTTCTTGATGGTTAGATATAAGTATTAGGTATCCAGTTCATTGGAGCAGCCGTGTATGTTTAGCAGTCGATTGACTACACTAAGTTGAGCCACAAAAATGCTACAACACGAAACTAGACAGTCATCGAAACCCGCACTCTACGGAAGAAAATGATATTATACTAGTGTCACAAGATGGGATACAAGCGGATCGTTTTTCGATTGATTTCAGGCTGTTTCTCCTACCAATACCTTCCCGGCCTAAGTTTAGCGAGCTGAATAGCGCAAGCCTTGGTAGTTTCTGGCGTAATACCATCCAGTTTTAACCAACATTCTATAGTAATAAGAGTAGAGCCTAGATAGTAACAGAAAGTACGGTCAGAAATATCTTTACCGACTAAGTTATGGCGGTATCTAGTAATAAGTTTAGTTAGTAGGTAATAATCGTCATTATTGATAGTTGCCAAGAAGTAATTCCGATTTCTAGCAATAAAGGTAGTCAGTTTCGCATAAATCACATCCGAATGCGAATCAGCCGATAAACTTCGATAAAATTGCCGCTTCAGTTTACGCTCATGATCAAGTAAAGTATCATTGCTAGTGTGATGATGAAAATAAAAAGTCGGCGAAGTGACGCCGGCGTGTGTGTAGATTTCTTTGGCTTTAATGTCAATGTGACGTTTGGATAGTTCCGTACATAATGCGTTAATAATGTGTTCTTCATTTTCCCGGAAGGTTTTGTGGTTCGGATTTTTAGGGCCGCAGGAGAGATGAGAAGGCTTAGACGTGCTAGTGGCAGCAGGTCCAGAGGTTCTAGAGGACCTAGGGCATGGAGGCTTTAGTGCAATCTTGTGTGTGCTTGCCTCATCCTTTTTACTATTCACTGTGGTCGCCTTAGTCGTAGTATCCGCTTTACTCGGCTTCCTAAGTCGATGAGAACTATTTGTATTTGTGCTAGATTTATTAATCATAAGTATATTTTCTTTCTAAATTAATATTATTAAATAAAACAGCGGGGTTCTTCCTATGGCGAGGATTTCTTCATAGCATAAGGCACCTCTCGCCATAACACTTTCCCGCTGCTTCTTTCCATTATAGCATAAGTATTATAGAAAGTCAATACTATTTTCCAGAGTCACACCCATCTTCACTGAGTTTACAGGGATAAACCTGTGGAAAACTACTTTGCGTTTTCTGAAAAATAATGGAATAATTATCTAAAAATCATTAATCTCGCTGAAATATCGGCTATATTATAACTCTAGGAGTCTTCTTTTGATATGGTGAGTCAGGAGGGGACTCGTTATTCCACCCAGTCGCGTCAGCGACTATGACGCGAATCCAAGAGAGACTCGCGAAATAACAAAAAAGACCCTGCTCAACACAAAGCCACAATACCCAATAAACTTATGGTGAGTCGGGAGGGACCGGCTTTTCTAAAGAAAAGCCTTGACTGCAATCGTAGCGTCCATAAAGAAAATAAATTTTCTTTATGCCCTACAGCCACTCCTGCATGACGAGCCTATGTTGATTCTTGTACCTTCAGAATAAAAATAAGTCCAAATGGACTTCTTTTTATTCTGGTGAGTCGGGAGGGACTCGAACCCTCGACACCCTGCTTAAGAGGCAGGTGCTCTAACCAGCTGAGCTACCGACCCAAATTATTAACTCCTTTCATTATATCACTAACTATAGAAAAAATAAAGACTTTTTTCACATTTTCTTTAAACTATTAGAATAACATAGAGCGTATAATTTTACAGCCTGTAACATAAGGATCCAAACGTATTCCTTGACTTTTTTCGCAAAATAACCATAAAAAGTATTGACAAAATATCACACCTGTGCTACAATAAAAGCATAAGGCCCAGATTCTCATCTGTCGCCCAGGTTTTCTGTTGGCAAAACCATCTATAAATTATTAAAATAACCCAAAAATCCCGCCCGAAGTCTTGCCAATTTTATCTGACTTTGTTATAATAGATACATCTGATACAGACTTTGGGGGATTAGATAAAATAACGAGGAAATTTATGAATAGTAAAGAAGCAGAGCGGCGCGCCCGTCTGATGAAAATGCGTGACGAGCGGCTGCCTGATATTAAGAAACAGTTTGAAGAGGCCCAAAAGCGCAACTTCAATTCCAACTTCGCCGAAGGTGGTAAAGACGCTAAGTTAGTCAAGCATAAGCCTGCTGCGAAGTCTAATAGCAAAAAATCTACTACTAAGCCTACCGTCAAGACCACTAAGTCTACCAAAGGCAAGGCTAAAGCTGCTAACAAAGCCGCCACTCCGACCAGCAAAAAAGTCGGTCTCGGCGTCTCCGTTCGCAAAGGTGAGATGGTTCATCACCAGCGCATGCTTTCGCAGGACGTCAATGCTCAGGCTACCCAGCACATCATCGGCATTCCGGTCAACAAGAGCCGCTACAACGGTTACGATGGCAATCAAGTCACCAACGCTCAGCTCCGCGCTGCTCGACCCGACCCTGAGGCTGTCCGGATTATCCCGATGGGCGGTGTTGGTGAGTTTGGTATCGGTAAAAATATGACCATCATTGAGTATAAGGGTGAAATCATCATCATTGATATGGGGTCGCTCTTTGCTGGCCCGGATTACCCTGGCGTTAATTATATGGTCCCGGATATTCAATATCTCCAGGATAATCGCGACAAGGTCAAGGCCATCTGTTTTACTCACGCCCACCTCGATCACATCGGAGCTTGTCGCCATCTTTTGCCGCAGTTCAATCCGCTCACACCGATTTATGCTACGCCGTTTACCATCGGTATGATTCAGCGTCAAATGTCCGAGCTGAGCGACGTTCCCGAGCTAAACTATCAGCCGGTCGACCCGCTCAAACATCAGATTATCAAGGTTAGCGAGCATCTTAGTGTTGAATTTATTCATACTCTGCACTCTATCCCTGGTAATGCCGCCATCATCGTCCGCACTCCCAATGGCGTGATCTACTTCAGTGGCGACTGGCGCCGCGAGACCAATCCGCTGGGCGTTCAGACCGATTTTGAACGTATCGACGAGGTCGTCCAAAAAGAGGGAATCGCCCTATTAGTAAATGAATCTACTAATATTGATTCTCCTGGCCGCCATCCTCATTCCGAGTATGACGTTGGCGAGAATCTTGGCCGTGTGATGGATCATTATGCTAATGGCCGTGTGATCGTTTCGTGTTTCTCCTCTCAGATCAAACGTATTGAGTTAGTTTTGCACGAAGCCGCCAAACGTGGTCGTAAGGTTGCTTTTGCTGGATTTTCGATGATTAATAACGTCGAAGTTGCCCTCCGCACTGGCGTCATCAAGATTCCCAAAGATACCATTATGAAAATGGAAGATATCATCAAACTTCCTGATGATAAGATTACCGTGGTCTGTACCGGTTCTCAGGGCGAGCTAAACGCCGTGCTAAACCGTATGGTTAGCGGCGCGCACAAATACATCAAGATTAAATCTACCGATGTGATCGTCTTCTCCTCCAACCCGATTCCGGGCAACGAGCCTCACGTCGTCAATACCGTGGATGGTCTCTTGCGCGAAGGTGCTGGTGTGATTCAAAATGGCAAATCCCACATTACCAATCTCGGCCCACTCCACTTATCTGGCCACGCTTATTTCGAGGACCACGTTGAGTTCGTTCAGCGTCTCCATCCGACCAACTACGTCCCCTATCACGGCGAATTTTATATGCTCGAGCACAACGCTGAGATGGCTGAAAACGTCATCGGTATGAAGCGCGATCGTATCCTTGTCACTGATGATGGCGATGTGGTCGAGTTAATGCCCAATCAGACTATCCGCAAGAATGGTCGTATCCACGTTGGCAATAAGCTCTTCGACGATGCCGACAAACCCGTCCACGAAGCCGTGGTCAAAGACCGCATTCACATCTCTCGCGAAGGTATTTTCGTGATCGTCTTGACTCTGAGTAAGAAAAATAACCGTCTAGTCAAGACTCCCGACATCGTTAGCCGCGCCTTCATCTACCTTGACAATTCCGAAGAATTAGTCGCTAAGATTCGTCATTACCTCCGCGTGCGCACGGAAAAGTTAGTTGGCGACGACCTCAAGGCCTTCAAAGAGGAAATCAAGGAAGACGTCACCCACATCTTGTTCGATGCCACTGGCCACACACCGATCGTGATTCCCGTGATCAACCGCGTGTAGGGTAGGGAATGGAGGCAATGTGGAATTGATGTGCGCCATCTCACATTGATGGGGAATCTCCCGAAATCTAAACCAGGAAAAAGCCGCCGGATTCGCTCCAGCGGCTTTGGGCTTGGAAGAAATTACTTACACTTGCTACGGGCAGCCCGAATTTTCATCAAATCGCTATACTCATTCGTCAGGTCATCGATGCTCGCCGCCACACCCTGCAGTGCCACGGCATCAACGACAGCAACCAATGCATGAATGGTCAGCCGCAGCAGATCATTTCGCTGATTCGCCAGCAAATTCTGCTGTTCCAACAGCGCGTTCTGCTGCCGCAACAGGCCATTCTGCTCCTGCAGCAATGACTGTTGCTATTTCATGCCGTCTAGCAGGCTGTCCAGCTGTCCGTAAATCATACCGTCCATTTTTGCCTCACTTTCTGTCATTTTTCGGTTGTTTCGGTCACTTTTTGACTATCCTGGGCTGTTTTAGAATTCGGCAAGTTTACGCATTGCCGAGTTTCTCGGCCGTCCGTTCTGCCTGGCTCTTGCCGTCGGGTCCGGAGTTGCCCAGAAGTTCGTTCAGATCTTTGATGGTATCCGCTGCGCGTTTTTTCTTGTGGGCGCAATATATATCGGCCGGATCGGGCATGCCCTGAATGTCGAGCAGCGCTAGCCCCACCTGGAGTATGGCTGAGAGACGAACGTTCTGCTCCTCCAGCAGGGCATTGTTTATCGTCAGCTTATCGGCGATTTGCTGCAAAATCTTTTCTTCCATAAAAGGTGCTCCCCTCTATTATATTTTGATACATTTTTACAGTATCTACCTCCATTGTAGCACACTTTTTGTATTTTGTCAATATAATATAAGCATTTTCTTGCCATTTTTACCAAATTCTGCCTTAAAATAGCCAAAAATCCGCGCATTTTTCGCTGAAAACTTGATTTTTATATCAATGTGTGCTATAATAGAAAGAAGGGGGTATATTTTTGCACCTTAACTCTTAGATTTTAGAATGGAGTGACCGAAATTGTCCAGACTTCCCCACAAATTTACCAAATTAGAAGAAGGAGGTACCTGTAGTGCCTACATCGCCTGAATATCATCGTCCGACCATCAAACTTAGCATCAAAGGCGCCCCAACCAGTCAGCCTACTACTTCCGTCCTCAAAAAGTCTATTCAGCCCGTCGCTTCTGCGCCGAAAAACCCCGCTCCGACTTCACTTCGGCTCACTATGCCTACCGCCGAGAAGTTAGCTCAATCCGCCTCCGCTACGGCTAAGAGGCCGGCCCCAGTTACTGTTGCCAAGGCGCCAGTTAGACCAGCCTCCCCTACTCCTGCCGTAGCTCGGACGGCTACCGCTGCTCCGGCGAGAATAACTACTGCTTACC
This sequence comes from uncultured Candidatus Saccharibacteria bacterium, assembly GCA_964585155.1. Lineage (GTDB taxonomy): Bacteria > Patescibacteriota > Saccharimonadia > Saccharimonadales > Saccharimonadaceae > Nanosyncoccus. Next base: position 5,527 of record CAZPCQ010000009.1, on the reverse strand, counting down.
GCCCCACTGCCCAGTCCGCGCCTCGGCCGGCTCCTGCTTCCGCTACTCCCGCCACGCCGCCCACTACACCTATGCCCGAGTGCGTTCCCGTCCAGATCAAATCCTGCCCGCCATCCCATCAAGAATCAAATCCGTCAATGCAACAGTGCACCATATCTAAGTCAGACCGTCAATCCGTATCTAATACTTCTGAGCACCTCACGTTTACCCGAGCCTTGTCTATTGTTTGTGACATTCTCGGACCAGAATGCCGCGGCTTTATGTGGACGGCCCGTCCATTACTTTGGTTCGGCGCGCTGGCTTGTGCCGGTTTTGCTATCAGTGCCGTTCTGCAATTTCTGCATATCATCTGGTGGACTGATGGCTCCGACACAGCCTCCGCGCTGCTGAACTGGCTAGTCTACACCTCGATTCCGGCGGTACTTGGCATTATCTTCACCGTTGTGGCCTTGCCGCGCGATGACAGCGTGCATTGCTGGCGTCTATTTATCAGTTTTATTCTCATCGCCGCCGGAGTACTCTACGGATTTCTCCAGGGATGGTTTGCATCCCCCGACGTCCTACTCGACCGCTGGCTACTCAACCGCCACGCTTTTGCTTGGCTGCCCGAGTGCATTGCGGGCTGCGGCGCCGTCTGGATCATGGCCGGCTTCTTCGGCATTATCGTCAAACTCTGCTTCTGGCCCAAATATCCGCCTGATTTCGATGACTAGCCGAGAAGCCTCCTTGTTCTAAAATCTCCATTTCTCAAAAACGCCCCCGCTTCTGGGGGTGTTTTTCGTATCCTCATTACCCAAACTCGCAAAAATCTCAATTTTGGGTAATATTTTCAAACCTAACCTGGCTTTTTCATCCATTACCTCGCTTTTCCGATGGGAATTTATGACAAAATCCCCAGAAATCCCAAAACAATCCCCCAAAGCCTCACAAAACCCACAAAATCTCCCGATTTTTTACTAATTATGTCTAAAAGAGGCCAAAGTATGCTATAATAGAGGTAGGAATATGATGAAACTCAATTTCCAAATTCGCAATTTTTTCTGTGCCGCACTACTGGTGTTCTTGGGTGTGTTTTTGTCTGCCTTCTTTATGTTCCGCCAGCCTACCGTTTACGCTAATGACGACGTCGTTAAGCCGGCTGATTCTGGTGAATATTTTGTTACAATTTACGATCAAAATTCTAGCCTCATTGTCAAGACTGGCTCCGTTACCGTGGCCGAAGTTCTGGAAAAGTCGGAAATCATCGTCGCCGAGACCGATATTGTCGAGCCTAGCCTTGACGCCGTGATTGATGGCAATTACAATATCAATATTTACCGCGCTCGCCCCGCCCTCGTTATCGACGGTATCAACCGTCGCTATCTGATGACCGCGAGCTACGACCCCAAGCAGATTGCTCTCGAGTCTGGCCTCACGGTTTACGACGATGACGAAGTTAAACAGGAGTTCAATCAAAACTTCCTCGAGGCCGGCGCCGTTTCCACCTATCGCATCGTCCGCAGTGGTGGCCGCAGTCTCACCGTCGAGGAGGCCATACCTTATACTGTTGAGACGCGCTACGATTTTAACCGTCCCAAGGGCGAACGTATTCTCGAGCAGCCCGGCGAAGAAGGGCGCAAAGTCAGTATTTACGAAGTCGAGTTTGATGAAAATGTCGAAGTTTCCCGCACTCTCATTGAGGAAAAGACCATAGTCGAGCCTGTTCCTGAGGTTGTTATCGAGGGTGCCAAGGTCTCCATTCCGCCCGAACGTGAGCAGTGTGCTGCCTGGGCCCGCGAGGCTGGCGTCTCTGAGCTCGATCTCGAGCCTGCCCTCGACCTCATCTACCGTGAATCCGGCTGTCGTGTTGACGCTAAAAATGCTTCCTCTGGCGCCTATGGTATTCCGCAGTCACTCCCCGGTAACAAAATGTCTGCTTTCGGCGCCGACTGGGAAACCAACCCTGTCACGCAGATTCGCTGGATGATTGATTACGTCAACAAACGCTACGGCGGCTGGCAAGAAGCGCTCAATTACTGGTGGTGCACCGGTACCTGTAGTACTCGCTATGGCGCTGTCCAGAAAAATGGGTATTGGTATTAGATGAAAAACAAAAAATCTCTCGGTCAGCACTGGCTCAAGAATCGCGCCATCCTCGACGAAATCGCCAATCTCGCTGCGACTGAGGGTGTAGATACTTGTCTAGAAATTGGCCCCGGCCTCGGTGCGCTTACTTCTAGTTTGCTCCGCCGTTTTGCGCACGTCGTTGCCATCGAATACGACGCCGACCTCGCCCGCAAACTCCCAGGCTCTTTTCCCGGCAAGCATCTTGACGTTATCAACGAAGATGTCCTCGCTGCCGACCTTCCAGCCTTGGCAGGTGGCGCAAAATATGTCATCGCTGGCAACATTCCATACTATATCACTTCTCCCATTGTCAAAAAAGTCCTTGAGTCGGATCCGCAGCCCGCTCGAGTCGTCCTCCTTATGCAAAAAGAAGTCGCCGAGCGCATCGCTGCCGGAGTGGGGGATTATAGTTTGCTCGGCCTCCGCGTCCAGAACCTCGCCGAAGTTTATCTCGGACCTGTCGTCAAAGCTGCTGAATTTACTCCGCCGCCCAAAGTCGATAGTCAAATCCTCGTCCTGATCCCGCGCAGCCAGCCGCAGGTCCCGAGTACAGTAATCGACCTTGCTGCCCGCGGTTTCGCCAGCCCTCGCAAGAAACTTGCCGGCGTCCTCGCCGATGGTGCCATTTCCAAAGATCAGTGGCGCCAAATTCTCGAAAGTCACAGTATCAACCCCGATGCCCGTGCTCAAGACCTCGGCCTCCAGGATTGGCAAAATCTCTATTCCGCCACCCAAAACCGTAACCCAGTAAAATAGCGCTTGATAGGTAATGAAGCTGATTTCGTCGCAAAGATCTGTTTCTGGCCCCAGTTTTCACCGCAAAATTCACCCAAAACGTTGTAATTTTTACAACATCTACAGATAAGAACTCTAAAATGGTATTGCTTTTTTCGCAAGAGTATGTTACAATGAAAGTATAGGGTATAACCTATACACATTTTGCACCTTAACGGTGAAAGAAAGGAAAGTTCATTTATGGGGACTCTGATTGCTCTGTTGTTTGTGCTCGGAATTATGGGTATGTTTTCTGGGCACACTTTCCGTCGCGCTCTGGGTGGCGCCATTGGCACTATCATCGGCTGGGTTGGCGGTATCTGTGTTGCCATCGCTATGGCCACTATGTTTTGGCAGTCTGTCATAATTGTGGTCGTCATCGTTTTTGCCATCCTTGCGATCGCCGCCGCTATTGTCTGGCGCCTCACCCATCCTCGCTACCGCTAGGAGGCATCCCAATGACCGACATCACCACTTTTGTCCTATTCCTGCTCATCACTCTGCGCAAACCCGCCCTCGTGGCGGGCTTTTGCCTGCCAAACACTTCGCAAAATCATCCTTGCGTGCTTCAAGAAATTTTGTTATACTTAAAGTGTATTGGTTTTTGAAGCGATGCCTAATACAAAATCACAATTTATCGGTTAGTTAAACTAATTGTTTTTCGCAAAATAGTGTTTTTTGACGAAAAGAATGGCGTCACGAACGTTCCATACTCGTCAAAATTCGCTATTTGCGGAAATTGTGAGTGAGGCATCGCTTCAAGATGAGTTCGCGGCGCCATTTTTTGTACAAAATCGCTCGAACTTTACTAACAGCAAAGGAGAAGCGATGCCAAAAATAAATAAAAATCTTAGAATCAAGCAATATAAAATCCCCCTCGCCCTCGCCGTCGCAGGGCTAAGCGGAATATTTTTCTTTCAATACTTAACCTTCATTCCCGAATATTCCACCGCTGCACCAATTTCCACGACAGATCCGGTAACTCTTCCCAAAATTGAAGGCACAATTACCACAAAATTTGGTACTGAGGCGCAAGGTTATAAAACCTATATGCAAGAAATTAGCCTAAGTTACTGCCAAAATTTACCAAACGAAACCACCGGTCAACTAGCAGATGGACGTGATGGTAAAATCTATTGGGTAACAGTCCTAGGTACTGGCGATGCAAAAACTTGTTGGATGACGCAAGACTTGGATCTTGATTTAGGTTCAAATGGTCCAGCGTTAACTACTGCAAATGACGGTGATAACTTATATAAAGGTTCCGATACGGATTGGGGCGGTGGGGGAAACGTAGCATCTTCGGATAGCGATTGGACTCAGAGTCTCTATGATAATATAAATTGGTATGAGCGCGACAAAGTACACGGAATGGAACATGCTTCGCTGGGTAACTTATATTCTTTTGAAGTCGCTACGGCTGGGACGGGGGCGAGTACCACGGATTATGGCGTAGAAGTTGCCGGGAGTATTTGCCCGGCAGGGTGGAAATTACCGGTCGGTGGTAATAACAGTGACCTCGGCTCATTTCGAAGCCTTGATATGACATATGATAACGTTAAAAATAGTCCGTACTATTTTCAACCAGGCGGTCGAATTAATGGCGCGTTGGCTAGTGTCGGTATAAGTGGATTTTATTGGTCTGCAACATCTTATAGTAACAAAAACGTATATTATCTGCTTTTCGGCAGCGGAGACTTTAACCAATCCAGTGCGGGCCGATACTATGGTATGTCGGTGCGTTGCGTAGTGCGCGATGCAAGCTATGTCCCACCAGTCACACCTTCCGATTCCGGTATTAACAATCCTAGTGTAAGTGTCACCGTCCCAAGTATCATAACCCTCGACGTCTATTCCGAAAATGAAGATAATAATACAGTAGATATAGCAATAAATAATAACACAGGAGAAGGAAACTTTACTGCTAAAGTATCTTCCAATTCTACATATAACTTATCATTAAGTACTACAGAAAATGGCCATACAGACTTAAGAAACGATAATACTAATACTTCTATCCCCGCCCTTTCCACTACCCCTCCAATTATAACTACCAATGATAGTAAATGGTGGGGAATCAAATGTATTGATTCGGTTAATTGTATTAAAACTGAATACACTGGACTCACAACTTCTACCGTGCCATACTTCGCATCGAATACCGGTGGATCAGACTTAATTACTAACTTCACCATCGGCATCCAAACCAGCCCCGACCTCCCCTCCGGCACTTATTCTACATCTATTCTTGTTACTGCGTCACAGAATTAGTATATATAATATACATAGATAGACAATGAGGTAAAGAAAAAAGGAATAAAAGAAGAATAAAAAGCATAAAGGAGGAAGAGAGATATAACGTAATAAAGTCATTTACTATATATCATCGGGCGAGGCAGTGGAGGAAAATACCATGAGCACGAGTGTTAGTATAGGATGGGTAGATATTGATATTGTTGAAGTAAAAATTATAAGCACCCGCGATTGAGTTAACCGTAAAAGACCAGTATCGACTATTAAACCCTGCATAACTAATGACAGCATCAATAGCCCTTCCACCCCGCAGGAAATTTATATCAAAACGCATTAGATCCTGTAGGATTAACAAACATATTAGAATTTATAGGCGAAGTGTCTTATTACCTAT
>CAZPCQ010000008.1:0-49797 GCA_964585155.1 uncultured Candidatus Saccharibacteria bacterium | reverse complement strand
CAAGTTTTCCAAACTTGAGATGAGGTTTCGACTACCTCCACTCGCACCATATTAAAAATGACCCCCTGGGGTCAGTTTTAATATGATCTAGGCTAGTGAAACAACGCGGTTTCGAAATGCCGAGGATAGCGAGTAGAGAAAAACTCACCTGTACCTAGCGAAAAGGCATAAAAGAACAGTAGACGAGTTTTTCTCTTGAGCGACGCAGGCAGAGAGTAATTTGCGCTAGCAAATTGCGACCTACCTCCCTCATCTTTTGCGCCGACGCCCAATCGCCGAGTTTTGCATAGCAAAACGAAGTTTGCCTTCAGGATATTTGCTTCAGGCGCCAGCAAATCACGACCTACCCCTAGCGTGCTTCACCTCCACCTCCTAGCGAATTGCAGCCCACTTCCTACCACTCCAAAATCCCCCTATTCTTATTTTATTTTTTATGTTATAATGAAAAGAAGCCTAAAAGCTCGTTCTTTTAGTAATATTTGTCAAGAGGTGAATATTATTATGAACCCCGACCCCAATTCTGCCAACACTATCTACATCGGCGCCTCGCATTTCGCTCGCAAGTATTACCTCCGTCACCAATTCCACATCGTCTACCCGCTATTGTTCATTATTCTCATCCTTTCTGTCCTCGCTAGCGTCGTCGGCCTCATTGGTTTTCTCGGCAAGATGCCTTGGTTTCCCTCCGGCGTCTTGCTCGGATTTCCCATCGCCCTTCTCTCGGGCCTGGGCTGCTACCAGATGAACCGGGCCGCCCACTATTTCGCCAACCTCGCCATCGACGAAGGGAATTACACCCCCTCCGATATCGCCTCCTTCTACGAATCTTGCTACGCTCGTTGAATCGACGCCCCTCCTCGTGAGGGGCGTTGCCCTGCCAAGGCATCGTTTTTATAGTATGAACCGCAACGCAGTATTCACAAGGCGAACCGAGCCCGCAGGCGTTGTATTTTCAATATCATAAAATTCTCCAATCTCAAAATCACTCTCCTCGTCTCTATAAAAGTCGCCAAAACTAAGTGTAATATTACTGATTACGCTAAAATCGTGATAAAGTACTTGACAAAATGCTCGTGGTGTGCTACAATGGAAGTGTGAGTAGGTAAAAGGTGTGAGCATTTGCATTTTTCAGCAAACCATTCAAGCCATTATCGAAAAAGAACATTCAAATCAAGGAGGTTTTAGTAATGAGTCTTTGGAATCAACTGACTGGTAATCATCCGTACAACGCTGCCGGCACCGCCGGCGCTGCTGGCGCTGCTGCGCCTCCGCCCCCTCCCGCTCCAATCCCTGGCCCCATTCCTGTCCCGCCCCCGGCTGCTCCGATCGACCCCGCCGCCGACGGATTCGGTTCTGCTGGCGATGGCTTTGATCCCGCGCCCGTGGAGATTGACCCCGACATTCCTGCTGGCACTGGTCCCGCCCCCGGCGAGGCTCCCGCTGAACCCCCCGCGGATGCGGCGGGTACTGAGGGTGCGCCTACTGATGGCGCTGCGCCTGACGAGGGTGCGCCCACCGGAGGTGCAGACACTGGCGAGGACACCGGCACTGGGGATGAAGGTTCTGACGAAGGCTCCTCTTCCGACGAGGATGAGGGGGGTGCCGATCCCGCGGGGGTTGTCTTGTCTCAGCCTGAGACTACCTTCCCGCTGGTCGTCTATGCCATCTGGGCAAAGGGCGGCCACAAGGAACGTAAGATCGGTCGCACAGAAGTTCCGGCTGACTTTGATCGGGGCTTGGCCGCCGCTCTGCAGGCTCATCTCCGCGAAAGCGAGATCGAGCTCAGCGGCGCAGATCTGAAGGGGCTGGTTGCCATGAACGTCAACTATCTGACTCAGTTGAAGAAGATGGAGTTGACTGTGTGTGACTTCAACCCCAGTTTCGAGACCAGTGGTGAGTCGTCTCCCGCGCTCAAGGCCGCCATGCTGGAAGACTATCTCAGCAAGCAGGCCAAGGCGGGGACTGACACCACCCTGGAAGACGATCTGCGGAAAGCCCTGGCCGAGCTGGCCAAGGTCAACTTCGGTAAGTTCAACAACATTGGCCGGATGGCACACATTAAGCCCGCGAAGAGTGGGAAGAAGCTGACCCCGGACGATTTCCTGCGCCAGACGAAGAGTCCGGATGACCGCAAGGCCATGCTGGAACTGGTCCAGGAGTTTCTGGAGAGCTACAAGGCGTCCAACCCCGACCCCGCTCCCACCACCTAACCTCCTCACGCAACCGCTCCCACGCACTACGGGGGCGGTTTTTCTTTGTTAAGCATATCAACTTTTGATTCAGCCGGAAATATTAACATTTCCGCCCTAGTACCAACCCATTATTCTTAGCCCCCAAAGCCCCCAAGGGCATTTTTTTGTAGCCAAAATTCCAAAATGCTCATATTAAAACATAAAAAACATAAGCATTATCAAATGTTGTCAATTATACATTAACTCTATAACCGCCCGAAACTTTTTACCCTAACAAGCCTTTTTACCTCTGTAAAATCGCCTTGGTTCTAAATATTTACTTTTTATGCTAAAAGTACCATTTTAGTATTGACATTTTTAACAATGTGTGCTACAATGGAAGTAGTCTGGGAGAACCGTGAGAGCAGTTTGCCCAGAGGTCCATTTACAGCCGAATCATCTCAGATACAATATCAATGTATCTGAGACAACTTTAGTTAGGTATTACCCTGTTTTCGCAAGAATGGGGCCGGTACCTCCATTCTTGTTTATATATTTGGAGTATAAAAATTCACTATAAAACACACTATGGAGGTGGATAAAAATGATGTTCATCTTACCGCTGGTCTCTGCGCTTATTGCGCTAGGTATTACTATGGTTCTTGGCCTTCGGGCTAAGAACTACCGCAAACCCAGTTACGGCTATCCAAGGGAGGCTATTCAACGAGCTACGACAACGGCAATCGTGGCGGCAATTGTGACGGTTGTGCTATCTGCAGCTACGGCCTTCACGGCCATTGCCGAGCACAGCCCCGCCACTGCCGACGGACCCGCTCCGTCTACTTCGCCGACGACGTCTGTAGTGCCATCAGCCAAACCTTCGTCCGACCCGACCCCGGCACCGTCCGAAGAGCCCAAGCCATTGCCCGACATTCATCTCACCGGCGACCAAATCGCCGCCGAGCTAGAGAAGGAGGGCTACAATACGCACTACGATAGCGAGACCGCAGCGCGGCGCGCTCCAGAGCGTATTCTGGCTGTCAACGGGGCCTTTACGGACCCCGTCGCCTTCGCGCCGCCTCAGGAGATCGTTGACCTAGCGAAGCAATTCCCCAAGGTCAAGACCGAAGAGGAACGGGCTGAGATTCGGGCGCAGATGAAACACTATTTCACCCAGCGCTTCATCAACGATCCCGCGTATGCACGGATGTGGGCCGAGGACTTTCTCTTGTCTCCGTCCATTACGGAAAACAACCCGTGGATGCAGCGCGAGCTGAGCGTTTTGCTTGAGATGTACGACGGCATTTATCAGGAGCTAGACCCGAAGAGTGACGATTACGCCACCAGGGCCACTCTGGAGCTGTCCTACGTCAGAAAGCCGAACGACCCTAAGTGCGTGGGTATCGATTATCTGATGATCCCCGGTACTGACGGCGCGAAATATGATGTCAATACCGCCTGGGTTAATTATGCTATTAACTTGGGCCAAGTCTTCGAGCATTTCGATTATTCCGTTTCCCGCGACTGGTCGGTGGTCAACTGGTGCAACCTTAGCACCGTTGACAGCTTGACAATGATGGTCCCCTCCGAGTATCAATACAACGGAGAGGCCATCAGACTATCGGTGATAGGTAAGTATGGCGGTGAAGCCGAGGCTTTTGGCTGCAATACGACTGACAGCCGAGCCATCCGCTATGGCCAACCGGTCACACCGGTTGTGCACACTCCGGCCCCCTCTGCGGAGCCGACCCCGACGCCGCCTCCTAGGACGACGCCTTCGCCGACTCCCGCCCCGACACCTACCCCCACTCCGACTCCCACGCCGACCGCTACTCCGACCCACAGTCTGACGGTTTTCTGCCAGATTGAGGGAACGACCACGGATTTCCGTGGGGCGCCGGACTACTATTCCGGCTTTGTCAATGGGTCCACCAAGACATACGGGAATCCGTATCCGTCTTGGCCCGGATACCAGGTGTCCAAGGTGGAACTGGTTCAGCGGCGCGGTACTAACGATATAACTATCTACGATGGTTACTTTACCGCGTACTTCACGGACCACGACATCGTGGTCATAGTGTGGTATACGCCCGTCTCGACTCCCAACAATCCCAGTGATAAGCATCCCAATGAACTTTGGGAAGATCCGGGCGGAGCTGGCCCTGGCGATGGACTCGATCCTTTTGAGCCTAGTGCGCCCCCTGACCTTGGTCAGGGCGAGGATAATCCTCCCATCGTGGTGGTAACCTCTCCGCCGAGTATCGATATTCCCCCGGATAAGACTGACCATTATGTCGACAACGGGGAGAACCCGTTCACAACGGAGACTCCTGTCAAACCGGAACAGCCGGTTGTCGACCAGAACACCGGCGCCACTTCTGCGCCCTCGTCTACGGATCAGAACAGCGGCGTCGATTTCACTGGGGTCCAGCCCGGATTCAAACCCTAACTAAGGTTTTTAATATATTCCCCAATAGGGGGAGGGGATGTACCTTTTTCCCGGGGCCTTCGGGCCCCGGGGATTACCCTACTATTGTGTTTGAGATGATTCGGTTGTAGTAAAATTCGATGGAGTTTAACAATTTGGACCAGAATACTAACTTTAACTATCAACTTTAACTTTTTGCATATCAATAAATTAATCTTTTTTGAGAGGAGATTATTATGAATAAAGCACTAAAAAGTACTGCTTTGGTTGCTGCTGGTGTAGCAATCTTGAGTGGTGTTGTTGCTGGCGATCAGGCTTCGGCTTGGGGTCCAGCTCGCGATGTTTATGATTACAATAACATCCGCAAGAGCGACTGGCCGAAAGACAAGATTGTCTTCAACTCTATCTACAATACGCCAAACTTTGGCGACGAGCGTGCCTTCGTCGGCGCCCGTGAATACAATAACGACGATAACGGTTTCGAGAACACTTGGAACAACACTAGTATTAACGTAAAAGATGGTCAAGAATACAAACTCCGTCTTTTCGTTCACAATAACAGCCCTTGGGGTCGTGACGGTGTCGCCACCAATGTGCGCGCATCTTTCAGCATTCCAAACGTTTCTTCCAAGGCTGTCAAGGTCAGCGGTTTTGTTTACGCTGACAACGCCGAAACCGTTTGGGATTCTGTCACTTTTCAGAGTGATCGTGCCTTCCACCTTGAATACGTCTATGGCAGCGCTATTCTTGGTAATAGTGGCATTGGTAACCCTGCCAACGGTAAGACCAAGAACCCGCTTGGTTACGAACTCAGCGATGAGGTAGTTACTAAGTCCGGTGGTACTCTGATCGGTTACGACGCCATTGATGGTAATATTCCTGGCTGTTATGGATTTGCCAGCTATGTCACTATTCGCGTCAAGGCCGTTTACGATACCGACTTCGAGATAGAGAAAGAAGTCCGTCTTGCCGGTGAGACCGAATGGAAGAATGAAGTTGACGCTAAGGTTGGTGACAAAGTTGAATACTTAATCACCTATAAGAACACCAGTGAAGACATCCAGTCGAACGTTATGATTCAGGACATCTTGCCAAAGAATATGCGCTATGTTCCAAATAGCACTATCCTTTACAACGGCAAGCACCCTAGTGGTGCCGTTATGACTGACGATGATATCGCTGGCACCGGCGTGAATATCGGTAGCTACGGTCCTGGTGTGACCGTAATGGTGAAATTCACCGCTGAAGTCATCGACAAGTCCTTGCAATGTGGTGGCAACATCTTGGCTAACTGGGCACAGGTTACTGTGAACCACAAGTCCATGCAAGATTACGCCATCGTCAATCACGCTAAGGTCTGTACCGAAAAGGAAATCCCAAACACTGGTCCAGAAGCTCTCGCTGGTGGCGCCATCGCTACTGGTTCAATCGTAACTGCTGCTGGCTACTTCATTGCTAGCCGCCGCAACTTACGCTAAGCAAGATAACAGCTCCGGTCTAGTTCAGCCCACCCAGGCTTAGACCAGTTATCTGCTGAGTTTGATTGCTCCATGCAGACAAAAAGCCTCCCCGTAAGGGGAGACTTTTTGGTGGCAGACATCCTTTTAACATCGTCTTAATGGCTCTCCTCTGGGGAATACTCAACCAAACCTCCGCCCCGCCCCGACCGGCTCCCCATTGCAGATTCCTGGCAAATCCGCCACAAATTCGCAATAACTGCCCACTTCTACTGCAAATTCTTGCCATTTTGGCTAAAATTCGCAGTACGACGCCACCTTTTTGCCACAATATTCTGGCCAAAATGCCGCCGGCTGCATTTTCCACTACCCAAACTCGCAAAAATGTCGATTTTGGGTAACGCTTATGCCTAAATCTGCTTAAGTCCGCAAGATTCCGAGCAAGAAAATGACCGCCCAAAAGGCGGGCGGCCAGAATCTTTTTTTGTGTGAGCAGATGGAAATAACCGTGATTCCATACATACCCAAAGTCGTAGAGATAAAACGCAAGTTTACGCCAGATCAGCTAAAGTGTGATCAAGAAACGAAAGTTTCACAGCGAAGCGCCGGACGGGGGACTAGAATAAAACTCCATAACTCGCGGACGTATGCTGTGGCGCAGATCCCCCTCAGCTGATGACAATACGGTCATTAAAAGCGTCAATCGAGCTTGAGGCTGTCGGCAAACAACCAGCGTTAATACAAGCGGTGCTGTCTGCGCATAGTATCGATGCTCTTTTGCCGCTCTTGTTCGGCCTGTTTAGGCGAAAGTTTGGTTGCGCGTTTCACGGCATGCTGTTGGAGCAATCGAGTAACCTCTACCTCGAAGGCCCGCTGTCCCCTTTCAGGAGAAGATCGATAGCGAAGTTCGATCTCCCCAAGCGAAAGCCAATCATCGAACGTAAAATCTTCCCCAGCGTCGATGAACCGCTGGGGGATTCGCGGCGGTTTCATGTTCATCTCCGCCTCATACCTCTTCTTACAATATGGACATTTAAGGACTCCCAGGGCCGCCAGATCGGCATCACAAACCGGACAAAACTCCATACGACATCTTCCTTTCTAGTAAATTCAGGGTGATAGCGTCTTTCTAGATGATTAGTTAAACAACGCAACGGAATCATTTTTGCGTTGCTTAACAACACTTAGATTCAGCTGATAGAATCATTGTACTCTAAAAGGTATTTTTATGCAAGCACAAGGAATTTAGAAAATCGAATCGGTACTACGATACAACAAGTCTACGATGTTGGTGGGCGACGACGCGTTCGGTCTCGGAATTCTTCCTCTAGTCGGGCACGATCAGCTTCAAGGTCGGCAGTTTCAAGCATCTCAGCCTCTTTCGCGCTACGGGCGTCCAATCTAGTTAGTCTGCCATCACCATCCACTTGCACCCAATCATCGACCGCAAATGGAATGCGTGCGTGCGGCCCGGTTCTGCGTCCGGTGGCTGCAGCCACATCAGCAGCAGTAGCGCGGCGCCAGTTGCTATGAAGATCTGTAAGTCTCTGGCGTGGTGGATGAGGAATCTTTACCCCAGTTGCGAGATCTAAACGTCCCTGAACGTCATCTGGCGACATACCATAACGACTAGCCAGATTAGTAGTATCAACTCCATTCTCGCGTAAAATTTCACTGATTTGCTTTGCCCGGTCAGTATCAAGCGAGAAATCATCGTCAGCATCCATTGCTCGCATCAAAGTATCACTCAAATTGTTTATCATCTCGGTCTTAGCATTGTCATGATGCTCTACTCCAAGCGCGTCCTTATAGACGGTATCCTTAATGCCACCGCTATCTCGTAATCCTTCTCGAATTTGATCGAGCTGCTCCTTGCTTGCTCCGCCAAGACGATTCGTCGCTTCCTCCACGGCTGCAGTTGCCGCATCCATACCCGGCGCCGAAGGAGTAACCGGGCGGTTTAGTGGCATGCTGGCCAATGCCTGCAGTTTCGGCAGAGCATCGGCCGCAATGCTGCCTTTATAGTGTTGATCAGACATCGCCTTGCTGGCGAAGTTGGAGAGCGTCTGAATTTGATTAGAGTTAAGTTCTCCGCGTCTTGCGGCCAACAGGTACTGGTCTAGGTCGCGTTTATTCATCTCAGCCATTGTACGAGTGCTCATCGATTTAATAGATTCGTTAATCGCGGTGCTACCGACACCACTAAGCTCCCCAGCGGTCCGTGCTTTCTTAATGGCTTTAAGCCGTTCTTCGAGCAGTGGTGACTTACCGATATTTGAGCCTTGCTCACGCAGTAAGTTGGTCGCGGTCCGACCCATTACGCTCCTAGCGATTTCCGCCTTTTCGCCAGACAGACCGCTCGCATAGGTCTCGAGCTCTGATGTGGCTCTATTGAGAGCTGATCGACCAGGGTTACTAGACGCGAGAATGCTATAAGCCGCTTTCTGACGCTCGAGCGCTCCTATATTATTCGGGTCCTCCATTAAATCTTTACTAGCCTGTATATATCGCCCCATAATGCTGTCATCACCGTCTTCAAGGTTGTCCGCCGAACCATCGTTCTCCCAGGCTAACTGCAATGCCTTACCAACGTTACCAGTTGATTGATCGATACTTGATTGAGACTGTGCCAACAGTGCTGTTTGCCGTTCACTGAGATTGTCATTTAAATTCAATGCTCTTCGCGCGCGACCAATTAGTCCGCCACCAGCGTTAGGATCTTTGCTGTATCTACCGACCCTAGTTTGATTCCTGCGAATACCCATTATGCGAGCCTTCTCTTGTTGATGCTCCTTATATACTTCAGAATTCCTAACTCCGCGATTAAGTCCATTCCGGAGTCCAGCGCCCGCACTCGCGATTCTTGCCCCAATATTTCCTGCTAAAGCCATCGAGTTTTTGAGCAGTGATGGAACTAGGAAGAATGGCATCACGTTCACCAGCATCGCGGCGATTGCATAGAAAAAGCCGAGTTCACTATTTTGCTGAACCATACTAAGCATTAAGGCTCCTACGAATTGTCCACCACCGACAAGTAACCCACAAATAGGATACACAAATAACATTGATGTGAAGAGTTTACGCCACCTATCGAAAATAGACTTAGTATTAGGTAAAGCATAACATATTACCGCGACCGGTGATAGGATTACTAATATGATAACACCAGCCTGACGTACAGCAAGCAGAATAAAGAAGAATACGATTGCAATAAAACAACCAATAATCGTCAGTAATAACGGTATGGCTAAGTAGGATAGACCGGCCTTGACAACGCTTGAGCTTAGAATCGTAACAGTTGTAAAAGTTCCGACGGTCGCCAAGCCGAGCCCATTTAATATAGTCCCAAGAATGTCGAAAAACGTATCTTGTTGCGCTCCAGCAATTTTTATATTCGCAAAAGTATCTCGCAAAGTGCTCCCCAGAATGTTTGAAACGTCTACCGCTAGCTGACATATAATGTAGGAAATGTTTACCAGAATAACTACCATAATAAGCCTCGGCAAAATTTTCTTAATATTATAATTAGACACTCCGATTCCTGTGAGTTGGGCGATAATCACAATTACAAATGCTATAACGAATAATATATTTGAGAAACTTCTAAAAGTCGACCAAGCACTATATATCCCACTATCATTATCTTGTGAGAATAGAGTACTTGCCTTAACTTGCAATGCTGGCTCTATTACGTTACCATAAATCCATCCAGTTGCTGCGCCTACCGCCTCCATTACCGGGCACACAATCCATCCCAATACTCCAGTACCGCTATAACACGCTCCAATAGTTCCTGCTTCATCGGCTTCAGTCCCCCCAGTATCCCCTCCAGGAGTAGAAGGATCACCAAAATCCATTTCATCCGCAAAATCTACGCTATATTTATTCAGCTCTTCAACAACTTTTTTAAAATTAAAGTTTGCCCCCAAAATATGATCTTGTGAATCATACCCAGCCACGGTTCCATTTGTATTTTTTGCGGCGCCTATATAGCATGTCTTTCCATTCATAGTTACCGGGTAATAACCAGCACTTTCTGCGGTTCGCGCGTTCGAGCTGGAGAGCCCGCAGGCACTATTCTCACTACCAAGATAATATACATAACCGCCGTAATAGTCCTTTAGATCATTCATTAGCAAGGCTATTTTCTCATCATAGGACAATGCTAGATCCGATCGGCTATTATATGCACCATTGGACAATTGCTTGATTGCCCTATTTGCTGCATACGGCATACTATCTAACTGGTATTTTACATCGAGCTCGCTTGCATTTGCTAGTTGTACCGCACTATTCATTGACCAACCCGGAGTATAACCACCGTCGCTTTCTCCGCGATATACTGATTGCATATCGGTCGCCAAGGCTCGCGCAAAATCATCAAACGATTCGCCATCGGAGAAAGTCTTTGTTACGCCACACGGACGTGGTCCTTTAGTTGTGAAGTCTCCAGTTTTACAGTCCAAAGTAATCGACCCAGTCCCACCTTCTATTTGTATTGGCCTACCGTTAGAATCAAAATAGTTGATTTTTACAGCAGCCGTTCCTCCGCGACCATCAAATCTGTATGTACCATTCTCAAGTTTAACATATGAACAAATTTGTACAGAGCTATCCGCGCCAGTTGCAGGTTTGTTAAAGACGTAAGTAGCACAGCGGAAGTCAGCGGTATTGCCAGTGCCTGTGTCGTATCCCATATTATATAATGTGGTTCTCAAAGTCTGCGCATCGGCTGAATTACTCGGAAAACTATTTGAATATGATCCAAACAAATCACCGCAGGAAATCCCTTGCGCCTGAGTCGAAGAATTATTCAAAATATTCACTGGGCTTCCGGCCGGAGAAATCATCGAGCCCCAGCCTTGCAGCTGCCAGTTCTGAGAAGTTACAACGCTATTTATACTACCATTTCTATAACAATTATAAACCCCCTCAAGTTTTGCCTTCTGTTGAATCGTGGATAACTCACCTGCAGCCAGCGTTGCAGAGTTATTTATTAGCAATAATGAAACTATCGGCACCAAAAAACCTATAGTTATAAATAGACAGAGTTTTACTTTTTCTCGCAGATCCCGTCTCATAAGTTCTCCTCTACGTCGTCACCATAATACTGTGTTCGCAGTTGCCAGCAATTCGATTTTAACTGAGTGACGGTCTGGTCTATGAGTGTAGTAGCAGTTAAATCAGAAGAGGTCTCTTGGCTCATTAATGTGTTAACTCTATCCTCTTGGTTTATTAGTAAATCATTAACGCACGTCGAAGACATAGAACCGTCGGTAATACATCCATTTTCAGAATAGAGTTTTAAGATATCGATCAAGGCATTATATTGCGACTTGCGCGCCTCCACGTATGCTATCGCCACTGATGAATCACCAAAAGGACTATAAGTCTGATTTACCAAAGACACGGCACCTCCTTCGCCAGACGCAAGGTAAGCATTGACTATGTCATCATCAGATGGGTTCACGACCGCTCTGTAAACGTCTACAAAATCAAAAGCCTCACGGTACGATTTTAGCGCTGCAACCAATGATTCTTTATTGTCCTTCACGTGATCATACGACTCTACTGCAGTATTCAGTAGGTTATCCGCATTTTTCCAATACTCATCGGTTGGGGTAACAAGTTCTTGATCGATCTTATAAATATAATTAATGTTATAGTTTTCGCTTAGCTCATCTCGACTTTCACCATACAACAGATAAGTCGCAAAACGGTCAAAATCCACCTTTGCCTGTTCTATACTAACCTCACGAGTAGTATCAGACGTTCCTCCCGACACATTCCTCATCACTATCCACACCACAATCCCAATCACCGCCCCCACCAACACTATCATCAGCAAAATAATCGGCAACTTACCCTTCGTCCGCGGTCCATTATTTATCACCACGTCATCCGCTATCGGCGCCGTTTGTGCTTCCATCGCGTCGTTCAGCCGCTGCGCCTGCCGCCCCGTATCTGTATTCGCAAAAATCGACGCCACCCGCTTCTGCTCACTACTCTGTCCATCTTGTGTCGGCTGCGCAATATTTTCCGCATTCACCGTGAGATCCGGCGTACTAAAAATCCCACCCTGCGTCGAACCAGTATTATTCGCGTTTTCGTCGTTGTCATGACCATCCATACTTTCCATTATATCATAAACATTTTCAAAAAATCAAAATAATCTTAAACTTTTTCTTCATTTTCTTCCTTTGTTCGGATTTTATAATACAAAACTCATCCAACTTCAAAGCCTACTGCAGCATAGTCATCGTAAAAATGCAACTACATGCAAGATTGCTGGATTAAAGTCCGTAAGAAGCTCAGTCCTCAAGTCGACACTCGTAGTGGCAAGGGAAGCCATGCTCGAGTTTACCCTCCGCCAAAAACCCTACGCCCTACTACTATCCCAAGCAAAACTTACAAAATGATTAGCCTCTCCATCTATAAAATGTTATTAGAATGGGGTTCAGTGAAGAAAAAAATCGATAACGCGCTGAAATAGTCTCAGTGCTGTGATAACTTTAACTTCTCCATCATCTCCCCACCCCGCACTATTTCGATCTCCCCATTCACGACTTTTATAATCACCGACGGAGCGCTATTCACCGTCCCCGCATTCTCCACGTAACTAATATATTTCAATACCTCCGGTTCCAGCAGCTCCGGATTCGTCACCGTCACCTTCTCCGACAAATTCGCACTCGTCGACACCACCGGCCGCCCGACCTTTCTAATTAGCTCCCGTAATTCCGTATTATCTGGCATCCGGATTCCTACCAGCTCCCCGCCATTCGTAATCGCACCACTAACTTTCTCATTCTTCTTCAGCAGTATCGTCAACTTCCCCGGCCAATATTTCTCGATAATTTCTTCTTCCTGCGAGCTAAGTTCTTTTACGTACTCACGTAGCATCTCTATATCACTCACTAGCAACAACAGCGGCTTCTGCTTACTTCGCTGCTTCGCCTGGTAAACTTTTTCCACCGCCTCCGCATTCATCGCGTCCGCCAAAATCCCATACACCGTATCCGTCGGTGTAATCACCAAATTTCCCGCTTCGATTTCCTTAACAATTCTCGTAATATTCACCATAATATTATAACAGACTCGCGAGTTTTGTGCTATAATGTAGTTATGCAGATATAATCTGTCACCCACTGGGGGCGTAGCTCAGGGGTTAGAGCAGGCGGCTCATAACCGCTTGGCCGTTGGTTCGAACCCAACCGCCCCCACCAGTACGGAAAATAGCCTTTTTAGGATGTTTATCTACTAATAAACAGAGCCAGTGAGAACCTCTGCGCGTCAGCGCAGCGGTACGAAATGTCGTAGGAGACGAGTAAAGAGTAAATTCATTTACTCTTTCGAGGCGACGCCCGACAGTGAGAAAATGCGGAGCATTTTCGACACCCAACCGCCCCCACCACGAAGTTGTTACTCAAACCGTCGTTATAATTGTTTGAATTAGATATTGCCCCGCAAGTCATTCAACTTGTGCTATAATATAACCATGACCGAACTCCAAACCCGCCTCCGCAAAGCGCAGTATTGGTTAAAACACGAGCTCTTCACTTTTGAGCACGTAATTTTGGCAGTTGCTGCGATTTTTTGTCTCGTTTGGACTTGGGGCTCGATCGACGCGATGTCTCGCAACTGGTCGCTCGCTCAAGAATTAATGGGTCGCCAGCGCGAAAAGGCCCTCCTCGAGCTCGAAGTCGAAACTTTGGAATTAGAGAACGAATATTACCGCTCCTACGAATATCAGGAGCTCGCCGCCCGCAAATACCAGGGGAAAATGCTCCCCGGCGAGACCATGATCTATCTCCCCGACAATTCCGAAGCCGCCCGCACCAAACACAAAACCACTTCCGCCGACGAAACCACCATCGCCACCACCACTATGAACAACCTCGAGCAATGGCTCGCCTTCCTCTTTGGTATTTAGTCTAGAATAGTTTTGTTCGGGTAAAATATGGATCGTCAAACAGCACTTTTTACTATTTTATAATTCCTCTAAAAAACGCTTCGTTGACACGCTGCCAACGAAGGCCAACAACTCGCCCCTGTCACGGAAATTTCTTCATTGACACACTGTCAACGAAGGAGTATGTTGTTCGGTTGCAATGCTAACAGTAATGTTAGCATTGAGAAAAATCCCACCCCTGTTCGAAAGTTCGTAAATGTTGACAACACTATTAGCATTTAAGCGACAAAACCCGAACAGAAAAAATCTCGCAAAATCTCTCCCACATTTGAAGAACTTATGTTAAAATATAACTATGAGCAATTCTCCATCGGATAAAAAATCCAATCAGAAGCCCGACATTCAGTTTACTACGGGCAATATTGGCCGCTGGTCTTCGCGGCAAGAAGACCCCTTCGCTGAGCAAAACCGCAAGCGCGCTGCGAAAAAGCAAACCCGCAACGTCAAGCGCCAAAAAGTCGCCCCGATCATTGTCATTATCGCCGGCGTCATCCTTACTGCCGCCGCGATTATCGGTCTGATTTTCTTGATTATTCACCTCAGCCATCGCACTGTCAACGAAATCCCTGAGATTAACGGCAGTACTACTCAAGACATCGCCGATTACCGCGACCTCCTCCAGAATTTCTATAATCAGCGCCCCAGCGACGCTACCGAAGAAGAAAAACTCCAAGCCGTTCAGGATGCGGTGAATAGTACGCTCGATACCGCCGGTGGGCGCGAGAATGAAGTCGCCGTGAAGATCGCTCAGGCCAGTTTCTATATAGACAATAGCAGGTACGAAGATGCTCTCAGAGTAGCAGACTCCATTTCACATAGTGTCGATGCTCTAGATCTGGATCAGCAGATCTTATATTACAGTATATTATATATCAGTTATTACAAGGTCGGGAATCAAGAAAAAGGGGATGAATATTCCGCAAAAGTTAGTGATTTAATTGGCGAACAGCAGGGCTGGATTGGTGATGATCAGCCAGGATGGGAGGATTGATATGTTAAAAAAGAAAAACATTGGCGTAGCTATTTTATTAGCAGCAGTAGCCGTATTTTGTGGGATCCTAGTCGCTCCGCAAGCCGGTGCCGTTAGTTATACCGGCGGCGGCGTCAATGATAGTGCCAATGATACCTCTGATGCTGGTTGTAAGAATTATGTTGAAAGTGGTCGCTGGTGGAACGACGACTGCGCTGGCGCAAGCTGGCGGCTGCATCCTCTGGCCAGTGATGGTAGCAATACTATAATTCGCGGTGCGGACGGTAAGTCCGTTGCCGCAACCATCTTAACTAGCCAATGTAAGGCCGTTGGCGCTACGCACTACTACTTATTGGCTTGGGAAAAATGGCGAGGTACCAAGCCGAATTACCAATTCCTTGGCCAGCAAGTTGGCGCTGTAAATGTTAAATGGATGGCGCGTATGGGCGGTGCAGATGGTCACAGCACTAAGTATATCGGCCCCAGTACTTTATCTGGCGTCGAAGACTGGGATACGGTCTATGGTGACTTTCTTACGGCACAAAAGTTTGGGGCCACCTTTAATAAGTCTTGGAACGATACTTCTTGGTTCTGTTGGAATGTTGACTGGCGCGACGAAACCTCCGAAAGTAGTTTTGCGGCCTGGTCTTTCATTAGTAGCACTTCCACTAGCAACCGTGAGGCTGGTGCCGATACTCCAGATTTTGAAACCGTTACGAAGAACTATGTCACGCAGGCCGACACCTTCAACGTCGTACTCTGGCACCAGATGAGTTATAATCGTCCGAAGATTCAGGGTACTTATGGTCCCGCTACTACCAACTGGCGCACCGAAGTTACTATCGACGGTCAGATCCAGAATGACAAATCCGTCACCAATCCACGGGCATTAGTCAATAATGACTCTGGGCCGGGGGGCAGTGCTTGGTGGAGTGAATTCCTAGGCGTGCAAAATATCCAAGTTAAAGTTCCTGAGAGTGGCAGCGTCGAAGTCTGTTCGAGGATTATCTATGAACCCAAGAATATTAAGTGGAAAGAGAATAACGGTAGATTTGATATGGATTCTGCTGCCTCTAGTGGTACCGAAGACTCCAGAGCCTGTGTTACCGTCGGTCGCGAAGAAGTTGAAACCGAGCAGGCTGGTCAAATCCGCTTTATTTCTAGGTCTACTGTACAGGCCACCGGTGCGTCCGGCATCCAACGTTCCGCCACGTCAAACGACGAGGGTGAAGATACGGTCACGTTATACCTTAGTACGACAAAGAGTGAAATTGATGCAACTTTCTACCACGAATTAATGTATAAGTATGAGGCTAGGGGCGGCGGCGCCGTCGAGCCAATTGAGGCCAAAGATGAGTTCCGAAACGCTGACCAGCTAAAAGTAGACTGGGAGGTTTATCGCTCATCAGACGACCGCTCGGACGGAGAGATTAACAAGATTATAAATACTGGTACTATGTTCTACGACACTTCTCCTCAATACCGCAATGGGAAATCCTGGCAAAAGGTTTCTGGAAACAACACTTACAGAATTCGTGATATTAAGGAAGGCGAAACCGTCGTCGTCTGCGAAGAAATTTCGTTCGAAGATGCTACCATTTGGCTGGATCGCGATGAAGTAAGACGACAAGAAAAGACTTATGCCTCATCGTCGACTTATATGAACCTACCAATGTATACTCGTGAAGACAACCCCAATCCGATGAAACGCGAGGAAGAGAACGATGATATTAATGGGGGCAAATATCTCTTTAAAGCAGCTACTATTTATCATACAGAAACGGTTGCCAGTACTTGTCGGCCCGGCCTAGTAGGAACGCCGCCGAATCAGTGGACAGATCCATGTGCAACCGGAAAGCCTGAGCATATTGAGTATAAATCTGGCGGCGTCATTGGTCAAACCGCCTACCGTAAGATTGGAAATACAACCGAAAAAACTGGTGGTGAAGGTGACGACAAAAGAAGAGGTGAATACGAAATTGACAGTAACTTTACTAGTGATGGTCTGTATGTTAATGATTACTCTCCAGCCTCCGCAGAAGAGATAGCAGACGACACAATTATGACTAATCTCGGATTTTATACTCGCAGCGATGCTACGGCGCCAAACGGAACGCACTATTTCACCTATTCTAGTGCCTCTCCAATGATTGCTGAGTGGCACGAAGGTTACTGGATCGGTGGTTGGGAGGCCGACTGGCAAGGGAATCCATTTTGGAATGATTATCATACTTGGCACGATGGCTGGTACACATATAGAGCCTACGATAAAGAAAGAGATGGAGCTTCTGCTCAGATCGTTAGCTCCACTGGCGAAACTCTCTATACTCCAAATCACGACCTTGTTCACGACCACTGGATCTATTACCCAGTCGAAGGCCAACCTATTGAGGAAGGCAAGTCTAAGGCCTGCTTATCGGTTACTCGCCCCGAGGATCCACTTAAGCCCGGCGATACCGACCCCCAGACTAACTTGCCTGTAACTGGCCCAGTTTCTGGTAGTCCTGATAGTGGTTTTATCTATGCTGGTGAAGTTGGCGATAATGTTAGCTGGAATGGCTATGCCACTAGTTACGCTACTCGTCGCCTAATGGAAGCGCAAGCCGTCGTCTATGATCCAAAAGTTAATGTCGACCCATATGACGATATCTCCAAAGGCAATCTCTTTGCAACAGATAAAGAAAGGGAACTGTACAATAATAATCTAGATACTTGTTCTTGGTATCTCCAAAAGAAATATGGTGGCGATAGAAACAGATTCCGCAATGGCTGCGCCATCATCAGCGAGGTTGGCGGCTCGTGGGGCGAAGGTTACAACGCGCCATATACTCACGATAGTACCAAAAAGATATATAACGCTACTACTTCAGCGGATGTAATTATTTCAGATTACGTTGGCGATAAGTACTGTAATTCATTCGGCTTCAAACTCGAGTATTGGTATGGCATTACTCACTCCAACCCAGTGTCCGAGGAATGGCATTCGGAGGGTAAATCATACTGGGCGATCTACGACGCTGCCTGCCGTACCATCGCCAAGAAACCAGCTCTAAATCTCTGGAATGGTAGCCTCTTTACTAACGGTGATGTCCAGACCACCATCGCGAATCGCTACCTCAACCCTGTCTTTGGCGGAACGGTTATTAACCCCCGCGGCAGCGGTAACCGCAACAACTTCGGCTCTTGGAGTGAATATCTTGCCGTAGTTGGCGGTATCATCTATTCCGAACATACTGGCGGCTTTGGTTCCGGTACGGCACTCAGTTTCAATGGAGCGATTAATGGTCTCGGTATCGCAGGTGAGCCATTATGGAATATTTCACCTTTGACCGTCTCAAATGTTGGGCCAACCTACGGGCTTTCTGGTGTCGAAGCTGGCTCTACCTTCCGCGCTCGACTCGCCACTTATCTCAAGTCTCTTGCCACTACTAGCAGTGCTGATGGTTTGCAAAATGTTGATCATACCGTAATTGTTAATGCTGGCGGTACGCTTGATATTACGCAAGACATTACGCTAGCCGATACTGGGCGTACTTACCCATCTATTTACCAACTTCCGCAAATCATCATTTTTGCCGATGATATCAATATTCATAGCAACGTCACTAGGATCGATGCCTGGCTTATCGCTAAGAACAGAATTGACACTTGTTTCGGCTTCAAGGACGGGAAGACTGACGGTCACGGTAACGCCACCGAGCCGGGCACTCCAGCCCACGTCAAAGATTACAATGATAGGAATTTACCAATTTGTTCCAATCAGCTGACTATCAATGGCCCTATTATTGCGAAAAGTATCGATCTCAATCGTTCCTATGGCTCCGATCCTATTACCAACACCTCGGAAGACCGTCCTACCGCTGCCTCTAACAAGACTAATGAAGAAACTCTTGGCGAAGGTACCAACGCTCGCGCTATCCCTGGCGAAGCCTTCAATCTCAGCGCTGATGCTTATCTCTGGGCTTACGCGCAAGCCGGCCGCTATGATTCCAGCTACACCGAAGCCTACACTAGGGAACTACCACCGAGGTACTAATCTATGCGTAGGAAAGTCACCTCAAAACCCGCATCCAAGTCCATCTCTGCCGTCGATAGCAAGGAAGGCTTTACCCTCATCGAAGTTATGCTTGTCCTTGCTATCACCGGCCTAATGCTGGTTGGTCTCATCGGCGGTTCCTATACCAGCATCGCTCGCCAGCGCTATCTCGACTCGCTCAACAGTTTTGCTGAATATCTCAGCCGTATTTATAGTGAAGTTATTAGTCCCGAATCTTTTGGCAAAGGTGATTCCGATAGTGAAACGGGTAATCGCGCTATTCTCGGCAAGATTCTCGTCTTCGGCCATCAGTACGACGATAGCACTGAGGATACTCGCAGCGTCTATTCTGCCACTCTGGTTGGCTCCGCCGATATATCTATTAGCAGCAATCAGACTTTTCTCGAAGAATTTGTCTCCGAAGCCGCCGACGTCCAGCTCTTTTGCGGCAGCACTGACCCTGAGCAGCAAACTACCGTTTCTCGTTATACTCCGCTCTGGGAGGCCAGCCTTATGCAGACCGCGCCAGATCAAAACGAGCCGTTCAAAGGCGTTATTATTATCTCGCGCACGCCCACTTCTGGCACTGTACATACTTATTTCGCGCCATATACTCCCGAAGCATCCAAGTTGGATCTCAATCTCCGCGATCAATGCACTCCAGACGATCAGCGTGCCAATGCTGATTTCATCGAAGTCCTCAAAGAAATCCGCGAGCTCTACCGTCGCAATCCTGGCCAGAGCCACAACGAAGATCGATTCTTCGCCGACGCCGACCATCAAGTTAAGATTTGCGTCAAACCCGGTGATGGTTCTGCTCTCGCCCGTCAAGTCAATCTCGCCATCGACGGCCGCAACACTTCTGCTATTAATATTTTAACCGAGGAGGAAAGTGCATGCCGCTAAAGACTAAAGTAAAACGTGGAGATACTATTATCGAAGTTACGCTCGCCTTCGCTATTTTCTCACTTGTTGCCATCATTACTGTTGCGATGATGAATATGGGTCTTGATGCTAGCGAACGTTCTCTCGAGCTCGTTACCGCCCGTAACGAGCTTAACGCCCAAGCCGAAGCCCTACGCTTCATCCATAGTTCCTACATTTCCGAAGCAACCTTACCGACCTGCGATGATCCCAATCTTGGACCTGGCGAAAAGTGTCAACAATACGAGGAAGTCTGGAAAAATATTACTGACGGTGCTGTTTCGAGCGCTGCCGACGGCGGTTTTTCCATCGAGTATCCACTTGATTCTTGCCAAGAAGTTTACGCCAATGGTAACCAACTTCTCATTCAAAATAACGCCTTCGTGCTGAATACTCGTCAATTGGTTTCTTCAAAATCTGCCTACAGCGGTGCCATACCGCCTTCCGTCATTGTCCGCGCTACTAATGGCGAAATTTTCCGTGAGGCTCCCCTCGGTGCCCGCATTATCTATACTTCTCCACGCATCGGCGGTGACTCTACGACGGATATTTCCAGTATTGGGCTAAACCAGTATCTATATATTGCTGCCGTCGAGGGTATCTGGGTGGTCGCCGTCGCTGGCCCCGACCTCCGCAGTACTGGTCACCCGCAATATTATGATTTCTATATCGAAACTTGTTGGTACGGCTCTGGTAACAGCGCCCCTACCTCGCTCGATTCCATCATACGTTTATATAATCCGGAGGGCGCTTAATGAAAACGAAATTTAATAATCAAAAAACTTCAAAACTTTCTCAAAAGTCTACCAAAACTGGCTTTACTCTTATCGAGGTCTCACTCGTTACGGCTTTTATGGCCATGCTTATGATCGCTATTGCCACTGTCACTACTAGTATTTCCGCCCTCTACCGCAAGGGGATCACGCTCAAAGCTGTTAACAGTGTCGGTCGTAATCTCGTTTCCGAGCTTACTACTTCTATCAATTCCGCCCCTTCTATTGATAGTATTAGTCTCTGCTACTCACTCTTGCCTAGCGATGCTAATAATCAAGAGTCCGAGGCTCAGCGCAAATGTATCGAGGATAATGCTTACAACTTTATTTATCAGAGCTGGGAAGGGGTTTCCACGGATGAAGCCACCGGTATCGAAGGTCCGGTTCAATATGGCGGCGTCTTCTGTACTGGTGATTATTCTTACGTTTGGAACACTTATTATGGTCAAGAGGCTAGCAATCTCCGTCAAGTTAGATATAATGACGAGCTGAAAGAAGACTTTAAGTTATTGCGCTTTACCGATAAAACTTATCTCGCTTGTTCTGTTAATGTGAATAAGGACTATCAGACCACAGGAAATCGAGAAATCAATATCTCGGAACTTCGTAACGGCGCTCTTAATTCGGTTAATGATTTCCAAGATAATTATCTCGAAATGTCTGACATTGCTCTCGACTTGTACGAACTTACCATCTTCCCAGTTTCTCAAGATTCTGTCACCCTCCGCTCCTATTTCTCCGGCACCTTCATCCTCGCGACCGGCCGCGGAGATGTCAATATCGTTCGCGGTGGCGACTACTGTAATGTCGACGATTATACTTATCAAGATAATATGGCGACTTCTAGTAATTTGCTTGATCTCGGCTCTGAGTTCAATTATTGTGGAATAAATAAATTTAATTTTGCCGCACGAACGGCGGGAAGTGGTGTATAATAATACTATGAAGAGGTTAAGTTTAGATCCAGCCAAAACTAAGCGTGGTATGGCGTCGTTCTATGTCGTAATTTTTGCTACCATTTTGTTTGGCGTCGTGACAGTTAGTTTTATTCGTATTATTTTATCTGAAGCCACCCAGAGCTCCAACGATGACTTATCTCGTTCCGCTTATGATGCTGCTATCGCCGGCGTCGAAGATGCTAAGACCGCAGTGAATCGTTACTATGCTTGTCTCCAGGGCGGCGGCAATGCCGGTGATTGCGACTCTAGAGCCTATGAGACACTTTTTTCTCACAACTGTACCGAAAATGGTATCGGTGTTGCCCGCTACTTGTATGGAGATGGTTATAACGGTGACAATCCTGATAATGTCGAGGTTAAACTTCAGCAAACCGCGCCCACCGGTAATAACGCCGATAACTCATCTGACCAAGCCTATACTTGTGTCATTCTTAGCGATACGGTTCCCGATTACCGTGGCACCCTCAGTAAGGACACCCCTTCCAAAGCGGTTCCGCTTGGCGTCTATAGTAATAATAGTACGGAGCAACCTACTCGTATTCAAGACGTCAAAAAAGTTCGTTTCCAGTGGTATTCTCAACTCAACGAAGGCGATCGAAAAGATTTCGTCGTCTCTCCAGACGGTCAGACTTTGCAGCGCGCCGACCTCAAAACCATCCCTCCCACTGTTGCACTGACTCTTATTCGCACGAAGAAAGATATGAGTATTGATGATTTTCATACGCCGAACAACGGTGCTGATTATAGCACTGTCGTCCTTATGCCTACCGATCAGAGCGCCGAGCAGATTACTAGTGAAATACCTTACAGTGCTCTTCAATCAGCCGGCAATATTAACAAGTGGGGAAATAATGAACCCTTCCGTGTTGTTTGTACTACGAATTCCGAATTTGCCTGCTCGGTCGACTTTACTGGCTTAAGTTTTGATTCTACCGATAGCGTCATCCTCATTGTCTCGCTACCCTACGCGGACACCACCATGGACTTCGCTACTACTTTGTATGATGCTGAAGGTAAGAGTGTCGACTTCGTCGGTGTCCAAGTCCAAGTCGACTCTACTGGTCGTACCAACCAGCTCGTCCGTCGCGTCGAGTCTCGTCTTGACCCCGCCGATCTTTTCTTCCCCTACCCTCAATATGAGCTCTTCCTCGACGGTGGTGAGGGCCAATCTCTCGACAAAAACTTTTGGATTACCGCCAACTGTTGGCACACGCACCCGCTCGACAGTACTAGCGGTGAAAATGATACTTCTGCTAAACCCAAGATTTGTCCCAACAATGGCAAGATCGAGTAGTGGGTTGAGCTGTATTTTCTAACAGTACCTCAAAAGGTTTCACATAGAATCTCTACTCCCTAATTTCGTCTCGAAAACTTTTCTCACAAGACCCTCAGTTCCGTAGTGATCACATACAAAAACTCCCGAAGGTGGCCTTCGGGAGTTAAAGTTATCTTATCTTTTAGACTTTTCCTAGTAGTTCTCCGCCCGAATCTCAAAGAACGCCTGTGGGTGGCTACAAGCTGGACAAATTTGTGGCGCCTCCTTACCGGTATAGACATAACCACAATTGCGGCATTTCCAGACCGTTACTTCATCGCTCTTAAATACCATATCGGCATCCACGTTCGCCTTGAGTTTCAGATAGCGTGCTTCGTGTTCCTTCTCGATTCCTGCTACTAACTCAAACTTCGCCGCGATTTCATCGTAACCTTCCTCGCGTGCATCTTTTGCGAAAGTGTTGTACATATCAGTCCACTCATAGTTTTCGCCCGCTGCTGCTGCTTCAAGGTTATCGCTGGTGGTCGGAATATCACCGCCGTTTAGATATTTAAACCAAACTTTTGCGTGCTCCTTTTCGTTTGCCGAGGTTTCCTCGAAGATTCCTTTAATCTGCTCGTAACCTTCTTTTTTCGCTTTCGACGCAAAATAAGTATACTTCATTGCCGCTTGCGACTCGCCCGCAAATGCTGCTGCTAAGTTTGCCCAAGTTTTAGTGCCTTTTTCTAGTTTTTTCATAAAACTCCTCTCTTTACTTTTCTTATTATAGCACAACTTCCTATTTGCGCTGCATACTTTTTACTTTTTCCAAATGTTTCTTCGCTTTTGCCGTCACGGCGCGTCCTCTTGGTGTCCGCTCAATCAGTCCTAGTTGCAGCATGTATGGTTCATAATAGTCTTCAATCGTTGCCGCTTCGTCACCGGTCAGAGCTGCGATTGTCGTCAGTCCCACTGGCCGGTCACCGTAATTCTCCAACATTAATTCCAGCATATTCCGATCCGCCGGATCCAGCCCTAAATCGTCGATTTCCATCAAATCCAGCGCTCCCTGCGCTAGCTCCGTACTAATATACCCGTCCCCGTGTACTTCCGCATAATCGCGTACGCGCTTTGTTAGCCGGTTTGCGATCCTCGGCGTCAAGCGCGACCTCGTCGAGAGTAATGCTGTCGCCTCATCGTCAATTTTCGTCCCTAGAATACTCGCCGTTCGCGCGATGATTCTTTCAATTTCCGGCAATTTATAATATTCCAATCGATGAATTAGCCCAAACCGATCCCGCAGCGGCCCCGCTAGGGAACCGGTCCGCGTTGTCGCCCCCACCACAGTGAACTTTGGCAAATCCAACCTTACTGACCTCGCCGCCGGTCCTTTTCCGATCATAATATCCAATTTATAATCTTCCATCGCCGAATACAGCACTTCCTCCACCGCCCGTTTTAACCGATGAATCTCATCAATAAACAACACGTCTCCCGGTTGCAGATTCGTCAGAATCGATGCCAAATCCCCCGCTCGCTCGATCGCCGGCCCACTTGTCACCCGTAGATTCGCTCCCAACTCGTGCGCAATAATATTCGCCATCGTTGTTTTTCCCAAACCTGGCGGCCCATACAGCAACACGTGGTCCAGCGAAGTTCCATCATCCCGCTTTTTTACGGCGTCAATGGCAAGTTTTAGATTGTTTTTCAGACGCTCTTGTCCAATGTAATCTGCGAAAGTCAGTGGGCGCAAAGTTGCTTCTTCCGCCTGCTCGGCCAAATCATCCTCATTTACCGTTGTATCTAGTACGCGGCGCGGTTTTTCAGTATCATTACTCCTCTCAATTCCCATACTCACATTATACCACAACTCTGTCTTTCGTTGCCAACTTCTCTCTTTCTCGATCAACTTTCTGTTAAAAATCCACTTATCTTCAATATTCTGCTTGTGTTTATCTCAAAAATCATATATAATAAGTTTATGTATAATCCTTATGAACTATCCCATAAGACTCCGTCCCACAAAGATTTCCTTGATACGACTGATTTTGATCAGTCCGAGATTCTCGACGTTATCAAGACTTCTTCCACGGTTCGTAGTTTTATTAAATCCGGCGGTACGCTGGAAACTCTTTATCACAAAAATTTGGCTATGATCTTCGAGCAAAAGTCCACTCGTACCCGCGTTTCTTTTGAAGTCGCGATGGAGCAGCTCGGCGGTCACGCACTCAATCTTGCTCCAGGCGCGATTCAGCTCGGTGCGCACGAAAGTATTGGCGACACTGCCAAAGTCCTTTGCCGGATGGTTAATATGATTATGGCGCGCGTCGATCGCCACGAAAGTGTCGTTGAGCTTGCCCAGCAATCTACCGTCCCCGTCATCAATGGTATGTCCGATTACAATCATCCTACCCAGGAAATCGGTGACATTATCACCATCTTTGATCACCTTCCGAAAGGCAAGCCCCTCCAAGATGTCAAAGTTATTTTCGTTGGCGATTGTACTCAGGTCTGTGCTTCACTTATGATGATTACGACCAAAATGGGTATGAACTTTGTCCAATACGCGCCTCCCGCCAAGTGGCTTTCTGACGATTATCTCAAGATCGGCCGCGCCAACGTCCAAATGTACGGCGGTAGCGTCCACGTTTCTGACAACCCCGAAGTTCTCGAAGGCGCCGACTTTATCTATACTGATGTCTGGTATGGTCTTTACGATAAGGAAACCCCCAAAGAAGTTTATATGCGTGAGTTTTATCCGAAGTACCAAGTTAACGACGAAATGCTTGCCGCCACCCACAATCCTGATGTCAAATTTATGCATTGTCTCCCAGCGATGCGCGGCGAAGAAGTTACCGACAGCGTTATGGATGGTCCCGCTTCGATTTGTTGGGATGAGGCTGAAAATCGTCTCACTGCTCAACGTGGTTTAGTTTTGTATTTTGGTGATGTAGCGCAAAAGGCGCTCGACGAGATTAAGAGGCATAAGGAGGAAAAGTAATGCCAAAAACTAAACAAAAACATAAATTCCGGCTGTTCAGCGCCGTTCTTGCGACGGTCTGTATCATCCTTGTTGGTGACGCAGTTGCACCAACCGCCTCGATTGGCAACTCCCAGTATATCTGGTGGATTATTATGCTTATCGGCTTCTTCGTACCTTACGGCCTCATCTCTGCCGAGCTCGGCACTCAGTATCCATCCGAGGGCGGTATGTATACCTGGGTGAAAAAGGCCTTC
The DNA here is from genome assembly GCA_964585155.1 of uncultured Candidatus Saccharibacteria bacterium. GTDB lineage: Bacteria > Patescibacteriota > Saccharimonadia > Saccharimonadales > Saccharimonadaceae > Nanosyncoccus. The sequence goes on along the minus strand of CAZPCQ010000008.1, from coordinate 23,615 downwards.
GGCCCCAAATGGGCGGGGCGCGTCGCTTGGTTCTACTGGGTCAACTACCCACTTTGGGTCGCCTCACTTGCTGATCTCGTTACAACCTACCTTTTGCAAATGCTCGGCTTCGAGATGACCTGGCCAGTTATTCTTGCTATTCAGCTAGGCTATATATTATTAGTAAGTGTGCTAGGCGTGCTTCGTATCTCTCAAAGTGCCTGGCTCTCCAACCTCGGCGCCATCTGTAAGTTCATTTTTATGGCTGGCATTGGAGCGCTTGGCATTTACGTTTTAGTTACTCAGGGTAGTGCCAACCCAGTCAATTCCTGGACTGACTTCCTGCCAATGGTTGGTGCTGATGGCAAGTTTGACTTCACTGGTCTCGGCTTCGTGGCGCTCATTATCTTTAATATGCTCGGCTTTGAAGTCGTTTCTACCTTCAGCGATGATATGGACAATCCTAAGAAAGAAATCCCCAAAGCTGTCATCGTCGGCGGCATTCTGATTGCCGTTTTCTACCTGCTCGCTTCATTCGGTATCGGTGTTGCTATTCCGCTTGAAGAGATTAGTACCGATTCTGGTCTGCTCGATAGTTATAATATTTTGCTCGCCACGGCTGGCTTCTCTGCTGCCGCTATCAAGGCCATTACCGTCATAGTTGGCGGAATGTTCATCTATACCCTCATCGCCAATATTTCCTCTTGGAATTTCGGCGTCAACTCCGTCATTGCCTACGCTGCCGAAGACGGCACTTTCCCGAAATCTTGGGCCAAGCGCAACAAAGATGGTGTCCCCTACGTTGTTTCCATCTGGACTGGCATTGTCGGCGCCCTTATCGCGATTGGTGGTGTGATTGTTGCTCAATTTGTCCCCGACCTCACCAACTTATTCTGGACCTTCTTCTCTCTTAGTTTAGTTACGCTCCTGCTCTCATACTTACCAATGTTTATGGCCTTCCTCAAACTCCACAAGCAAGGTCCTGCTGTGAAAAAAGGTTACTGGATCAACGGTGGCAAGATTAAGATTACCCTGTTTGGTGTTGTTCCATTCTTGCTTATCCTTATAGCTCTCTTCTTCACTCTCTTCCCCGAGTTCAATCTTGAAATGTTTGAATACAACTGGCCTCTCATCGTAGGTGCGGCCCTTGCGATTATCATCGGTGAAATTATGGTCTGGAATATGAGCCGCAAACAAGTTTCTCGTCAAACAAAAACTACCAAACGCGTCCGAGCCCGGAGCTCGCGCTAGATAAAAATAAGTGATGACAGGGTATCAACATTAAGCGATATCCTGCTGTCACTTGTTAGAAAGGATTAAAAAATGCGAATTGATAATAGCACTCCAAAACAAGATGGCTTTTATATGCCTTCCGAGCTTGCCGAACACCGCTGTACCTACATGCTCTGGCCAGAGCGCGGCGACAACTGGCGCAGCAACGCTGAACGCGCCGAACATGTTTTTACTGAAGTTGCCAGTACTATTGCAAAATACGAGCCCGTCGTTTTAGGCGTCAGTCCTCGCGAATATCCTATTGCCCTAAACCTCAATCTGCCGGGCGTTCAGGTCGTCGAGATTAGCAATAACGACTCCTGGATTCGTGACTGTGGTGCCACTTTTTTGGTAAATGGCAAAGGCAATATGCGCGCCGTCGACTGGTCCTTCAACGCTTGGGGTGGCCTCGTTAACGGTCTCTATTTCCCGTGGGACCAAGACGACCTTGTTGCCGCCAAAATGTGTGCCATCGAAGCCGTCAATCGTTACCGTACTAACGATTTTGTCCTCGAGGGCGGCTCCATCCACAGTGATGGTGAAGGTACTATTTTGACCACCGAAGAGTGTCTGCTCGACCCCGGCCGTAACCCGAGTATGACTAAAGATCAAATCGAAGAAAAACTTAAAGAATACCTTGGCGCCGAAAAAGTTCTATGGATTCCAAAGGGAATTTATATGGACGAGGATACCAATGGTCACGTCGATAATATTTGTCAATTCGTCGCTCCCGGCAAGGTCGTTCTCGCCTGGGAGGACAACCAAGATGATCCTCAATATGAGCGTTCCAAAGCCGCACTTGACTATCTCGAGAGCGTTACCGACGCCAAAGGTCGCAAGATTGAAGTTGTTAAGATTCACGTTCCCAACCCGGTTACTATCACTGCTGAAGAGTCCAAAGGCGTCGATGTTGTTGAGGGCACTTTCCCGCGCAACGAAGGTGACCGCCTACCAGCCAGTTATATCAATTACTATAACTGTAACGGTGCCGTTATTGTGCCTATCTTCGGCGACGAACACGACCAAGCCGCTGTCGATACTATACAAGAGCTCTTCCCCGACAAAGTTGTCGAGCCAATTTACGCTCGCGAGATCTTGCTCGGTGGTGGTAATATTCACTGTATTACTCAACAAGTTCCCAAGCCATAATATATCACCAGGTGAATAATTTTCATCAAAAAACTGCCAAAAATGGCTAAAATACCAAAATTCGGTCTTATTGCATGAATATGGGGAATTTAGATCGCCTATCACGAGACCCTATATAGAAAGTCCTAAAATCTAGCAAAAGTCAGCACAACGGTTTGTGGAACTTTTGCGGTTGACTTTAGTCAAAGATTTTAGAACTTTCTATCAGGCAGCAAGTGATTCAGCGAATCTAAATTTCCCATATTCACGGGACAGTAGAAACTAGTGGGAATGTTTAAAGGTTCGCCAGCTGAGCTGATTTTTACTCAAAATATTCCGTCTATGCTATAATATATACATATGCAAAAGTTACATTATGACGGACCAGTAGTTTTAGTAGTGATGGATGGCGTCGGTTTGTCGCCTCGGCGCAGCGGTAATGCTGTGCGTCAGGCTCATACTGAGTTTCTTGACCAGGCCATGCTTAAGTATCTTAATATTCCTCTTGCTGCTTCTGGCGAGGCAGTTGGTATTATGCCTGGCCAAATGGGTAACTCCGAAGTTGGCCATAATGCTCTTGGTTCTGGCCAGATCATCAAACAAGGCGTCGCCCAAGTTGAAGCCGCTTTTGCCACTGGCGACATTTGGCAATCGCGCGCCTGGCAAGGTGCTATCAAATGGCTCAAGAAAGGTAGCAAAGACAGCATCGTCAAGGATCATACTTTACATTTCGCTGGTATTTTTTCTGATGGCGGCGTCCATAGCGACATTGCTCATCTTGAGAAAATGATTGCTCAGGCCTACGCCGAAGGTATTCGCAAAATTCGCATTCACTGCGTCTTTGACGGTCGTGATGTTCCTCCGCAATCTGAACCGAAATACATCGAACGCCTTGAGAGTTTTTGCCGTAAGTTTAAGGATGCTGATTTCCGCATCGCTTCTGGTGCTGGCCGAATGGTTGCCACCGCTGACCGCTACGAGAACGATTGGAATATGGTCAAACTTGGCTGGGATATGATGGTTCACGGTCAGGCTCCGCGCCAGTTCAAGACTGCTAGTGAGGCCATCCGCACTTTCCGCAAAGAAAACCCGCGCATTCAAGATCAATATCTCCCGCCTTTCGTCATTGTCGAAGATCTCGCCGCACATTCTGCTCTAGCCGCTCGTGCTATTATGGCTCGCGCTTCTACTGCTAAAGCCAGCCGCAAAGTCCTTCCCGTCGGCAAAGTCAAAGACGGCGACGCTTTTATCTACTACGATTTCCGCGCCGACCGCGCTGTTGAGATTGCTCGTGCCTTCACCGAAGTCGATTTTGACAAATTCGATCGCGCCAAGCCCGGTAGCAAAGTTAAGCGACCCGCTATCGCCGAGACTAAAGTTGAGGACGGCAAGTTCTCACTCAAAGGCAAGACTAAGTTAAAACTCGACGGCCCCAAAGATTCCGCTTCTCAACAGTCAGGGAATTGGCTGCCCGATATTTACTTTGCCGCCCTCACCGAGTACAATTCCGACAAGCATATCCCCAAGAATATCCTTGTCCCACCCGTCGAGATCCAGAGTCCGCTCAATGTCTTCCTCAGCCAGAACAAGATTTCCCAAGTTGCCATTTCCGAGACCGTCAAGTTTGGTCATATTACTTATTATTTTAACGGCAATAGTTATAAAAAGGCCCCTCGCGAAGGTCAGGTAGAGATCGTCTCTGACACTCGTCCCTTCAATACTCGTCCGTGGATGAAATCCGCTGAGATTGCCGATATTGCCCTCGATGCTATGGACAAGATTAAGTTCATTCGGCTAAACTTCCCCGGCGGTGATATGGTTGGCCATTTTGGTGAGCTCGAGCCAACTATTGCAGCGATGGAAGCCATTGATATTCAACTTGCTCGCCTCGCCGAAAAAGTCGACGCACTTGGCGGTATGATGCTGATTACCGCCGACCACGGCAACGCCGAAGAACTTCTCGACAAAGACGGTCAGCCCAAGACCGCTCACACTACTAACCCCGTCCCCTGCATCTTCTATGATAATACCAAGAACGCCAAGTTATACAAGAGTGCCAATCTCAAAGACCCTGGCCTCACCAACGTCGCCGCCACTATTGCTACACTACTCGGTTTGCCTGACTATCCTGCACTCTGGCGTCCATCACTCATCAAGGTTAAAAAATAATATGAGTACTACTAAAGATTTTGCTAATCAAGTTTTCGAAAAGTTATCCACTTTTGGCGATACTCGCCTCCGTCCAATGATGGGAGAATATCTGCTTTACCAGGATGGCGTCCTCATCGGCGGTATTTACGATAACCAAATCCTTATCAAAACCACTGTCAATAATCAGAAATATAACTTACCCACTCAGCTACCTTATACTAGTGCCAAGCGTCTAATGTACATTCTTGATGATTCCGAGAACCCCGACCTTCTCCGCGAAATCCTCGCCACCACTATCCAAGACCTACCCAAGCAAGAAATCAAACTTCAACCATAGAGAATGCGACCGTATTTCATAATGAACGCCGTATAGGACGATACTCTTCTAAAAAAGTGGCGGTTAATCGTGAAGCAAGCCAAAAGATATAGATGCACTCAATATCACCCCCTCAATTTCTTCTCATTCGCAAAATCCGGCTCACGGAATGGATTCACGAAATTCGGTACAAAATCCGCCGCATTTACTTTCTCAACCTTACTCTTTACGCGGTCATGCTCATCTTTAATAATCACTTCATAATCCGTCACTTCCACAATCTTTTTTCGCGAAATCGTCAACTCGGGATCAAAAAACGCTTTCATAAACGGCCGCTGCACTACGATTTGTTGTATATACCAACTCCCCACATCTACAACAAAATCTGCTACTTTCCCAAGTTTTGTACCTTTTCGCGTCACTACTTTTAGTCCTATCAACGCAAAATTCAGCTCCAACACTTTCTGTATTCGCATCACATCTTCCGCCTTCACGAACTCGTCTATTGAATCCACGATCATTCCTAGCCGCGAGAATTCTCGTACACTATCAATCGGCAGGATGTCACCCACTTCGTCCCGAATCAATTTTCCCTCCAGTTTGAAACCGATTACTTTCAGGCTATTTGGGTCCACAATCGGCTCCGTCACTCGCGCAATCTCTCCGCTCACGTGTAGGCTCAGTACTGGGCAACCTTTCAACTTATTTCCGCTGAACAACATACTTCCATTATATCACACGCCTACAAAATAGTTGTAAAAATTACAATAAAAATTTTCAAAAATCTTATTGCAATGTATTACCATCTTTCCGCTTCACTTTCACTATACTTTTGCGCCACCGCTTCCTGCACCTCATCGTAGCGAAATCCCTGCCGCACTAGATACGCTATAAGTTTTTCTTTTGTGTACTTTTTCCACTTTTTTTGAATCATTTTCGCCAGTTCTTCTTTGTCATCACGTGTCGTTTCCGCCAGTACTTTTTTAATCACATCTTCTGCTACACCTTTTTTGCGCAGCTCCATCTCTAAACGCTTTTTACTAACGCCTTTTTTCACAAACCGATTCTCGACATAGTATTCAGCGAACTTTTGGTCGTCCACATATCCTCGCTCTTGTAATCTCTCTACTACTAGTTCGATAGCAGAGTTTTGAATTTCTGGTAAAAGTTTCAGCTCTTCATTTTTGCGCTTCCGATTTGTCTGCACGCGCTTTAGCTGTCTTCGTTTTAGATAATCTCGCGTTTCTCGCAGCGAATGTGGTCGTGTCAGCGCCCATTCTAGTGCCCGCTGATAAAGTTTCCCAAACTCCGACGCTTCGTGCAACTTATGTAGATCTTCCTCGCTGAGTTTTCGTCCAACTTTTACATTTAGATCCACAACTTGTTTCACGTCTAGTGAGAATGCAAACTTTCCGTTTACAAACACATTTACCCGGTTTGGATCACGCACTCCTGAGGTTAGTTGTGTGATAGTCCTCAAGTCAGATTGGTTGGCCGCTTCCTCCAACCAATCTGACTTTTTTGTATCTCCCAACCCTTCGATTTGAAGCATTATTCTTTAGTAACTTCCTCAGTGAGTTCTTCTTCGGCCGCTTCTTCGTCTTTGTCTAGTTTTGCTGCCACTCGCACCTGATGCTCGATTTCATTCATCAATTCTGGGTTTTTCTTTAGTAAATCTTTCGCATTTTCTCGTCCTTGCGCGATCGTTTCGCCTTTGTATTTCAAGAACGCTCCAGCCTTTTCGATAATATTTTTCTGAATCGCGATGTCCAGAATATCGCCCGTCTTGCTAATGCCTTCGTTGTACATAATGTCAAACTCCGCCGTCCGGAAAGGCGCTGCGATTTTGTTCTTCACGATTTTCACTTTTGTCCGGTTACCGGCAATGTCTTCGCCATTCTTGATTTGTCCAATTCGCCGAATGTCCATCCGTACCGACGCATAAAACTTCAGTGCATTTCCGCCTGTCGTCGTTTCCGGATTTCCAAACATCACGCCAATCTTCATCCGAATCTGGTTAATGAAAATCACCGTTGCCTTCGATTTAGAAATGATCCCGGTTAGTTTTCGCATTGCCTGTGACATTAGTCGTGCCTGCAAACCCATTTGCGCATCACCCATATCACCATCAATTTCCGCCTGCGGCACTAGCGCTGCTACCGAGTCCACCACGATTAGATCCACCGCTCCACTTCTCACCAACGTTTCGCAAATCTCCAGCGCCTGCTCACCGTTATCTGGCTGCGAGATGAATAAGTTATCCGTATCCACGCCAATTTTCTTTGCATAAGCCGGATCCAGCGCGTGCTCGGCGTCGATAAATGCTGCCTGCCCGCCTTGTTTCTGCATCTCCGCGATTGCGTGCAGCGCCAAGGTCGTCTTGCCCGAAGACTCTGGCCCATAGATCTCAATAATTCGCCCCTTCGGATAGCCACCACCCAGTGCCAAGTCTAGCGATAGTGATCCCGATGGTAAAAGTTCCACATCAATCTTCCTCGTATCACCGAGTTTCATAATCGCGCCCGTCCCGAACTGTTTTGTAATTTGCTGAATCGCGAGGTCCAACGCTTGCTTCTTTCCGGCATCCTCGTTGGCTGTTTCTGCTTTTGTAACTTTTTTCGTCATATTACCTTCCTTTGTTAATACAATTATATCATAGAACTTCATTCTAGGAATAATTGCGTCGCCTCGGAAGAAATATTTAATAACATTTCTTCGCTCGGACTCTTTATCATGTCTCTATGGGCGGGAAAAGCATTGACTCTGCTATTAAAACTTGTTAGAATGGATGTATAAAGGTATTGTTTAGCTTATCATAATTCTACTCGCTACAGTAGAATCAGATTTGCTATTTTAGCGTTAGACTAATTTTGATTTCCAAGAACCAAATACGAATCGTTAGAACCATACCTGCCTCCCTTCATTCTTAAACTAAGGTGCTCTGTCAATGCTTTTTGTCCGCCCACAGTGCCAGTATATAACAAATTTTTTCTAAATAACAAGCACAAGCGTCCAAAAAAGTCCAAAATCCCATTTTTGGCCGTTTTTAGAATATATTCACCACGCTTCTTGCAAGCATAGCCAACTTATTTCCGCACTTTTTCTCACAATTACAACATTTTCTGTCACTTTTCCGCAAGCATCAGCAAGTTAATTTTACAACATTTTCTATCACGGCTGTGCTTGTAAGTTTTGCTCAAAGTGTGCTACATCATAACCACTTTGCACTACAAATTTCCTGGTTAATTATAATACTACATATCTCTCCGCTCCCCCAGCCCCATCTATACTAGATTTCCAACAGCGGCTTAATATCCGCACCAAGTTTATTCAACCTCGCTGCAAAATCTTGATACCCTCGGTTAATTGAGTAAATATTCCTCAAAATTGAAGTTCCCGGTGCCGCCAGCATCGCAATCATTACTACCACTGCCGGCCTGAGTGCTGGCGGTGCCACTAGTTCTGTCGCTCGCCAGTTCGTCGGCCCCTCAATGTAGACTCGATGTGCATCAAGTAGTTCTACTCGCGCATTTAGGCTCTCTAGATAAGTAATATATACCGCCCGATTCTCAAACACCCAGTCGTGGATCAGTGTGCGTCCCTTCGCCGTCGCCGCAATCACTGAGAAGAATGGCAAATTATCAATATTTAAGCCCGGGAACGGCATTGGCGCAATCTTATCCGTCGGCGCTACCAGTTCTGCCTTGTGAATCTTCAGATCCACCAGCCGTGTCCGCCCGTTTGCACTATAATACTCTGGCGAACGGTCAATTTTCGCACCCATGCTCTTCAAAATTTCTAGTTCAATTTCCAAAAACTCGATCGGCGCTCGTCGAATCGTCAAGCAAGATTTCGTCACTAGCGCCACCGCAATGAACGACATCGCCTCGATCGGGTCTTCTGCTGGCGCATATTCCACATCCTGGTTAATCTCCGCCTTGCCATGGACTCTCAAGGTGGTCGACCCAATCCCCCGAATTTTCACCCCTAGTTTTTCCAAGAAAAAACACAAATCTTGCACCATATAATTTGACGATGCTCCTACAATTACTGTCTCCCCCGGATATAACGCCGCTGCCATCAGTACGTTTTCCGTCACCGTGTCACCTCGCTCGATTAGTACGATCCGCTTCGATGGATACGCTGACCGCACTGATTCAATCGCTTTCGTTGATGCAAGTTGTGCCTTACGCGTCTGTTTCTCGTCTACATTGATTTCATAAAACCCACTACAGCTCGCTGCATCCACTTTCAGCCCAAAATCCGAGAGCGCCCTCAGGTGCGGCTCGATCGTCCGCGTCCCCAGTGTACATCCTCCTGCATATGGCAATCGGAAATAGCGAAACTTATGTAGCAGTGGCCCCATAAACATCAAAATCGACCGCGTCTTCCGCGCTGCCTCCACGTCAATCTTGTGCATCTCCAACTTTTCTGGCGGCACAATCTCCAAATCTTGATTTTCGTTAATCCAGTGACACTTCACGCCAATCGATTCCAGTACTTCGATAATCCGAAACACTTCCTCGATCCTCGCCAAATGTTTCAGTGTTGTCACGCCGCTATTTAGTAGGGAAGCACACAGTAGCGCTACCGCCGCGTTTTTACTCGTATTAATCGTCGCCTCGCCGTGCAACTCTTTTCCGCCGTTAATTCGATAACTCTGCGATACTGAATCATTCACCGACAAAATTTGTCCGCCCAGCGCTCGCGACAACTTTTTCGTCAAATCCAGGGAAATATTTTGTCGCCCCTTTTCAATTCGGTGAATCGCTGACTGACTACTCCCCACCGCTTCCGCCAGCTCTGCTTGCGTCCAGCCTTTTTCGGTCCGGAGCCGCTCCACCACGCGCCCGATCATTTCTTGATAACTTGGTTCGGTATGCTTCTTTCTCATAAAACTATTATATCACCATATGCATAAAAATGTGCAAAAATCTCCCAAAAATGCCACTTTTCACCCAAAATCCCGTCTCCTTATTCATCTGGTGATATGAATCTCAAGTTATTAAACTCTCGCTCAACCCTAGAATCATATAAGGAGATGAGGGAACGCAGCGAACGGAATAATAGCTCGACCCCTTGTCAAAGTATTAGGCTTATTCAAGGAACGATATCTCGAACCCTCGCTTAGTTCTGGAATTATACAAGGAAATGGGAGCAACGCAGCGAAACGTATTTAACATACGTTGTCCAATAGTAGTATCCGAGAGAGGTGAAAGTTTACTTTCATCTCCGAGGATACGCGCTATTGTAGAATTTTTCGAAGAAAAATTCACCGCGAGTAACGCATCCATTGACGCAGTATAAACCGGAAATCAGCGAGGCTGGCTTGAGCAGACAACATTATTAGCGTGTATCCATCCTCCAGTCGTCCCCCCATCCAAGTATTCACCTTCATTCGTCGCCACCCGCATCACTCCGCCCGCATTGATGTAACTCATGATCGGATCAGTTACTACGTATTCCTGGTCAGTTGGTCCAAAATCATTTTCTTTTACATACTTTGTAATTTCGCGCAGTAGTTTTGGCGACATTGCATATTTACTCACATTGATTAAATTCGACGGTGCATCTTCTGGCTTTGGTTTCTCTACTACCTCTACCAACTTTCCGTCTTCCACTTGGAATACACCATAGCGTTCCACTTCCTCACGCGCAATCTCCGCCCCAAAAATCGCCGACTCATCCTCATTTTGCAAAGTTTTTAGCAACGATTCCGTACACGACTCGCCGCCCGGATTCCAAATAAAATCATCTCCCATAAACACCAGCACCGGCTCATCAATATTATATTCCTCCACTACCATCGCGATCGGCACTGCCGTCCCATACTTTCCCGACGGATCTTGTGTAAGATAATGAATTTTTACATTATCTGGCAAAGTTTTCGCGAGTTTTAGCCGGTCGGTCTTTCCTCGCTCTTCCAAATATTTATTTAGCGCAATGTTATCGCTGTAGAACGCTTTCACTTGGCACGGCTCCACATTTGAGATTACCATATAAATATCCGTCACCCCCGCCGCGATCAATTCTTGCACCGAATAATCCACTAGCGGCCGATTTCCCACCGGCAACATCGACTTCTCAATCACTTTTGTAATCGGCAATCGTCGTGTTCCCCAGCCTGCCACCGGAATAATCGCTTTTGTAATCATCATCAAACTCCACTTAAATTATCATCATTATATCATAGTTATCTCAAATTATTCTAAATAAAACTCACTCTTCGTAAACTTCACCAGTTTATCACCCGGCAAATTAAAACTTTTCCCCGGCGCATAAGTCAAAATCGCCTGCCGGAAATTCTCCAGTTGTGGCCGTGTCGCACTAATTCCTGCCCGCAAAGTCCCTGCGCGCAAGATTTCCAGCGCTACTTTTTCGTCCAAATCTTCAAACCACTTTCGTTGCCACGCCTCGCCACTCCCCGGCAAAAGTTCCGCTACGATTTCATCAATCTCCGCCTTTAATTTTTTCTGTTTCTGCCACAAGTCATAAATTTCCTGCTTCTTATCAAAATCCTTCAACTTCTCCCGCACCCGATTCCGCAAATAATTATCCTCGTTATTCGTCGGGTCTTGTCGGAAATGCACGCCAAACCTCGCCGCATACTCCAAAATTGTCTTCTTATCAAACGGCACCAAGCCTCGCAGCGGTTCCGGCATTAGTTCTGCCTCCAAGAATGGTCTGCGTACGTCTGGCGCGTCTAGTACTGCTAGCCCCCGCCAGCCTGTTCCGCGTAGCAAATTGATTGCCACCGTTTCCACCAAATCATCCAAATGGTGCGCCGTATAAATTACTGTCGGTCCTGGAATCATTGGCGGCGATTTCGGTTTCTTTTGATAGGGGTTTCGCGACATAAATCTTTTCGGATCATCTAGCTGTTTCGCAATTTCTCGCAAAAACTCATACCGATGCCCTCGCGCCACTTCTTCCGCCACCTTTTCGCCCAGTTCATCTTGCCCCGCAAAACAAGCCAAGTCAAAATCTTCCATACAAACTCTCTGCACGAAACGTACATCATCCTCTGCTGATGGACGCGTTCCGTGATCATAAGTCGCCGCTACGATCCTCGCCCGCGCCGTTCCGAATTTTTCTAACTCTTCCCACTGGTCTATTACTGCCTTGCGCCAATACGACCCCATGACATCCAACATCACCATCGAATCAATCCCCCCAGAGATTGCCAAAATAACCTTCATATGATATTATTATACCATATGAATCAATCAAATATCCGTAATTTCTGCATTATTGCTCACATCGATCACGGCAAGTCGACCATTGCCGATCGTATGATGGAGCTGACCGGCACGGTTTCTACTCGCGAAATGAAATCTCAGTTGCTCGACTCGATGGATCTCGAGCGCGAAAAGGGTATCACGATTAAACTCGCTCCCGTTCAGATGAATTGGAAAGGTTATCAACTTAACCTCATTGATACTCCCGGTCACGTCGACTTTTCTTACGAAGTTTCCCGCTCGCTTCAGGCCGTCGAAACTGCCGTACTCGTAGTTGACGCTACTCAGGGTATCCAGGCCCAGACTTTGGCGAATGTCTACCTCGCTCTCGAGCAAGATTTATATATCATTCCGGTGATTAACAAAGTTGATTTACCTGCTGCCGACGTTGAGAAAGTTACCAGTCAAATCGTTAATCTCCTCGGTTGCAAGCCCGAAGAAATCATTCCTGTTTCCGCCAAGACTGGCTACAACATTGATAAGATTCTCGACCGCATCATCACATCCGCTCCCGCTCCGCGCGATCTTGGCGCATCGAGCCGGGTTTCCGCCGACGCTACCCGTGCTCTGATTTTCGACTCTTATTTTGACGATTACCGCGGGGTCGTACTCTATGTTCGCATTTTCGAAGGCCGGATCGACAAAAACGCTGAAATCAAAATGATGGCCACGAATACCAACGGTCTCGCCCTCGAGGTTGGCGCTCTCACTCCCAAAATGACACCTCACCCCAGCCTCAACGCCGGCGAAATCGGCTACATCGTGACTAATCTCAAGACTACTCGCGAAGCCAAAGTTGGCGATACTGTGACTCTAACCAAGCATCCTGCCGCCCAGCCTCTCCCCGGCTACAAAAATGTCTTACCTTTTGTCTACGCCGGCTTTTTCCCGGTCTCCAACGACCAATACGAAGATCTCAAAGAGGCTGTCGAAAAACTTGCTATGTCCGACTCCGCTCTGCATTTCGAGCCAGAGAATTCTCCCGTCCTCGGTTTTGGTCTCCGCATTGGTTTTCTCGGCCTGCTTCATATGGATATTATTAAGGAACGTCTCGAGCGCGAGTTTGGTCTCGACCTTGTCATCACGAACCCCTCCACCAATTATGAAGTCACTACTACCGATGGGGAAGATCACAATATCCGCTCCGCTTCCGATTTGCCCGATCAATCTACTATTTTGGAAATCCGCGAACCTTGGGTTAAAGGCGAAATCATCCTTCCGCAAAATATGATCGGTGGCGTCCTCGGCCTAATTAACGAAAAACGCGGCCACCAGACCAACCTTAGTTATATCGAAGACCGCGCCGTCATCGATTTCGAGGCCCCGATGGCCAACTTATTGACCGACTTTTACGACCAGCTCAAAAGTATCACTTCTGGCTATGCTAGTTTTAACTACGAACTTTCCGACTACCGCCCTGAAGACCTTGTTCGTCTTGATTTTCTGGTTGCTGGGAACCGGATGGACGCCCTTAGTTTGATGTGCCACCGCAGCGAAGCCGACGCGCTGGGCAGGGAAATTACCAAAAAACTCAAACAAGTCATCCCTCGCCAAAATTACGAAGTCGCCCTCCAGGCCGCCATCGGCGCCAAAATTATCGCCCGCGAAACCATCGGCGCCTACCGCAAAGACGTTACCGTCAAGATTCACACCGGTGATCGTGACCGCAAGGCCAAATTACTTGACAAACAAAAGCGCGGCAAAGCCCGTATGAAACGTTTCGGCAAAATCGACATCCCTGCCGAGGCCTTTACTGTTATGTTAAAACGCGATTAGCCTGCTCTTATGAACTCCGACCTCTTCACTAACCTTATTCGTCTTGATCGCAGCGAAGTTCCTAATTTCACAGAATATCCTTTTAGCATTCCTATTATCCAAAATTTTCATCAGCTCAAACTTCGTCGGCCAGTTACTTTTTTCATTGGCGAAAACGGTATTGGTAAATCTACCTTAATTGAAGCCATCGCCGTAACGGCAGGGCTTAATCCCGAGGGTGGATCTCATCATTTTAATTTTAGTACCAAGACTACCCATTCGCAACTTTCTGAATATCTAACTATCGCCTGGCATCACAAGCCCAAGACTAAATACTTTTTGCGCGCTGAAAGTTTTTATAATGTCGCTTCCGAAGTCGTTCGCCTCAGTGAGGAATGTGGTGCTGGCCCGCTTTATGGTGTTTATGGTGGCAATCTTCACGAATGCTCACATGGCGAATCATTTCTTAAACTTGTTCAAAATCGCTTTTACGATCACGGTTTTTATATACTCGATGAGCCCGAAGCCGCCCTTTCACCTAGCCGTCAAATGACGTTACTTTGTTTAATTGACAACCTCGTCAAACACGGCTCACAGTTTATTATCGCTACTCACTCGCCAATTCTGATTTCTTACAACGAAGGGGAAATCCTTGATCTCAATAATAATTTTCGTCCTACTAACTATGAAGATACAGAAATCTATCAAACCTACAAAATGTACTTAGATAATTATCAAATCATGCAACAACGAATGTTTGCTGAGAATAAATAAGCTGCAACTTTTACAACAATCGTAATACAATATATTTAATATGCAAAACAACAATTCACAACCAACATCCAGAATCAATCTTAACGACATCAAAAAATATCTTGTCATTGCTACGATTATTCTAATTTGTTCCTGCGCTTTCTTGGCGATTCTGATGATTTTCTTTGGCACGAATATTACTTTGTTAAAAGTTATCAGTACATTATTAATTATGTACTTAGTCTTAATGTATAGTACCAATAACTTTGTCCGTATGGATAACTCGCTAATGCTAGTACGAGCGCTTTCTATTACCGCACTTATTGCCAATTTCTTTTGGAGTATTCTCTGGATACTTTTAGTTTGGGGCGTATTTGGCGCTTGGGATACGACAACTCAAAACACTGTTTGGAGAATTATTGGTTCAGGTGCAGTTATCTCGGCATTTTGTACTTTTCTTTCTTCGCAAGTTGTGCATATCACTGGTCAGCCCGCAATTATTAAATTCTTCAAATCGCTTCCACTAGTCTGTGCGGCCTTTTTAGGGATAGACTTGCTACTAGTTATTTGGATAGACGATATGGGTGGAGATATGATTTGGAAATTAATCTTGTCAGAAATTATCTTAGTAGCACTGCAGGGAATCATTACCGCCATCTTGCGACGCAATGCTTGGCGTTTAGAATCTTCTCATAATGCACAAATGTCTCCGTCCGTTCCCACGGCTCAAGAAGATGATACTAATGCCAAGCAAATTTTACAGAATCAAGATAATGCGAATGAGCCGGCCATAGTGCAAGAAAAAACTTACGAAGATGAGCTCCGCGAACAAATCGAGCAGGAAGTCAGAGCCAAAATCGCTGCCGAGCAACTCGAAGCACAGAACCACGAAGCCAAGAAAACGTTGTAAAATTTACAACACTATCTTGCATTTTTCCTAAAAATTTTATAAAATACAAAAGTTGACCCAGCTTGTAATCTTTCAGAAAGCGTATAATCGTCAACCGATTGTGCGTTTTTATTTTGTCTAAAAATAAAAACTCAAGCCTTATTAAACTTACCTACTTAGAAAGGAGAAATTTGTGCAAAATAGTCAAGAAAACAAATATTTAGGCACAGAACGGATTCTCAAACTTCTCTTAAAGTTTTCCATTCCGTGTATTCTTGCCCTACTCATTACTTCGCTTTATAATATTATCGACCAAATATCCCCCCAGTCCGTAGACCGGGGGATTTCGCTAAACGCCGATTTACTTTTTCGCCGCCATCAAGACGTGTTCAAACAATGCTGTCACCGTCAGCGGTCCTACTCCGCCCACTTTTGGCGTAATCGCCGCTAAATCATCGCGTTTTCTCACTCCATCATCCACATCGCCGACTAATACTCCGCCTTCGCTTGCCGTCCCTGCATCCACTACTGTCGCACCCGGCTTCACCATCTCATTCTTGATTAAATGTGGCACTCCTGTCGCACTTACAATCACGTCGTAATTCTTTAATTCCGATAAATCCGACCCTCTGTCAAAAATAGTTACATCATAGCCAGAATCTCGCCACATTTTTTCTAATGGCCCACCCACTAGCCGGCCGTGCCCCACGATCGCGATTTGCTTCTGCGTCAAATCAATATCGTATCCCGCCAACAGCCAATTTATCGCCGTTGCCGTCGCCGACTCAAAAATATCACCACCCGCTAACCCATCCACGTCTTTTTCTGGCGCGATTCGTTTTACGATTTCGTCTGTTTTTGCCGGATCTTTTAGCGGTAACTGTACAATTATCCCATCTACATTTTCGTCACGATTTGCTTCCTCGACCGCCGTCGGCAAATCTTCTCGACACCAGTCTTCCACCGTCACGCCAATATCTTCGCCATATTTTTGTTTCAGTTGCACGTATTTTGTGATCACCGGATTATCATTGTCGCGCAAGATTACTAATTTTGGCCACTTTTTCTGCGCCCTCAGGCTTCGTACTTGGTGTGCCTGATTTTCCTTCATGTATTCCGCGATTTCCGACCCATATAATTTCTTCATTTCCTACTCTCCTATCATATTTGTGCAAACCCGCCAGCCCCGCACTGCCAACTTAAAATCTAGAAGACCAAAAGGTTCACTTTTACCAACTTATATTAAGTGGATAAAATATTATATCATACCTTAGTCTCATCTTTTCCGTCAAATATCTCCACCGGCTCCTGCTCTAACACATAGCCGTACTCTGCATATACTGTATTCACGATCTCTTCCCGTGCCTTTGTGAGATCCGCGTAACTTTTCGCATTTTCATTTATTAATACTAAAGCCGCCTTATTGCTCACACGGAACCCAAACAATTCCTTGCCTTTCAGTCCACAATTTTCAATCAACCATCCCGAGTTAATTTTCCCGCTACCATCCTCATTCTTCCAGACCGGAATTCCTTTTGCTTCTGCATCTGCTATTTCGTCCATTGTCAGATATACATTTTTGAAAAAACTTCCCGCACTTGCTATTTTTTCCGGATCTGGTAACTTGCTATCCCGAATAATGGACACCATCCGTCGGATATTCCGCGGCGAAAAGTCCGTCTCCTGATGCTCGTCGACATACTTTTGTAGGGAATTATAAAATGGTGGTTTTAGTTGTCCTCGTTTTAATTTAATCGTCACCGAGATGATGAAAAACCTCCCCGCATCTTCACCAAAATTAAATCTCGTATTCCGATAACCCATCTGCATTTCGTCTTTTGTAAGCCGTACAATTTCTCGCTTCTGACTGTCATACGCTTCTACCGACTCAATTACCTGCGCTATATCTTGGCCATACGCTCCGATATTTTGCACCGGTGCCGCTCCCACTGTCCCCGGGATTCGGCTCATCGCTTCGATTCCACTGTATTCTAGGTCGCACGCCACCTGTACGAGATCGTCCCAAATCTCTCCCCCCATTGCCGTCAAAACTAATTCCTTTTCGCCATTCAGTTCTGCATTCAGATCTTCTACCTCGACGTAATCTTCTTCCACTTTCGCAAAGATCCCGTGAATTCGATTTAGAATCACCACGCCATCATATCCATCATCACGTCCGATCGTATTCGCCCCGCCGCCCATTATCCAAACTGGCAACTCTTTTTCCTCGGCAAACTTGTACGCTTCCTTCACGTCATCCGGCGTCGACACTTCTATCACATAACGCGCGTCCCCGCCCAGTCGCATCGTCGTCAAACCCGCAATCGGTACATTTTCTCGAATCAACATACCATATATTATATCACAAAACTTACTTTTTTGAGAAAATGCGGCATTAGATAAAAATAAAATGTTACCCAAATATCATCCTGTTGTTTAATAAAAAATGTTACCGCAGAAGATTCGTGCATCGTCAAAATAAATATTACTTAGTCTCACTTGTCATAAAAACTATTTAATCGTACTCGCTAATTTCGTCTTACTTAATTTTTCATATAGCAAAGGTTTTGCCGTAAATAAAAACTTAAACGCCACTACCGCGTAACCCACGAAATAAATCCCTATCACCACCAGCGTCAATATTTCTGGCCACGCTGTCCGCACTACTACATTTTCTAAAAGTACCAAACACCCAATCGGTACCGCCAGATATAATACCACGAATAGAATTTCTCTCAGCGCAAATCTTCCGCAATTATAATTACCGTCTTCATCCACAACTTTTAGTTTTAAAAACTTTTCCATCAACGTCCTTCCACGCAAAACTATCGGAATTACTAAATAATAAATTGCAAACACTATTGCAAAAGTCGCACAAGTTTCTCGGAAGTCCGTCATAATTCGGAAAACCAAACACAAAATTAAATAAATCACTATATCGCCCCAAAATGCCAACGTCCTCCGGAATCCCGACACTGCTTTCCCGCGTTCACGCGTGTCCGCATCAACTTTCTCCGGGTCTGGCAAAATTCGCAGCAGCGGCTTTACTACTAAATATCCCAGCAGTCCACCCAGTGTATTTAGCATTAAATCATCCACATCGAACAATCGATATCCGCGCGGATAAATAAAATAAAGTCCCGTCAGCTGTGTTAGCTCGAAAAATAAACTCAGCAGAAAACTCGCTAGCACTGCCTGTTTCAAATCCATTTTACAAAAATACCTCAAGTACATCCCAAATGGCAAAGTCAGCAATATATTATATAGCGGCACAAATACATATGATTCCGTCAGTGCTGGCCAATAAGTTTTTATATCAAAAATATTCAGTGAAGTGTGCGTTACAAAATCCCCCACGAACTTAAACGGAATTAGTTGCGTCCTCGGTGTCGTCATCGCTGCCACCGCACTTCGCTCTGGCAGCGGTAAAATTACCAAAAAATACGCGCACGTCAAATACAAAACAAAACTATAAATTACCAAACTTTTCCATACCGAGATCGACCCGTATTTATGGTATTGACTCAGTACAAATGGCAAACTTATTGCAAACGCAATGAACGGGAAACATAAAATCGCCATTTTGATTACTTCAAAATAATCACTCATACCTAAATTATAATATAAACCGATCCAAAAACCCAGAATCTTACGAAAAAGTTAGAATCATCGCCAAGCCATAAAACCTAATAAATTCACGATTGATAAATATATAGAATCAACCTCCGCCAAGTTTTAACAAACTTTTTCTTCCATTTAACCAAAACCGTGATATAATGGAATAAATTAGGAGGTATTATGGCGCATATTAAGCGTAAATATATTGATAGTCACTGGCTGGTATTTATTTTTCAGGGAGCGGTTGCGCTGTTTTTCGGTTGCATTACGCTGTTTACTTCAAACGAGAGCGCCGGTAGCCTGATCCCGTTGGTCGGAATTTTCTTGCTAGCTCTAGCGGTGATTGAATTTGCTAATTCACTCTATCGCAGCCGTCACAAAGACGGTTGGTTGGTTTCGACATTGGTTGCACTCTTTGACGCGGCCTTTGGTCTCGGTTTGCTATTCGTTGCTAATCAAGATATGGTCTGGCATTTATCGCTCCTTGCTGCCTATACGGCTATCCGTGGCATTTTCGAGATTTTAATCGGTTTCCGTACTACCGTTGATCCGACTGATCGCTTTATTTGGCTACTTTGTGGGATTTGTGGCGTAGTCTTTGGCTTCGTCATCTTTAACTCTGGTCATTTGCCCAATATCGACTTCTTGCGCTTCTTTGGTGCTTATATGATGATTCTTGGTATTTCCAGTCTGATTTACGGCGTACACAACCGCGAACAAGGCATTGAAGACCGTGAAGCCCGCTCTGAAGCCATCCGTGAATCTCGCAAGATCACAAAAGTGAAAGGTAAGAAGTCTACCAAGAAATAGCCACCTGTGGTATAATTGGCGTTAAGGAGATTTTATGAAGTATCGTACACCTACTAAAGCGATTATTACTGACGCTGGCGCCGCGAGCCGTTATCTACCAATCACTAAGACCGTACCCAAGAGTATGCTACCCTTTGGCGCGAAGCCGATTATGCAACTAGTTGTCGAAGAATGTATCGCTGCTGGAATTAAAGAGATTATTATCGTGGCTAGCCCCGCCGGCAAAGCCTTCTATGAAGATTATTTTCACAATAGTGCTGAGAAGTTAAAGGCTCAGCTTCACAGTCAAGGTAAGGACGACCGTTATCAGCCAGTCCAAGAGGTTCTCGACTTCCCGAAGATTACCATTATCGAGCAAGATCCAAAATTGCCTTATGGTAATGGCTCGCCGATCGCTTCTGCCCGTGATTATATTGATGACGACGAAGCTTTTGTTGTCCTTTATGCCGATGACGTCGTATTCGGTAGTTCCGACGTCAAAACTTTAATCGACGCCTACACACAGCATCCTGAGGCCAAAGCCATTATCATCGCTCAAGAAATGCCCCGCGAAGTTTTGCATAAATATGGCATTATTAAACTCGCCGATCAGGATAAAATGACCTTGCATAATATTGTTGAAAAGCCCAAAATCGAAGACGCTCCTTCTAATCTCACCAGTTACGGCCGCTATCTCTTGACGCCAGAAGTTTTTGAGTATCTCAATCCGGATAATATTGGCCTCGACGACGAGCTCTGGACGGTCGATGCTATCACCAAGATGGCCGAGCAGGGCGATGTCATTGTTGAGAAAACTAAAGGTGAATGGATGACCACTGGCGACCCCAAGAATTATTTCCTCGCTCATCTCAAATATGTATTGGACAATGAAGACTACGCCGATGAGGTTCGCGCTGCTCTCAAGTGATCGATATTAAATCTAAATGGAGGTAAATATGAACGTCGCAGAATGGATTTTAGTAATTATGCTCTCGGTCGCATTGCTGATTTTCCTCATCGCCGGGATTGTCTTAATTATTAAACTTATCGATTTATCCAATGAAGCTAAGAAAATTGTCCAAACTGGCCAAGTGATCGCTACTAAGGCTGACGATATTGTCGATAATGTCAAAGGTATGACCTCAGTTGGTGGCATTGTGAAAACTTTTGCTAACCGCGTGATCGAAAAACAAGAGCGTCGCTACGCCGCCGAGGACGCTGCTGAGCAGGCCGCCGCCGAAGTAGTCGACGAGGCCTTCACCGAGGCTGCCGCCGAAGCCGCTACTACCGCCGAGAAAAAGCCCCGCAAAACTGCCAAAAAATAAAGTTCATCAAGAGGATTGTTAGTATTGCTAAGAATGTAGCATTTTTTGGTATCTTCTTTTCTGGGAGATAGAAGATAGACAATAATAAACCTCGCAAATTTCTCCCAAAATCCCCAAAATGCGCTATAATAAGATTATGACGGAGGTAACCAAAGGTGACGAGCCGCTTAAGCCTAGCGATTTCGTCCATCTACACAATCATACTCACTACTCTTTGCTCGACGGTCTAACTAAGATTCCCGAGCTAGTTGATTTTGTTAAAAATCTTGGGATGGAAGCCGTCGCTGTCACCGATCACGGTACTATGAGCGGCTTAGTGGAACTCTACAAAACTTGCAATGACGCCGGCATTAAACCAATTCTTGGGCTCGAGGCTTACGTCGCTGCACGTAATCGGCATGATCGTGACCCTGCTCACGACAAACAGCGTTTCCATATTACCCTTCTCGCCATGAACAATCAAGGCTTCGAGAATCTCTGCCGCTTGATGACTGAGGCTGAGATTAATGGTAAATATTACAAACCGCGTATTGACCATGAGATTATGGAAGAATATAGCGAAGGCGTAATTTGTCTTTCTGGTTGTGCTGGCTCCGAGATTTCCGAAGCCATCCGTGCTGACGACCCCAAGCGCGCTCGAGAATTAGTCAACTGGTATCATGGTATTTACGGTGACCGATTTTATCTAGAAATGCAAGACCACGGTCATCCCGACTCGCCCACTCACTGGGATGAGCAGACCAAGGTTAACAACGAACTAATGAAAATCCACGACGAAACCGGCATTCCGTTGGTAGTAACTTGTGATGCGCACTACCTCAAGCACGAAGATCAAGATGCTCACGAAGTTCTCCTTTGTGTTGGTACCGCTTCCAACCTCTCCAATCCTAACCGTATGTCGCTCAAAGATTTCGAGTTGCACGTCATCCCACCGCAGGAAATTATCGATCGCTGGGGTAAGACTTGCCCCGAAGCCGTCCGCGAAAGTCGTCGTATTGCCGATCGTTGCAATGTCGATTTGCAGCTCGGCCGCATTCTCATCCCAAAGTTTCCCGTGCCCGAAGATGCGCTCAAGCGGTTAGAATTAGACGATGTCGCTAAAGCCACTTCGCAGCAACTTGAGAAAGCCTATCTCGATAAGTTAGTTTTCCAGGGGCTAGTCTATCGTTATTGTGGTTACAAACTCGATGATACTCTTGATCTCAAAATCGCCGATTGCCGCAAGATGCTCGAGGAAGTCGACCAGACGCCCGAGCGCGCCGAAGAAAAAATGAAAATCCTCCCCCGCATCGACTACGAACTTAGCGTGGTGGACAAAATGGGTTACAACGGCTACTTCTTGATCGTCCAAGACTTTATTAACTGGGGCAAATCCCAGCGTATTGTTTACGGCCCTGGCCGTGGCTCCGCAGCTGGGAGCATTTTGGCCTATGCTCTCAGGATCACCGAGCTGGACCCGCTTAAATACGATCTCCTTTTCGAGCGCTTCCTAAATCCTGATCGTATTTCTATGCCAGATATCGATACCGATATCCAAGATACTCGGCGTGACGAAGTGATTGAATACTGTACTCGCAAATACGGTGAAGGTCGCGTCGGTAACATTGTCACTTTTGGTAAAATGATGGGAAAAATGGCCGTCCGCGATGTCGCTCGCGTGATGGAAGTTCCTTACGCTGATGCCGATCGCCTAGCCAAACTCGTTCCCGATCCTGAGCAAGGTCACCACGTACCCATTAGCCGTGCTATCAAAGAAGCACCTGAACTCAGTCGGGAATACGCCAGTAACCCAGTCTCGCACGAAGTGCTGGACTTCGCTGAACGCTTGGAAGGTACTATCCGTAGTCACGGCGTCCACGCTTGTGGTGTCGTGATTGCCCCCGATGATCTGGTCAAATTTCTCCCGATGGAAGTCAGCGCCAAGGGTCCGCTCACCACTCAGTATCCCGGCCCGCAGATCGAGGAACTCGGCCTGCTCAAGATGGACTTTCTCGGCCTTTCCAACTTGTCCGTGATCAATAACGCTCTCCGGATGATTCGCAAAGTCTATCACGAAGATGTTGATATGTATGCCCTGCCTCTCGACGATCCCGAGACTTATGCTCTCCTCCAACGCGCCGAGACTACGGGCGTCTTCCAGCTGGAATCTGCCGGTATGAAACGCTACCTCAAAGATCTCCAGGCCAACCGCTTCGAGGATATCATCGCTATGGTGGCCCTCTATCGTCCGGGCCCAATGCAGTTCATCGACCAGTTCATTCGCCGCAAACACGGTCAAGAGCCGATCACTTATCTTCACCCTGGCCTCGAGAATTCACTTAAGAACACTTATGGCATTATGATTTATCAAGAGCAGTTCATGCAGATTTCGCGTGAATGGTGCGGATTTACCGGTGGTCAGG
>CAZPCQ010000007.1:0-53357 GCA_964585155.1 uncultured Candidatus Saccharibacteria bacterium | reverse complement strand
TTCGACGGTTCCGTTGGTGATTTCTTCACTAGTCGGCCTGATTTTCTGTCTAGTTGCTTTTATTGCTATTATTTTTATTATCGTTCGCACGCTTGCTTTCGGCGACCCCACGAGTGGTTGGCCGTCACTGGTTTGTATTATCGTTTTTGTTAGCGGTGTGCAACTTTTCTCCATTGGTATTATCGGTCAATACTTGTCCAAGGCTTATCTCGAAGTCAAAAACCGCCCCATCTACATTATCAAAGAGACTAATCTGGATCCGAAAAAATGAAAATCTATCTCGGCCACTCTCGTCACTACGACTACGAAAATCTTCTCTACCGACCAATTCGCGCCGCCACAGGACTTTCTCAGTACGACATCATTCTTCCTCACGAAACTACCTCCGCCAGCAATAACTCGCGCGACTTTTATCAAAACCTCGATTTATTCATTGCCGAAGTCACTTATCCTGCCACTGGTCTTGGCATTGAACTAGGTTGGGCGTTTGATAGTGGTACGCCGATTTGTTGCATTTATCAGGCTGGTGCTAAAGTCTCTGGCTCGCTTTATGCTGTTACTAATCAATTTTATGAATACAAAGATTCTGCTGATCTTGTTCAGCTTATCCAAAGACTCATTGGACGCAACAAAAAAGTAGCCCAAAAGTAACTCTAAACACACGACAAAAGTCATCATTTTCTTTACTATATAATTATAACAAGGAGAATTATGACTAACCTAAGAGATAAACTTTTATTAACTTTTGGTGCTATACTTTTTATCGCCGCTTGCGGATGTACGGCTTATTTTCTTTTCTTTAAAACTGATAATTATTATGTCCAAATCGACAATGCTAATGTTCAGCAAGTTTCTCACAGCGAGTATGAATATAATCTCCGCACTTATGACGCGCACGGCAAGATGAAAGATTATACTTTTAAGGCTAATAAAGAGCTACGCGAAGACGCCTATCTTCGCCTCGAGACTAATATTACTCGCGGCGTCATCAACTGGGAAGAAGTTACTTTTGATGAACTTCCCAAAGATGTCCAATTCCGCTACAGTTCCAACTAAATTTTCGACATTATTTAATAATTGATCAGGTTTAATTCCTCGGGGCTCTGCCCCGGGGATGTTTTATCTCTCAAGTTATGCCTTGGGAGATATTTACTTATCTGAGTATTAGATGTATACTAAGACAGTAATCAGCAAAATTATGAAAAATAAAAATCCCAAAATCCTTTTTAGCTTACGTATTCTCAAACATATCATCGACAATTTCATTGATACCTTTTTTGTGTTATATTTTTTGGATGTTTCTAGTGAGAATATTATTCCGCTCGGGATTTATCAAATTCTGCAAGTCGCGGTTACTTATTTTGCGATTTATTTCTTACGCAACCGCGCTCGGACTAAACACCGGGTGGCACTTATGCGTATCGCAATGCTATTGGATATTGTTTATTTCCTCGCTATCATTACCTTGCAGACCCGTGTAGTCGATTTTGCCTATCTACTTGGCGCCTTACGTGGCCTGGAAGAAGGTCTTTACTATTCGGTTTACAATATTATCGAGTCCGACGGCGTCAAGAATCAAGGTCGCGAAAAGTTTGTCGGTAATTACAAGGCTCTGTCCAACGCCACGTCGGTCATCTTTCCAGTCATTTTTGGTAGTTTGATTTACGAAACTAGTTTTATTCAAAGTCTTATTGTTGTTGTGATTATTGTCGCCAGCCGGTTAATTCTTTCGACGCTCTATCAAGATCAAAATATCCCGCGCTCTAAACGCACTAATCTCAAGAAATTCCGCACTCTGGTTGCCAGTGATCAGCGTTTTCGTCGTCTGGGTATTTCTGACTTCTTCTACGGTTTAGTTTTCTCATCGAGCGCCTTTTCTCAAATTGTCACCATCTACGTTATTAAATTCTTTTCCGATAGTTTTACTTTAGGCATCTTTACATCCATCTTCAGCATTGTCGCAGGGTTGGTCGGTATTGCCTTTGCTAAATTTCTTAAAAAACAAAACTACGCCTATTTCATCAATCTATCTATGTTTGGTATGATAGCGGCATTGCTTGCTATGGTGTTTGATTGTAATATTGTTACGGTCGTTTTGTTTAAACTTTTTCATACGATTGCCAAGGAAGGCACCGCAATTATCGTTGATACTAATCGTGCCAATTTGTGCAATGACGCTAAAATTAAACGCGAATATAAGCCCGAGTTTTGGGTTAATGTCGAGCAGCATCTCGTGGTAGGACGAGTTCTTAGTAACGTCTTATTTATCGCGATGGCTTTCACCGAAAGTTGGGTGCCAATTATGATCATCTTTGCAATTTTGTTTGGCGTGTCGGCCTTCACGCTGGTCCGTACAGAACGGGCTATTGTTCGCCCCAGGGAATCATCTTCCACGCGACGATTACTTCCGTCTTTCCGCACCGTCTCCGAAGACGAAAATGAGTGAAATATCTCCAACTTTTCCCACAACTCGATTTTATCGTGTATAATATAAGTATGAAGTCTATGAAGTTAATGTTTGTCGCGATTGTCGTCTTAGCCCTTGCTATCGGCGGTCTTGCACTTTTCCGCAACTTTAATAACGAAAAGTTCGTCTGGGATTATCAAGTTATTACCGATGATCAGTGGACTACTTTGGAAAGTGAAGGCGGCAGCAATATCAATACTTATTATCTAATTAATTTCGAAGAGCGTCAGATTCGCAAATGCGAAGACAAATATTTCGCCCCGATGAAGCGCTACGATTACCAGGGCAAAGTCCTTTACCAAAAAGAAATGGATGAAAAGACCGCTGCTAAGTTCAAGGAAGTTCTTGACAAGATTTGGAATAGCAGCGACGCTAGTGAGGGGACTTACGATTATTACGCTATTGAAAAAGTTGATGGTGGCACTCATTATGTTCACAACAAGACTCTCATTGCTCAGATTCAACAATACACCAACAAGATCGACAAACAGACTTCTGCCGAACAATAATAATATATATTAACTTAAATTTCCATTCAACTTACTATGACCGATCCCGACAAGAATCTTCAAAGTTCTCAGCTTCCCACGCCCGAAATGCGTGCGGCTCTGATGAAAAAACTTAAAACCCTGCCCGCTTCACCTGGCGTTTACTTCCACAAAAGCGTCGACGGGGAAGTTATCTATGTCGGCAAAGCCGCTGTACTCAAGAATCGTGTTCGTCAATATTTTCATAATACCGTCAAAGATCCCAAGACTGCCGCGCTTGTTCGCGAAATCGCCACTACCGATTGGATTACGGTAGATACCGAAATGGATGCGCTCTTTCTCGAGTCCGAGATGATTAAGCGCTACAAGCCCAAATGGAATATCCTTTTGCGCGACGATAAAACTGTCAGTTATGTACGCATTGATATGAAGTCAGAAGTTCCGTATGTGAGTTTTACTCGCACGCCACAAGATGACAGTGCCACTTATATCGGGCCGTTTTATGGTAAAACTGCCGTGATTCAAGCCCTGCGTATTCTTCGCAAAGTTTTTCCGTATTATGATAAGCCTTACGATGGCAAGAAGACTCTCAATACCGATCTCGGTCTCACGCCTGGCATCGAAGTTGGTCGTACTACATCACAAGAATACAAAAAGAACTTGCGCAAACTCCGTCTTTACCTCGAAGGTGGTCGCCACAAGTTAATCCGCGAAATCGAAAAACAAATGCAACAAGCCGCCAAGGCCGAAAAATTTGAAGAAGCCGCCGAGCTAAAGAAGCAACTTTACGGCCTCAAGGAACTTCAAAAGAAAATTGTCTTTTCCGATAAAGAATTTCTCGACATTTCTTCCGACCAGGCTCTAGTCGATTTGCAAAAGATGCTTAAACTTCCCAACCCACCCCGCCGTATCGAAGGCTATGATATATCTCACCAATCCGGCACTAATGTCGTCGGCTCAATGGTAGTTTTTGTTAATGGCGCTTCTGACCGTTCTGAATATCGCAAGTTCAAACTCCGCAATCAGAAAAACGACGATACGGCCAATCTCCATGAAGTCATCGAGCGTCGCCTCAAACATCAAGAATGGGACTTTCCTGATCTAGTCATTCTCGACGGCGGTATCAACCAAGTCAACGCCGTCAAAGAAATGCTTTGGAGTCACAACATCCCCGTCATTGGCCGCGACAAATCCGGCGACCATACCCGGAATGCCAATGTTAATATTATTATCCCCGGTCTTGAACAGGATCATTTTGTGCCACTGCCCAGCAACTCTCACATCGCCAAACTCATCGCCCGTATTGACGACGAAGCCCACCGGTTCGCTATTACTTACCATACTTTATTAAAACGTAAAAGTATGCTAAAATAAACTTATGAATATTATGAAATTTATCGCTGGCACTTGTATGCCAGAAGACACGGCAACCTGTGACTATATGCTACATGGCGCTGAGCGGCACGAAAGGTATCTCCAATGTGTCGTGCTAGTCACTCTTATGATATTAGCCGCTACCGCTATCGTGCTCACTCTCTACCTTTTGCGCAAAAATCGTACATTATCCAAAAAATAAGTGCCACTAAATCTTGCTCGCTGCCAGATGATTGTAAAACCGTCCGCAAAATCAACCTAACATTTTTGTAATAAATCCACTCCCGTGCTATAATTAAATTATGATTAAAAAACAACTTTTCACTTTCCTTGTTCGCTGGCTAGCGTCGAGTTTTGGTATGTTTCTTTGTATTAGTTGGCTCGGTACCATCAATCCCGAGTCTAAAGAAGTCTTTTCCGAGACTTGGATTCTCTTTCTCGTGGCCGGGCTTATCTTTTCACTAGTTAATTCCATTGTCAAGCCACTTATCAAGATTTTTGCTCTCCCCCTCGCCATCCTCACGATGGGGATTTCCACGATTATCATCAATACCGCGATGGTGATCCTCACTATCCATCTCCTTCCTGGCGTCGAGATGGGCTTCTGGGGCGCACTGATTTCCAGCGCCGTAATGAGTGTAATTAACGCTGTTTTAAACTTAATTATAAGTTAATGGGTTGTATTTTGTCGCCATTTGGAGTATAATAGACATATGAATTTGGGAACACTATTTCAAAGTCTAACTTTTATCTCAGCAATTTTATCGATTTTGTTGATTCTTTTGCAGCAACGCGGCGCCTCTCTTGGTGCTGGGTTTGGTAGCTCTGGTGAGTTATATACTACTCGCCGCGGTCTTGAGCGCTCGCTTTATAACACCACTATCATTTGCGTCACAGTTTTCGTCTTGTCGATTTTGTGCTTATTGATAATACCAATGTCCTAAGTCGAGGAAACATTCGCGGGTATGAAACCTACTACAAAAAAGCGTGGGCAAAAGTTAGCGAAGCGTTGGGAGCAATTCTCTGAGCGCGCTCGTGAGGAAAGCAAAGAGCACATTCAGGAAAACATCATCGACCGCTTACCTAACGCTAAGCGTGTCCGATTATTGATTCTCGAGTGGTGTTTGCTCGTCATCGTAATTATCTCACTAGCGCTTACCCAAGCTTTTTGGTATAAGCAATCTTATTCCATGATGGCTTATGTTGACGGCGGCACCTACATCGAAGCCACCATCGGCCGGGTCAACTCTCTCAATCCACTTTTTGCTACCACCGAGAGTGAAAAAGTTCTCTCTAAGTTAATGTTCGCAACTTTATCGACGATCGACTATTCTGGTCACGTTGGTTTAGGTCTCGCCTCATCTATCGTTCCTGACGAAACTGGCAAAGTCTGGTCCGTCACCCTTAAAGACGGCCTCAAATGGTCCGACGGCGAGCCGATCACTCTAGATGACGTCCTCTTTACGGTTAATCTCACCAAAGATTCCACGGTTAATACTATTTATTCTTCCAACTTCGCTGGCGTCACCGTCGAGCGTCAAGGCGATACGTTGATTTTTGCTTTGCCGTCCGCTTATGCTGATTTTGATTCTACTCTCAATATGCCGATTCTCCCTGCTCACATCCTCGCTGATGTTAATCCTGGCCAGCTGCTCGAGCATAGTTTTAGCTCCAATCCGGTAACTTCCGGCGCATTCACTTTCAACGCTATGCAGAGCGTTTCTAGTGAAGGTGAGCGCATTGTTTATCTCACTGCGAATCCATATTATTATAAGTCGAAGCCTATGCTCAACAGTTTCGCTATTCATACTTATAGCACCGCCGAAGAGATTGTTGCCGCCGTTTCCAGCGGGGAAGTTACTGCCACCGCCGAGCTCTCTGCCGGTTATCGTAGTCAACTTCCTGAGGATACTGTTTACGAGAAGCAAACTTCTCTCGCTAGCGGCGTGTTTGCTTTTCTTAATACTACTAGCCCTTTGCTGAGCAATCTTTCCGTCCGCCAGGCCATCCAGAAAGGCGTCGACATTGGCGAGATCCGTTCCGTCCTTGGCGATGAGTATCCGCTAAATTATCCGCTCCTTACTTCCGAGCTGAATGTCGACGAGCTACCCGCTCTACCCGAATATGACCCTACCGCTGCCAGTGATGAGCTCGTCGCGGCCGGTGCTACTGGCCAGACTCTTCGCCTCGCCACGATTAGCACCGACTATTTTCCGGCCCTCGCTGAGCAGTGGAAAGATCAGCTGGAGAACCTCGGCTTCCGTGTTGATCTGTCGATCTATAACCCTGGTCAAGATTTCGTCGCCAACGTTATCCGTCAGCGTAATTACGACATTCTCCTCTACGAAGTTGAATTTGGCGCCGATTTAGACTTGTTTGCCTATTACCACTCCTCTCAGGCTTCCAGCGCTGGGCTAAACCTTTCTAATTATGCTAATGCGCTCGTCGACGATCTCATCTTGAGCTCGCGCAGCACTATGAGCGTCACTGGTCGTGCTGCCAAATACGAAACCTTCCTCAAACGCTGGGTTAGCGATGTTCCCGCTATCGGTATCTATCAGGTTAGCCTAGTCTATTTCTTTAATAAAAACGTCCAGTCTTTTTCCGAAGATGATCGCCTCATTTATGCTGTCGACCGCTTCAATGATGTCGAATACTGGGCTGTCAACCGCGCCGAAAAGAACCGCACACCCTAATGGTATCTAGCAGGGAATTGTCAAAATTCTAAAATAAGCATTGACATTTTTCACCATCTGTGCTACAATAGAGATAATCCTCCCTCATAAGGTACTACTTGTCAGGTACTCGCCTCCATGATAAACCTCAATTTAGTCTTTTCTTTCTTTTCGCTTAGTGGTATAATTATGACTATGAGAAGTTTATCTACAGATTTGAAGACAGAAATTGGTAAAAAAGTCGAGGTGGCTGGCTGGGTGAATTCCCGCCGCGATCACGGTGGTTTGATTTTTATTGACTTGCGCGATCATAAAGGGATTATCCAGCTGGTCATCACTCCCGAAGTCGCCGAAGCCTTCCGGATTGCCGAAGGGTTGCGCGATGAATATGTGGTCCGAGCCGAAGGTACCGTGCGTGAACGCGCTCCTGAATTAAAGAATCCCAACATTGCCACTGGTGATATCGAAATTGTCGTCGATGATCTAACTTTGATTAATAAATCCGAGCCGCTTCCCGTCAATACTCACGACGAAGGCGATCCTTCTGGCGAAGAATTGCGTCTGAAATACCGCTATCTCGATCTTCGTCGCCCTAGTATGCAGACTATGCTCCGACGCCGCGCCGAGTATTACCGTTTTATGCGCAAGTATATGGACGATCACGATTTTATCGAAATTACCACGCCGATTCTCGCCAACTCTTCTCCCGAGGGCGCCCGCGATTTCCTCGTGCCTTCTCGCTTGCATCCCGGCAAATTCTATGCCTTGCCGCAGGCTCCGCAGCAGTTTAAGCAGCTCCTGATGGTTGGCGGCGTCCCGCGCTATTACCAGATTGCACCGTGCTTCCGTGATGAAGATCCGCGCGCCGATCGTCTTTATGGTGATTTCTATCAGCTCGACTGTGAGATGGCTTTCGTTGATGATGGCGAAATCGTCCGCCAGACTATGGAGCCGCTAATCAAAAAGTTGGTCACCGATTTTGCTGGCAAAGAATTGGTTAGCGAAGAAGTCCCGCGCATTCCGTATCGCGAAGCCATGGATAAATACGGCACCGACAAGCCAGATTTGCGCTACGGGCTAGAATTGATTGATTTGACTGATAATCTGAAAGGCTGTGAATTCAAAGTTTTTCAGACGCCTTGTGTCAAAGCGATTCGTGTGCCTGGTGGTGCTAAGTTTACTCGCAAGCAGATTGACGAGTTTACCGAGCTCGCCCGCAAAAACGGTGCGGGTGGCCTTGCTTACATTCTTTATGAGAATGGCGATGTCCGTAGTCCAATTGCAAAGTTCCTCAAGCCAGAAGAACTGAAAGCTATTCAAGACAAAACTGGCGCCGTTGATGGCGACGCCGTCTTCTTTGGCGCGGATGAGCGCGAAAAAGTCAACAAGGTCCTCGGTCAGATTCGCATTGCCTTCGCTGACGCCCTCGGCTTGAAGGATAGCCACAAAGTCGCTCTCTGCTGGATTATTGATTTTCCGTTTTATGAATGGGACGACAAAAATAACAAACTTGATTTTGGTCACAACCCCTTCTCGATGCCTAAAGGCGGCCTCAAGGCTATTCGCGAAACCGAAAACAAACTCGACATCGTTGCCGATCAGTACGATATGGCAGTCAATGGGCTCGAGCTCTGCTCTGGCGCCGTCCGCAACTACAATCCCGAAATTATGTACGAAGTTTTTGGCGTGCTCGGCTATGATAAAGAATATGTTGCTGAGAAATTTGGTGGTATGTTGAATGCCTTCAAGTTCGGCGCTCCTCCACACGCTGGTTGCGCCTTTGGCATTGACCGTATGCTGATGGAATTGTTGGATGCCGATAGCATTCGTGACATCGTGGCCTTCCCTAAGAACGGCTCCGGCATCGATTTAATGATGTCTAGCCCATCCACAGTCGATGACAAACAGCTCGAAGAGGCTCACCTCGAAATTGTTGAAGAAGAATAACGCGCAATCATCTCTTTTTGAAAAATACGATCCCAAAACTTAACTAATTCTCCCATCCGCAAAAAAAGACTTTTTCTCAAAACAGCTCCAAATAGTGATATAATAACTATATGGTCTGTATTGCAGCATTTATCATTTTATGTCTAGTTGGTGTTTTTGTGGCCTTTTTGAGCATTTTTCGTCGCGACATTGGCAAAAAATACTGGGCCGTTTTTAAGAAATCCTGGGGCTGCGTCGGTAAAAAAGTCCGCCTCCAGAAGTGCGAAACCAATTTCAAAGACGACGTCAAGAATTCGCTGCTTTCTCGTGTCGTTCTCAAGCACCCCAAATGGGTCAAGCCGCTCGGTATTGCTATCGAAGTCAGCGCAATTTTGATTGTCTTTATCACTATTTGGTCACTCGTCGAGGCGGTGAAGGCGATTCTGGCGCTTTGGGTTTTCGGGACTTGTAATGTTTCTCAGCCGGCCAGTTGCGCGCTAGGTGCCGAAGTTTGTGGTATCGACGCTGAGGAGCCAAAAAATCCCCTCGAATGGGCTGGTCGTTGGTTTGGTGAATGGGGTGAGATTTTTGCTAATATTCCTGACCGCTTCCATTCCTGGAATGTTGAGGACTACCTCGTCGAGCCGTATAATTTTATGCAAAAATATCAAGATAACCGCCCGCTGGCTATGGATATTTTCGATCCCGGCTGTTCGGTTTGTGTCCAGAGTTATCGCAATCAAAAATCTTCCGGCTTTTTTGATCAATATAATACTGTCTTGATGGTTTATCCGATTCAGCTACCCGACGGTACTTATAAATTCAATAATTCCGACCTCATTGCTCGCTATATGCATGCAGCTGATTTGCTTGATACGGATTACGCCAGTAAAATTCTCAACCGCAGTTTTACTGAAACTAATGACCAGGGTGTAATGTATCAATCCGTTCTCGCCCAAAGTTCTCGTGCGGAAGCAGAAAAGTTGTTGCAATCTTGGTTGGTTGAATTTGGCCTAGAAAAAACCAAGATCAAAGAATTCGCCGAGCTCGCCAATGGTCAAGAAGTTACTGATATTATGCAGGCCGTCAAGACTATGGTTGAGAATAAAATTCACGCCAAAGGTATCCCTACGTTAATTTATGATGGAAAGAAACATAATGGACTTTATAAAGCGGATTAGTGTCACGGTTGTCGCCTTAGTTATTCTTGGTAACTTGTTTACTTATACCGCCAACGCTACGCTCAGTGACGAACAGAAAACTGCCATCGTTCAAAACTGTAGTCACATTCAGCAATCTCTGACCAAGTTGCAATACGCCGACTTGCGCACTCGGACTTATCTCGGCTCGTCTTACGAATCGATTGTCGGTAAGTTCATTACACCGCTGAATCTCCGCTTAGTTAAAAATAATAAAGTCTCCAGTGAATTATTCCAGATCCAAAACGATTTCGTCCAGGCTCAAACTAATTTCCGTAATTATTACGTTGACTATATGCGTGAACTCGAAGGCGTTATCGCTACCGATTGTGCCGCTCATCCCGAGGGTTTTTACGCCAAACTCGAGAAAACTCGCGAGCGCCGCGAAGAATTACGCAAAATTACCAAAACTCTCGCCGAGCTCGCTGATAAGCAATACACTGAAGTCCAAAAGTTAATGGAGTCACTCTAATGATGCAAAACCACGGCAAAAGGAATCTTATCATTCTCGGCCTTGGCGCCATTGCTATCGCTACGCTGAGTACCGGCGTTAGTCTTTGGGCTTATCGCAGCTCTGGTGATATTTACCTCGACCGTTCTCGTCCCGGCTATCTTCCCGACGAAGCAGAAGCTGACACTAATACTACGACTAATAACAATTACACTTTCAGTGACACTGGTGAGCTGACCAAAGAAGAACTTACCGAGTATCTCAAGGAGCTAAAATCCGTCAATGACCGTATTAAGGCTCTTTCTGATCCGTATGCTCCCGGCCCGCTTTCTGATGAATCGCTCGGCATTTCCGCTCCTAATACCGAAGATCAAGACGCTGCCAAAAAGCAGTAAAGAGCAGGATATCATTTTAATTGAATCCACCATATCCCGTACTTATCTATCGCTACCTTCTTCTGCTGTCCGTGGCGCATGCACAAATCTCGTTGCTGCCGATTCTTGGTTTCCTGCGTAAACTAGTTTCCTCAGCCATGCATCCGCTGGCCCGGCCGTTATTAGTAAGACCAGATAACCCTTTTCGTGCCATTTCAGTAACGCTTCGCCCAATTTTTCATCCAACTCCGCGGCTTCCGCGATTTTTTTATTGCTCAGTTTATTAATAAAATCAATCGGTTTGTATACTTTTAGCTCCGGATTCTCTCGCGTCAGATAAGTCGGCAACCAATACAACTTACTTACCCCCTCAAAAACTTCCGCGTAATCATCAATCAGTCCAGCCTGCCGTGTATTCTGATGTGGTTCGTAGATCACTACTACGCCTTTCAGCCCGCGTCGCTCAGCCTCTTCCAGGGCAATTTGCACCGTGGCTTTCACTTCTTCCGGATGATGGCCATAGTCCGAATAATATCCCTCTGAGACCTGCTCGAACCGCCTTCCTACGCCCGGAAACTCATTAATCGCTGCGACGATCTTCTTGCGCTGACCATTACCGAAACGCGCCAATCCTCTCGGCTTTGGCAACATCCTCTGTAGCGCATCAATCGCTAGTGTTGCATCGTATCTGCGCGCTTCACCTGCCAGAGTTACATCCGCCGCAATTTCATCTCCCCGGATCACCGTTTCACTCTGTCGCTCAAACTGTGCAAATGCTTCTCGATATTCTTGCTCGTCCGCATAAATATCCGGATGGTCATATGAGACTACTGGTATTACTGCTAGCCATGGATGAAACGCCAAGAAATTCCGGTCGTACTCATCCGCTTCGTACACGAAATATTGCGACTTCGGATCGTACTTTCCTGCCGGTGCAAACGGCAGCGTCGTCCCAATTAGATATGATACTGGCAAGCCCAGTTTCATGCATCCCCACACGATCATCGCCGTGGTCGTCGTCTTACCATGCGTTCCGGCCACCGCCACCATCTTCAATTTCAGTTTTTTCACCAAGTAACTAATCAACTCGTCACGCTTCGTAATGTGTTTAATTTTGAGTTTTTTTGCCATCAAAAGTTCTGGGTGATCTTCCGGTAGCGCCGAAGTGTAGACGAACCAATCCACCCCCTCCGCCTTCGCTCGTGCCTTTAAGAATTCTCCATCTTGCTCACCCAAGCAGACTTTAATATCATTTTCCAGCAACTCGTGCGTCACCGCGCCTGCCTGCAAGTCCGACCCAAATACCGTCATTCCCGCATCTTTCGCCATCAGCGCCAGCGGCCCCATTCCTGTGCCAGAAATTCCCGAAATATAAATCTTCATACCTCCATTGTAGCATATTTTTCGTCGTCTTTTATGAAAAAACTCCGCCCACTTACTTTTTCTATGCTATAATAATTATAGTAATGGGTGGCAAAAAGTCAAATCAAGCCGGGCGTCTTCTTAGTAGGACTTTTAAGTCAGTGCATACTTGGCAGCTGATTATCATTTTGATTCCGCTACTTTTCTTCACCGCAACACTTTTGCGCTTTGATCATCTTCGGATGGTTGAGTTGCGCAAGGCCGTTCTCACCGCCGACGCCGAAGGGAATCAAGAGGAAATCGCCCAGTCTTTACTTGCGCTGAAAGATTTCGTCGACTCGCACACTGTCATCAATGTCATTGAAGAAAATGGTATCCAGGCTGTCATTTTTGGTACCGGGACTTTTTATCTCGAGAATCAATACATCCGCGACGCTACCGCCGCTCTCGAAGCCGCCGCTAGTAATACTGAAGTCGACGATAGTAACCCCAATGGTAATATCTACGCCGCTGTCGCCGCCATCTGCCAGCCTCAAGCCATCGCTAATGGCTGGAAATGGTCCGATCAGCCTTATCTCGACTGCTGGATGAACGAGCTCGCCAAATATCCCGAGAGTGACCTCCAGGACAACCACATCACCGCCGACATCCCCTCCACTGAGCTCTACCGCCGCTCCTATGCCTCGCCACTCTTTTCCCTTACCCCAGCCGGCCTTGCCATCATCGCCTGCATTGTTCTCACCGTCATTATCATTATCCGACTCATCATTTGGTTTGCCCTCAAAATCTCCCTGCTCTTTCTCAAATAAGCGCCATTAGCAGGCGGCTCCAAATCTCATCCTTTCCCCTCAAAACAGGTAATAATTACAACTAATTTCCACCGATTTTACAGGGGTAAACATAAGATTTTTCAAATATTCTCCATAAAACCTCTTGACGCCCCAGAGGTTTCGTCTTAAGATAAGAGTATAATAATCTAAGGAGGACTTAATGGCCTATCAACATACCAATAGTAAGGGTGTTACCTATTATCTGCACAAATCCGAAGTTACCTTGCGCGGCGGTAAGCCACAGACGATTTATTTCTTCACTAAGACTGCAGAAGGCGGTAAAGGTACTCCGTGCGACCTGCCAGAAGACCGTGAGGTCAATGAGAATCCACGCAACGGCTTCTTGACCTTGAAGAAAAAGGCAGCCTAATCAAACCGCACGTTGATTATTTAGGTACAGATAACAGCACTCCGCGAGGGGTGCTGTTATCATCGGAAGGAAAATAGACTTACAGTCGGGATGGCGAACATCTCTTTCGCAGGGCCTAAGATTTGGCCGAGCGACCCACGAAAGAAGTGTGAGCGCAACCCCCGCCAGAATAAGGCTAATTCTCGTAAAACACTATTGACATTTTTGCAAAAGTGTGCTACAATGGAAGTATGGGGTGCGATAATTCGTCGCCCAGGCTTGATTTTTCCTAAAAATCCTCTAGCCAAAAACATCACATAATGATATAATACGAATATGAGTAAAGAAGTTACTAAAGCAAAAGCCCGCAAGAATGGCATTATCGAGTTTGCCGTTGGCGCTGGTGTCGCCGCTCTAGGTGGCATTATGAGTTTTATGTCTTATAGTGCTGCCAAAGCCGGGGAAACTTATACCGTTTACACTGGTTTTATCGTACTCGGTGTAATCTATGCAATTAAGGGCTTGATCGATATTGCTTTCCCGAACGCTTTCAACAAAAACAAGAAGGCTGACGAAAGTACCGACCAGGCTACCGCTGACGCCGAAGTCATCAAAGAAGAAGACTAATCTATCTTCACCATAAGAAAACGACCCAGATCTGTCTGGGTCGTTTTTGCGCTACGATCTAAGGTTAATCCAGATCCAACGCTTGTTCAAGGTACTCACGCAGCTGTGCTACTGCCCGTCCGCGGTGGGAAACGGAGGCTTTTTCTTCGTCGGTCGCCTCGGCAAAGGTCTTGCCCAGGTCTCTCGATAGGAAGATCTGGTCGAAGGCAAACCCGTTCTCGCCAAGTTCCTCCGTGGCGATTTCGCCAAACGTATGACCGACAAACTCCACCGGCATCTCCGCACCTAGATCGTCTGCTATGCAGACCAAGGTGCAGACGAACCGAGCCTCTCGGTTGGACTTGCCTTCGAGCTCTTCCAGCAGCTTCATCCGCTGCATGTGCTCGTCGCAGCCCTCGCCACCATAGCGTGCCGTATAGACGCCAGGGCGACCGCCTAGCACATCCACACATAGGCCGCTGTCTTCCGCCACCACGATGAAGTGCCGCCCCCGCTGCTGTAGGAAATCATGCACCGCCTGCGCCTTCAGTCGCGCGTTGCCGATGAACGTCTCCGCCGTCTCCGCGATGTCACCAGTGAAGCCGACGTCGCTCATTGTCACCATCTGATAACGGTCGCCCAGCATCTCCTGAAACTCGCGCACCTTATCGCGGTTGTGGGTTGCCAGCACGATGGGCGGTAAAGTGGTCGACATACAAAACCCTCCTTATATTTTAAGATCCACCACTCTCGTATTATAGCAAAAAGTTCACCCCTTGACAATAGGGAAGATTCAAGATTTAGTTACTTTCAAAAATATTTTATATTTTCTGCCGAATCCCGCCAAAGTGTGTTATACTAAGAATGGAGAAAAAGATTATACAATTTGTTCAAATAGTGCACCGTATGTTTTTGGCATACGCAGCCAAGGAATTTGTTTTTAGCGTATTGAAATGGCGCCGTGAGCGGCCAACAAAAAGTACACTATGCGAATCCTTGGGTTTGTGTATGATCTTTTTCTCCACCGTTCGCGGTGCCATTTTTATATCAGCCTCGGACGGTGGAACTTATAAAAATAGGAGGCCCGATGCTAAAACTTAATACCAAACTTAAAATTCCACTAATCATAACTTGTTGTATAATAAGTGGCCTCCTATTATTTAAGTACTTAACTTTTATTCCCGAATACTCCAACGCCACCACCATAGAAACTCCAGTCTATGATGATTCTAATATCGAGAAACGCACTCTTACCGATATCACTACTATGCAAGAAATGACCACCGAAATCTGCCAGAACACTAGTAATAATACTGAAAAAACTCTGCAAGACACCAGTGCAGAAGGTAATTCTAAAACGTCATATATCGTTCAAAAGATCAATAACGAGTGCTGGATGACTGAAAACGTTGATAATGCGACAAACAGAACATATCGTAATGATATCTATGGTGGATATTATAGTTGGGCTAATGCGAAAGCAGTATGCGCTAAAATGGGTAATTCCTGGGAACCGCCAAGTCAATCTCAATATCAAAATATTCTTAGCATCTATAGCAATGGCATAGAATTAGTTGCTTCACCATACAAGTTTCAGTATGGCGGTTACTATTATGGATCACTCAAAGATGATGGCAGGTATGGGTATTACTGGTCATCTACCCAATATGGCAATAATGGTGCTTATAGTTTGGATTTTCTTGATGTCAGTGCTCGCATAGACGGGAGCAGTACATTTAGCTATTCAGTCCGTTGTGCCGTCGCCGGCACCGCCACCCCCGCCGACCCAGAAATTGTTATACCCAATCCAAACATCTCCGTCACCATCCCAAATATAATAACACTAGACGTAAGTAATAATGTAAATATAGAAACAAATACTAATACAGTAAACGAAGGTAATTTCACCGCTTCCGTCAGTTCTAATGCTTCATATAGCATTAGTCTTAGTACCACGGATGGTGGCCACACTGACCTTAGAAACGAGAACGGAAGCGGTGCTATTCCTACCCTTAGTTCTACTCCTTCCATTACTACTACATCAGACGACAAATGGTGGGGAATCAAATGTACTAATACTATTGGTTGTAAAGAAGATACTAAAAGTTATACCGGTCTTACTATTTCTCCTAAAACTTACTTTTCTTCTACTAGTAACAACTTAGAAACTATCTTCAATATCGGCATCCAGACTTCACCCGATTTACCAAGTGGTACATATTCTACTAGTATACTAGTTACTGCCTCCCAAAACTAGCCCCGGCGCGGCGTCGTTCAGGGTTTTCCGAAGCCGTGAACATAAATCACCTTTCATCATCCAAAATGTATATTCCTGACGTTTACCAGCGTATGACATTTTGGATGATGAAGGGCCAGGCGAGGAAAATTTTGAACGAGGTAGCCGCGCCACCAAGTGAGCGCAAGGTTCCACGCTTGGTATATCAACTATGTATATATAATATACATAGATAGACAATGAGGTAAAGAAAAAGGAATAAAAGAAGAATAAAAAGTATAAAGGAGGAAGAGAGATATATAACGTAATAAGGTCATTTATTTTTACTATATATCAGCGGGCGATGCAGCGGAGAGAAAAGCCGTAGTAACGATAATCGCGGTAGGACGGGTAGATATTAGCGTTATAGAAGTATAGGCGATAAGCGCTCGTGGCCGAGCTAGCAGCAGCGGACAAATAGTCTCCGTCGATACCAGCCCAGCGTAAAGAGCCAGGCCAGATACTCCCACCCCGCAGGAAGTATAAAGTTATCTTGCTACGCAGCGTAGAGAGTAACCACTGAACCGATCACTACCGCTGGATAAAGCAACATTACTACTGCTGAAGGCTAAGAAGTAGGCATTCGCCACCGAGTAGACTGTAGCAGACCAGTAGTTTCCGACGAAGCCGGCCCAAGGTAAAGAACCATCCCAGAGATATCCACCCCGCAGGAAATAAAATCATATTTTTACCAAGTAAAAACTCATCCCCGCGTTTTATATTCCGACGTCACGATTCGTGCCATCTCCTCCGGTGTTTCTCGGCAACCATTCGCCAGCCATCGCTGAATAATCGCTGTCAACCCTGCCGCGAAGAATTCCGCGTGGTACCGAATC
This sequence comes from uncultured Candidatus Saccharibacteria bacterium, assembly GCA_964585155.1. GTDB lineage: Bacteria > Patescibacteriota > Saccharimonadia > Saccharimonadales > Saccharimonadaceae > Nanosyncoccus. The sequence goes on along the minus strand of CAZPCQ010000007.1, from coordinate 36,145 downwards.
ATCGCTGCGTGCTGCCCCGGGTAATGTTGTCGCGCCAATTCTTGATCATAAGAGCCTAGTAGTTCCACGTAACTTGGGTTCAGCTGGAAATAAATCCGATACAGGATTTGATTTTCATAAATATACTGGAACATTATTAGTAGATTCGCTGGCGTATATCCATCCGTATTTCCCGCAAACTGACTCGCGTATTCTTCCTCGATACTTTTACGCGCATCTCGCGCCAGCTCCGCGATGTTATCATAATGATTATAAAACGTTGTTCGGTTAATCTTCGTCAGCGCGCACAGCTCTGACACCGAGATTTCCTGCAATTTTCGCTCTTGCAGCAACTGAAACAACGCTCGCAGCATTCTTTCGCGCGACGTTTGACTAGTTTTATTATTTGTCGTGTTTGTCATACCTCCACTTTCTCGCTTTTTGGCGCAATTCTTATTATCTCAACACCTGTTGAATATTTAGTGAAATCCACTCAACGCTTGTTGATTTTTATCCAATTTTTTCATTTTTCGCATTATCTCAACACTTGTTGACTTTTTGTCGTTGGATAAACCAATTATCTCTATTATACTAGAAGTAAATCATTAAATCAACACTTGTTGAGAAAGGATTATTATGACAATCGCGGATATGAACGATATGGCAACGCAGCGAGAAGAAATACGCTTGCGTAATTTCTCGAAGCAAGGCAGCCGTTTCTCCAGGGGAGATAAAATCGCGCAAAAAGTCACTACAGGCTACAAAAAAGTCGAAAATACCGTCACCGGTAGTTACAAGAAAGTTGAGAACGCTTTCACTGGTGGTTATAAAAAAGTCGAAGATAAATTTATCGACAAGTTTTTGCGTAAGTCAGACGAAACCACTGCCGAGGCTAGGGAGCGCCTTGAACACGAGCAAATCGAGCGTAAAGCCAAGCAAGAAGCCGCCGCTCAGGCTCGTGCCGAGAAAATCGCCGCCCAAGTCAATTCCAGTGTCGCTCAAAACCCGTTTCACACTTCTACTGCTCAAGTCAACCCTAGGGCCACTCAAAAACCACAAACTAACTCTCATAAATAATAAGGATACCTATGCAAAAATCAACTCTTATCAAAATCATCCTCGGTACTATTGGCGGGCTACTTTTCGCACTCGGAATGTGCTGTTGTCTTTTGCCGGAATGGAATCTCTTTGGCTTCGGAGTCGGTCTAGCCATTGCTGGTGGCGTTTTATTGGTCAGCCTGCTTATCTACCATCTCGCTACTCGCGAGCGTAAGCCTCGTACCGAATCAATCAATAAAGGTGCTGTGGCTGCCTGGGTCATTGGTATCCTGGCTACGCTCTTACTTGGCTTCGGTATGTCTCGGATTATGGCTGGTACGCCTACTCAGGCTGATATTATTGTCAGTATGATTTGCGGTATCGTCGGCTTGCTCACCGATATTCTCATTTTTCCAATTTACCAATACCTCAAATCCCGTAATTAATAATTACTAATCTAGAACCGGTGCTATTAGTAGTAGCGCCGGTTTTGGTTAGGCTGAAGCGTATTCAACTAGCACAGTATTTTTTGGATTCTGAAAACTTATATGAGGTAGACAAACTTAAGAAAAAAATGAAATTGACTTACGTTTCAACAAGATAATCGTTTTTTGTAGAGCGAATAAGTTTTCTAGGTAGAATTCGTTGGATTGATAGCCTTCTTTAGATGAAGCGCATTTTTTTGCACAGATGAAATCTGAGAACAAAATGAGACTGATTTACGTTCCAATAAACCAACCGTTTTTATGGAACAGATTGAATTTTTGGATAGATTTTGTCAGATTAGCAGTTTCTTCGAATAAAGCGCGCTTTTAGCATAGATGAATTTGAGAATAAAATTAGGTTTAATACTATTTTTAAGTTGATGCTTATGCTTGTAGGGCAGTAAGTTTTCTACAAAAAGAGCCCCAATGGGGCTCTTTTTGTGCTATTCTTATGTTCGGTATAACAAAGGAACAGCATCTATGAGCAATATGAAGCATTGCCCATATTGCCATTGTAACATAGTGGTAAAGTATGGGATACAAAATGGTAGACAGCGATATTATTGTCGGAAGTGCAATAGAACTTGGCAGACTAAGTCTCAGCCACAAAGACTATATAAGACCATTTGTTATGACTATTTTATAGAAGACTTAAAGATCAAGCAACTTTGTAGAAAATATAACTTAAGTGAAGAGAAGATTAGAAGGATTATTGGAGGCTATATTGCACCGCCTATTACTCCTCATGGCATACATAACGTTATAGCCATGGATTGTACTTATTTTGGTAGAAGGAATAAAGATGAATGGGGCATATTAATTGTTATAGATGCTATCACTGGAGAATGCTTATACTGCGAAGAATTACCTGGACATGAGACCTGGGCGCATTACTGTAAGGCTCTAGACACGCTGGCAGGCTTTGGGGTGCACCCCAAAGCCTGTGTTATCGACGGCGTAACTGGGCTAGCTGGAGTATTAGAGGAACGAGGCTTCTTAGTTCAATATTGTCAATTCCATCAAATTAAGACTATTAATTCTTATCTTACAAGAAACCCAGTTCTAGAACCCCAGTTCTAGAACCCAATATTAAACTTAGACGTATAGCACTTAGCCTTACGCACGTTAAACGTCGAGAGTTTATTAATATGTATAATACCTGGTTTTATAAGTATCGTTTATGGCTCAAGGAAAAGAGTAGAAATCCGGAAACTCATAGGCTAGAGTATATTCACCAGAAAACTAGAAGCGCTGTGCATAGTTTACAAAAGAACTTCAAATACTTATATACCTTTGAACAATATCCAGAACTAAATATGCCGAACACCAATAACATGCTAGAAGGTATTAATAGCGCCATTAAGCACAAACTTAACCATCATCGTGGTGCCAAGAAACACTTAAAAACTCAACTTATCCGAGTTTTTCTCTCTAGAAGAACAGGGGTGTAGATACACACAAAAACCGTATTAAACCTAAAATTAGGCTATTTTGAATTCTAATGAGCGAAGCGCGTCTAACTGACGAGCGAGCGAAATTAGAACTTACAAAATAGCCAATTTTAACTCAAATTACTGGTGCGCCCGACTAGACTTGAACTAGCACAGCTCTAAAACGGCCACTACCACCTCAAGGTAGCGTGTCTACCAATTCCACCACGGGCGCAGACTTATTCTTATTATACTAAATATTCCTAAAAATACAAGCCCCAAAATCACTTTTTGCCATCTTTCCATGGCAATGTCATTATCCTAAAAACACTTTTCCAAATATTCTCCAAAAAACTTCCAAAAAATCCTTGCCAAAACCATAAGTTTTTAGTACAATAGACACATATAAGGTCATAGTAATAGAAACAAAAAGGATATAAACATGGAAAGTATTGTCAAGAAACTTTTCTTAATCGGCTCCGCTACGCTCGCCATCGCCGTAACGCTGACTTCTACGTCTACGCAGGCTTTCGAATGTACTGCCGAGGAAGAAGCGGCCGGGCACTGTACTAGCGATTTAGATAATAGTACTAATACCACTTTTGGCATGGACTCAACTTTTAGTTTTAGTATCGCCGCGAACACCTTTGCTCTCAATGGCGTCACTGGCGACACGATCAGTCTTACCGATTTTAATACCAAACAAGGAAATATCGGTGTCGGCGTTGTCTCAAATCAACCCTTTCAGATTCAACTCACCGCTACCAATACTACTGGGAACCTAGACGGTACTCAAGGCGGACACATTGCTCCAGTCGCCGGCGGACCACTCGCAGATTTGCCTGCTGGCCAGAGTAGCTGGGGTATCTGGAGACTCGACCGTGATAATGAATCAACAAAAGGTTACCTCGGCCTCAGCAGCACCGCTACAACTTTCTATAAGTCTGGTACTGGTGCCAACTTCCTCCCTGCCTATAACACCGGCAAGGAAGATACTGGAAAATTCGTCAAGGTTCCATTCGGCGCCCGCGTCAATACCGATACTGCCCCGGACACCTATTCTACTACCGTAAAAGTAACTGTAATTGACAACGTGAACTAAAACCATTATTGTGTGTAAAAAGTTTCTATCTATTTTGACAATTCTTCTCGGGCTGGGCTGTATGAACATACAGCCCGTCTCGGCTATCACTAGTCAAGATATTAATATGATTCTTTACCCGACCAAGCAAACCATCGAGCTGTTCCCCGGTCAGGAAAAAGAAGGTAAAATTCGTATTACCAATAACGGTCAGGTTGGTTATAATATGATCGTTGAGGCTACACCCTATCAAGTAGATCCCGAGACTTATGATGCCGACCTCTCTACTAATAATATATATACTCAACTTTACACCTGGATTAGTTTCCCTGAGCCGACTTTTTATATCAACCCTGGCGAAACTAAAGATGTAATTTTTAAGGTCAATGTCCCCGAAGGTACTGCCGGCGGTGGTCAATACGCCGCTATTTTGCTGCGCTCCGAAGATGGTGTCCATCCCGAGGAAGGCGGCGTCCAAACCATTCCCGAAGTCGCCTCTATTTTGCTTGGTCGCATCGACGGCCCCGAGATGGCTCCGGCTGGCGAGATCGCTGAACAATCGATTCCCGGTTTCCTGCTTGGTGGGCCACTCAAGATTAAAGAAACCGTTTACAATACCGGCAACGTCGATTTCAAAGTCTACCACGCTATTACTATCACCGATGTTATTAGTGGTGAAGAAATCGTCACGCCAACTAGCCGTAATTCCGCTGGCAATATCTACGGCTCCCAAACCACCGTCGTCCTCCCCGGCACTTCTCGCAGTAGTACGCTGACTTGGGAAAACACGCCCAAAATCGGTATTGTCCGCGTCAAACAAACTGTTATTTTCCTCGATCAGGAGTTAAATACTGAACAAATCGTCATCTTTTGTCCCATCTGGCTCATTCTCGGTGTCGTTATTCTGCTCTTATTGCTCATCCTCTGGATCATCCTCGCCGCTCGCCGCCACAAACGCAAACAGCCGCAAGTATTCTAGAAAAAAGTATATAATTTCCGAAAACGGCAGACCTCCTCGTCCTTGTTCGACCCGGCGATTTTTAAATGGTACATTTTTCTATTGATAAAACCCCTCACCTTTGCTATAATACGAATAGAATTTAGAGTTAAGCGAGGTAAAAGTGAAATTTTGGAAGAAAGTTAGTCTTGTTGTTGCTAGCATATTTTTGGCCAGCGCAGTACCCCTGAACGTATCGGCTTTAGAATCCGGTGATGTTGTAATGTCTCTCAATCCCGCCTCTCAAGACCTCGAGCTCGAGTCCGGCAAGACTACCGAGGCTTCACTCAAAGTTTCCAATCTTGGTCGTCTCGCTTTTAATATCAATGTTTCCGTTTCGCCGTATTACGTTGCTAATGACAATTACGACCCAGATTTCTCCAGTCAGACCAATCAAACCAAACTCTATGGCTGGATCAAACTCGAGAAAACGACTTACCACGTTGAGCCTGGGGAGACTGCTGAGGTCAAGTTTTCCGTCAATGTTCCCGAAGATACTCCGGCCGGTGGTCAATACGCCGCCATTATGCTCGCTGCCGACAGCGGCAATCAAGACAAAGAATCTATGTCCATCTCCTCGCGCCTCGCCGCCATTCTCTACGGTCACGTCAACGGCGTTGATTTGCGTGCCGAAGGGGAATTGGTCGAGCGTTCGTTGCCAGGTTTCATTACTGATGGCAACTTTTCTCTTTCTCAGTCCATCCGCAATACAGGCAATGTCGATTTTCGCGTCGTCCAGACGATGACTGTGACTGACTTTTTCTCCAATCGCGAAGTTGTCAATCCCGAATCCGTCGATACTGACCAGCAGATGTTTGCCTACAGCTCCTCCACCGTTTTGCCAAATACTACTCGTACCGGCATTCTAACCTGGAAATCTGCTCCCAAACTTGGTCTCTTCACCGTCACTCAGCGTATTGCCTTCCTCGACCAAGATCTCACTTTTACTCACCTTGTTTTTATTTGCCCGATTTGGCTGGTCGTCATCTTTATTGCTCTCGTTATCGCAATTATTGTCGTCATTGTTTTCAAAATCATTGGCAAGCGCAAGCAGAAAAAGGCTCTCCGCCTCGCCCGCGCCGAAAAGAACCTCGAGACTCATCACAGCGCTTCTGATGAGGAAGATGATTCTGCTGAATAAGCCGAAAACTACAGAATGTCGCGTCCTAGTCTACTGCGCCAAATAACAAAGTTCCAGTAGTAAGATATAATAAAATGCTTCGCCTAATCACCTGACTCCACCTACCAACAGGGAACTAGAGCAAGCCTCCTGAAGCAGATGCCTCTCCCTCTCCACCTCCCCTCTAGCGAATAATCTCAATATCAAGTTGGTCTAAAGAAAAAATGTATATCGCTACAATAGGTTTTTCTCTGCGCGGCGTCGTTCAAGGTTTTCCGAAGCCGTGAACCTTTTACCTTTCATCATCCAAAATGTATATTCCTGACGTTTACCAGCGTATGACATTTTGGATGATGAAGGGCCAGGCGAGGAAAATTTTGAACGAGGTAGCCGCGCTCCAAAACATTATTTTCTAACAAACATACCAAAACTGCAGATTTTCTTTAGACCAACTTTATCTTTATTCGCCTAGAAAAAATAAAATTCCTTTTCCACTTTTTATTTTCGATATTAATTATAAAAAACTATTTTCTAAAAACTTTTTACCAAATTTTTGGTTTCAAAAATATAATGGAACTATAGAGGCCTTACAAAATGTAAGAAAAGCCTATAAATTGTCTTGCTATTTTATCTAATTTATGCTATGATGAAATGATGAAAGAGAATATTCGTAACGTCGCAATCATTGCTCACGTCGACCACGGCAAAACTACCCTGGTGGACGGTCTTTTGAAACAATCCCACACTTTTCGGGAAAATCAAGCCGAGATGTCGCAGACCCTAATTATGGATTCCATGGACCAGGAACATGAGCGGGGAATTACTATTACCGCCAAACAGACCTCGGTTTTTTACAACGGCTACAAAATTAATATTATTGACACGCCGGGCCACGCTGACTTTTCGGGTGAGGTTGAGCGCACGCTGAATATGGCCGACGGCGTCCTCCTTATCGTTGACGCTCAGGAAGGCCCGATGCCACAGACCAAATTCGTCTTGCAAAAGGCGCTTAGCCTCCACCTCAAGCCAGTCGTGATTATTAATAAAATTGACAAACCCGCCGCCCGTATTGACGAAGTTAAAGACGAAATTGCTGATCTCTTTCTCGAGCTGGCCACTGACGAGTCTCAACTAAACTACCCGATCTATTACGCCATCGCCCGTGATGGCAAGGCTGGCAAGACCACCGATCTCGACGATAATCTCGATGTGATTTTCGAATCTATTATCAACGACATTCCTGCGCCAAAAATCGATGAAGACACCGCTAAGGGTGCTCAGCTGCTTGTGGCCGCTCTCGCTGCCGATAATTACCTCGGCAAATACGCCATCGGTAAGATTTTTCGCGGCCAGCTCAAAAGGGGCGAACCTGTCAAAGTCCTGCATACCGACACTGAGACTGGTGAGCCATCCATTACGAATGCCAAGATTGACAAACTTTTCACCTACAAAGGTCTCGGCCGTGAAGAAGTTGAGGAAGCCTCTGCTGGTGATATTGTCGCCATCTCTGGCATTCAGCAGGCAAATATCGGCGATACCATCGCTACTGTCGGCGTTAATGGCGAAGAGTCAGAGGCTTTGCCAACTATCGAGCTTGAAGCACCCACGTTGAGTATTTACATCGGTCCCAACACTTCTCCGCTCAAAGGTCAAGAGGGTGAATTCACTACTTCCCGCCAGATCGCCGAGCGGCTCCAACGTGAGCTCGAGACTAATATTGCCCTCAAGATCGTCCCCGACGGGCTGGGTTACAAAGTTTCTGGTCGCGGTGAACTCCATCTCTCTGTCCTCATCGAGACGATGCGCCGTGAAGGTTACGAGCTGGAAACTGGCCGTCCCGAAGTCGTTTTTAAGGAAATCGACGGCAAAAAATGTGAGCCAGTTGAAGAGCTGATCATCGAAGTCGAGCCAGAATTCGTCGGCGCCGTCAGTCAAGAACTCGGCGTCCGTCGCGCTGAACTAGTCTCGCAGGAGCTCACCTCGAGCGGTAGCACGCGTTTTACTTATCGTATCACTACTGCCGCCCTCATCGGTTTGCGTAATAATCTCCTCACCGCCACCAAAGGTACTGCTATTATGTCCTCGCTCCCGGCTGGTTACCGCCCCGTGGAAGGGAAGTATAAGCCCGAACGCAACGGTGCTCTCATCGCTTTTGAAGCTGGCACTAGTACTGCTTATGCTCTTGACGCCGCTCAGGCTCGCGGCATCCTCTTCATTCCGCCCGGCGTCCCAGTTTATCAGGGTATGATTATTGGTCTTAGTAATAAGAAGGAAGACGTCGATATCAACATTTGTCGCGAAAAGCAGCTCACTAATATGCGTACTCACGCCAGTGATGGCGCCATCCAGCTCACTCCGCACACTCAATATTCGCTGGAGCAATGTATTGACTTCTTGCTTGACGACGAGCTTCTCGAAGTCACCCCCAAATCCCTCCGCCTCCGCAAACGCCAACTCGACCCAATCAAGCGCAAACGCGAGAATAAGAATTAGCTCGCTAGCTGTTTGAGCGCAGCAGAATCAAAAGCCCCCAGTACTTGACTTTTTACTTAATCTGTGCTACAATAGATTCATAATGGATTTTTGTGTCATTTTTTCATCCCACCCCTGTAAAAGTCTAGAATTTACCCAAAATCAAGCCAAAACCTGTATTTTTTATCAAATCTAGGCACGAATCTCTAAGAACCTTAAAATAATAGAAAGTTGGTGTAAAAATGTCTCTTAGTACTTGGCAAATTTTGCTCGTAGTTTCGCCTAATCTCCTGCTTCTTATCGCATTCCTCTGCGCCGTGGCAACCTTCATCTGGAAAGGAATCCAGTACGTATATCTTGATCACTTCGTCCATTTTCTATCCGTACACTTTAATAGCCTGTACCTCTACGGTATCCCGCTGGCGCGCCTCTATGGCGATCGCTTCTTCCCGCGTTTCCGCCAAACTTTTAACTACGGCTTCTGCTATGCGATAGCCACTTTGTCGATGTTGGCTTTGCGGGACGTTCCCAGCTCGCGCATTGTGTTGGCGGACGTAACGAGTCGCGACGGTCAGATTACTGAGCATGAGTGGGTAGAGTTTCGCTACGGCGGCGTCTGGTGGGTGATCGATCCGACCTGGTGCGACCCATGGTTTGTCCGTCGGTCGGCACTCTACAAGGAGCGCCACCTGCGCATTAAGAAGATCTGCACTTGTGCCGAATTCTGGCAATATCCGATTTCCGCAAAGTTCGAGACCAAATTACGCGATCCCGGCACCTCCTGTTTGTTCTTCGAGATCTATGTATTCTATACTCCGCCTATTGGAGAGGAGATATTTCCTACTCGTCTCGCCGAGTATGATGATTTTGCCTGGCACGGACGCTACACGAATAGTTACGCTCACGCCGCTCTTCCTGACGAAGTTCTTCTGACTAAATCCATTGTCCACGACTATGTTTTTAAACCCAAGCGTTTGCGACCTAAGGCTAAGCATATTCGCTATGCCTACAAATTGCGTCGCCTCTGTCGACGCGAGCTGGACAAACTTATTGCGCAAGACCAACATCAAAGCACGCCGGTCACCGCGCCTGTAGCATCTCCCTCTAGTACCCGACGAATCACAAAATCTGAAAGGAAGTTGGTGTAAAAATGTACGAAATCTATTGCCTGGAAGTTCCCATTAGCATCCTCATTGCTGTGTTGATCGGCAAATATCTCAACCGCCGGCTCGAGCGGCGCTACAAGAATCTCGACCAACATTGTCTCAAATACCTTCGGCGCCAGCTTTGTAAGACTTATTTCTGCGGCTATCCCGTTAGCGAAGTTTACGAGAAAACTTTTTTCGTACGCTACCGACATTTTGTCGACTTTGGCTTTTGCTATACTACGTCGGCTTTGTCAATGTTGGCGCTACACCGGAATTTTACCTCTCGTCTGGTCTATGGTGAGGCTACTTGGCCTGAGGATGGACGCAAAGAGAAGCATCGCTGGTGCGAGTTCCGCTATGCCGGTGTCTGGTACGTACTCGACGCTAGTTGGCTCAGTAAACTCAATGTTGAACCACGTGAGGGATATTACCAGTTTTTCAAAATGAGAGTTATAAAAACTTGCCCTTATACGGAGTTCTGGTCGTATCCGATTGTGCGCGAGTTTCGTCGTAAGTTGAACCGGCCGGAGACTTCGTATCTGTTTTACGAACTGTTCATCTATCTCTCAGCCTATTCAGATGAGCGTCAATTCCACGATATCATCAAGACCGCCCATTTAAAGTGGAGTGGTGAAGGTGTCAGCTATGGCTTTTACCTCAGGGATCAAGGAGGCAAAGTCCTCTTCTCGCGTGAAATTATGGATGATTTCATGAAAAAGCCCACCCGCTTGCGCGCCAAGGCTCGCTCAATTCGTCACGCTCTTAAGATGAAACGGGTCTGGCGTAAGGCTGTCTATGGCACTAGTTCCGCCAAGGCCATTACTCCGTGCCGGGGCACACCGCTCTCTGCCGATGCTATTCCGTCCGTCAGTAAGTGTTTTACCTAATTGTCAAATCCATTTCTCGAAAGAAGGTTATCGCAATGCCCATTTTGTCTACCATCACCCGTGCCGAAGGTCTGCGCAATACAATTATCGCCCTTGTTATCATCGCCGTACCGCTGCTCTGGCAGTATCTTCACGGCGAGAAACTAACCCAGCGCTATATTTATCGTCAGGCCCGGCAGACTTTTTTCTGCGGTTATTCGATGGAGCTCATCGCCCAGCAGCATCTACTCAATAATCTCGAACGCTTTCTCGATCTGGACCTTTCCAGCGTGATCGCGACCTTGATGATGATTTTGCTGCATGATAACGATACTGCTCGTCTCGTCCGCTGCCGTTTCAATGACGGTGCCGGCGAATATTGGCATAGTTGGGTCGAGTTTCGTCATCTCGGCAGCTGGTACGTACTGGACCCGAGTTGGTATGAATGTCTAGAAGTGAAAAAGCAGGAATTTGACCGTAAAGGTATCGTTGGTGAGCCGCAGATTTATTCGCATCATCAGTTTTGGTCTTTCCCAATCTCTAAGCAAATTTATCGCAAACTCCATCATCCCAATACCTCGTATCTCTTTTTCGAGCTCTATGGCATTTCCAGCAATGGCTATTACAAAGACGCGCCCGATTTTGACGAAAACCGTGGCCGCGAATTTAAGCCGCTTTGGTTTAATGGCAGTCAGGTCGTTTCCCGCGAAATCGTTGATTTCCTGATGCAAAGTGCTGACTACCGCGAGCCGCCGCGCGAGGCGATTCTCGCCGGTATTCATGACGAAACTCACGACTATTTCCGCAATCATTCTGAGGAGGATACCTATGAACCAGATTAATTGGAAACTGATCTTAGTTACTGTTGTGGCTATTGTTAGCCTCGCCCTTGCCTTCGCTGCCGGCTACTCAGCCTATCTCAGCCGGTTGCAAAAGCGCGCCGACGATTTTCTTCGCGAACTTCGTCCCAAGGCTAGACTGGATCAGGCAAACTACTCCGTTCGCTGTATCTGTGAAGTCGCGCAGCTTTTCCTCGGCGTTCCACTGCGGTTCCTTGAACCCGAGCCGGCTACTGGCTTTAGTCCGCGTGACTTTCGACAGCTTATTGCTCTGGCCCTTGCATTGGGCGACCAAGCCAGTCTGTATTACGGTTGGTTTGGCATCGTCAAAGGTGGTGGCCTCGAGCGCAACGGTGACCCACAGCTCTGGATTGATTACAAAGTCTCCAAAAACCTATCTTATGTCATCCAGTGTCGCGGCGGAGATGCGGCTATCACGCTTAACAAACTCTTTTACGCGTCCGACGGCCAAAATCACTATCTCGCCACCGCTGCTACGATTAGTTGTGAAGAGCTACGCGAAATTGTCGCCGCTGATTCAGTTGAAGTGTAATCCGGCTACTGCCAGCTAGGAATGTCATTACTGACCCTGGCGGATTATAACTGACTGCTTTCAGAGTAATTACGGCCCACTGGTTCGGCTAGCACTACCCCAACTTTCTCAAAATCCCTCGCTCCGGCGGGGGATTTTCTGTCTCAAATTTCTGCTAAACCCAGTTAAGACCCTACCTTAATTCTACGAAGCCCAATACATTTTTGACTAAAACCGAACAAAACCGCCGTCATATAGCCACTTTGTTCGGTTTTTGCTGAGAAGACCATTTTCGGGCCAGTTCGGTTAAGTTTTTGCTCAAACCTAGTCATTTTTCTGTGCTTTTTATTAAAATTACGAGAATATGGTATAATATTACTATGAATAGTTATCTGATTGATTCGCATTGCCATCTTCACGACCAAGAGTGGTTTACGCCCGAGCAAGCCGAGCAATTTCTCCGTGAAGCCGGCGAGCGTAATGTTCGCCAAATTATCGTCATCGGCACCGATCCTGAGGATTCGCAAAACGCCCGCGCCTTTGCTGGTAGTCACGAAAATGTCTTCTGGACTTACGGCATCCACCCTGAGTTTGCCAGTCACAAGGAACTAAAAACGCTGGATTTCTCCGCGCTGACTCAGACTCTCCGTAGCTACCGCGAGGCTGAGTCCACAGCGAGCCATGAGGAAACGCCAAAGGTCACCCCTAATCCCCCCGTCGCCATCGGCGAAATCGGTCTCGACTACCATTATGACGGCTACGACCGTGCTGATCAGATTCATCTGTTTGAGCAAATGCTTCAGCTCGCCTGTGACCTCGATTTGCCGGTTTCACTACACATTCGCGAGGCCTTTGCCGACGCTTGGCCGATTCTGGATAACTTTTCTGGCCTCCGCGGTGTCGTCCATAGTTTTACCGGCAGCAAAAGGGAACTTCGTCAAGCCCTAGACCGCGATTTCTTTATTGGTATCAATGGTCTGGCCACTTATTCTACTCTGCCTTTACCGCCGCTCGAAAAAATTGTCTTAGAAACTGACGCCCCCTTCTTGACGCCGGTTCCTTTCCGTGGTACAATAAATAAACCAGGGTATGTTCGCAATATTGCGGCTTACCTCGCGGAAAAATTGGGTGTGGCAGAAGTTAATATAGCGGAGCAAACTACACAAAATGCGAGACAACTTTTTCAACTCAAACCGATCAACCTCGAGCAGAACGGCTAATTACCGTACTGCTTCTCTTGAGGTATATAATGAAATAATGGACATAGCAAGGGAGATTGAGCGATGCCGTGCGTCTGTCTAACTAATACTTTTCACTATTGGCAAAGGCTTGCAACAGAAAAGCCGGTCAAAGTCAAATCAGCCAGTCAGCGGCATATTAAGACAGAATCCCGGCCTCAGCGCTCCATCTTCCATAGGAAAGTCAAGCCAGCCAAAGACATTGCCGAGCGCGGCCTCTTCTCGGATAGTAAAGTCTTGCGCGTCCCGCATCCGCCCCGCACTCGCATCATCTCTGATGCACCCAAGGCTCCCGCAGCTATCTCTCACAGTGGCAAGCCTACCCGCGCCGACCTCATTAACGCCGAATCTCAGCTCGGTAGCGCTATTTTTGGTCCTATTCCGGCCGGCCATCGCCGCGAGTTCTTCCACGACCAGCAAAATATCTGGATTTGGCACGAAGATTGGCGCGATGGCGATAACCTCCACCAAATGACCGTCCGCTACGAAGTCCGCACCTCCGGCATTTACAAGAAAATCTCCACTGGCAAATACTTCAAACTCGAGGGCGAGGAGCTGACCAACTTCCGCCGCGCCACCCGCGCCTATCTCTATATGATTAAGAAATATCTCTACAATCGCCCCAAGGCCACGGCGTAGATCTGGATCATAGTGTATTAGTGTTTTTTGTCTTGTTGGTACAACCAGATAAACCTTTTGTATACTTTTCTGAAGGCGGCGAACCGCCCCTGGAGCGGGGCCTAAGACTTGGCCGAGCGGCCCCGCGGAATGGGGTGGGAGTGCAAGCCTTCAGAAGAGGTAAGGTAACTTGGTTGGTATAGGTCTAGTGAATGAAATATGATATAAAAACAAACATTTTATGTTTTCGCTATTGACTTTTTTGCTAAGGTGTGCTATAATGGAAACAATCCGATTGGAAAACATCCGGATAGTATCTTAATTGCGAAAGGAAGTGGTAATAATGATCGATTTTCTGGTTAGCCTTGTTGAGGGGATGGAAAATAAGGCTGTGGAAATCGGCCCTCGCCGCAAGGCTCGCCGCCGGCACCGTGAAAATATGCAAAACGAGATCTACCGGAAGGCCTATCGTGAGGCCTTCCGCGGCGACATTAACGCCAAGCGTGCGTGGGGACAATACGCCGTCACGTTCATCCTGATAGCAGGCATCATCTTTTTTGCCTGCTCCTGGTTCTACTGCCGGTTCATCTCTCACGAGACGGGAACGGCCACTTGGTCTGGATTGGCGTTCTGGATCCTCATCGTGGCGCTCCTCTGGCTGCAGCGCGGATTCTATCGGCAGATTCAGGAATACGCCATCGAGGCTGCTGGCAAGGCCCTGCGTGACGACGAAGTCGAAAAGGCTAAGGCCGCCGAAGCTGCCGCCAAGAAGGCTGCCGATGAGGCTGCTCGGGCCAAGGCTGAGGCGGATAAAAAACGCGCCGCCGACATCAAAAAGGCGCACGAGGCTCGTAAGGCCGCGCTCAAGGCAAAACAACAACCGGCTCAGGGATCTGGCCCTAACCGGCCGAAACTGGTCCTCAAAATGAAACAACCGCCATCCTAATCGCAACCGCCCCTGTTAAGGGGCGGTTTGTCTACTCTATTATAAAACCAAAGGCCTTGTTCCGTAGTTAATGCGTCACCTCTGTAGTAGCATACCGTTCTTGCACGGCTCTACTAGAATTGGAATTAAATTGTGGAACAAGACCAAAACCAAACCCTGAACATTGTTTTTTCGTCTTACTTATGCTAAAATCAAATTATGTATAACCCCAAATCATCATCGGTCGCCGGCGTCCTTGGGATTGTCCTGGGGGCTTTTGGCGCGCACGATTGGTATTTGGGTAATCGGGATAAGCAGGCTAAGCGTCATCTTCTTCTCACTCTTGCCGGCGTGGCTCTCTATATCGCTGTAATTATTATCCGAATGATCGCTTCCTCTGGTCAGTCGCCGGAGGTCGTCACGCTAATGAATAATATCGCCAGCGTTCTCTATGCTCTGGCTTGGATGATTATCCTCGGTAGTTTTGTTTGGGGCGTCGTTGATGGGGTACTGATTTTGGTGCAAGGCGATGCTGGGCTGAAGGCACGTGGCTATTATATTGAGAACGACCCTGATAACCCGCTTTCTCGCGCTCTCAGTACTACTACCGTCCGCGAAGGCCGTCAGGTCGATCCGCATCATATCCCTACACCGGTCCAGACTCGCCCTGCCGCCGCCGCTCCGCGCCCCTCGGTAAAACTTCCTAGTACTCCTACTCTCGAGCAACAGGGTAGCAATGTCCGCCCAGCCGCCCAGCCGATTGTTTTCCGCTCAAGCGACATTCACCAGACTTTCCAGTTTAGTAATATTTTTGACGACGCCGAGAATGCCACCAAAGGCCAAGTTATCGCTTTGCCAAATCCTATTTCGCCGCCGATCGAAACCCCAACGCCTCTTCCGGCTCAACCCCAAGCCGATCCTTCCGCTAGCCAGCCGGTTTCCAATGCGAATCAGCCTCTTCCCGTTGCTAATCAACCAATTCCCGTTACCAATCAATCTGCTTCAGCTCCAGGTCAATCCGTTCCTACTGTAAATCAGCCTGCCGTGCAGTCATCACTAAATCTCGCCCAGCCGGTTTCAGGACAAGTCCCTACACAACCTCTCCCGAGCCAGTCATCCGCTCCTGCTCAACCTGCTTATCGTCACCCTGCTCTCGGCCATCTTTCCGCCACCGAGGCCGTTGGCACTAATACTATCAAAGATGTCGGCGCCAAAGTCAAACGCAAATTCACCTTCAATCCAGTCGTCACTCGGCGGATTATCATTAGTCTTTCCGCCCTGTTTATCGTGGTGGTCGCTGGTTTCGTGATCAAAGACGTCCTCGAGTCTACCGTTACTTCTGGCTACCAGTCCGCTTACCGCGCCGCCAAGTCGCTATCCCCCCTGCTTGCTGCGGCCAGCCAGACTCCGCACTGCCAATACGTCACCGACTATTTGGATGACACTACCGTTACCACCGCCACTTATGATACTTATATTAATGGTTGCCGAGAGACCCTTACCAATCTCGACCCCGCTATCGCTCAGCTTGCCGCCGCGCCGGCCATCGGCTGGGATTCCAACCTCTCTGCCAGTTTTCAAGATTTTAAACAACTTTACGACGAAACTCTCCCCAGCCCCGAGGCTGCCGCCACCCAGGTCGATTCCCTCGGTCTTTATCAAGCCTGGCACGCCTATCTTATCGCTGCGAGCCAACTCGGCGCCGATAGTCCCGATGCCGCCGCTACCCAGGCCGCTGATTTACTCAAAAATTCTGGCAATGAAGTCTTATCTACCTACGCCACCGACTGGCTCGCCCGCGAGCTTGACTATCTTGCCGCCAGTCGTCGTTTTGCCGAAACCGTCCCTGGTCCCGAGTATGAGGCCTTACGTCGCGAAGCCGAGCAGAAACGTAACGAGCTACAGGCTTGGGCTGCCGAGCACGCTCCTGATCTCGTTGTTATCACCCCTGTCGCCAGCCTCAATCTTCAGCCGCTTTTACGAAGTTTTAACAGTCTATATGAGCGCATTAAGCGTGCTTACGCCCAAAATTACGACCCCAAGAGCGGCGATTGTGACGATCGTTCTGGCACGGTATACTGCGACTAGAGGGAACTATAAAATAACCATTTTTCACCAAGAATGACCAACGGTCAGTTTTTAACCAAGTTTTTGTCCAAAATCCCGATTTTTCACTAAAATACACTAGAATTTTGCCAAAAAACTTCATTCCGATCTCGATTTTTGTACTGTCAAGTTTATCATTTTTCTCCAGAGCTCAACCATTCCTCAAAAACTTAGTCCTAGGCCCAAAAAATCCCGATTTTTCTTCCAAAACTCAGTCGTATATGTTATAATATAGACAATATGATTTATCTCGATCATGCCGCTGCTACTCCGGTTAGCCGCAAAGCCCTTGCCGCTATGCTGCCGTATTTTTCTGAGCAATTTTTCAATCCTTCCGCCCCCTATCTTCCAGCCAAGCGTGTCCGCGAGGCTTATGAGGCTGTCAAAGACCAGCTCGCCCATGTCATTGGCGCGAAAGGTGTCGATCTCGTCATTACCGGTGGTGCTACCGAGTCGATCAATCTTGCCTTCACCGTTTCGCGAGGCAAAGTCCTCGTCCTCGCCACCGAGCATGCCGCCGTTCTTGAAGCGGCCAAGCGTCACGACTATGCTCTTATCCCCGTCGATCAATCCGGTCTCCTCCGTCTTGACAATCTTAGCCGTCAGCTGACCGACGACGTCGATCTCATCTCTGTTTCACTGGCCAATAACGAGCTCGGTACTATTCAGCCGCTGGTCGAAATCTCCGAACTGGTCCGCGAGACTCGCCAGGATCGTCTCCGTCGCGGTATTTCCACGCCACTTTATCTCCATTCCGACGCTTCCCAGGCGCTTAGCCTGCTCGACCTCAACGTTTCGCGCCTCGGCGTCGATTTGCTCACTATTAACGCTGCCAAATGTGGTGGCCCCAAAAGCGTTGGCGCTCTTTATATTGCTCACGGTGTCAAACTCACTCCCGTCAATGTCGGTGGTGGTCAAGAGCGCGGTCTGCGCAGCGGTACCGAAAATGTCCCCGGCGTAATCGGTTTTGCTGCCGCAGCCAGCGAAGCCAAGCGTCATCTTGGCTCCAACCGCAAAAAATATCAAGATATGTCCCAAATCCTCCGGCAAGAGTTGGCCAAAATCGGAGCAGATGCCAATATCCCTGAGCCAATTTTCCTCGGTCACCCCAAGCATCAGCTGGCCAGTTTCGTTCCAGTTTGCTTCCCGGGCATTGATGCGGAGCGTCTCATCTATAAACTCGAAGCCGAGGATATCCTAGTCTCCACCGGCGCCGCTTGTGCTGCCAACAAGGGTAGCAAATCTCACGTCCTTGCCGCCATCGGCCTTTCTGATGCCGAAATCGCCGGCTCCCTCCGCATCTCCCTCGGTCCGATCAATACTGAAGAGCAAATCAAATCCGCCGCTCAGATTATCCGCAAAGAAGTTGAACGCGAATACGCCCGCCTCGCCCAGCGCCGCGAGTCTACTAGTCAGGAGGAAATCTAATGTCTCAAAAGGTCTTTCTCGGTATGTCCGGCGGCGTTGATTCCTCGGTCTCCGCGATTCTACTCAAGGAACAGGGCTACGACGTGACTGGCGTCTATATGAAAAACTGGTCGCAGGATCTCCCTGGCATGAAGTGTCCCTGGGCGGAAGACTTAGCCGACGCCAAGCGGGTTGCCGTTCAGCTCGACCTCGATTTTGAAGTCTGGGATTTTGAGCAAGAGTATAAGCAGAACGTCGTCGATTATATGCTGGCCGAATTCCAAAAGGGCCGCACGCCCAACCCTGATGTTATCTGTAATGAGCTGATCAAGTTCAAACTCTTCTACGATCGTGCCCTTGCTGGCGGTGCCGATTATATCGCTACTGGTCACTATGCTCGCACCAGTGTCGATCGTGCCTCCGTTCACAGCCCCCACTCAGACGATGCTAGATCAGTTACTATCCGCAGCAGCGCTAATCCAGCCAACATCAGCAGTGCTCGCGAAACCAGTACGAGTCCAGAAAATACACCTCTTCATCAAGATTCCGTCCAACTCCTCCGTGCCCGCGACGAAAACAAAGATCAAACTTACTTCCTCTATCGTATGAGCGACGCCGCCACTGCCCGCACGCTTTTTCCGGTGGGGAATTATACCAAGCCTGAAATCAAGCGCCTCGCTGCCGACCACGGCCTCGATGTCGCCACCAAGAAAGAATCGATGGGTGTCTGTTTCGTTGGTGAAGTCGGTATGAAAGATTTTCTCCGCGAATATCTCGACCCTCAGCCTGGCGAAATCCGCGAAGCCGAAACCGATCGCGTCCTCGGCCATCATGACGGCGCCATCTTCTATACTATCGGCCAACGTCACGGCCTTTATCTCGGCGGCGGTTTTCCTTATTACGTTGTCAAAAAAGACCTCTCTCGCAACCTTGTCTACGTTTCTAAAGATCTCAATTCTACCGATCTCTGGGTTTCCGAGCTGAAACTCGAAGATTTGCATCTGCGTAATCATCTCACGGTCAAAGAACTTGAGGATATTAATTCACTCGAGGTCCGTCTCCGCCACCGTGCTCCACTCCTCCCTGTACGCTTTAAGGACGATAAAATCATCTTCTCCGAGCCAGTCAAGCGCCCCGCCGCTGGTCAGTCGGCCGTCTTCTATCAAGGCGAGATTTGCCTCGGCGGCGGGATCATTGCTAAATAACTAAGTCAAGTCAGCCCCTATCTGGCCGACTAGAACAACTTTACGTCTCTAATCTACCAATAAAACCCGTAATAATAGGATGATTTACATTCACATAACCATTTTCTTGTCAAAATAGCAAAAACATCGTGAAATAGTCAAGAAAATATCCCAAACTATCCAATTTTTTAGCAAAATATCAAATAATTTGCCCAAAACCTGTCATTATTGTAAAATGACCTTGACAATTTTGGCAATCTGTGCTACAATAGAAGTAAGGACCCTTTTCGTAAAGTTCCTCGTACATCTTACAAGAAAGGATTGAATACCAATGAAGAAACTCACCTACGTTACCCTGTGCTGCATTATCCTCGCTTTCCTCTGTGCCTGCCGGACCAGCTCCGACTACAGTCTCGGCGATACAATCACCGACACCTCTACCATCGCTCAGTTCGACGCCGAATTCGACAGTTTCCTCGGCGCCGGCCACAACCTCTCCGAATATAATTACATTGAGTGTGAGGTCCGTGTGAGCAATGACGATTTGCGCGTTGGTCAAGGCCCGCTGATGCAATTCGGCTCCTGTCAGATTATCGTCGGCAGGGCCGGCAGCATTGGCGTTATCACTTACGCCGTCGATGAAGGTCGCCGGACTCGTCTTCAGCCCATTCCGGTTCCGGGAGCTGAGACTTATGTGATGATTCTGGACGGTTGCGTTGCGCCCGAATCCTGGTGGGATCATCCCATTGCTTCCGGCATCATAGAAAGTAGCCAGAGCTCACCTCAGCGTTTTCATATGTATAAACCTTGGCCAGAGGGAACGGATTTCGATAACCTGCCTCCAAAATTAGCTGTCGATGACAGTGTTTGGTATTGGAACGGGCAAGCCTATGTCGAAGCCATCTTCGAATCTGGCTCCGACTCGCAAGTTGCAATCTGAACCTTCACTCTATAAGCCGAAAGGAGTTGCGTATCTATGGACGAATTCGACACTCTCAGAAAAGAAGTTTTGGGTGGTGATGGAACCATTACTGTCATTGACCCGGCCACTGGTCGGAAGATTACGGTTGACTTGACTAAAAATATCGTCAGTCGTTCTTTTCAGACTAATGATCCGCTGGATCGCATCTGGGATGTTATGTATATGCCCCAGAAGGTTGACGGCCATAGCCTCTGTCTGGCCACTGAAGAGGAAATTAACTATCTGATCAGTCTCGCTAATTGTACCGTTACGGCTATTCCGGACAAGCATTTCAGCAACTTTTTCCCGTCAGAGGCTTTAGTGGGCTTTCGTGACGACTATGGTGTATCCCTACGTGAAGAAGCGGCTATCTGGTATGGCAATAACGACTATCGCTACTATGACGGCAGTTTGCCGTTCAACTCTGGTCTAGTCGCCAACTTCACCACCAACCCCAAGGTTAGCGACGCTGATGCCTGCGTGCTGTATTTGCGGCTGTATCTATTACCACGTTTCTCGGCCTGGTTGGCAGGTTGTTTCTCTGCGCTCTGCTTTTATGCGCGGGAGGCTGAGGCTCGGCGCCATGCCGAGGGCGAGGCCTTTTGCCACAGAGTTACGGAAATATTTGCTCAAAAAGCAGCGCAATCGACCATTGGCAAAGCTTCTGCGGCAACCAAGGACACTTCGCCGTCCAATTTCGACCCTCACGACTACTACCGCTTGGGTTGTGGCGGTCTCGACTAATGCCGTGTCGACTCATCCTTTCTTGAGTATCTTAATCCGCTCCACCCCGGGGCGGATTTTGACATCATACCCACTTGGGAAATCGGGCGGCAGGAAATAGCGGCTCTGTTCTCGGCCGATTTTTCATCTGTGTTATCTTCCCATAAAAATGTCACCCCGTACTGTTTCTGTTCTCCTATTATCTTCCCACAGAAATGTCACCCTTCCACCGGTTTTCGGCCAACTATTGACAAAATTAAACATTTTAGATATAATGTAAAGCATACTAGGCTTCGGCTCGCACTTTTTAATCTGTTTTTTGCGTGTACGAAGTACTTTAGGAGGCTAAAATATGAAAGATGATCCCAAGAATGTAAATCCTGGCCAGCCCGATCCCGACTCTCTCGATTCTGGTCAGCCCGATTACGGCGCTCTCGGCCCTAACCAGGGCCACGATCCTACTGACCCCGGCCAGACCAGTCCTGACCAGCATGACCAAGAGCATGGATCGCTCGACCATGACCAGGCTAATTCCGACTCCGACCAGCCAGATCAAGGCCACGATTCTCCTGAATCTAATCACCCCGACAAAGACCGCGAATCTCTCGACCCCGACCAGCTGGAGTTTGGCGCCGACTACCAAGTCTCTCCCGACTCGGCCGACTCCGAAACTGCTGGTACGGAGGAGAACGCCACCGTGAATCCTCGCCGTAGTTTACTTCAGGACTTGGCCCTCGGTGCGATCTTTTTGGCTCTCGTCGGGGTTACGGTCTTTTGCGTCATCACTAGTCGCAACGCCAATCTCCGCGCCAACGCCGCCGAACAGGCCCGGCTCGAGGCGGAAGAAACCTTGTCTAAGGTCACCGACTCGTTACATCTGATCGAGTCCTCCGAGCTGCTCTCTCAGTCCGATTTCTCGACCTTCAGCCCTGACTTGCTCCGCTGGACCGACCGCTACGGCATCGAGCATCTGATGAAATGTTATCTCATCCGCGTCGACGATACTCACAAGACCAGCTTTAGTAACGGCTGGTTTACTGATGACGGAGTCTTTTATAATACGCCCAGTTACGACGAAATCGGCGAACAAATCGTCTATCGCGAAACTCGGGGTGGCTCCGATCACGACAAACTCATTGTCGAGTCACATCAATGGCTCAAGACCGGCGACAATCGGGTCATCTCCATCGATCGTTATTACGAAGAAATGGAGCTTCCGTCCGACGAACGCTATTCAGCCGAATATGCCAACCGCAACTATGTCGCTAACTTCTGTATCTCAGACACCCAAATTCCGTTCCGCCTGGACGAATCCGACAGTATTACCGCCGTGTCATTTACCGACGACGTCGTCTACCAAGGTCCCACGCCTTCCCGATCTCCCTGTGGCTGCCTGAATTGCTGCTGCGACGACTGCACTTGTGGCGAGAAATAATTTCTCAGCCGTCCTATCAAAACGCTACCACGTGACTACTTTATCAGAGATTTCGTATCTCCACGCAAAACTCACGGCCTCAGATTCGCTCTGGGGCCGCTTTTATTCCTGATTTTTGTCTGTAATGCAATCGTCTCAGTTGGCTTTCTACTCACTTCTATTCCTAGTTTTCGTCCATAGTGCAACCATTTCACCACATTTTTCGCAAAAAACCATTGACTTTTTCACTAATGTGTGCTATAATGGAAATATAAGATGCTTCTCGCAGCATCTTACGGATGGTTTTTGTTGGCAAAGGCAGACTACGCTCCAGGGCGTACTTTTTTGTTCTCTCGTAGCCTCTAGAATACATTTTTCACCTATTCCCGTCAAAGTATGCTATAATAAGAAAATGAACGCAAATGAAATTCGCCAAAAATTCTTAGATTTCCAAGTTAAACACGGTCACAAGATTATCCCGCCGGCGCCACTGGTGCTCGAGAACGACCCGACCACTCTCTTTACTGGTTCTGGCATGCAGCCGCTTTTGCCTTATCTACTCGGCCAGCCCCACCCCGAGGGTACCCGCCTCACTGATTCTCAGCCCTCTATGCGTCTCCAAGATATCGAGGATGTCGGTGACCCGCGTCACACTACCGTGTTTGAGATGCTAGGGAACTGGTCTCTCGGCGATTATTTCAAGCGAGAACAGATTGAGAACTTTTTTGAATTTCTCACCAAAGAAGTCGGCCTCGACCCGGAAAAGATTTACGTTACTTGTTTTATTGGTAATGATAAGTACGGTATTCCCAAAGACACCGAAGCCGCCGAGATTTGGCAATCTGTCTTCGAGAAGGCCGGCGTCGAAGCCAAAATCGTCGAAATTGGCTCTGCTGTGGATGGCGACCAGCGGGGAATCAAGCCCGGTGAGCGGATTTTCTTCTACGATGATAAAGAAAACTGGTGGAGTCGCGGTGGCGGTATCGAGACTACGCCGCTTGGTGACCCTTGTGGCCCCGACTCGGAGGTCTTTTATGACTTTGGTGAGGATAAACAAGACATCGAGAAATACGGCAAATCTCACCCCGCCTCTGATGGCGCTCGCTTTATGGAGATTGGCAACCAAGTCTTTATGCAATATCGCCGCAAAGACGACGGGACTTTTGAAGAACTTGAGCACAAAAATGTCGACTTCGGTGGTGGCCTCGAGCGCATTACCGCCGCTAGCATCAATAGTTTTGACGTTTTTCGGATCTCCTTGCTGAAGCCAATTATTGATAAACTTGAGGAAATCTCTCACAAGAATTATGATAATAACACCGACGAGATGCGCATCATCGCCGATCATCTCCGTGGCGCCTATCTCCTCGCCGCCCAAGGCCTCGTCCCTAGCAACAAGGCTCAAGGTTATGCTCTTCGTCGCCTCGTTCGTCGCGCCGTACTCAAGGCTCTTGACCTCGGTATCGGCCAAGAGTTTCTCACCGAAATCATCCCGATCATCGCCGAGAACTACGCTGAACTTCCCGACGACATCTTGCCAAACCGTAAAAATGTATTAGAGGTATTGACCAAAGAAGAAAACGCCTTCCGCAAAACCATCAACAAAGGCGTCAAAGAGCTTCAAAAAATGGCCAAAGAAGGCCAAACCATCACCGGTCACGATCTCTTCAAACTTCAAGATACTTACGGCTTCCCGCTTGAGCTCAGTGTCGAGGAGGCCTACAAGATTGGCGTCAATCTGTCGAAAGATTATCAAGACGAGTTTGAAAAGGCTCTTGCAGAGCAACGTGAGCGCAGTAAGACCGCCTCGAAGGGAATGTTTAAGGGTGGCCTCTCTGACACTAGCGACCAGACTGTCAAATATCACACCGCTTGCCACCTGTTGCTCGCCGCTCTGCAGCAAGAAATTGACCCCAATATCAATCAAAAAGGTAGCAATCTCACCCCCGAGCGCCTGCGTTTCGACTTCAATATCGACCACAAGTTGACTCCCGAAGAGTTGCAAAAAGTCGAAGACCGAGTCAACGAATGGATCGCGCAGGATTTGCCAGTCGTCTATGCTGAATACGACAAAGATTACGCCTTCGATACGCTCCATGCTCACGGCTCCTTCCGCGACCGTTATCCTGACCGTGTCACCGTCTATGCTATCGGTGCCGACCTCCAGACCCCGGCTGATGATAAAGCCAAAATCTCCGTCGAAATTTGTGGCGGTCCTCACGTCACTCACACCGGGGAACTTGGCCATTTCAAGATTACCAAGGAAGAATCCTCCAGCGCCGGCGTCCGCCGCATCAAAGCCATTTTGGAATAAACGTGCCATCACATAGGGGTCGAGCGAAGAAATCTCATCCTATATTTCATTTGAAGTGACGTCATTATTTCCAGAACGAAGTTCTATGATATAATAAAGAACGTGAGCGAAAAGGTATTGTTAAATATCTTTTCCGAACTAACGCAATTATTTCTAGTTCGAAGAACTATGATATAATAGGGTTGTGCTACCGAAAGGAAGTGAACCTTATGTCAGAAATGGCTCCATCTGGTTCAGAGCTACGGGAAGATATGAGCGTGACCGATTATTACGGTGTCCATCCACGGGATCTTCCCAGCCAATTTGAACCAAGAAATTTTCCGCCGCGCGAATGTCGTCCGGTCGTTCGTCATCGCACTCGTGCCGAAATCCAAGCACTTATCCATACTCTAGCAGAATGGGCCCGACTATTCGACGATTGAGGTGGCCTAGGGGCCACCTCATTTTAACGCTAACCTCCTCTAATTATCAAGAAGCCGTTTAGTTAAAATGTTGTAATTTTAACAACGCTACCTGCCAAAAAGCGCTCTATCGAAACTTTGCTTGTTTTTAATGTTTGTGCTAAAATAAGATATAATGACGGGTGCAGGCAAAAAACTTCTCAAATCTACTAAGCGCGCTAGCCAAGCGTCACTTTTGTCAAAACACCCAAAATCCGTCCCGGAGATTTCTATTCCCACCACTAAACCTTCAAAATCCACCCCAGAGATCTTGATTTCACCCGCTCCAAAAGTCTCTCCTCGTCCTCTCAGACGCTCTAGCGACGCCTCCGAAATCAATATCGCCACTACTCGGCGCCAAAAACTTTCCTCTCGGCTCTCCGCCTCCAAATTGCCTCAAGATTCGCCCCGCAAGGCCTCTCTCAGCAAATACCTTGGTCCTACTCAGGTTCGCACCTCAGCGTCCTCAAATCGCCCAAAAACCGCCTCTCCGCGCAAAACGCTTGCGTCTAAGCCCTCAAAAACCACTTTTTCAAGCAACGCGCCTACCTCAAAACCTCAAGAATCTGAATACGCTATCGAAAAACAACACCGCGAGCACAAGATCTCCAACTGGCAAAACCCTTTCGTTACATATTTTGACCGCAAATACCCCAATTTCCGCCTCAAACATCCTCGTCCCTCTCAACAAAAACGCATCGAGCGTAAGATTCTCACGATGTTAGCCTTCTTTAGTATCTCGATCGGTCTCTGGGAAAATTTTCGCCAACTTTGGTTGCAAGAAAACGGTTTTTCGGCCGCTAATGTCAGTAATATCATCAGCATCGGTACGCTAGTCGGCGCGCTCGGCAGTCTTATGGTTGGCAAATTCGTCAAAATGCACAAACTCAAGCGTTTTATGACGCTTACGTTGACTTTTCGCTGTCTAGTCTTCCTCGCTTTGGCGATGCTCAATAATTCCGGTCTGCGCATTCTCATTGATATTATTTCTATTGCCGACGTCACTACGGGTATGCTGCTTCTAGTTAGTGTTTATCCGCTTATTACTACGATCGCCAAGAGTGGCGCAACCTTTAGTCGGCGCAAGTTGGTTGAGTACCTTTTTCGTGATATTGGTATCCTAATCGGCGGGATTTTTATTGGTCAGCAACTGGGGAACTGGATTATTGATTACAACGCTTGTTTGCTGATCGCTACGGCCTTTGCCGCAGCCGCCGCCTGGACTATGTTCCGTGTCAAGATTCGCCTCACCGAGAAGCCGCCCGAGGAGAATTTCTCCGCTGTCCGCTATATCGCTCGCAGCCACCTTCAGCGTACTTATATGATTTATACTTTTCTGGCTGGCACTGCTTACAATGTCGCCATCGGACTCAAGATGCTGATGCTAACTGACTCCTTTGGTTTTTCTGCTGGTATCGCTACTAACTACTTGCTAATCGCTGGCCTGATCGCCGATCTTTTCGGTATTCTTGCGCTTAAGTTTTTCACGCCTAAGAGTGACTATCTCACTCTCATTATCAAATTTGGCACCCGGTTTGTCCTCTTTACTCTTGCCGGTCTCACTGATAACAACTTCGTCTCCTTTATTGCTTTGACCTGGACTATCCTTAGCTCTACGGCCTATGAAGATATTACTGACGGATATTACATTAACTCCGTTGACAACCGTTATCAGCTCAAATATAATACTATCCGCTATGTCATCCACCACTCGGGCGCCGCTTTTGGTACTTTCCTCTGCGGTCGCGTCTTCCAGTTCGGTCCGGGCGCCGTCTTCACGATGTCCGGCTTCGTCATCGTCTTCCAGTTGGCCGCCGGTTTTTACCTTATCTACCTCCGTCAGAATCGCCCCAAGACTACTGCGCCGGTTCACTTATCAAAACCCGTTCTCTCTAAGCCTGTCAAATCCTCCAAAACGGCTGCTCCAATCAAATCTAAAGCATCTACCACTGTCAAGCCCACCTCGTCTCTTTCCGCCTCTGTTAAATCTACCACTCATCGCTAAAATTATGTTAGTAAACTCCTGCGCCGCCCCTCATCTTCCGGTCCAGTTACCATTGTAGCCGGCGCCTCTCCATTGACAAAAAACAAAATCTGTGATAAAGTGACTTATGAGGGGTGTACATTTTAGAAAGAGGTGTATTATGGGACACTATACGATTTACCTAACCGAGAAACGCTATCGGACTATCAACGTCATTTCTACGATTTTGATTCTCCTGCCTGGCTTCGCGGCGGTTATTCTGTCTATTAGCTGTATTATGCAGCGGACTTGGTTCGAAATGCCAGATTTTACGATTGACATCAGCTTCTTCCTTTACCGTGTTGTCGTAGCGATGGCGCTCATCTGGGCTATTTTCGAGGCCTTTTTCCGTCAATTCTATGGCTTCGAAAAGTTCAACCTCCGCACGGTCATTGGCGATATTGCTATGATTATCGCCACCGGCTTTGTGATTTACTGGGCCGGACACGGCACTGCTGGCTGGGCTGATTTACGTCAAGTTCAGACTTTTACACCAGTCATACTGACTCCGCTAGTGTTGATTGCGGTTGTATTTTTAGCAATGACTGTCTTAGCGGTTGTCCTGCTCACGATGCTGGTCCGTGATCTCCATAGCTGGTATCGCTACGACCATGCCGAGGCCTGCGAAGGTTACGATTCGCAGTCCTTCATTATCTTTTGTAGAGACAACTCCTGATTTTGCTAAAACCGTGATTTTTCCGTCTAAAAACCGAACATATTTTAGCAAAATCGTGCACAAAGGCT
Source organism: uncultured Candidatus Saccharibacteria bacterium (assembly GCA_964585155.1). GTDB lineage: Bacteria > Patescibacteriota > Saccharimonadia > Saccharimonadales > Saccharimonadaceae > Nanosyncoccus. The sequence goes on along the minus strand of CAZPCQ010000007.1, from coordinate 8,061 downwards.
AAATGTTGAGTATATCCTTGGTAAAACCGCGTGCAAAAGCCTAAAAACAGACATTTTCCACCCAAATCCCTCGCTGGGCGCCTTCGGGCGCCCATTTTCTATGCAATAAGTCTCGTTTTTCTACAAAAAATGACCAACGGTCAGTTTTTCACCAAAAACCGCTCAAAAATACCAAAATAACCCAATTTATTAAAAATTCACCAAAAAATCGTCCTAAATATCCTCAAGAACCACAAAATACACCCAATTTCTCCCAGATTTTCCAAACTGTGCTACAATGAGAGAATGGATGCTATTTTGAGAGGTTTGAATCCACCCCAAGTGGAGGCTGTAAAAACGACTGAAGGCCCGGTGTTGGTGCTCGCCGGTGCTGGTTCCGGTAAAACTAAGGTGCTGACTCACCGTATTGCTAATATTATCGCTCACGGCACGCGCACCGATCAGATTCTCGCGGTGACTTTTACTAATAAAGCCGCCAAAGAAATGCGCGTCCGCCTCTGGAATCTCCTCGAGCAGCAGCGTCAGAATGCCGCTCACGCTTATCTAGACGGCCCAGATGCACCCCTAAATCCTGGACTAGGGTATGACGGCTCTCCCAGCGAAAAGTCTCTAGAATCGCCTAAAACCAGCCCTAGAAGCGAAAATACGGCCAATAATTACAATAAAATCACTCTTTTTGACGAAAAATCCCTCAAAAAGCCTGATTTCTCCGCCAAAAATAGTGCCTCATTGGAAACTGTGTCTCTGGGCGAAAAAATCCCCACGAGGCCCGCTTTTTCCGCCGCAGCGCAGCCTAACGTAGCAACGCGCGAACTAAACAGAACTTCAGTCATCGCCAACCCTCTAGCCGCCGCAAAACCCAATGTAAAGGGTGAGCCACCTAGGAACTTTATGCGTTATATGGGCACTTTTCACGGTATTTGTGTTCGTTTGCTTCACATCGAGCACGAAGCCGCCGGGGTCGGGGCGAATTTTACGATTTACGACACCGAGGACCAACTTACTCTGATTCGCCGGATTATGCGCGAAATGAAACTCACTGCCGACAAATCTCTCACGCCCAAAAATGTCCAAAATCTCATCAGCCATTACCAGAATCTCGGTATGACTCCTGCCGACGCTCGACGCGAAGCCTATTATCCCAATCAAAAGCGCACTGCCGAGATCTACGCTCGCTACGAGCAGGAGAAACGCGCTGCCGACGCCCTCGATTTTGACGATTTGCTCACACGCACTGCCGAATTGTTCGAGAAAAAGCCCGAAATTCGTCACAAATGGCAAGAAAAGTTCAAATATATCCTCATCGACGAGTATCAGGACACCAACGCCGTCCAGTATAAGTTGATCAAAAGTCTGGTTAATGAGCATCGTAATATCTGCGTGGTCGGCGACGATTGGCAGTCGATTTACTCTTGGCGCGGCGCCGATTTTACCAATATTCTCAATTTTGAGCGCGATTTCCCCGGTGCCAAAGTTATCAAACTTGAGCAAAATTACCGCAGTACCGGCAACATCCTCGCTGCGTCTCAAAAAATCATCAACCAAAACAAAACCCGCACCGAGAAAACTCTCTTCACTGAAGCTGGCGACGGGGAACCGGTCACTATCGAAGGCGTTCTCGACGAAACCGCCGAAGCCAACTACGTCGCCCGCCAGATTCTCAATCTCGAGCCGAAACGTGGAAATTTCAGCGATTTTGCCGTGCTTTACCGTACCAACGCTCAGTCTTCCGCTTTTGAGAAGGCCTTCATCGCCGCGCGGATTCCCTACAAGATTATCGGTGGCGTCCGTTTCTATGATCGCAAGGAGGTCAAAGATGTTCTCGCTATTTTGAAACTCATCGTCAATCCGCTTGACCGCGTCAGTTTTGAACGCGTCGTCAAGAATATCCTCTCTGGTGTCGGTCCGGCCTCCGTCCAAAAAGTTTTCGATCACCTTAATGCTCATCCTGACAAAAACCTTGCCGATCTCGGCGATCTCAAACTCACCGCCAAAGCCAGCGCTGCCGTTACCAAAGTCGAGCATTTCCTGGGGACTATGCGTGAAGATCAGAATATCACCGCTCCTGAGATTATTGAGCGTATCGTGGACTATTTTAACTTCGGTTCGCTCCTACGTACTGACACACCCGACGGCGTCGAACGTATGCAAAATATCGAAGTTCTCGCCAGCAACGCCAGCGTGTATGATACTCTAGAAGAATTCCTCGAAGATGCCGCGCTCCTCAGTTCCGCCGATGAGTCCGCCGGGGATAACGTCGTTTCGCTAATGACTCTCCACGCCGCCAAAGGTCTCGAGTTCCCGATCGTCTTTATGGTTGGCCTAGAAGAAGGGCTTTTCCCGAGCAGCCGCTCCGATAATTCTGTCGACGAGCTCGAGGAAGAACGCCGCCTAGCCTACGTCGGTATGACGCGCGCTATGGAGCAACTTTTCTTGACTTTTGCTGGCTCTCGCTTTAGTTTCGGCGGTCGCACCTACAACTCACCTTCCCGCTTCCTTCTCGAGATCGGTTACGAACCCTACGGCTCTGGTAATTTCGGTGAGTCTGGAATGTTTAACGCGGGCAGCGAAAGTTTTGGCCTGCTCGGCGGCGATCCGGATGGGGAGTTTGGTGAGCCTACGGTGAACCTTAGCGATGTCCCCAGCGGCGACTATAACGATTTTGAAGTCGATTTCGATCCTTTCCCCGATGATTTACCGGTTTTCGAAGGTTAACTAACTTTTTAAGACCTTGTCTCATAATTCAACTCTGACCTCCAGCGTAAGAACGAGATTCTTCTGCGGTGGCGCGTTAATTGTGGAACAAGCCACTTTAGCAATAAAAAATGGACCCAGCCTCCCGGCCAGGTCCGTGATAAAGTGCTTTCAGCCGAGCAGGCTGCTGAGGTTTGGGAGGGGATACCAATCACCCCAATCTTCTGCCAAAAACGGCTGCTGCTCCCGATAACTGCGGAGCATCTTCTTGGCGCTCTTCTCGGACATCCGGTAGCCCACGTCCATCAGCTGACTCTTCAGGCAATGGTAGATGTCCACCGTGCAGGTCTCGCCAGTATCGTTGTCTTGGAGTTCGACTATCACCTGCGGCGGAGGTGACACGATGTAACTGCCGTTGCCGCCACGCACCGCGTGCTTCGGCACCCGGCCACCCTTCACGCCCTGCTGCAGCGACGCGCCGCTACCCTTACGATACTGCCAATCAATAATGTTGAGATACATAATCCCCCATCGCTGGAGCCTTGGATTTAGGCTAGAAACCGCCTAAGCCCCAGCGTCCTTGTCTGTTTGACAAGTCAGAATTCACTAAAACCTAATAAACTCTGACCTACCAAACAAAAAACAAATCCTCCATCTGATTTGTGTCTACACGAGATTCCTTACAGCACACGAAACTAAACTTATAGTGAAATTTACTCTTACTTCAGAACCATTTTCTGTGGTGCCCGGTATGAGACTTGTAGCGCAGCGGCGAAGCCTCTCATACGATTTGCATTCATTTCAGAATCATTTCCTGTGGTGCCCGGTATGAGACTTGAACTCATATGGATTTCTCCATTCGATTTTAAGTCGAACGCGTATACCAATTCCGCCAACCGGGCCTACTTTAATTATATCACATTTTTCCCAAAATATAGTAATTTCCCAAAAATAAAGCCCTATAGCACGATAACTCACGCAATATCTTGAATAACCTACAAGTTATATCTAGGCAATTTCGCAAGTCTCCGCAACGAGGGTTAGAAGAACGCCTTCGTTGATACCGTGTCAATGAAGAAAAATCCGTAACAGGGGTGAGATTTTAGGCTTCGTTGACAGCGTGTCAACCAACGACTTTTTAGCACTTTTAGTAATATATATAATATACATAGATAGACAATGAGGTAAAGAAAAAAGGAATAAAAGAAGAATAAAAGTATAAAGGAGGAAGAGAGATATATAACGTAATAAGGTTATTTACTATCTATCACCTCGCCACGCAGCGGAGGGAGAAGCCGTAGTAGCGAGCGTTATGGATGGACGGGTAGGTACCAGCACTAGCGAAGTGCAGGTGGTAAGAGTACGTGGCCGAGAGGGCCGTAGAGGACCAATAGCGCCCGTTGCTGCCGGCCCAGTGCAAAGAGCCAGACCAGAGGCCCCCACCCCGCAGGAAGTATAATTATCTGGCTACACAGCGGAGAGAAAGACCATGAAGACGTTCGAGGTTATAAGGTGGAAATATACCAGCACCACCAACTAGCAGATTATAAGCGCCTAGGGTCGAAATACTAGTAGATGCCCAATAGTGACCGACTTCGCTAATATAGTAATATAATCCATACGTAACCCTCCCACCCCGCAGGAAGTATAAAGGTGCGCCAAGGTTTCATTCTAAACTATTGACCACCGCCATTTTCTGTGCTATGATAGAATTCGCGGACTCGAAAATAGTCCGTCGTACCTTTTAGGAGAACCCTTCTAATTTCAACATTTCACCACTAACCCACTGTTTTTATCGCCCTGTAGCCACCCCCCTAATTTCAGCATTTCACAGCCATTACTCTATCATCCTCTAACTCCAGCACTCACTATTTCCTAACTCTAAGACCTTAGCCTCGCCAGTAGCGCCAAGCCCAGATTTTCCGGGTTTTGCGCTGCTTGCGAGCAGTGAGGTGTGAAATCAAAAGGAGGAAACTCAAATGAGAAAAGGTAGAAGAAGTCTGGCTTTCGGTATGGTATTGGTGCTGCTGATGTTCCTGCTGGCGTCCTGCGCGAAGCCAGCGGCCGAGCACGAGCCTAGCCCTACCCCCACTGCTGACGCCACCATCAGTCTGCCCCCGAAACCCACGCCCACGCCGATCCCTGAGCAAAGAGAGTTCACGGTGGGCGAAGTCGTCTGGGGCCCGAGCGATGAAGATACGAAGACCCCGACGATCGGTGACCCCACGTTCTACGCGACGCCTCTCGAGGATCAAAGTCAAAACGAGGTCTTTGCCGACTGGATTTACAAGACTTGCTACAACTGCCCTACGGCTCTGGCTGCGACCGCCTATGCTTTTCCCAGTATTCAAGCCGGCTGTCACATCAACGCCATCGATCCAATCGAGCTGACCAATGCTCTCTACTATGAAGAGAACGGTGGCCAGATTAAGTATCTGCTGATGGAGAATCTCAAGACTCTTCTGGACACTGCTGACCTCGAAATGGTCAGCGTCAGTGGTATGGTCAAGATGGGGCGGGGTTATGTCATCGAGCCGAATGGTCCTTATCTTACCATCCTCGGCTTCTCCTGGACCAAACCCTTCCAAGTCCGCGACTCCATCCAGCTGAAAGTCACCAGGACTTTCACTGATGGCAGCAAAGAAATTGGTTATTTCACCAATGACTATCATTGCTGCCTGAGCGTCCCGGCCGACGAAGATATGGTCGGCTAAAGTTCTACCTCTTATCCCCGGTCTTTATGGCCGGGGATTCTGCGTTTGTGAGTTTAGCAAAAAACTCAGGACCGCCCCTCGCGAGCCTAGTAAGACATCAAGCAATCAACCTCCGTAAACTCGAGAAACGTCTGACATCCAGCGTTCCTAAGCATCATAAAACACCCCGCGTTCAGCCTTCACAAACTCAGAAAACACTTGCTAGACATCTTTTTAGGGGAATTTTTATCAGATTTTAAAAAACTATGCTATAATGGGGGAAATACGATATTAACGGAGGTTATTTAATGGCCAAAAATAAGCCCAAGCAGGCAGAGAAGAAACCTGCTGAGAAAACTCAATCAGAAAAAGTGACCGAAAAAGTCACCACTATTACTACTACCGATACTGACGAAAACACCTGGAAAGGCTTCTTTAGCCGCAAATACGGTGAAGCCGAAAGTATCCGTAATATTTTTAAATCACCCAAACTCTGGGGCGCTCTGCTCGGCGAATTCATCGGCACAATGCTGATTACTATGCTCTTTATGACTACCATCGGCGTCTTCCGTGCAGATTTAGTTCCGCTTTTGATTATGTTTGCGATCATCTGTATCTTCGTCGTCACGGTCAAGATTTCCGGCGCCAATCTCAACCCACTCGTCACTGCTGGCATGATGGCGACTCGCCGGATGTCCGTCTTCCGTGGTATTCTCTATATGATCGCTCAGATTCTCGGCGCGCTGATCGGCTTCGTCATCTTGAACGGCTTCCGGATGGGTGCTGGCTCCGAAGTCGAGATGGCTGCCCTGATTGAGGCTAATGGCGAACAATTCTGGGCCGTCGCGCTCATCGAATTAATCGGTGCCATCGTCATCGCTTTCTGCTTCGCCCGCAGTTTGCGCTATGCTCGCAAGAGTCCGCTGACTTTTGCCTACGTCGTCGCTAGCGCTGTCGTCTTCATCACTTTGCTCGGCATTGTCTTATCACAAAACTTCTTCGGCTACTACAGCAACTTGGTCTTCAATCCTGCCTCTTCCCTAATGTACGGCATCTTCCCGACCGCTGCCGAGAGTTTCGGCGAAGCCGCCGGCTTGACCGCTCTTGCGCTCTGCGCTTACGTCTTCGTTCCAATGCTCGGCGGTATTATCGGCTTTTACATTTCCGATGTCGTTACTCGCTTGGCTGGCCGTGGCTACCAACTCGCCGACACCGAATGTGCCGAATGCTGCAAGAAGTAATATAATATATACTATATATAATATAGCAAAACTACCCTCAGTCATGGGGGTATTTTTGTAAAATTGCAATCTATCCAAATTTTAGTATAATTAGAGTAGCATAATGACATTGTGAGTACTAGTTCTTGATGGTGAGAAAAACGCCTAGATTTAGTTTTTGATCTGAACGCCATACTCGCGATGTCATTATGTTTTTTGTGATAATGATTATTGCATTTGTTGAAAATTGCTTGCTTTTCTGGAAAGTATGATATAATGAAAATGTACTAGATTATAGATAATTCGCTTGTCACCTTTTTGGCAGCGATACAAAATCGTGCGTTGAAATGGCATCACGAGCTGGCAAGCACGATTTTGTCGCGATTGTCTATGGTCTAGTACACCACTCGTGGTGCCATTTTTGTATGAGTTGGCCCTCCTATAAAAATGGCTCCTGAGAAAACCAACTAACCACAAGGAGGGCAAATGAGCCACAGAATAAAGAAAAGGCCAATCATAAATCATAACAACTATGATAATAACAATAAACACAACCATCTTCTTCATAGTTATAAAAGTACTTATGATAATACTACTTATTTCTACAAAGATAAATTAGGTAGTAATGATTGTGAGAATGATTATTATCATAGTGTTAGATCATTCTTTGCTTTGTGGCGGTCCCCGGCGCATCAACATATTAGTAAAGTTTGGTATTGCTTTACTAATAATGGGACCCTTAGCAGAATTCCTTTAATGCTAAGTTCATTTGCTTTCCTTTTGGTATTAGGAATGATGATATTTCCGGTGGGCGTGAGTGAGAAAACCTACGCCGCCACCACAGTCCCCGATCCTAACTTTTCTATACAACTTAGTATGGGAGATACCTTACAAAGTGAAGAAGAAGTAGAAGCTGGAGTCGTAGGATATATAGCAAATAACTTTACTGTATCTACTACTAGTGCAGAAAGTTATAGTATATATCTAACACCTGATACAGAAAATGGATATACTAATAACCTTATTGGTAGAGACTATAAAGATACTATTACTGGTGTAGGTAGTAATGTAAGTGTAGGAGAGTTTGGTAGAAATACTTGGGGATATGGATTGACTGATACTAATAATACAACAACTGCCAATAGCACACTTACATATAGTACCATACCAGACGGTAGTAAACCTATTAAAACAGTATCTAATCCTGATGATGGGAATGACACTTACAGGTTAGTCTTCGCAGCAAAGATTAATGATGATAAACCTGCCGATCATTACCAAAGTCAAGCGGTATTGTCGGTGGTGGGGAGTCCGAAACAAATCATATCTCCAACCGATCCTGTCTCTACGTGGAATGAGTTACAGTATATGCAACAAATGACAACACAGGCTTGTAGCAGCGCTACTGAGGGTCAATCAAAACCGCTAATTGACAATCGTGATACTTCAAAATC
>CAZPCQ010000006.1:0-55352 GCA_964585155.1 uncultured Candidatus Saccharibacteria bacterium | reverse complement strand
AAGGTGTCATCTTCGTAAGAAGGGCCATCTTCACAACCAAAAACGACACCCTAAGCTCCGAGTATTCGACTACGCGGGTGTCATCTCCATAGCAGTTAATGTTTCCATTAAAGCACTTCAACGGCATTGCTAGGGTGTCGTTTTCAATGCTTTAATTGACAACATCAACTACTTTCAAAAATAAATTGTATGGAGACCTTTTGAGTCATCCGCATAGTCGAACAATTCCATTATAGCACATTTTCCGCAAAGTCAACCACTTTCCCGTCATTCAAGTCAAAAATGTTAATTTTATATGCGTTTGACATACCAATCTAAGTGCGATAAAATAAAAGTATCAAAGATGGTTGTGTCCCCGTATCGAGACAATAATACCATCTTTTTTGTTGACATCAAATAAAACTTGCGCTACAATAGAAACATAAATAGAGCAGATGCGTCCAGTATTGGACAATAGGTTGTTCTCAGTGTGGTTGGTCTGGCGAACACTGCGTCAGGCCAACTTTTATTCTCATCTTTATAATTCGCTACTTTCGTTTTCGCCTATGCTTGCCAAAATCGCCCCTCTGTAGTACAATGAAGTGGCTAGGGGAAAACTTAGTGAACCTTATTTTTTTGAAAGGATGTGTTATGAATGGGGTTATTCGATGATCTCTTCGGGACTTCCACTCCCCCATCTTCCGGCGGACTTTTCGATTCGTTCTTTGGCGGTTCCGGATCCTTCGAGCAACAATCCTCCCCCAGCCTCTTCGGCGGCTACGGCGAGCCCACGCGTACGGCGGGCGGTCTCTTTTCCGGCTACGGAGATCAACCCTTTGAACAGCATTCCGACGCCGAAAAGAGCGGCCTTATCCGCGGCATCGTGAAAGATCCTGACACCGGTTACGTCGGCACCCCGGCCGAGATTTACGATAAGTATCTCGCTGAGGGTCGCAACCCCGCCCGCCTGGTGAAACGCTTTCACAAGTAATCATCCCCGCATCCCGGGACGGTCCTCATAACCGTCCCATTTTATGCTCCAGAACTAACTCGCCTAGTGCTAACTCGAACCCTCCGAATTTTAGTGAGATAGTACGAGGCAGAGGCGAGCAACGGAAGAAGCGGTATTTTGTATACCGTGCCTGAGTAGCGCAGACTCTAACGAAGTAATATCCACTAAAAACGGAGGCTCCACAAAAAATCCTCTATACTAGTATAGAGGATTTTTAGGTCGTTATTTCGCCTCAGCTTTAGCAGCCTTCTTCTCCGCTTCCTTCTCAGCCTTCTTGACCTTATTTCCAAGCGTTGCACGAAGTTTTGCTGCTCGCTCTGTCCGTGCCTTGAAGCGATCGACCCGACCTTCGGTATCGATAATCTTCTCTTCGCCCGTGAAGAATGGGTGTGACGCCGAAGAAATCTGCACCTTGACTAGCGGATATTCTTGTCCATCTTCCCACTTGATCGTCTCTTCACTCACGGCCGTCGAACGAGTCAAAAACGAAAAATTCGCTGCCTCATCCATAAACACGACATAGCGATAATCTTGCGGTTGTGAAACTTTCTTACTCATAACTTCTTCCATCTTACCACACTTCTTTCCAAAAGTAAACCCCGATTTTCCACAAAGTCCTTTCTAGTCTCTACAATTCCACTTTCCTCTTGACCATTTTGCTATTTTCTTGTACAATTAGTCTAAGTTATCCAGACTGGCACATTCTACAATTAGGAGGAAATCTTATGTACATTATTTTTAGCGGCTTCCGTTCTAAGCTGATTGCTGGCATCCTCTGCCTTATCGCCGGCATCGCTCTCCTGAGTCTTACCCTCGACTATGCTGCCGATTGTCTAGCCGGAGCCACCGACGTCACTCCCGCCGAGTCCAGTCAGTTATCTACTACTGGTGTCGCCCTTCAAGAAACTTCCCAGTCACCTCTCCCTAGCATCTACCCCGTCACCAGTACCGCTCTATCTCAGTCTACCGTCTCCATCATTCTCTATAATCCGATTAACGGCAAGCTCGATGCCGCCAAGATCAATGACGCTAAATCCTGGATCAATATCGATAAGGACCATCCCTACGAAGTCCGCATTATCTATAATTTCACCGACCAGGAGATTATCCAGAATTCACGTTTTCAGGTTCTCGTCCCCAGCGATACTATTCACGGCAGTTTCACTGACGAGAACCAACAACTGCGCTTTCGTATTGAGAGTTTTGCCAAGCAAAATCTTTACGATGCCTTTGCTGTCCTGAAGTCTAGCTTTCTGGGCTTCAAGATTACCGTCACTAGCCGCCCCGTCTTTTACAACGACCATTACCCCGACGGTATTACCCTTGATGAAGCGATTTTTACCAATGGCATCACGATGAGCGGCATCACCGGCGCCGAAAGTGGCTGCATTAGTTTCTATATCAACACGGCTCATCAGGAGAGCAAAAGCACTATTCCTATCTGGGTGATACCCGGAGTCATTGGTGCCACCGCTGGTGCTGTTTGTTCAGTTGTTTATAATAAACGCAAAGCAAAATTCCACTAATTAGTAGTTTCCTCCATACCGCTCCTTCTTTCGAGAGGGGGCGGCTTTTATTTTTCAAACTTAATATATTATTATAATCCTCGCTAAACATCGCGAACCCACTTTTCGACCCTTGACACCCCTCGCTTCTTGCGCTATAATTAAGGTATAATAAATCAAACGAAACAGCTATGGGAGGTTTCCTGATTTAGCCGTGCTAAGTCTAGTCCCGTAGCAAAGAGAAAGGAATACCAAATGACTGTAGAAGTCGATATGAAAGCATTGCTGGATGCTGGTGCCCACTTTGGTCACAAAACCAGCCGTTGGCACCCTAAGATGGCGCCTTATATTCATAGCAAACGCCAAGGTGGCCACATCATTAACCTCGAGAAAACTGCCGAGGCTCTCGAAAAGGCTCTTCCTGAGCTGACCAAGATCGCTGCAAGTGGTAAGAAAATCCTCTTCGTCGGTACCAAGAAGCAGCTGAAAGACATCACCAAGGCTGCCGCCGAATCGGTCGATATGCCTTATGTTACCGTCCGCTGGGTCGGTGGCATCTTGACCAACGTTGAGACTATCAATCGCCAAATCAAGAAGCTTAAAGACCTTGAGCGTCGTATGGCTTCCGGTGAGCTGGAAGCTCGCTATTCTAAACTCGAAGTTCAGCGTTTCCAAGAAGAGATTAACACTTTGAATGAACGCTACGGCGGTGTCAAAGAAATGACTGAGCAGCCTGCTGCGATCATTGTCGTCGACGCCTGCCAAGACAAGAACGCCATCAAAGAAGCCAATACTCTGAACATTCCTGTCTTCGCGATTACCGACACTAATGTTGACCCAACTAATATTAATTACGTCATCCCTGCCAACGATGACGCCGTCAAGTCCGTTCAGTTGCTCTTAGACTACTTCGTCGCCGCCATCAAAGAAGGTGAAGGCAAGAAAGAAGCCTAACTTATCAATCGCATTCAGATTTTATACTAACAAAAAGGAGGAATAATGAGCCAAGAATTAAAAGAAAAAGCTGGCGAGGTTAAGGCAGTTTCGATTGAGTTGATCAAAAAACTCAAAGAACTTTCCGGTGTCGGCCTCACCGATGCCAAGCAAGCCCTTGTCGAAGCCAAAGGCGATTTCGACAAAGCCCTCGAAGCCATGCGCAAAAAAGGTATGACCAAAGCCGAAAAACGCGGCGATCGCGAAACTCGCGAGGGTATCATCGAGACCTACGTTCACGATGGTCGTCTCGGCGCTATCGTCGAAGTCAACTGTGAGACTAGTTTCGTCGCCAAGACCGATGAGTTCAAAGATCTCGCCCACAAACTTGCCATGCAGATTGCCTCGATGAACCCAGTCTACGTCAGTATCGACGACATCCCTGAGGATATTCTGAACGCCAAGAAGAAGGAGTTTGAAGAAAAATTCCACGGCCCCGAAAATATGAAAGACCAGATTATCAATGGTCAGGTGAAAAAAGCCTTCTCCGAGCAAGTTTTGATGGAACAACCTTACATTTTGGACGATAATTTGACCGTCGCGCAATTCATCAAAGAAGCCATCGCCAAGACTGGTGAGAATATCACCGTCCGCCAATTCAAGCGCCTTGAGCTCGGCGTGACTGAGTAATTAACTATTTTGATGCTGGGAGCATAGTCTCTCAGCATCATTGGATATAAAATAAGGAGGCAAACAATGTTTGACGATACAGAATATAAAAAAGGAATGGAAGCCGCTGTGGCATGTTTCAATGATGAAATGAAAAAAGTTCGCACTGGTCGGGCACATCCAGATATGCTCGCCAATGTCAAAGCCGAAGTCTATGGCCAATTCACTCCGCTAAATCAAGTCGCCAACATTACCGCTGTCGATGCTACCCTCTTGCAAATCACGCCCTTTGATCCGAGCACGATTCAAGCCATCGCCGCTGCGATTCGCAACGATTCTACTCTCGGTCTCAATCCGTCTGATGATGGTCGTGTCGTCCGTGTGCCAGTTCCTCCGCTGACCGAAGAACGTCGCAAAGAAATCGTCAAAACTGCCTCCAGCAAAGTCGAAGACGCCAAAGTCGCCATCCGCAACGTCCGTGAAGACGCTCGCAAGGAACTTAAGACTGCCGAGCTGCCCGAAGATGTCAAAAAACGCGCCGAAAAACAGATCGACGAACTTACCAAGACTTTCACCGACAAAATCGACGAAGCCTTCAAGGTTAAATCCGCGGAGATTATGTCCATCTAATGTCGTCCGACCTCACACATATTGGTATTATTGCTGATGGCAACCGCCGCTGGGCCAAGGAACACGGTCTCCCCACGCTCGAAGGTCACCGCAAAGGCTCAGATGCTGCTGAGATGATTGTTGATCAGCTGAAAAACACTGACGTCAAGTTTGTTTCTTTCTTCACTTTTAGTACAGAGAACTGGGATCGCTCGCCCGAAGAAGTTAATTATTTAATGAAACTCGTCGGTGAAACTATCGAGCGTCTTGGCTCCAAGGCAAAAAAAGAAAATTTGCGCATCGTTCTCCTCGGTCGCCCCGAACCAGTCGACCCCAAACTTTGGCAGAAGTTACTCAAGATTGAAGCCGAAACCAAAGACAACACTGGTCTTACCGTTTGTTTTTGTTTTAATTATGGTGGTCAATGGGAAATCGTCGATGCCGTCCAGAAGATGGCTGCTGCTGGCGACGAAGGTTATACGCCAGAAAACTTCCGCAAATACCTTTATCACCCCGAAGTCCCCGATTGTGATCTCATCGTCCGCACCAGCGGAGAAGAACGCCTTTCCGGCTTCCAACTTTGGCGCGCCGCTTACGCTGAACTACTTTTTCTCAACAAACATTTTCCCGCCCTTACTCCCGACGATGTTGACCACATTTTACAGGAGTACAACAAAAGGCAACGCCGCTTCGGGAAATAATAGTTTTATTAAAAATGATATACTTTTATCTCACAAATCCTAATTGTGTAGTATAATAAAGATTATGAATATAGTTATTGGGATTATCATCGGACTTTTAATTTTAATGCTGCTCGTCATCGCGCACGAATTCGGCCATTTTATTATGGCCCGCAAGAACGGCGTCAAAGTCAACGAGTTTGGCATCGGCTTTCCTCCTCGTGCTATCGCTTGGGTCAAGAAAGAAGTTGAAGTTACTGATAAAGATGGTCACAAAGTTAAAAAACTCAAATGGGTCAAAATTCCTAAGTCCGATTGGAATAAACCGCAAGACACTTTAATTTTTAGTATCAACTGGTTACCGATTGGCGGTTTTTGTCAGATGGACGGCGAGTCCGCTGCCGACAAACGTCCCGGCACTTTTGGCGCCGCCAGTTTTTGGGCTAAAACTAAGATTTTATTTGGCGGCGTAGTGATGAACTGGCTGGTCGCTTTCCTTATTCTCACAGTTCTCGCTTGGACCGGTATGCCCCAATTTATCCCGCATCAATTCTATCTTGGGCAAGACGCTAAGGTTGAAGATACCATCCATAGTATCGTAGTTGAAAAAGTCCTCCCCGACTCCCCCGCCGCTTCCGCCGGCTTCGAAGTCGATGATCAGATCATCCAGATCGGCGATAATCGCAATATTACCAACCCCACCGAGATTACCGAATTTGGTAAAACACATGCCGGCGAAGAAGTTAAATACATTGTCAAACGCGGCGATGAAGAGAGGACTCTCACTGTCAAACTTAATGGCCCGGATGCAGAGTACGCCCTCGGCGTTAGTATGGCAAGTTATGGTCAGCAACTCATTCGCTCCACTTGGTCTGCACCGATTGTAGGTGCCGGACTTACCGTCCAGCTCACTGGCGAAACTTTCAAAGGCGTCGGTCAGCTTCTCTGGAACTTGATTTCTGGTGTCGCGCGGCAATTTAGTTTTAACGACGAAGTTCGTGAGGCTGGTCGCGAAGATTTGAGTGCCGCCGGTGATTCCGTTTCTGGCCCAGTTGGTATCGTTGGTGTGATTTTTCCCGCTTTTGCTCAGTCCGGCCCTACTAATCTTGCTTTTCTCGCCGCATTGATTTCCATTTCGCTCGCCTGTATGAATGTCTTGCCAATTCCCGCGCTCGACGGCGGCCGCTGGCTCCTTATCGCTATTTACAAACTTCGCCGCAAAGAACTCCCCAAAGAAACTGAAGAAAAGATTGTTTCTCGTGCCTTTATGATTCTGATCCTACTCATTGTCCTAATTACCGTTTTGGATATCTTTAAGTTCTTCTAGGAGTCATATGAAAAAACCTACTCACGCAGAATCCACCCAAGTCAAAAAATCCGCATCAGCAAAATCCACTCGTACAAAAGGTTCCCCCGAAGCCAACATGGAAAAAACTACGGATACTATCAATACAACTTCTCGCTCCGAAGAAACTACTACCCACCCATCAAGAAACCACAAGATTAATTCCCACACCGTTTATTTTGTAATCTTCGTCTTGGCTTGGGCTCTACTTTCTACGATTGCCGGTCAATATGTCGCTTCGCTCTTGCTCAGCGTTATTCTTGGCGAACAGCTTTCTCAACCCGGTTGGATGTTGCTTTATTATATTATCTCTTATAGTATTGCCATTGCACTGGTGATTCTTATTCCGCCTAATATCGTCAAAATTTATCGCCAACGTCACGATCCCAAATATTCCGCTGCCGCCGATCGTCTTTCCGCTGACCTCTCTACTACTTCCACTAGCCTTGGCGTCCAACATCTTCCGACTTTTATCGACATTGGCCTCGCACCGATTGGCTATGTGGTTTATATCTTCTTCGCCAATATTATTACTAGTATTATGAGTAATCTCTTTGGCTGGTTCGATCTTGAGCAGGAACAAAATGTCGGTTTTAATTATTTCAACAGTAGCGCCGATCAAATTTTCGCTATGCTCGCCATCGTTTTCGTCGCGCCGATTGCTGAAGAGATTATTATGCGCGGCTGGCTCTATGACAAAGTTCGCAGCAAAGTCAAAAGTGTACCCATCGCTATTATTCTAGTTTCACTACTTTTCGCTGTTCTCCACGGCCAGTGGAATGTTGGCGTCACGGTATTTGTCCTGAGCGTCGTCCTCTGCACACTGCGCGAAGTTACCGGTACGATTTGGGCCGGCATCCTCCTCCATATGTTATCAAATGGGATTGCTTTCTACTTATTATACGTCGCCGCGTAAAAGTATGCTATAATATAGTTATTATGCGTTACAGTCAAACATTTGTAAAAACCTTACGCACCGCGCCGAAAGAAGAAACCGCCCGCGGAGCACAATATCTCTGCCGTGCCGGCTATATTTATAAAGAACTTGCTGGAGTTTATGATTACTTACCGCTTGGTCTCAAGGTTCTTGATAATATCAAAGCCATCGTCCGCGACGAACTGAATAAAATCGGTTGTCAAGAAGTCCTGCTCTCCACTTTGCAAAACCCCGAGCCCTGGCAAAAAACCGATCGCTGGGATATCGAAAAAATGGACATTTGGTTCCGTACGAAATTGGCCGCCGGTGGCGAACTCGGTCTTGCTCCTACTCACGAAGAGCCGATTGTGCAAATGATGAAAACTTATGTTAATAGTTACAAAGACTTGCCGTTTGCTGCCTATCAAATTCAGACTAAGTTCCGCAACGAACTTCGTGCCAAATCTGGCATTATGCGCGGCCGCGAATTTATTATGAAAGATCTCTACAGTTTCTCCGCCGACCAGCAGAGTCACGATGAATTTTACCACAAAGTCGAAAAAGCCTACAAAAAGATTTATGACCGTCTTGGCATTGGTAATGATACTTATCAGACGTTTGCTAGTGGCGGCGTATTTTCTAAATACAGTCACGAGTTCCAAACTCTCACTGATGTGGGTGAGGACACCATTTATTTCAACGCCGATAAGTCCGTGGTTTTGAACGAAGAAGTTGTCAACGACGAAGTTCTTGCCGAGTTTCATGTCAAGCGTGAAGATTTGCAGACCGCCAAAGCCTCCGAAGTTGGCAATATCTTCACTCTCGGCACTAAATATTCCGGCCCGCTTGGTCTTGAATTTACCACCAATGACGGTAAGCGTGAAACTGTCTTAATGGGCTGCTACGGCCTCGGCATTTCCCGCGTTATGGGCGTTATTGCCGAAAAATGTTCCGACGACAAAGGGCTTGTCTGGCCCGAAAGCATCGCGCCGTTCAAATACTACCTCGTCGGCATTGGCGAAAAAGGGATGCAACTTGCCGGCGACCTATACCGCGGCAAAGAAGCCGAAGTTTTATTCGATGATCGCGACGTCCGTCCCGGCGAAAAATTTGCTGATAGCGAATTGATCGGTTTACCATATCGCGTTGTCGTTTCTGACCGTGGCCTAGAGAAAGACGAAATCGAAGTTATGAAACGCAGCACCGGCGAAGTTCGTACTTACCGGGTTCAAGATTTCGATCTCAGCCACATTGTCTTCTAGAAATGCCGCCTAAAGTAAAATCTACTGAGGAGATCTAACTCGCAACTTAAACTTACCTCAAAAACTTTCATTATCCGTCAAAAATCTATTGACTTTTTACTCGCTCTATAATAAACTATGGGAAGATATGAAGAAAACTGTTAACCTCACCAAGGCTGGCAAAGCCGAATTAGAAAAAGAATTAGCCGAGTTAATTGCGCAGCGTCCTGCGATCGCTGAACGCATCGCTACCGCGCGAGCCTTTGGCGACTTATCGGAAAACCAAGAGTACACCGACGCACGCGCCGAGCAAAAGAATGTCGAGAATCGCATCCTCGAATTGCAAGAAACTCTTAAGAACGCCGTTTTGATTAAAACTCGCAAAAGCGACAAAGTTGTTATTGGCGGTACCGTCAAGATTCGTATGGGCGGCAAAGAATTTACTTATTCCGTCGTTGGTCCCGTCGAAGCCAATCCACTCGAAGGCAAGATTTCTCACGAATCACCCATTGGCAAAGAACTTTTGGGCCGCAAAGTTGACGACACCTTTACTTTCAATGGCAAAAAAGTTACCATTCTTAGCATTGAATAAATTTTTTGAGTTATTTTTTCTAATTCGCTTGCATATATAACTGTTCGCATTAATAGAATTCCACGACTTTTTATCCGTAAACTGTAAAATATGTGTTATAATATATTGTATGACTACACTAAGTGATTACCGCGACGAAAGATTAAGAAAACTTGCAGAGATTCGTGCTCTCGGCATCAATCCTTACCCTGCAAAATCTCATCGCAATACCAAGATTTCAACCATTCTCAATCATTTTGATGAAAAGGACGGTCAAGAAGTTTGCATTGCCGGCCGTATTATGGCGATTCGTTCTTTCGGTAAAATTGCTTTCGTTAAGTTACGCGACTTTTATGGCGAAGTTCAAGTTTTTATGCAAAAAACCGACGATGTTAAGCCGGGTGAGTTTGGCGTCAAACAACTAAAACTTCTTGATACTGGCGATTTCGTCGAGGCTACTGGTACCGTCGGCAAGTCCAGCACTGGTGAAATTTCCGTTTTTGCCAATAGCGTATGTTTACTGACTAAATCTCTCCGCCCTCTTCCCGGCTATGATGGCCTCACCAACAAGGAAGAACGTTATCGTCGTCGCTATGTCGATATGAATGTCAATCCCGAGGTTCGCGATCGTCTCGTCCGCCGGTCCAAATTCTGGCAAGCCACCCGCGATTTTATGAATAGTCACGGTTTTATCGAGATTAATACTCCTGTCCTCGAGACTACAACTGGTGGTGCTGATGCCACACCTTTCGTCACTCATATGGACGCGCTCGACCAGGATTATTATCTGCGCATTTCGCAAGAACTTCCCCTCAAGCGCCTGCTCGGTGGCGGTTTCGACAAAGTCTATGACATTGGCCCTCGCTTCCGCAATGAAGGCGTCGACGATGAGCATTTACCCGAGCACATCGCTTTCGAAAGTTACGCCGCCTACGAAAATTACGAAGACGGTATGAAACTTTACGAAGAAATGATTAAATATGTCGCCCTGCAGACTTGGGGCACACTCAAATTCCACGTTGGCGGTTTTGACATCGACCTCGACTGCGAATGGCCGCGCGTGAAATATGCTGATTTACTTATGGAAAAATTTGGCATTGATGTCTTCAATCCCGACCGCGCCAAGATTCAAGAGGTACTAGCCCGTGAATATGATTCCGACAAATTTAATCCTGACGACAAAGCCGAGCGCGCCAAAGTCAAAAAAGAATTACTTTCCGATGATATTAGCACTCCTCGCCTAATTGACTGGGCTTGGAAAATGATTCGCAAAACTTCCGCCGGCCCATACTGGTTGATCGAAGAACCTCTTAGTCTCAGTCCACTGGCCAAAGTCTCTGAAGACAATCCTCTAGTCACTCAGCGCTTCCACCCCATTATCGCCGGTACTGAAATGGGCAATGGCTATAGCGAGTTAAACGACCCACTTGACCAGCTCGAGCGCTTCAAAGAGCAGCAGGCTATGCGTGACGCTGGTGACGCCGAAGCGCAAATGCTCGATATGGATTTTGTCGAAATGCTCGAGTACGGTATGCCGCCCGCCTGTGGCTGGGGCAATAGCGAGCGCAACTTCTGGCTACTCGAAGGTGTCTCTGGTCGCGAAGCTGTACCTTTCCCGATCATTAAGTCAAAGGCCACCCAATGAAACCCGTCGCGCCCGAGTGGGGAACTGCCGAAGTCGCCCTCATCTTGACCGCTCGCGATTTTGACAACTCTCACACTTTTGCCACTTTTGCTTTGAAGCCAGACTCCGAAATCATCTTCTCACTCGATCCAGCCGAAGACTATGAAATCAATCCTCACACTATCGACGGCTGGCGGATGATTTTTCTAAGCGAAGACGGCGAAACCCTTGGCGACGCCGACTATACCACAGCGCTAGATAGCCTCAAACCTTTTATTATTGAGCAAAACAATGATAGTGTTCTCATCAAAAAACTTACCCAAGTCGAACTTGAGCAAGTTTTTCAAGCGGCTGGTGGCCAACATACTATTCAGTTGACGCCTTGAGTTCCGCCATATACTTCCGATAACACTTCGGACAAATCGAACGATACTCGATTTCCGTGTCGCCATCAATTAATACTTCCGGCCCATCTTGCACAAACTTTCCGTTCAAAAATCGCGCATTATGCGTCGCCTTTTTGCCGCATTCGCAAATCGTTTTCAGTTCTTCAATATCGTGTGCTAATTGCAAAAGACGTGTCGCCCCTTCAAAACCTTTATCATTCTGCCGGAAGTTTAGTCTCAGCCCATAACAAATCACCGGAATATTTAGATAGACCACTACGTCCATCAATTCATCGACTTGCTTTGGCGTCAAAAACTGCGCCTCATCCACCAAGACGCACGCCACTTTACTATACTCTTTTTTGATTTTATTAAACAAGTTCGTTCGCTTGGTAATCACAAAATCTGTTTCCCGTTCCAAACCGATTCGCGACAGCAGCTTTGATGCATTTTTTGTGTCAATGTCTGGCTTTGCTACACAGACCGTTTGCCCACGCTCTTCATAATTGTGCGCGACCGTCAGCAAATGCACCGTTTTACCGCAATTCATCGCGCCGTACCTAAAATATAACTTTGCCATAATTTCATTATAACAAACTTTATTTTTTATGGTACAAAAAGGAGCGCGAGAGAAGAAATATTGTTAAATATTTCTTCCAAGCCGACGTAATTGTACAACCAGACTGAAAGTGTGGTACAATTAAGTTAATATGAGTGGAAAAATTATGATCGTGGGAACTGGAAACGTCGGCGCGAGCATTGCTTTTGCCTGCCTTAATCAACGTACGCCAGTTAAAGAAATTATTTTAACCGACTTAGATATGGATGACGCCGAAGGTGAAGTGATGGACTTATGTGATGCCTTGGCCGTCGCTCCCAGTTTCGTCAAAATTCGCAGTGGCACTTATGCTGACGCAACTGATTGTGATATTTGTATTATTACCGCCGGTGCTAATCAGAAGCCTGGCGAGTCTCGCACCGACCTCGTCCAGAAAAATGCCAGGATTCTCCAAAGCATCGTCGGTCCGGTAATGGCTTCTGGTTTTGATGGCATTTTTCTGATTGTATCAAACCCCGTCGATACTTTAAGTTTCCTGACTTGGAGTTACTCACATTTACCAGCTGAGCGCGTCATTGGCAGCGGCACTGTTCTCGATTCCGCCCGTTTGCGCTTAAAATTATCCGAAAAACTTAATGTCAATCCTAAATCCATTCACGCCTACCAAATCGGCGAACACGGCGACAGCGAGTTTACGCTATGGTCCAGCGCCAATATCGGCGGCGAGAAATTATCCAATTTCATCCCCGCTCACGAGCAGGCCAACGTCGAAAAATTCGTCCGCAACAAAGCCTATGAAATCATCGAGAAAAAGGGCGCCACTCATTACGGCATCGCCACTTGCGTAATTCAGATTATCAACTGCATCCTAAACGACGAACGTCGTGTCCTCTCTGTATCTTCACTCGACGATAACAGCGGTGTCTATAATGGTTTTCCCGCCGTGGTCGGCCGACAGGGAATTATCCGCCGTCTCGATCTCGAACTGTCCGAAGCCGAAGGTATTAAATTCCAAAAATCCATCAATACTCTGCGCGCTACCCTAAAGGAGGTACGGGATGTTTAGAAAAATCTTCTCTACACTTATAATATCAATCGCTGTTATCTTTGGGTTTATTTCTACGCCAGCTGCCTACGCCACCGCTTCTCCATCCTATACCTCTACGAATAGTTTTTATTTCGATGATTTTACTGTCGATTATTTTCTCTATAAAGATCCCGAAACTGGCCGCGCCAAGATGACCGTTATGGAGACTCTCACCGCGATTTTCCCAGAACCTGAAACAAATCACGGTATCACCCGCGTCATTCCGTTCACTAATAATGACGGCAAAAATCTGACGATGAACACCGGCGATACTATCTATATTAATGTGAAACGCAATGGCCAAGAAGAACCCGTCCATCAAGTTCTCGTCGGTGATGGTTATTACGAAGTCTACATCGGTGATCCCGACAAATACGTTCACGGCGAACAAGTTTACCAACTGACTTATGAATTTGAAGATGTCATTCTCGACTTTGACGATTGGCAAGAACTCTATTGGGATGCTAATGGTAATGACTGGTCACAGCGTTTCAATACCGTCAGCGCTTATGTCCACCTCGACGAATCTATCGCCGATAAATTTACAGGCAAGACTGCTTGCTACGTCGGTAAATATGGCACTACTACCGGCAAAGATCGCTGTGAAACTGATGAATATACTGAAGACGTCGAGGATACAGACAGCGGTCTGCGCAGTACTTATGTCGTCGGTTTTTACGCCGAGAACCTCCGCGCCAAAGAAACGTTGACTTTTGTCATGGAATTTGAACCGAAAACTTTTGCTTCCGCACCAATACATTATAGTTATAAGTTCGTCGTCTTTACCGTCGGAGTTGGTATTTGTGCTTGCGGAATGATTATTTTGATGATTTTGTGCTGGAAAACTGTCGCCGCCAAACGTCGGTATTACAAAGATCTATTTATCAAGCCTGAATACACCCCGGCTAAAGATTTCACCGTTGCCGAAATGGCCCAAAACTACATTGGCAAAGGCGGTAAAGGCGACAAACGCGTAGCCACTCTCATCGAACTCGCCGTCAATCACAAAATCGAAATGGTCAAAGTCGAATCTAGCAAAAAATTCAAAAAGAACCAATGGAAAATTCGTCTTAAGACCGATACTTTAAACAAACAGCAAGCCACCGTCCTCAAAATTCTCGCCGGCAGCAATACTGCCCTGCGTGTTGGGCAAGAAATTACCGTCAAAACCCATAGCGCCACCAGTGAACTTACCAATCTTGTCCAAAAGTTCAATCAGACTATCGAAGATAATCTCGAAAAGAAAGGTCTATCCGTTAGCGATAAATCAGAATCTGGCAAGAAAAAAGTTAATTTCACCAGTATTTTGTCCGTCGCAATGGTAGTTTGGATTTTTGCTGGTATGATTTTGATTTTCTTTATGCTCGATATCGAGGCGCCGTCCTATATTACTACTGTTGGTCAAGACATCTTGCCGCCAATTATTATGGCTGTAGTATTCCTTATTGCTATTGCTGCAATCTTCACTGTCATTAAAACCAGCTCCTTCGCCACGCATACCGAAAAAGGTCTTGACTATTCTCGCTATATGGAAGGCCTCAAACTCTATATGGGTATGGCCGAAGCCGAACGTTTACAACTATTACAAAGCGTCAAAGGTGCTGACACTACTCACGCAGGCGTTGTCAAGATTTACGAAAAGTTATTACCCTATGCCGTAATTTTCAAAATGGAAAAATCCTGGCTCGAGGAGCTAAGCCGTTACTACGAATTTGACGATGTGGCTGCGCCGGTCTGGTATAACGGCGTCGGTGTCTTCGCAGCTAGCGATTTCGTCCACGCTATGACCTCAATGAACAGCTCTTTGTCCACCAGTATCACTAATTCCACCACCTCCAATTCTAGCTCTGGAATTTCCGGCTTCAGCGGCGGCGGTGGTTTCGCCGGTGGGGGCGGCGGCGGAGGAGGTGGTGGTGGCTGGTAAGCCCATCGTATATTGTGACCAGATTCGCGCAAAAGTTAGCAATTATTTATAAGATATGGTAGAATAGAGTTATGTTAGATATAAATTTCATTCGGAATAATCAAGAATTAGTTGAAAAGTCCACCAAGGAGAAAGGCTATCGCTGTGATATCGCCGCACTTCTCGAGCTTGATGAGCGCCGCAAGCGTGTATTACAGGAAGTTGACGAGTTGCGTCGCCAACGTAACGAAATTTCTTCTCAAATGGGCGGTGGTAAACCCTCGCCAGAGTTGATCGAGAAAGCTCGTGAGCTAAAAAGTGAACTCGCCAAAGAAGAACCCAAGCTCGAAGAAATCGAACGCCAACTCGAAGAACGTCTCAAAGCCGTCCCCAATATCATTTTTGACGATGTACCGCTAGGCGGAGAAGAATGCAGCGTCGAAGTTGCTGCCTGGGGCGATAAAAAATCTGAAGGCGTCGACCATCTCGATTATGCCCTTAGTCGCGACTGGGTAGATTTCGAGCGCGGCGCCAAAGTTGCCGGAGCGAAGTTTTATTACCTTAAAAATGGTTTGGCTTTACTCGAGAACGCCCTATTGCAATTTGGTCTGAAAAAAGTTATCGAGCACGGTTTTACTTTTGTTACCGTACCCGATATGGTCTCTAGCAAAGTTCTCGAAGGTTGTGGTTTTAATCCCCGCAGTAGCGAACAAAGCGATGAATATTACATCGAAGGCGAAGATC
Source organism: uncultured Candidatus Saccharibacteria bacterium (assembly GCA_964585155.1). Lineage (GTDB taxonomy): Bacteria > Patescibacteriota > Saccharimonadia > Saccharimonadales > Saccharimonadaceae > Nanosyncoccus. The sequence goes on along the minus strand of CAZPCQ010000006.1, from coordinate 39,589 downwards.
TCGCTATGATTGCCACCGCCGAAATGCCTCTCACCGGCTATTATATGGATGAAGTTCTCGACGAAAAGGATTTACCAATTTGTATGGCCGGCTACAGCGCTTGCTTCCGCAAAGAAGCCGGTACCTACGGCAAACATACCCGTGGGCTTTTCCGCGTCCATCAATTTAATAAATTGGAAATGTATGTCTTCTGTTTACCTGAACAGTCTAAGGAAATGCACGAAAAAATTCGCGCCATCGAAGAAGATATTTGGCAAGAACTCGGTATTCCGTATCGCGTTATCAATATTGCCGCTGGCGATCTCGGTGCTCCTGCCGCCAAGAAATACGACATTGAGTATTGGTCACCGGTTGATCAAAAGTATCGTGAGCTCACCAGCTGTTCCAACTGTACTGACTTCCAAGCTCGCAGCCTCAATATCCGCGTCAAGCGCGCCGATGGCTCACTCGAAATTGTTCACACCCTCAACGGTACTGCCATTTCGCTTGCTCGCACCATGGTCGCCGTGATCGAAAACTATGCTCAAAAAGACGGCAAGCTCAAAGTTCCTGAAGTACTCAAACCTTACCTAAATGGAGCCGATGAGATTTAATGTCTCCCGACATCGAGATACCGCAGCCCGATAAACCTCGCCGCCGACACCGTTTTCAATCGGTCGTCGCCTTGGCCAACCGCAAGTTGTCCGTCCAATTTGCTGCCATCGTCCTTGCCAGTTCTACATTAGTTTCCGCCTTGCTTGGCATCTTTCGTGATCGGTTACTCAACTCCTATTATCTCGACACTTATCCCACCGGCATCGACGCCTACACTGCCGCTTTTACTATTCCCGACTTTATGTTCTTCATCCTCACCTCTGGCGCTCTCGCCGTATCATTCATACCAGTTTTTAATCAACGCCTCATTGCCGGCAACAAAAAATCCGCCTGGGAGCTCAGTTCTAGTTTACTTAATCTAATGGCGCTCCTAACTTTAGTTGCTTCAGTTTTGATTATGATTTTTGCTGATCCTTTAGTTCGCTATGTGGTTGGCCCTGGCCTTGATGAATCCGGTACTATTCTCGCCATCAATATGATGCGCGTAATCGCCATCAACCCATTTCTCTTCAGTATCTCGACGATTCTTTCTAGTATTCAGCAAGCCCTTGGCCGTTTTGTCTTCTACGCCCTCGCTCCCGCTCTTTACAATGTCGGTATCCTAATTGGCATCGTTTGGTTCACTGGTGGCATTAATATTTTCGGCTGGCAACTTTTCGAAGGCGGTATCATGGGTGTCGCGCTCGGTGTTGTCCTCGGCGCAGTCATGCAACTCGCCGTCAGTCTAATTGGCCTCATCGGCTTAGGTTTTGACTACAATTTCAAAATTAGTTGGCGCAACCAAGGCTTCCGCTCCGTCCTCAAATTACTTCCGGCGCGTAGCCTCGATCAAGGCATCGACTATGTCAATACTATCGTCAATACCAATCTCTCCTCTCGTATGGGTGCTGGAGCGTTGCGCAGTTACAACCAAGCCTCCAGCCTCGCTCAGATGCCTGTTAGCCTCATCGGCGTCGCTATTTCTACTGCTTTCTTTCCCAAACTCACCGAGCAACTCGGAGAAGGCAAAGACGCCGAGTACCGCAAAACTTTCCGTACCGCTCTTAGTACCATTATCTGGATCGCCATGCCAGTAGCCGTCATTGCCTTTTTTGCTCGCGGTTATGTTGTCAGTTTTATTAAAAACGGTGGCGACAGCCTCATTGCTTCGATTCTCGGCACCTTAGTCATTTCAATTTTTGCTAACTCAGTTTTTCACATCGCCACGCGCGGCTTTTATGCTCAACAAGACACCCGTACGCCTTTTGTTGTTTCTATTTTGGCGATCGGCTGCACAATTGGGCTATCTATCATCTTTACTCTACTCGGCTGTGGCCCTGAAGGTCTAGGCTGGGCACAGTCCATCGGCGCCATCCTCGAAGTCAGCATCCTATTGACCCTTCTACAACGTAAAGACCAGGAACGTCTGCTTAACAAGAAGTTCTATTCTGATTGCGCTAGAATCCTCTTCGCTACCGCCATTACCGGCTGCGTCGCCTATTCTATGACTAAATTCTTCCCGCTTTTAGCTACTGACAATTCTTTCTTCAATATTTTCCCAAAGTTTTGCCTCATTACCTTCGTTAGTTTATTGGTTTATATTGCTGCTGGTTGGTTTCTCGGTATCGAACAGGTTCGCCCTGTCCTAGAACGCGTCAAGCGCGCCCTATTCAAAGCCCCCAAAATCGAAGATAGTAATAATGATAAAAGTTAAGGTTTGTGATATAATCATAGTATATGAGTATTTTCGAAGCAATTATCCTAGGCTTAATTCAAGGTATCACTGAGTTTATCCCCGTATCATCTTCTGGCCACCTCGAAATCGCTCGCCAAATTTTCCAATTTTCTAGCGAAAACTTTCATTATTTTCTCGAATTTATCAACTTAGGTACATTACTTGCTTTAATTTTTTACTTCCGCAAACGCATCTGGAAAATTCTCAACGATGTTTTTCGTGAAAAAAACTACAAACTTGCACTTAATATTGTTATCACTTGTATTCCCGCCGGTCTCGCTGGGCTTATTCTCGGCGACATTATCGAAAATAACAGTTTTTTCAACTCTATTTTTACCGTCGCTGCTGCTATGGGTATCGTTGGTATTATCATGATTCTCATTGACAAATTACCACATTTATCCCATCTCGAAAGCGAAGAACGACTCACCCCCGCTCGCGCTCTCGCTATCGGTGTCTTACAAACTTTCGCTCTCATTCCTGGCACTTCTCGCTCCGGCACCACTATTATTGCTGGTCGCCTTGTCGGTCTTGATTCCGAATCCGCCGCCGAATATTCATTCTTAGCCAGCATTCCGTTGATGGCCGCCGTCTGTCTCAAAATGTTCCTGTCGTCTACCGCTCGCGACTATCTTTCTAGTAATATCGGCCCGCTATTGCTAGGGAATTTAGTCGCGTTCATTGTCGGCTGGATCGCGCTTGCTTTTGTCCTCAGTTATCTTAAGAAACCTAAATCCTTGCAAAGTTTTGGCATCTACCGTGTCATCGTCGCCTGTTTAGTCATCGGTGTGATGCTGATTATTCAATAAAAGCGAATCTGGCTTGAATATTCTACTTTTTAATAAAATAACATTATTACTATGAATAAAAAGCACCACGAACCCTGTGGACATTATTAATGAAGTACGGGGCAACACCGAGGAGCGGACCGAACCGTATTATAGTATTTTATATCATACGATGAATAAATACTGGAGCCCTAGACGGCGCAATCATCGCTCAAAACAGAGACCACAGCAAAACAACCTATCTACGTTTTGCCACCGCCAATCTATCATCATCCTTATCAAAACCATCCGTATATTTTTGACTAAAAAGATAATCCATCAGCTGCCCAAACGTCAGCATACCAATCAACTTTTCGTAATTATCCACCACTAGCATCATCTGCGTCCCCGTTCGCAGAAACGCCTTCAACGCTTGCTCCAAACTATAATCCCCACGCAGATAGTACACCCGCGGCTCCATTACTTCGCGCGCCGACTTCGTATCTTTAATATCCAGACTATTTAACAGCGCCGTATGCAGCGTCCCCACGATATGTTCACGCCCATCAATCACCGGAAAGAAAGTAAAACCCGACCGATACAATTTATCCAGCACTAACGGCCCCAACACTTCCTCTTTGTTTACGAAAACTATTTTCGATCCCCGCGTCATAATCTCCGATACTTGCACATCTGGCAAACTCAACACCGCCACCATTGCCTTGCGCTCTTCCGCACTCAATACCGACATCGGCGCCTCCCGAATCAGCGCAAACAAATCCTCCCGCGTCTCTGGCGGCGCCATATTATAATCTTGCTCTTGCACCACCACTGGCTCAAGATTTGCCCGTTTCTTCGCGCGATACGGCTCCAATTTCGGGTCCGACCACCGCACAAACGCTTTCAAGAAATTCTGCCACGCCTTCTTCAGCGCCTGCCCAATCGTCACAAAAAAGTCACCAATCGCTCGCCCGATCTTTTTCAATACCTCCAAGAATCCATTATCATTTTGTCTATCTTTTTTCATCACAACTCTCTTCTTTATGATATAATACTATTATACTACAAATTCAGCGATTTTTATAACTGTTGAGGAGGAAAATGGATAAAAAAACTTGGATTATTTTAGGCGTACTCGTCATCGGCTTCGGTGCGCTACTTGGCATTAGCATCTGGCAGGCTAACAGCGGCCGTATCGACTACGACCAATACGAAGTCGCTACCGTCATTTCCGCTGATGAGAATAACGGCAACTTTGGTGATTTGATCGACGGTAATCCCGACGCGCCTATCAAAATTTACGAATATGGCGATTATCAATGCGACGCTTGCGCCCCGATGAATCCCTATATCAACGAATTGGTTGAAGAATATGATAGTAAAGTCGCCGTCGTTTTCCGCACCAACATTATGAGTTATCACCAAAACGGTACCGCTGCCGCTGCCGCTGCCAACGCTGCTCATCTCCAGGGCTACTGGAAAAAATACAAAGACATTCTCTTTAGCAACCAAAACGATTGGTTCTACTCTAACGCTACCACCCGCCAGCCACAATTTGAAGAATACTTTATGACCGTTACCGATGGCAAAGGTGATTTGGAAAAATTCCGCGCCGATATGGCTAGTAAAGAAGTTCAGAAAAAGATTGACTTTGATCAAAAAATCAGTGAAAAAGCCAATGTTGACTTTACTCCTACTTTCTATGTCGAAGACCAATTCGTCGACCAACGCGGCAAAACTCGCGACGACTTCCTCAAAGAAATGCGCGAAGTTATCGACCAAAAACTCGAAGAAAAGAGAATTAAGAAATAAAATCCCAGCTAGTATACGAACCCTCTGCTTTTTAGCGAGTTAATGCTAGGATAGGGCGAAGCACGGAATGAGACGTATTATACATACGATGAATGAGTACTGGAGCTCTAGACGACGCAATAACCGCTAAAAACAGAGGCCCTTAAAAGGACCCTACTTTATTACAGTAGGGTCCTCACACGCGCTAAAACTTTGGCTCGAGCTCAATAAACTCTTGCCACGCTGCCGGCGGGAAATTCTTGTCTCTTCTGACCGCCGGACGTTTGGGTTTATTACGCATCCATTCTCCTGTTTAAGTGCTGTTACTATTGGCTAGCAGTATAAAGCGCTAATCGACCTAACCGCGAGTAACTTATCTATCATATCAAACCCTTTTCAAAATGGCAAGCGCTAGCATTATTAAAATCCACTTAGTTTTTCCACAAAATCCAACGTTCACCAACCATTAGACACTGCTTTTCCAGAGAAACCAAATGTCAACTTTTCTCCACTAAATTTTTACTACAAGTTACTTTTCTATGCTAAAATGGATAATATATGGCTAAATCTCACACCCAATTCGTCTGCCAGCAATGCGGCGCCACTTACACCAAATGGACCGGTCGTTGCAGCACTTGCGGCGCTTGGAATTCACTAATTGAACAATTCGACACCGACGAAAACGAAGGTAAATCCGCCGTTTCTCGCGGTCAAACTTCCGGTAAATCCTTAAAATATGTTAGTATCAAAGATCTCGAATCTTCCGACGAAAAAGAGCGTATCCATACCGGTTTTCGTGACGTTGACTTAGTCCTTGGCGGCGGAATTCTGATGGGCTCAGTTATGCTACTTGCTGGCCAGCCTGGCATCGGCAAATCTACTTTACTTATGCAAATTTGCGCTTCCGTCGCCCAAAACGGCCGCAACGTCCTCTACGTTTCTGGTGAGGAGTCCGCCGGTCAGGTCAAAATGCGCGCCGTCCGCCTCGGCGCCAATTCCGACCACCTCAAATTCGCCAGTAGTAACTCCGCCAACGATATCGCCAAGACCATCGCCGACGGCGAATTTGATCTCGTTATCGTCGATTCCATCCAAACTCTTACCCTCGCCGAAATTTCTTCCGCCCCCGGTGGCATCTCTCAAGTTACTAACTGCGGCAATCTCATCATCCGCGCCGCCAAACTTTCCAACACCGCCGTTATCATCGTCGGCCACGTTACCAAAGACGGCACTCTCGCCGGACCCAAAGTCCTCGAACACCTAGTCGATGTAGTCTTAAACTTCGAAGGCGACCGCTATGGTGGCTTCAAAATTGTCCGCGCCGTCAAAAACCGCTTCGGTTCCACCAGCGAAGCCGCCATTTTCGAGATGAACCAAACCGGCCTTGCCGAAGTTCAAAATCCTTCCGCCGCTCTCCTCGCCGAACGCCAAAATACCGATGGCTCCATCATTCTCGCGACTCTGGAAGGCACTCGTCCCATTCTTGTCGAAATCCAAGCTCTCGTCACTCCCACTACTTTTGGCAATCCTCGCCGCACCAGCTCCGGTTTCGACATCAACCGCCTTTCGCTGCTTATCGCCGTAGTCGAACGCCGCACCAAGCTCAAACTCTGCGACAAAGACGTCTACATCAACGTCGTTGGTGGCCTCAAAATCCAAGACGCTGCTGCCGATCTCGCCATCTGTCTCGCCATCGCCTCTGCCGTCGCCGGTCGCAAACTTTCCGAAGATTTTGTGGTGTTTGGCGAAGTCGGTCTCGGTGGGGAAATTCGCTCTGCCTTCCGCCCCGACCAGCGTATCTCCGAAGCCAAAAAACTCGGTTTCGCCCACGCCATCGCTCCCGCCACCATCAAAGACGATTTCGTCATCCCTGTTAGAGATTTAAGAACTACTCTGATTGATTATGTTAATGAATAAGATAATTTTACCCTATCTTTCCATTATAGCACACTTTTGCGAAAAAGTCAATGTTTTGAGTACAAAAGTTGTTCAAAATGTTGTAAATTTTACAACAAAATTAACAAAAAGGAGTCAAACATTGTGCGTATTCTAGGCATCGACCCCGGCACCGGCATTTGTGGCTTTGGTATCATCGAGGGGAATAAAGCGCTCGATTACGGCGTCATCTCCACTCCACCCCACACGCCACTCCCCGACCGCCTCGAGGATATCTACGACTCACTCAACGAAATCATCGACCAAGATCACCCTGACGAAATGGCTATCGAGAAACTGTTTTTCAAACAAAACATTACCACCGGCATCTCCGTCGCCGAGGCTCGTGGTATTTGCCTGCTTGTTGCTAAACAGCGCGGCCTGCCCATTTTTGAATACAGCCCCAATCAGATTAAGAAGGCCATCTGCGGCTACGGCATGGCCCACAAACCCCAAATGCAAGAAATGGTCCGCGTTCATCTCAAACTCGACACCGTCCCTAAACCCGACGATGCCGCCGACGCCCTCGCCGTCGCCATTATGCATAGTTTCGTCTCACGCTATCCCGAGTGAACCCGTAGCTGACGCCTCCTTCCAAAAAACTTTCACTATAATTCTCCCCACTTTTATAAGAACTATGTTACAATAGATATAACTAAGGAGGCATCATCTATGATTAAACAAACTTTTATTGCGGCAACCGCTATCTTTGCACTTACGCTCACCGCAGCGCCAGTTTGGGCAGACGAAGTCGACTGTACTATCACCCCTGAGGCCGCTGTCTGCCTCGACCAATCTGAAGCTGGCATTATGCCCATTAATGACACTAGCGAAGCCACTCCAATAAATGATGTTGATGACACTACCCCTGTCCGTGACCACGATTACCCCGAATCCAGCAACCAAACCACCGACGGTACCATTGAAATTGACGAAATTGAAGTCGAAGAAGAAACCGAGCCCGCCCTCTGGCCGATGTATCTTTCTCTCGGCGTCCTTGGCCTTGCCGTCCTCGTCTTCATTATCTTAAACTTATTTGGCGGCAAAAAGAGGAAATAATGATCGCACACATCTCCGGCATTGTCACCGAAAAATTCGAGAATTCTGTTATTGTCGACGTTCACGGCGTTGGTTATGAGCTAAAAATCAGCGCCCCCGACGCCGAAGCCACCAACCTCGACGACCAAACCAAATTCTACACCTACCACTCCATCCGCGAAAATGCCGAAGAGTTATACGGTTTCAAAAGCCTCGCCGCCAAGAAACTTTTCGAGATGCTCATTTCCGTCAACGGTGTTGGCCCCAAAGCCGCCATGGCCATTCTCAGCCTCAGCACCCCCGAAGAAGTCCGTAATGCCATTGCCAATGACGACGTTGCTTTCATCTCCAAAGCCAGCGGCGTCGGCAAAAAATCCGCTGAACGCGTCATCGTCGACCTTCGCGACAAAGTTGGTTTACCCTCTCATTACGGCCGCAGCGAAACCTTTATCGCCGCTTCTGCACCCAAGGCTCCCGACGACGAGGCCCTCGACGCTCTCATCGCTCTCGGTTTTCCACTCAAAGAAGCCACTACCGCCCTCGCCGAAGTCGACCCGAATCTCCCCGTGGAAGAGCGTGTCCGTCAGGCCCTCCAGCAAAGATAGCCCATATTTTACAAAACCACCTAATTCCAGCATAATTCTTATCAATTTTTAACTATTTTCTGATAAAATTACCCAAATTTAATACATTTTTGCAAAATACTATTGACTTTTTAGCCAATGCGTGCTACAATGATAACAGAAGGGAAGAAATTGCCCTTTCGTCAGGTATGCAAATTGAGAGGAAATTTTCCATGTTGCTGATGGCCTCTCGCCGATCGCGCGAATTCTAAAATCCCTAGTCATTTCGATGTCTAGGGATTTTTCTTACCAAAACTCACATTTTCACCCTTTTCAAATACAAAAAAGTGTGCTAAAATAGTACATAGTTGTAATATAAAGGTTAAATTATGAGTTCTATAGATTTGAAAAAGATTGGTGACGCTCAGAAAAAGTCCGCCGTGGTCGACGTTCGTTCTGGCGACACCGTTCGTGTTACCCAAAAGATTAAAGAAGGTGAAAAATTCCGCTCTCAGGTCTTTGAAGGTGTCGTCATCCGTACCGACCGCAAAGATTCTCACACCGCTCGCATCACCGTACGCAAAGTCGCTTCTGGCGTCGGCGTTGAAAAATCCTTCTTGATCCACAGCCCATTGGTCGAGAAAATCGAGATTGTTCATCGCGCCAAAGTACGCCGGAAGAATCTCTCCTTCTTGCGTGAGCGCTCTGGTAAATCTGCTCGTTTGGCCAACAAAGCCTTCGATCGCGCAGCAGTCAATACTCTGCCCGTCGCAGAAGTCAAAGAAGAAGTCGTTGTAGCTGAAGCGGCTCCCACAGAGGAAGTTAGCGCTGAGTAAAATCATCCTCGGCATCGACGAAGTCGGACGCGGCCCCTGGGCGGGGCCGTTAGTCATCGGCGCAGTTATTCTTGGGCAGCAGCCAACCGATTGGGTTGACCAATTAACCGATTCCAAGCAACTTACCGCCAAAAAACGCGAAGTCTTAAGTCCTATTATTTTAGAGAACTCTATTGCTCACGGTCTCGGCTGGGTCTCCGCCGCCGAATTAGATACTATCGGCCTCAGTCGCGCCTTGCGGCTAGCTACCCGCCGCGCCGTCAAGCAAGTTCTTGCCAGTAAAGTTCCGTTTGACGAAGTTGTCATCGACGGCACCAACAACTTTCTCGTTGGCACTCCCCTAGCTGACCGCGTCACCGTCCTCAAGAAAGCCGACCTACTCGTCAAAGAGGTATCCGCTGCCTCTATCATCGCCAAAGTCGCCCGCGATCATTATATGATTCAACTCGCCAAGACTTATCCCGAATACGGTTTCGAGAGCCACGTCGGCTACGGCACTGCCGCCCACAAACAGACATTACTTCAGTATGGGGTCACGCCCGAGCATCGCAAATCTTTCCGCCCCATCCGCGACATCCTCGAGAACGGTGGCCGAGAAATCGTCCGTGAACAAGTTGACCCGGAATATCACGACAATATTATTAATGATAATCCAATTACCTCCACCGATCACGGTCAGACCGCCGAGCTCGCCGTCGCCCATTATCTCGAAGACCAAGGCCACCAAATCGTCGCTCATAATTTCAAAACCAAAGAGTATGAAATCGACCTCATTTCTACTTGCGCCGACAAGATTTACTTCACTGAAGTTAAATATCGCAAAACTGCCACCCACGGCACCTCTATCGAGCAAATTACCCATAAAAAACGCCAACAAATGGAATTCGCCGCCAAATCTTTCCTCGCCTCGCACTCACAATTCCAAAATTTCCAACCATTGCTGGCCGCCGCCGGCGTCAGCGGAACAAACTTCACGATCGACGACTGGTTCCCAATAATCTAACGAAATGTTAGACAAAACTCCTCATATCAGGTATAATAGAACCAAGGATGGGCACCCGGAGACACAATGAAGCCCATTTTCTATTACAAAATTTCCAAACAAATCGAGCAGCACCAGCTAAAGTCTCTCACTTTTGATATTTTTGATACTATTATTTTGAACGAATACTGGCCCAGCGATCTCCGCTTTTACGATCTCGCCGCCAAACAACTTCCTTTGCTTCAGCAATCTATCAGCCCAGAGATTACTACTTACGAACTTTTTGATTTGCGTCGCTACGCTCGCAGACTTTTACAAAATAAACACGACACTCTCCGCCTCGACACTTGGCTAACCGAGCTAGTTGAGCTGCTTTTGATCAAATATCCCACTCCGCTCACCGACGACCAACAGCTCGAGCTCCTCGCAAACCTCATCAAACTCGAGCTCGAGTTCACCCTCGAAAACTGTAAACCCAATCTACCATTACTTACTCAGATTCAACTTCTCCGCCAAACTTATCCCGACTTGAAGATTTATTTCACCAGCCACAGTTATTTCACTTCCGCGCAAATCAAACTTTTTCTCCAAATTTTCAAAATCGATCTTTTTGACAATGGCGTTTCCGCTGCCGATACTGCCAGCGGGGAACTATTTAGTCAACTTCCGCCTAGTTTTCAGCCTGCTACAAATCTGCACATCGGCGACCATTACCACCAAGATTTTCGTTTCGCTAAATCCCTGCAGCTGCACGCTTTACATTATCGCCCAATTCGAATGCGCGGCTTGCGCACACTGATTGGTCAAATCTGGCTCCAACTTTTGCAGCATTTCGCCCAGCATCGCGCCAAATCTCAAGCCAATCTCGAACCAAATCAGATTACCGCCAAGCAACATCAGATTCTCACCCACCAAATCGCCACCACCGTCAGTCTCGACTATAATAATTATATTCTCGCCGCCAACTTTCCCCGCACTCAACTAGGGACCTACTCCAATCTCCAGATTTTTCCCAACCTCACCCACGACACCTTAGTGCAGGCTTTTATCTGGCTACTTGCGACTTACTCTTCGTCCCGTTGGAACGCACCCGAATTACTCAAACTTCTCTTCCGTCAAACCCCGCTCCAAACTCGTGCCCAAATTTACGACTTTTGTTTTTCGCAGCAATATATTTATAGTCAGCTCGCCCTCGATTCCTTTACCGATGCCGAATTTTACCAAGTACTCTTAAACGAAATCGCCACCGCCGCACCCGAGCTTACCGCCAATTTGCGTCGCGCTTACGAGACCACCATTCTCACTCTCCCGCAAAATGATAAGCCTGTCATCTTTATTTCTCTCGCCGACGACGGCAGCGCCGAACTTTTCCGCGACTTCGCCCGTTTGCACAACTTCGCCAACAACTTCGACAAATTAATTCTCAATGCCACCGTCAGCCCTACGTCAGTTCTACCCCCATCCGACTTCCACTATGACCTCGCCCCCGACACTTACCTCACCAAAATTCTCCATCCTCATCTCAAACAAACCTCCTAAATCATAAAATCGCCCTTGCATTTCCTAAAAGTGTGCTATAATAAAAATATGTGACTACCGGCGCTATTATTTATATAATAGTCCGCACAATTTAATTTTTGTTTTCATAATCTTCTTGTAGAATGAGAACGGCGCCTTAGGTATGTCGTTTTTTCCTACAAGAAGTCTTGTGTGGATGCGCTCGTGTAGTCACATACTCGAACCTAGGGCGTCGTTTTTGTTTTGGGGTTGGCCCTCCTTGATAAAAGTGATGCCTCGCGGTCAGAGTAGTAACTAACCACAAGGAGGGCAGATGCGCCATAGAATAAAGAAAATACCAAACTTAAGTACATTATTTAATCACGCAAGTGATGGACAAAGTCTTCTTCATAGTGACAAGAGTACTTATTTCTACAAAAAGTTAAGTTATTCTGGTTTATGGTTTCAAACAATTCCTCTAGGTTTATTTGCATTTGCCCTTCTTTTGGTATTATGCTTGATGATATACCCAATCGGTATGAGTGAGAAAACCTATGCTGCCACCACAGTCCCAGACCCTAACTTCTCCATTGAGTTAAGTATAGGAGATACCTTGCAGAGTGAAGAAGAAGTAGAAGCCGGAGTAGTAGGATATATAGCAAATAACTTTACTGTATCTACTACTAGTGCAGAAAGTTATAGTATATATCTAACACCTGATACAGAAAATGGATATACTAATAACCTTATTGGTAGAGACTATAAAGATACTATTACTGGTGTAGGTAGTAATGTAAGTGTAGGAGAGTTTGGTAGAAATACTTGGGGATATGGATTGACTGATACTAATAATACAACAACTGCCAATAGCACACTTACATATAGTACCATACCAGACGGTAGTAAACCTATTAAAACAGTATCTAATCCTGATGATGGGAATGACACTTACAGGTTAGTCTTCGCAGCAAAGATTAATGATGATAAGCCTGCTGACCATTACCAGAGTCAGGCGGTATTGTCGGTGGTGGGGAGTCCGAAGTTGGTTCTGAATATTGTTAAATTTGCAGATAAAACCTATATGCAAGAAAACCTTACAGTGAATTATTGTCAGAGCTTGCCAGATGGAACTACAGGACAATTAATAGATGGGCGTGATGATAAGGAATATTGGGTAACAGTATTAGGAACTGGCGATGCAAAGACTTGCTGGATGACGCAAGATCTTGACCTTGATCTCGGCCCGAACGGTCCAGCACTAACTACTACAAATGATGGCGATAACTTATATAAGGGTTCAGCAACTACTTGGACTGGTGGCGCAAGCGTAGCCTCATCAAGTAGTGGATGGACAACGAGTAATGGTAACCCAACTCAAAACATCAACTGGTATGAACGAGATAAAACTCACGGAACCGCGCATACTTCACTCGGTAATCTATATTCCTTTGAAGCAGCGACAGCTGGAACTGGACATACGGTAACAACTAGCGGCGGAGAAGTTCCCGGTAGTATTTGTCCAGCAGGCTGGAAGTTGCCGCTTGGTAGCAGTAGTACGGCGACCGGTTCATTTAATGGTCTTGGCTTAACAAGTAGTAACGTAACAGGTAATCCATATTACTTCCAAATGGGTGGCTACATTAACGGATCGCGCAACAATGTTGGCAGCAGCGGCTATTATTGGTCGGCTACGTCCGCCAATAGCAGCGACGCTTACGACCTCTACTTCCGTAGTGGCGTCGTCAATCCCGCGTACAGCCACAATCGGTACCTCGGGTTGTCGGTGCGTTGTGTCGTGCGGTAAAGTTTAGCGAAGTTGAGAATATGTTTTTGTGGAACTATAACTTAACTTCTAGCATTTTTGAGTAAGATTTGTAAACTCATCACTTAACTTACTAAACTACCAATTAAGTTTTTATGAACTTAAGAGTAAGATTTTTGAGAAGCGGAAAAATACTAAAATAACAGAGGTGGAACAGAAAACGTACCTTCGGGTACGTTTTCTGCTATCTTGAGTATGTTTTCTTAAATACAGAGTATATTTTCCCAACTCCACAGTAAACCTCCTCCACCTCCGATTAAGTTTTTCTAAACACAGAATACGCACCTGAAACAAAAGCCCGCCGCCTCACACCTCCCCTCTAGCGAATTGACATAGAATCTAATTAAAGTTTTTTCTATCTAAGGTTTCTTGCTTAGCCTCTTTTCGGGGTCATCCGGAGCGTCCGAGGAACAAGACGCGCAAAAGAAAGGACGTAGTCCACTTTTGCGTGGTGCAGTGACGGGGGAACGAAGCGAGGACAAGCGGCTCGACCTCGTGACGACAGAGGTCGAGAACGCGGGCGCCGAAAAGACGACTAAGAAGAAACTAGCATAGTACATGGAAAAACTTTTTAAGAACCTCTCGATTCGCCTAGAAAAATAAACACTTTTCTAAATTTTTAGTTTCAAAAATTATCCATCATTTTCCATGCTTGATCGGCTTCCACTCCACATTCCGGATCACTAGTGCCTTCACCGCACAGGGAATATAGGTCAGCAGATAAATCGGATTAAACAAAATCGCCTGCCACTTAATTTTCGGGCTAAATTCCATTTTTTCACGCCTAATCATAAAAATCGTAATAAACATCAATACGAGATAAACTATAACTAATATCCCGATCAACGATCCCAAAATCATTCCCCAGTCCGGATGCAAAAATATTCCCACAATATCATTAAACAACAAGCAGATCACCCCGACGAGCGCCCAGATCACCGGCTTCACCCCAGCCCATTCTTTGATCAGGCTACCTTGATTACTCTCTTTCGGCCGTCGTTTCATCTGCGGCAAATATTCTGCCCGTGCCGAAAAATACCCCTTAATCCACCGCACCCGCTGATCCACTGTTTGCCGGTATTTCGTCGGTTGTTCGTCATAGAAAACCGCTTTTTCATTATAAAACGTCGAAATATTATGCAGCACCGCATAGAGCGACATTTCGTAGTCTTCCGTCAAACTATGAAACGGCCAGCCTTTCCACTTTTCAATTAACTTCCCATCAATATAACACCCCGTCCCGGAAAAAATAATATTCGCACCATACTTAATCCGATTTTTATTTCCCAATGTATTAATCATCGTAAAAGTCAACGCCGACACCGCCGCGATCACATTTTTATTATTATTTTTCGCGTGCCGATAGCCCGTCGCCATATCATAACCCTGATGATAAGTCAGCAACATCTCTCGCAAATAATTCGGCGACAACCGGTTATCCGCGTCAAAAATAAAATACAAATCATAATGTCGCTCTGCCGCCAAGATTTGCCGAATCGCCTCGTCCAGTGCATAACCTTTCCGCTGTAATTCTAGATGTTCCCGCACAATTACACTGCAACCATATTTTTTACAAATCCGAATCGTCGGGTCCTCCAGTGTCTCCACGATTACGTAAACACTCCGCATCTTCACTTGCACGGTTTGTTTCAAAATACTTTTTAGCAAGCCCTCGATTACAGCACTTTCATTCCGTGCTGGTATCAAAATCGCAATTTCCGGAAACTTCATCCGCTTCTGCAAATGCAACTCATTATTCCGGAGCGCCCGGTTCGCATAAATCCACAATCCGCCCGCATACAACAAGCACAATAATCCGATAATACTCAGCATTTACTTACCACCCTTCCGCACCATATTCGGAAAATAGTGCCGCAAATACTCATCATCAAAATATTCATCATAAAACTCTCCGATCGGCGTCAGCGGCGGCATTCCGCTCTGCCGAAAATTCTGCCGAATTATCGCTGTCCACGATACTAGGCAGTCCACAATCATAAACGCCAGTAACGCCCAAAACAACGGATTCCCAATCCGCGCCGGGATCTTCTCAATCAACCACGAACACGCCGGATAGACCAACTTCACTAGCACCAGCCCCATCACGCCCCACACCAACATTATTGGCACCGCCGTCCGCCCATTAATATTCAACGCCATATAACTATAATCCCACGACGTCGTCCCCGTCACGAGTTCTTGCCCCAAACTGAGCAGATATTCTACCGCTCCGCCTAGCAATGCCGCCAGGCCAAAAATCTGCCAATTCGCATATTTCTTTCGCAGCAACACCCAACACATAATCGCCGCCCCGAAACCATAAATCACATTAAACGGCCCCCAAATCACTCCGCGATGCAGCAAGAACTGGCCGCTCTGCACATAAATCAAAATATCCTCATAGATCGTTCCAATCACCGAACCAATCAAAAAGATGAAAAACAACTTCTTAAAACTCAGTCCTTGCGCAAAAACCTCATTATCTTTTAGAGTTACTGTTGCGCGCGTGCTTAAACGATCATTCCTCTTCGCCACATTCTTTCGCCGTTTTTCCTCACCCATCATTCGCCTATTTCTATTTCGACACGTTAAACCGAAACTCCACCACATCACCATCTTGCATCACGTAAGTTTTACCTTCCGTACGCAACTTACCTGCCGCTTTCACTGCTTGCTCACTCCCGAGCGCCACCAGATCATCATATTTCATCACTTCTGCCGCGATGAATCCCCGCTCAAAATCACTATGAATCGCCCCAGCGGCTTCCGGTGCCGTCGCACCTTGTTTAATTGTCCAGGCTCGCACTTCTTTTTTGCCTGCTGTGAGAAAACTTTGCAATCCAAGTGTATGATAAGCCGCTTTTACCAGTTCGCCCAGCGCATCTTCTTCCACGCCATATTCCTGCAAAAACTCTTTCCGCTCTTCTGGCGTCATACTCGACATCTCAGCCTCCAGTTTCGCATTCACAAATACCGCTTGGCTCGGCGCCACGCTCTCGGCTAACTTTTTTCGCAAGTTCGCATCTGCTAATTCTTTTTCGTCCACATTGAACATATATATTACTGGCTTGTCGGTTAGATAGGGAATAGCCTCTTGCGTTTCTTTACCGTTCGACTTTTTGCGCTTCGCCTCAACTTTTTCTCGCGTCTCGAGATCGGCCAGCTCCAACTCCGTCTGGATTACATCAATATCATGCTGTGGGTCTTTTGAGCCCTCCGCTCGGATCACGTCCGCGTCTTCAAACACTCGCACGACATGACAAATAATCTGACACTCGCGAATATGCGCCAAAAATTTATTTCCCAAACCTTCACCCTTCGACGCGCCTTCTACTAGCCCCGCCACATCCACAAACTCCACCGTCGCTGGAATTACTTTTTCCGTATCATACATTTTTGCCAAAACTTCCAGCCGCGGATCTGGCACCGGCACAATTCCTACGTTCGGTTCAATCGTCGCAAATGGATAATTCGCCGCCAGCGCCCCCGCATTCGTCAGCGCATTAAAAAGTGTCGACTTGCCCACATTCGGTAAACCAACAATCGCAATTTTCAAATTCATACTATATATTATAGCAAAGATGTTTATTTCTGGCAAATTTATATTTTTAAAATGTTGGCTCATAAAAAACTTTTTATTTTTCACACAAAACAAAAAGTCTATGCTAAAATAGTTATATATGAAAGGTCAATTGGTGGGAAACGAAGCCGCTCTTTTGTGGCCCAATGCTAGCGCAATGTCGCAACTGTTGAGTTTGGCGCGTCCGCGCAATTCTATTCTCGTAGTCGAAGCCGAAACTCCAGAATTATTATGGCCAGCGCGGCTAATCAATCAACAAGCCCGTCTGTCTCAGCGCAAAGATTATTCTCGCCCGGTGGCTTTTGTTGCTTTTCTAGTCAGCACTATTCTCGCCGTCGCCATCGGTCCAGCCCAACTCGTCCTCATCGCCACTATGCTTGACTACAACTGGGTGACCGCCACTTATTTCCCGCGCGCACTAAATTACATCCTCGTCTTTTCCATTCTCACCGCCCTCATCGACTTCGCCGCACTAATTCTAGCCTGGAAATCTAGCCCCCAGCGAGCCTATCAAACTATTATGCTCGTCACCGGTAGTCTGGCTTTGCTTATTACAATTTGGTTATCTGGTAGCGTTATTTCACTACAACCGCATCAACTTACTTTAGCTCTTCTCGCCGTGACCTTAGTCTTTATTATGCTTTACCTTTTGATTAGTAAGCAATATTTCGCCAGCAACCGCACCGGTATCGGCACGAAGATGCTATTATCTCTATTAATGATTTTTACCGTCGCCGTCGCCGGCCTCGATCTCACTAGCCTCATCCAATCCCACGCCCAATCCAATCCACAGCGCATCGCCGAAATGACCATCGAAATGCAAAACGCTCATCTCGAAGTTGTCCCCGAGAATCTATCCAATCTCACTTACCTACTTTGTGGTGGCAAATATCAACTAATTTATCTTTCCGAAGAACGCACCAGTGGGCTTTTTGAATGTAGCGACAGCGGCGATGTTTATTCCGTCCAGGACCCCAAGCGGCGCAATAGTAACTCCATCCGCGGCGAAGCCACTTATCTCGGCACTACCCGTGACAAAACCATTAGTCTCAGTTTCCCAACCGCACTCTATCTCTACCGCAATCTGCCAGACGTTCTAGACGAAGACGAGCTTGCGCTGCTGTATCCTGCCGCCTCTGAAGTCGAACTTTTAGATAATATTACTCCGCAATTACTTAGTTATTGGGATAGCCACAACGACCGCGGACTATTTATAAACGTATTCTATAATACCAGCATTAGTGAAATTACTTCTACTAAAGATTTCGTCCTCATGGCCGCACTCGATACGATGGTCCTAGTCGACCAACTTCCCGGTAGCAACACCCGCTACGGACCCGCCGACGGCCGTATGTTCTCTTATATTTACGAAACTGACCACAACCTCACCGCACTGGGCGAGCTCGCTGCCGATCCCAAAAATTACGCTGACTCCGCCCGCGACAGTCTCACTACTTTCCGTCATCTCTCCCTCCATCTCCAGCCTGGCGAGACTTATACTATTGATACGTTGCGCGAACGACTTAAAGTCTCTTTTGTCAGCCCCGGAATCTAGACTTATTGTAATTTATTCTCAGAATCATCCGAAGTTACATCACGACAATCAAAAAGTAAACTTACCATGAATTTCTGTGTTATAATAGACCCAATGGAGGTATTATGGACACACTAGGCAAATTAATCGTCATCGAAGGCGCATCCGACGGCATCGGCAAATCCACTCAGCTAAAATCCCTCAAAGAACATCTTGAAGCCGACGGCAAACACGTCGCTAGTCATCATTTCCCCACTTACTATTCTTACCAAGGCCAAGGCGTCGAAAAATATCTCGCCGGCGAATTCGGCGCACCCGAAGAACTATCGCCTTACTTCGTCAACTCTCTCTATGCTTATGACCGCGCCATCACCTGGCGCATCAAACTCAAAAAATTATACGAAAAAGGTCAAACAATTCTCCTCGACCGCTACACCACTTCCAGTATGATCTACCAATCCGCCATCATCGAAAACGAACCCGAAAAACGCAAATTCCTCGACTACGTTACAGATTTTGAATACCGCAAACTCGGCATCAAACAGCCCGACCAAGTTATCTTCCTCTACGCCCCGCTCGACCTCGTCACCAAAATGCGCCAAGCTCGCACCGACAACGAAGGCGGCATCGAAAACGACGTCTACGAACGCAACCTCGCTTTACTTGAAAAAATCTACCACAACGCTATGTTTGTTGCTGACTACCTCCACTGGACCAAAATCAACTGCGCCACACCCGGCGGTACCAAAATGCGCAGCGTCGAAAGTATCCACCAAGACATCTACAAGGCGCTCGAATAACTTTATCTTTTGCGAACTAAACAGAACTTTCTGGAAAACTTTTTCGTATCTAAAAATTACAAAAAGCGTCTTGCCAAAACCATAAAAATTTAGTACAATAGAACTGTTCAAAGGTTACAATTCGATAATGCATAAAATAATATTTTTATCGTTTTTTGCATACCACTCCGGCATCACAAACAGCACCGCAAGTGCTTCCTGTGTCGGAGTGGCACAGATCCTTTGAACAGCAACTACGGTGCTGTTTTTGGTTATAGTGCTATACGCAAATGCAGCATCACAGGTGCTGTATATTTTTAATACCAAAAAGGACACATCGATGCTCAAACTCAACACCAAACTCAAACTTCCACTTATACTTTCCGTTTTAGGAATAAGTGGAATCTTTTTATTTCAATACTTAACTTATGTTCCAGAATACTCTAATGCGGCTCCGATTTCCACAGATACACCGGTAATAGTAACGCCGACCACGCCTCTCGCGAAATGGAGCGATCTGCAATATATGCAACAAATGACTCCACAGGCTTGTGCCGATGCTAAAGTAGGTGATAGTAAAACCCTAACTGATAATACTGCTGGTAGTAATTCTGAGAAAACCTATACCGTACAGAAAATGCAAATCGGCAATGAATGCTGGATGACAGAGAATATGGATAACGAATTTGGCCGCTCGTATCGACATTTTATATATGGTGGGTATTATCGTCAAGGTAATGCTAATGCTGTTTGTGCCAAAATGGGAGATGGTTGGGAGTTGCCAAGCCGGACGCAATATCAAAATATTGCTAATAAGTATACTACTGGAACGACGCTAGCTGCGTCACCCTACAGGTTCTTATATGGCGGCATTTATACCAGCGTGCTTGAGAGTTCTGGTGCCTCCGGTAATTACTTGTCCTCTACGTTTGACCCTAATAGTGGCTCATGCCATTTCAGCTTTAGTAGCGATGGCGGAGGAACAAGCTGCAGAAATGAACTATACGGCTTTTCAGTCCGCTGTGTCGCCAAAACTACTTCTGATGTAACTCCAGTTGATCCATCTGCCGGTGGTAATACTGGCATTAATGATCCAAATGTAAGCGTAATAGTTCCTAATATGATAACACTAGACGTTTCTGACTCGGTGGATATAGCAACAGAAATGGATAGAGTAAACACAGGAGAGTTTACGGCAATAGTAAAATCAAATAGTGACTATACAATAAGCCTTAATGCTGCAGCAGAAGGAGCGGATGCTACATCACTAGTTAATTATAAAGATGGTAATAAAGTAGGAGAAATACCTACTATTACAGAAAACTCACAACCACAACCAGGAATATCTAGTTGGGGTATTATGCTATGTAATAATACAACTAAGGAAAGTTGTACTAACAACTATTTACCATTACCAAAGAAAGATGCTACTAACTCTACCTTCCTAAATAATGAAACTAAAGGTACTCACCAACATCTCTTCCAAATCGGGATCGGTATAGGACCAGAGTTACCTAGTGGAACATACTCAACATCCATCCAAGTTACCGCCTCCCAAAAATAACTTGCTGGAGTATAGAGGCCTCCTCCCCTCCACCTTCTCTCTAGTGAATTGATGTTTAATAAAAATTGCTTAGTCTATTTACGCAAAGAGCCAAGCATTACCTTCCCTAAGAAACCATCCGCAGCACCACGAGCGAGGAAGAGGCGCGGCTCACCCGTAACGACGGGCTGAGACGACGCCGTGTTTCGTGGGAAGGGTAATGTTGGCTCTATATTACAAAGTATAACTTATTTTTCTTTTTAGTCCCTATCAATTCGCCTAGAAAAATAAATACTTTTCTGATTTTTGATTTCGATATTTTATAAAAATATTATTCTATCCCTACCGCTTTCTCATTCGGACAAGTCTCAAGAATTCGCCCAATCGCATCGTGCTCCGCTTGCGTCACCCAAAGATGATATTTGTATTTCACCGACACCTGCCGCGCCACATATTGACAGCGAAAACTTTTATTCTTCGGCAACCACGTCGCCGCATCTCCATCCGACTTTTGCTGATTCGCGCTCGAATCTACCGCTAGCAGATTCAGTGGATCCGTCGCCAGACTATATCTCTCCTCCGCTGTTAAGTTTTGCGCACCCTTTTGCCACGCATCCGATAGCGCCACTACGTGATCAATCTGAATACCTTTGGAAATTTCGGCTTTTTCCGAAAAAATCAAATGCTGCCCCGTATACGGCTCGGTAAATTCACCACTTAGTACCGTACAATTATCCGTATCTAGTTTTGATTTTTCACCCATTTCTCGCCGGATGATCCTTTGCCGCAGGCTACAACCATCAATATTCGGCCAAGTTTTGTAAAATTCTGTTCGCTCGTAGCCGGTTTTCGGCGCCCGACCCTTTATCTCCAACTTAGCCAAAATCTCTTTCGCGAGCGGACCTTCACTTTGCGTCACGCTTTCTGCATTGACTTCCGAAGTTACCGGCTCATAACTATCTGGATGCGCTACAATCAAACCCACCGCCGCTGCCGCCGCACCGATCACCGCTGCAATCCGCCGCCACCGATATTGTATCCTCCTCGTCATATTTTTATTTTACCACAATTACCTAAACTGTGCTACAATAAATACAGCAAAAGGAGGATTATGATCCAAGATTTATTAAAAGATAAAATCGCCGTCGTCACTGGCGGCACTCGCGGTATCGGTTTTGAAATCGCCAAACTCTATCTCGAACAAGGCGCCAAAGTCGTCATCTTCGGCTCTCGCCAGGAAACTGCCGACAAAGCCGTCACTGAGTTAAAAGACGTTAATCCCGATTTCGAAGTCATCGGCATGGCACCCGAACTCGACAATCTCCAATCCGTCGAGCAGACTATAGGTGAAATTATCGAAAAATTCGGTCGCATCGACATCCTCGTCAACAACGCTGGCATTTCCGCCCGCGAATCTCTCTACGATTATACCGAAGAGGCCTTTGATAATATTATGAATCTCAATGTCAAGGCTCTCTTCGACTGCAGCAAAGCCGTCGCTCCCTATATGCGCGACCAAGGCGGTGGCTGCATTATCAATACTAGCTCGATGGTCAGCCTCTACGGTCAGCCCAGCGGCTGTGGCTATCCCGCCAGCAAATCCGCCGTCAACGGTCTTACGAAGTCCCTTGCTCGCGAACTTGGTAAAGATAACATCCGCGTCAACGCCGTCGCTCCCGGTGTAACTCGTACTGATATGGTTGCAAATCTGCCCGAAGATATGATAGCTCGCGTTTCCGCACCGATTCCACTTGGCCGCGTAGGGGAACCACGCGAAGTCGCCAATGTCTTTCTCTTTCTCGCTAGCGACTTAGCCAGTTATGTGAGCGGTGCGATTGTTTCTGTCGATGGCGCAACCATTGTCTAATAATAATCACTACCCTAGACTTTTCTCACAGTTTTTAGTGCAACTATTATCTAAGACAAATCCCAAACATTTTACAAAGGGCCACCCACTCGGGCAGCCCTTTTTCTTTTACAGAAGTGATGTTTATTACTAGCGCGGTTTTCCCAAAGTCCCGCAAGATCTTATTTCAGCCAACCGAGCTCTTCCAGCACCTGAAAATACCTCGATTCACTTTTCTCCAAATCCACGTGCCCTGCATCAATCACTTTTGTCGCCACACCAGCCGTCTCAAAATACTTTCGCGATTCCACCGGCTTCACGATTTCATCATTTTTACTTACGACCACTTGCGTGCACTGCCTCAGCTCGCTCGGAAAATCCCGCACTGGCAACATCGCCGTCGCCAGCTCACCTTGCAAGCCTGCCAGTGTATGGCCGTTTGGTAATTTTACAAAACTCAGCATCCCTAAGCCATAACTTACCAGCGTTGCCAGATCCGAAATCAACTGTTTCATCAGTACTGGACAATCCGCCACTGCCGTATGTTGCACGCCTATACACGGATTAATCAGCAACAACTTCAGATCATAGTCTCTCTGATTCTCCTGTAACATCCACGCCACTTCCGTCGCGACCCGTGCACCAATCGACACACCAATCAAACGAATCGTCAACTCACGCTCCGGGATCTTACTATCCTTCAAATCCGACTGCACGATCCAATACGCCCCGCGGGACATTTTTTCAAAATCATAATCATAATTCCCACAGTGCACATAAACAATATCGCCCGGCATCTTGTCATAAAACGGTTTCAGATAACGCATCTCGCCAGCCAGCCCCAAGAAAACGTAAGTAATCCCATCCTTCTCAGCAAAATTCCTCGGTACCGACTGCCCCCACACGTCCCCACGATAACTTAAAATCCGCGCCAGCGTCACATTCAGGAAAACCGCCAGCAAGATCACCACTGCTATCCACGGATAATCCACCGTCACAGCCGACAAACTCGCGACCTTTAGCAAGGTCATCACCTCCAAAAATTTAATGTACAGCCCAAGTACTTATATTATACCACACATCATCAAAAATACAACCGAACAAATCAGTTGCTAAGTCATCTAATTTATTTTCTCATCAAGCCTATTTTAATAACTTTGCTTAGCCGGAATCACACCTCTCACACCACCACGGGGGATCCTCTACATCGCCATCGTATCTTGGTATTAAATGCACATGCAAATGCATCACGCTCTGCCCCGCCTTTACACCCAAGTTCATTCCGATATTATAACCATCCGGATGATATTCTTCATCAATCATCTCCTTAGCCTCATCTATTAGCTCAAAAATTGCTAACCGCTCCTCTTGCGTAGCGCCCCACCAATCCTTCACATGTCGTTTTGGAATCACTAACAAATGCCCCTTATTTACCGGAAAACCGTCCATAAAAGCAGCTGCTAATTCATTTTCCAGTCTAAATACCCCCTCCCCGAGCATCATTTGACAAAACCGACAATCCTTCATTCAGTCTCCACTAATATTAAAAATCTTCCACACCCACCTTGTGAAAGTTATTAACTTACTCAATTATCCTGGTGGAGTGCAGGAGAACCTAATGCGCGCCGTCGCCCTACGGGCCGGGCGCATAACGAACTCACTGTTGAGATTCAATTCTATGCTAACCCCCCAAAACAGAACACGCCTCGCAGATGCGAGCCGATTTTGCTTGGTGGAGTGCAGGAGATTCGAACTCCTCACCTCTTCTATGCCATAGAAGCGCTCTACCAAATGAGCTAGCACCCCAATACTTTCATTCTAGCACACTTTCTCCAAAATCGCAACCTTTTTCTTGCATTTTTTCGGAAAACTCACTAACCTTAAACACAAACCTTTACAAAAAATATAAATCCCACCAATCAAAAAACTCACCAACCTAAGCCTAGAATCTCCGCAAACCCCAATTTTCCACAAAATCCTCCCACATTTTCTCCACATTTAACCATAACTGTGTTACAATAAGATTAGTAAATGGAGACAAGATGAAAATCAATAATATCTACATCGGCGGGTGGTTCCAGCGCACTATGTTGCAACTTTCCGAAATCTACGACTTTTTACGCGACGGCACTTCCCAGCTAAAACTCAACAAGAAGAAACTTCTCGAGCTCCGCAACAACCTCAACATCGGCAGCATCGAATACGGCGTCGCCGGCGAAGAGTTCGTCCTTTTCAATACTAGCGAACAAATTCGCGTTAAGATTTTCGAAGACGGTCTCATCGTCGTTAGTAGCAACCAAGTCAGCGAAGCCACTATGTTTGCCGACGTCGAGCGCCTCAAAAGTTATTACGAGACTAAATTATCTCCCGCCATCAACTATCTTTTTAGCCTCGGCGCACCCGTGCCCAAAGAACTCGCCAATATCGAAACCATCTATCCTTATTTCATCGTCTGCGACAATGCCTCCCGCGAAGAAATCGCCGAGCTCCTAGCCAAGACCGAACGCCAAAAATATTTTGAATTTGAAAATAAGAAATACAGCGTCCTCCGCGGCGACAAATACTACTTTATTAATAGTCGCACCGGCAATCTTAGCAATGTCGAACGTTACGTCGAAGAGCAGATTTTCATCCGCGAGTTCAAAGGTCAGCTTCACCGCTACCTCAACCTCCACCGTATCATTTGGGAAAAGATCGACGCTGTCAAAGACCGTTCCAAAGTTAAAGGCGCTGACATTATCAAATTCTCCACCAAACTCGACAGTTACGCCAAGACTATTAACCTCATCGACGGCCGCATCCGCCAAATGTCCACTTACATTTCCACCCGCGAACGCATCGCCAAAGAAGACGGTGATCTGGTCGACTTCCTCGCGATCTCCGGCTACCGCTACGAGACTTTACGTGATACCCTTCAATACGTCCGTGACCTTTGGGATATGACCAGAAACTACGTCCAATCCGCCCAAAAGATGTTCAACGAGATCAAGCAAGATGTTACCTCCAGCTCTATCAACAGTCTCACCATTGTCACCTCAATGAGCGCCGGTGCCGCCATTCTCGGTCTCTTCACCGAGTCCGAGCCTTCCTTCACTACCTTTGGTTTTATTTACTTCTTTATCCTCGCCTTCATCGGCTGGGCTGCCACCAAGATTCTCAGTTTTATTTCCCAACGCCGCAAATACGAAATTTCCGACGTCGAAATCGACAAGAATATCAAATAGCCCCAAAACTACCAAGTTACCCGCCGGTAACTTCGCCCAGTTTGCTAACAGAGGTCAGATACGCGTCGAAGTTACACCTGGGTAACTTCGCTTAAAACCTCACTTTTCTCATATCAACAAAATCCCCCAACTATCCCAAAAATATAGTATAATAGATTTATGCAACAACTCGCTTTTCTACATTTCTATAAATATTGCTGGCGCCGCTGATTTTTGCTGTTTATTAACTTTTTGGAGAATTATATCTATGACATCACAACCTACCATCCTCACCGGCATTCGCGTCAATAGCGAACCTACCCTCGGAAATTTCCTCGGCGCTATCGTGCCTATGGTCCGCTCAGCCAACACCCATAGCGATCAGTATCAAATCAACATTTTCGCACCCGACCTACATTCCATCATTTCCGAAATCGACGGGGAATTAGTCCCCAATATCACTCGTTCGCTCAAATATTATCTCGCCGCCGGTCTGAATCTCAATGACAATATTCATTTCTACCGCCAGTCCCACGTCCCCGCTCATTCCGAACTCTGCTGGATTCTCAACTGCATCGCCAGCATGGGCGATCTTGGTCGGATGACTCAATACAAGGACAAAAGTGCCGGCAAAGAAAACATCAACGTCGGAATTTTTGACTATCCCGTCTTGATGGCCGCCGATATACTATTATACGACGCCGAATACATCCCCGTCGGGGAAGACCAATTCCAACACATCGAGCTCACTCGTCGCCTCGGTGAAAAGTTTAATCGTACTTTTGGCGAAACTTTTGTCCTCCCCGCCGAGCCAAAGCAACAAATCAAGTTTATGAACGTCAACGACGGCATCCGTATTCGCGACTTACAAAATCCCGAGAAAAAAATGAGCAAATCTACCCCTGCCGAAAATAGCAAAATTATGCTTTCTGATACTCCCGCCGCAGTCAAGAAAAAAATTATGTCCGCCACTACCGATTCCGTTGGCAAGATTCAATATGATATGTTTAACCAGCCTGGCATCAGCAACTTGCTCCAAATCGACGCTTTAGTCAATGACATCCCGCTCCAAGAAGTTATTTCTACCTGGACCGGCGAAACTCATTACGGCGATCTCAAACAAAAAGTCGCCGAAGACGTTGCCGTCTTCCTCGGTGAATTCCAGCGCAAATATGCCGCCATCAGCGATAGTGAAGTACTTGAGTTATTGGAAAAAGGCGAAGTCTATGCCAACGAAGTCGCAAACAACAAACTTTATCAAGTCCAAAAAGCCGTAGGTCTACGCGTATGATTATCACTGGTAAAAAATTCAGCAAGCCCGAGCTCTCGCGCGTCATCAACGGTGATGTAGTTTTGGAAGACAATGACACACCTGAAGCAAAGCGTCGCCTCGATTTGGCTTTAGTCGAAAAATACCCCGAATATAACCGCTCCAGTCTCCAAACTTTCATCCGACACGGTTTCGTCAAAGTTGATGACAAGATTGCCAGCAAGCCCAACGAGAAAGTCACCGAAAATGCCAAGATTGAACTCAATGTCCCCGCGCGTTTAGCCAAGTTACCAGAAATCCCCATCATCTATGAAGACGAGCACGTCCTCGTACTAAATAAACCCAGCGGCATTCTTAGTATGGCCAAAGGCGAATATTGCCCCGAGCCGACTCTTGAAGATTATGGCTTATTAGCCCATCGGCTCGACCGCGATACTAGCGGCGTCGTCATTCTCGCCAAAGACGAACCGACTCAGACTATGCTCCGCAAACAATTCCAAGATCGTAAAACTCACAAAACATATGTCGCGCTCGTCAGCGGTACACCCAAGCATCCCGCCGCAATGATCGACTTACCGATTAGTCGCAACCTCAAGCGCCCCACTACTTTTCAGGTCGACCAAAATGGTAAACCCGCCCAGACTTATTACCAAGTCCTCGAGAGCCACAACGACAAAAGTCTCATCGAACTCAAGCCCACCACCGGCCGCACCCACCAGCTGCGCGTCCATCTTAAGTATCTCGGCACACCCATCCTCGGCGACCCCGTTTACGGCGACGAAAAATCCGCGCCTCGCCTCATGTTGCACGCTCGCGAGCTCGAGATTACTATCCCTGGCCCAGAAAATAATCTTCGTAAAACTTTCACTGCTCCCGTACCTGATGATTTTGAAAGGGAATTACAAAAGTAAGTGTTTTTCGATAATCTTAACGACATCACTCGCATCGCCACTAAAGTCAGTTGTAGCATTTTTGTCGTCCCGCCCGACACTAAATTAAAACTTAAAAATCCCCTCTACCTGCGCCCCAGCGACGACAGACAAACTGAACTGATTAGTGTTGAAGCATTGCGTGAATTTCTCAGTCTTACTAATAACAAAGAAACTTCCGAGCGTTTTTTCGTCATCACTCCCGCCGACGCTATGAACGAAGCCGCCCAAAACGCTTTTCTCAAAACTTTTGAAGAGCCCAAAGAGTTTTGTCATTTCATTTTGCTAACCGAACAGCCCAGCAGCCTTTTACCGACAATTCTTTCACGTGCACAAGTTTTTTATCTCCGCCAAGACCATCCGCTCAACCGACCTCCCGCCGCCAAAGAGAAGACCCTCACTCTTGCCAAAAAATTAATCTCTGCCGCCCCCCGCGATTTGCCCGCTCTCGCCATCGAACTCAGCAAAAGTAAGACCAAGCCCCGCCAGCAAGCCCTTGAAGTCGTCGCCACCGCCATTGAGCTACTCTACAAAAGTTATTTCAAAACCGGCAACGACAAATTTCTCACCAAACTGCCCAATTTCATCAAACTCTACGACAATCTTTTTGCCAATGGCCATATTAAGTTACACATTGTCGCCGATTTACTCTAAACAACGAATTCTAGTACCTCCCACTCAGATAATCAGTGGATAATCCCAAAATATTATACAAAAATTAAACAAAACCAACTTTTTGTGCTAAAATAGTATATATGATTGGTATTGCATTTATCGCAATTATGGCTTTGTATTTAGCGTTTCTCTTTCCTATTTTTCGACACAAGAAGGTTGAAGCCCCTCGCAGCGCTCGCTATGATATGCAAATGAAAAAACTCTGGAGCGCCGCTCAGACTTCTATGCGCGACCACAAACCTCTGCGCGCCGAAAAGGCCCTTCTCACCATCCTTAAATTTGACGAAAAAAACGCCGCCGCCTACAATCGTCTCGGTATCTTGTATGCCAAAGAGCAAAAGTTCGACGAAGCCATTGAATGCTTTGAAATCGCTCAGTCCCTTGACAATAACCCATCATCACTGCACAACGTCGGCCTCATCTATCTCGAAACTGGCGCTTACGAAAAAGCAATGATGGCCTTCGAGCAAGCCATAGTACTCGAAGATACTGTTCCCGCCCGATATATCGCCCTCGCTAAGGCCGAGGAGCGACTAGGGAAGAACAAAGCCGCCATCGACTCCCTCGAAAAAGCCTACCAGCTCGACCGCAGTGTCAATACTTTGCGTCTTATCCTCGCCATTTACGAATCCCTTGGCGACACCGAGGGCCTAGCCAACACCACCGCACGCATCGAGGCTCAAATCGCCGAGAATAGCAAAGTCTCTACCAATAGTGCTCGCCGCGCCCCGATTCGTCGCGGTTCAAGTGTGAGTCGTGCAGCCGCCGCTAGCCGCGCCAGTGCAACGCGTAATAGTCGCAAGATTTAATAATTGACCAGGTTTAATTCCTCGGGGCTCTGCCCCGGGGATGTTGATTACGACATTTTCTGGTATTAGAAATAGGACAAGATCATCCGCATCATCGCCACTTCGCGACCAGGCGATCCATCGGTCCCCACTTATCCTCAAACAGAGAAATAACCCGAGCATTACGCTCAGGTCATTTCTCTGGTGCTGGAAGTAGGACTCGAACCTACGAAGGCCGAAGCCGAGAGATTTACAGTCTCTTGTCATTGCCACTAGACGATTCCAGCTAATAAAGTCCTAATCATTTAGACTACATTCATTATAGCAAACTTTTTCTATTCTGACAACCAGATTTTTCCCATTTTATCCCACTTTTTTCATCTCACCCTTGACAATACCCATCACAATATATTACAATAGTATAAATAAAGGAGTTACTTATGTTCTTCAATTCCAACAATCAATCCCGCCAAAATCGCCAACAACTCGCCGATCAGCGCCGCCGCGAGTACGAGCGCATCGAACGCGAAGATATTTTTGGTGATATTATAGACCAAATGGGGATCGACTTATGATGGATTCCGCCGCCTTCTCTGCCCTAAACGACGTTTCCATGGATGCCGGCCGCATTGCCGACCTGCTCGAAGATGTCGTCGATCGCCTCGACGAAAATAACCGTTTACTCACAGAGATTAATACCAAACTAAATCTTTCTGACGAATTATTTGAAACCAACAACCTTCTTCGTGACCTCAAAGATTCTCTCACCCCACCATCCGAAGACCATTATAACTCAGATAGCCTTTTCTAAAACTTTTTCAGCCCCCAATTATACCTACCAAAAAGCGGCGAAGATCTCTCCTCACCGCTTTTTATTAAGAAAGGACTTAGTTTTTGCCACCGTTAAGCGACTAGTCCTCCTCAGCTTCAGTTCGCACTCGTGCCGCCACCCGATCCAAAAACCGGTTAGTATATTCATCCAATGTAATTGGATGCTCTGCGCTCGCCTCGCTTTTATCAAAGTTTAACTTATAATTGCGTCTTTTGATATTCACCATCAGCACGCCATCCGTCAAACGGTTCACTTCGCGTTCCACCCGTTTAATAAAGTCCTCGTCCGTCACGTGCTCAAGGCTAACGCTATGCCCCAGCGCCTTACCGTCCAACGAGATCTCATTTAATTCCGTATGGTAATACTCTCGAGTCGGATACCCATTCTCGAACAGCCGCATCACGCCAGTTTCCTTCACATCCGCCAGCAGCACTTCCGCTACCACACGTGCGATATAAGTAACTCGGCGCGCCTTAATATGCTGAATCATTTCCTCGGCGGCAACCTGCTCCTTGATAAAATCATCCAGCGGCTCCGTAATCACGTACTTAAACTCGATCTTCCCCTTGTCCATCGAACCTTTTTCCCGCTTCGAGAAGCACATTTCCGTCACGTGGATTGCCTGAAACTTCTGATTCACCGCATCGATCAGGCTTTGCTCATGTCCACGACCAGCCAAGCCATTCGCCACCCTGCCGTAGTTGAAATACTGCTGCCACTCATATTCCGCAAAGTCAAAATATAGTACACGCTGCGGAGCCAGAGCATTAATCTGCTTTTCCGGGTCAGTCAGTTTCAGATCTGCCAGAATTTTATCAAAAATTTCCTGCAAAGCATCCGTTACCACATCATACTTCTGGCAGAACTTTTGATAATCGTAATACGAATCCTCCACGACTTTATCCGGCTGACGCACCAAAGTCACCCACAGCGTCTTCTCTTTGCTGTCCGAATCGTGCCAAAAACGAATCTCGCCGCCCGATATTATCCTGTCCACAGTCTGCTTCAGCTTTTTCAACTGTCGATCGGTCAGGCAAGCATATTCCACCCGACCACTGTCAAAAGCAAAACTCGCCGAATCAAACCACGACCATACCACTTTATTGGTCATTTTCGTCTTATTTTGAATGCCATAATGTTTATCATCCATCTGGGATAAACATCGTTTACACTCATCAATTACTTCTCGAGCCACATTATCAACTTCTTGCGCCCAAATTTGATTGAGTCGCTGATTTTCCTCAAACAGCGCCGGAAAGTCCAGCAAGGTCTGACGCTGAACCTTAGCACCATCCTCAAACTCCATCGTCGTCAGTTCATAAGCCTTCACTTCATCGTGCAAATCTATCCGCACCATATCTCGCGTTTTCGCATCCGCACTGCCCGGGAAAACCCACTTTACCTTCAGTCCACAGCGCTCCTCCACCAGCATCCGCACTTCCGGCACATTATCGGACGAATGACACCCCGCCGACAAAATCACACTCGAGCCTAGACCAGCACTCGTGTCGACCATCTCATTCAGCGCTTTAAAGATATCCCGCATTAGCTCATCCGCTCGCCGCGACAAGTACTCCTGGTCCCTGATCGCCGATTCTTTCGCCTTTTCCGCCTTTCTCTCAGTCAGCCAATTGTGTTGCTCTCGCAGGCCTACGATTTCCTTTTTCAGATTCACGGTCGTCATCCTTTCTTAATAAAATGTAAAAGTACTCCCACGACTTCTTAATTATATCACATCTCTATCTAGTTACCAAGCATAAGACTTTTCAAAACCTCGCCCATCATAACTTAGTCCAAAACTTTGCACTTTTTCATGATTTTCCCCACAAATTCCAAAAACTATGCTATAATAAATTTATTGCCGTGTTAGCTCAGTTAGTAGAGCAGCCGCCTTGTAAGCGGCAGGTCGTCGGGGCAGAGCCGACACACGGCTCCATTTTATTATGAAAACTTTATCTTCATCTACTTCCAAATCTCCCGCTGACACTTCTTCTCATACTTCCAAATCTTCCACCGCTTCACTTTCCGATTCTTCCAAAACTCCCCCCGCTTCATCCTCCAAACCCTCCGACCACCCCACCCGTTCCAGTGTCGAGCTCGAAAACACTTTACTAAATTACATTCTAATTTTCGTCACTTGCGCCGTCATCGGTTGGATCTGGGAAGTCATCGTCGGATTTTTCCAACACGGTACTTTTATCAACCGTGGCGTTCTGCACGGCCCGTGGCTGCCAATTTACGGCTTCGGCGCACTCGGGATGATTATTTTACTCAACCGCTTCAAAGCCAAACCTTGGCTCGTTTTCCTCACCTCTCTTACCCTTTGCGGTCTACTCGAATACCTCACCGGCTGGTACCTCGAAACCTTCAAGCACCTCAAATGGTGGGATTACGGCTCCATCTTTCTCAACTTTGACGGACGCGTCTGTGGCTTTAGTCTACTCGCTTTTGGTGTTGCCGGTTTGCTAGTAGTTTATTTCGCCTATCCTCTACTCACCAAACTTTTTCACCACATCAAACTTCGCCCCAAGAAAATCATTTGTTTTATGCTTGTCCTACTTTTCCTTGCCGACTTCATCTATTCCTCCGACAATCCCAACACCGGAGAGGGAATTACCAGTGATATTTCCGAATTGACACTAATCGATGACAATTCCGCTGCATTTTTGCAATTTTAAGGTTTACACCGATAACTTTTTGTGATAAAATAAGAGATATTATGGCAAAGAAGAATAATACTAAGCGCAAACTCGTCGGTTTGGTTTCTGAGGAATCTGGAATTCGTCAGTATTACACCAAGAAAAATACGATGAACACTCCAGACAAGTTATCGCTTCGCAAGTACGATCCCGTCCTTAGAAAGC
This sequence comes from uncultured Candidatus Saccharibacteria bacterium, assembly GCA_964585155.1. Classification (GTDB taxonomy): domain Bacteria; phylum Patescibacteriota; class Saccharimonadia; order Saccharimonadales; family Saccharimonadaceae; genus Nanosyncoccus. The sequence goes on along the minus strand of CAZPCQ010000006.1, from coordinate 6,207 downwards.
ACGTTGTCTTTACCGAGACGAAGAAAAATCTTGGCCGCAACGAAGTTAAGGAAAAGAAACGCTAACTTATCTTAGCGCACAAAATATCACCATATAATAACATATGGTGATATTTTATTACCCACTTTTTAGGGAGAAGATCTCACGAATTTCAAATCAGTTTTCCTGAAGGCAACGAACCACCCCTGGAGCGGAGTCTAAGACTTAGCCGAGCGGCCCCGCAGAATGGGGTGGGAGTGCAAAACCTTCAGGAGAATAGCCCATCTCAATACTACCCAATCACAATCTTCTTCTTTTTCTTCGTTTTCTTCACTTCTTCAGCTTTTACCGGCTCTGCATTCTCAACTTTTTCTTCTTTTTCATCATCTAGCTCCAATCCCATCTCTGCCATCTCTTCACTTATCTCATCATTTTCACCCACTTCCTCCACATCTTCTTCATCCAAAACCACTTCTTGTTCCATCCAAATATCATCTTGCACCACTTCCGCCTCTGCCAAATTATCATACGCGTGATGACTATCCGGATTTTTCTGCATCCGCTGCGCCAATACCTGAATCGCTGCCTCCATATCATTCATCTCGATGCCATCCCAAGCCGACTCGTCCAGTTCATCCCCCACATTCACCTCGCGGAACAACTGCAAAAGTTCTTCTTTTTGCTTCCGCGCCTCACGTGCTTTTCGGTCAAAGTTGATTTTTACTTTCGTACTCGCATTCATACCTTTGCGCGCCGGCTGGTCGTCCATCATTTTATCGTGTGAAAACTTCGCCGCCTTTTGTCGAATATCCTCAAAAATCGCATCAAACTCCGCCCCACCACCCGCATAATCCCGCGCCGTCAATCGCAAAAAGTCCATATACAAATCCCGGTCGTGCGTTTCCAAAACTTTTTCCCGCAAATCATACAGCCGATGCTGCCGATCGATCTCCATATTCTTCCAATATTCTGGCAAAGCGTACTCACGCTTCGCTTCACCTAGGCTACTCGACGTGATTTTCACCGAAATTTCCGCTTGCGCCGGCAACTTCTCACAATCTTCCGCACTAATAATTTTCCGCCCTGGCGCTTCTTCCCAAATCTTAAATAATTCGTCAAAAAATCCAATAATCCCTTTATCTCGCCATTCCATTATCGCCGAGCTAAGATAAATATTCACCAAATCCCCCCGCAAAAGTTCCAGGTCCAGTTGTTTCTGAAAAATCTTTGCATCAAACACTTTTTTCTGTCGCGTTTCCGTACCATTATGCTGCATACTCCGCACCATACTTTCGAGATCCGCATCTGGCAAATCAATCTCCACTTTTTCCGCCACTTCCGCTGTCGCTCCCGCCTGCGCCTTTACCAACATCTCCGTCAGTTTCGTATTCTGGAAAAGTACCCTCACCTCTTCACAACCCTTCGCGTAGTAAACCTTATTCGGATTCCGCCAATCCAGCGATTTTTTTGCTTCACCCGCCAGCACCACTCGAAAATCATTTTTCTCCGCCCACCGCGCGATTCTATCGTGATAGCAATATTCCGGCATCGCCAATGTTATACTCTTATAATCAAACAGCTGCTCATATTTTTCTCGCATTTGCTTCACTTGCGCCGCCAGCTCGTCCATCTCAAAAAACGCCGCCACCGCATAACTATACGGCAAAGTCACCAACTCCACATTACCACTTTTCACCATCTTCCGAATTCGCTTAATCAAATCCGCATCCCAACGCTCCGCCTGCTCCAGCCATAATCCCGAAATCGCTAAATCAATTTTCAAATCCGGATACCGCTGAAAATTCCGCTCCAACAGCGCCAAGAGTGGCTGATATTGCTCCTGATTTTTCTGCCGAAAGCTCTCTTCACCACCAAAATAACCCCGTTCCCATTTTTCCGTCGGTCGCAGTTCATACGGATGATGCAGTAAAAAACAGAAGTGGAGTGCGCGCATTAAATACCTCTCTTAATAACCATTACTCTTATCATACCATACTTTCCGCAAAAATATCCTAAAATCATCAAAAAATCCCCACAAAACCCTTGACTAAGCCCCATTAACCCATCTACCTATTGACAAAAATACAAATCTGTGATACAATGTAAGTAGGTACCTATTATTTCCAAAAGTCTGCCATAGGAGGGGGCAAAATGGCCAAAAAATGGGAAATCAGAAGGGTAAGTACACCTGAACGTATCTTCAACAAAATCAAGGAGGAGATGGCTCAGCCAGTCGGCATCATATTGTTCGGTGCAGACTGTGATTTTAAGAATGAGGTCATAGAAGAAATGATCAAAAGTCTGCCAGGCCTCGCTTTTATCCCTGCACCTACTTCGATGAAAGCTATGCAAAATTATAACTGCAATGTAGTGACAGTGATGCTATCATCGAAGGAATCTGCCGATCATGGAATACGGCACGAATTGGTTAAAACGATGCGAAATGCTGGCGCAAAGACCGTAGTCGGAATCTACGCCAAAGCGAAGAAAAAACCAATTCCGTTCGGCAAAGCAATGATTTCTGTAGCACGAGACAAACAGCTCAACCAGCAAATCGCTGCCATCGAGCAGAGCCACCCCACCGCCGACGGCCTGGACTACTTCATCGTGGTCGAAGAAGAAAAGGAGGAATGATCAATATGGAAACCACCAATATTCTCTGGAGCGGACTGACTGGAAAAACTGGACGAGAAGCCGTTATGGCTGCTCGAAATATGCCAGATGTGAAGATCGTGTTGGGGATCACCCGCCACGATGTGAGCGGAGTCCTGGATGTTTTTGGCAAAAACATTGAAGGCACCGATTGGGTAGGCTACGATATGGATACCATCCTCCTAGCCGTGACAGCAGATCAACACCTCAAAACCGATGTCATTGTCGATTTTTCACACCCCGACGTGTTTGACAAAGTACTGGAACTGACAATTCGCACTGGCAAACCCCTCGTCAGCGGCACATCCGGCCTATCGGACCGGCAAATGGCATCGCTCTATGATGCGACAAATCGCATTCCTATCTTCCACGGCGACAACTTCCGTTTCAGAGTGAAGAAATTTATCGACGAGTCGGTAAAACTAGCGATGACTACAGCCGGCACCCTGACTCTTTACGAAAATTTCTACGAAGGCAAAAGTCTGCCCAGCGAAACATCTCAGGTAATCCAAAAGCGAATCCATGAGGCTACCGGCAAGACTATTAAAGTGTACTCTGAAGCCAACCTGCTTAAAGAACAATTCCCCTGCCACTGGAGACTCGATCTGGGCACAGAACTAAGAAACGGCCTGACTTGTCACACGGTTGGCTTTGGCGAACTGGCGCACGATGTGCTGAGGATTGCCAAAGTAATGGCAAGAAAGCCCATCAAGGAAGGCGAATTCTACGACCTCGATGAACTCTGGGACGACCTCGTATCGTGGGCGCTCTGAGTCCAAGCACCACCCTCGCCAGGAAACTGGCGAGGGTTTTCATAGCAGAGTCTAACACAAAACCAGTTCACTTTTTATCTAACATGCATTAACACACTATTCAGCGTAAATCCACTCTACGATTTCCGCCTTAAAGGCAGTTGCAATTTGGCGAAGTTTACGAGTCTTAATATTATACGTGTAAACTCTATAACTACTATTACCAAAGCCAGAATCACTAAGTATCACTGCAAAAATTGTATCACCATCACGAAAGAACCGCGTCGTCCCGTCACGCTCGCGACTAAGCTGCTCAAACAAATCAGCTTGAACCGCAAGAAGCTCATCATCATCCGACACGGGAAATTTAATGATGATCATAATGAATTAGGTTAGACATCGAATCACGCGGAGTGGTTTCAGCAACGCTACCATTTGCGAAGATAGCATAGCACTTTTCCGTAGAGTCAATCTCGGATGTAGCCTTAAAAACAGCCACCTCACGACCACGGATGAAAGGCATTGCCAATACACCCGTATGTATTTTATTATACAAAAAACTACCTAGCAATACTAGAAAAGTTAAAACACCAGCCGCTGTCATAATGGTTGATTTCTTCATAATATCTTCTTTTATACTCCCTATAAAACGAATTCACCCCACACCTCAATAAACGACAAAGATCTTCAAACAAAACTCGCGAATCGACAATTCTTCAAATAATCCGATAAACCACGTAGTTTTTAATAAAACTCGTCAGATTAATGATTTCTTCGAGCGAAGCGCGTCTTACGCACACAACAAACATAAAACTTAAAAACGAGGCTAGTTTGCATTCTACTGAGCGAAGCGCAATCCTAATCGAGCGAACGAAATCAGAACTTACAAAATAATCCATTTTTAACCGAATTTTGGCAGGGGCGACAGGAGTTGAACCCATATCAACGGTTTTGGAGACCGCTATACTAACCATTGTACTACGCCCCTATACCACTTCATTATATCATACTTTTCATATTTGCGAGCAAAAAGTGCTATAATTATTCTATGCAAAACTTCGGTTTCTCTATGCTCTGTTATTGGCTGGCGTATTTTATTGTCACCCTTATTGGTATTCTCCACACGATTTTTAATATTACCGTCCTTCATATGAAGTCGATGAAAGACGGCCCCGGCATGGGCGAAGGTTACGAAAAGACCAAGCCTTGGCATCCATTTTACAATATTATTATTTTTCCAATTTTTGCCACCCTTTATCTTCACAGTCTGTCAGATCTCACTCTGAGCGACGCACTTTTCACTTCACTCATCTGGGGAACACTCACTGTAGTCTTTGATTTATTTAGCTGGGTGATCGTCAAACACCCTTGGTCACTTTCTTTCAAAGAATTCTACGTCAAGTATCAGCCCTGGATCACACTTATCTACCTTGCTATCTATGCCAGCCCTTTTATTGCTTATGCTATTCTACAAATCCTCTAGCTTTTCCGTCATTTTTTACATCCGCAACTTCGAGTTACGTTGCATTTTTATACATCCTCATAGGCAAAACTTGCAAAGCCTCCGAACTTTGCTATAATAAAATCATACTACTACGTGAGTTATCTAATTAACTTACACAATTCGATACAATGAATACTACATTGTTTTTGCATAGTGCATTAGGAACAGCACCTTAGGTTAAAATGCTGTTTTATGCACTGATGTCAAAAATCGATGTGTAGGCTTCACTCGCGTAGTAGTATACTCGAGACCTAGGGTGCTGTTTTTATTTGTAGCACCCACGCTCCGAGTATAACGCTAACAAGGAGGCACAATGCTCAAAATCAACACCAAATTCAGACTCCCACTTTTACTTATCCCCATAAGTCTAGGTGGGTTTTTCTTATATCAATACCTAACTTTTATCCCCGAATACTCCAACGCCACAACTATAGAGACTCCGGTTCTTGACGATTCAAATGTTGAGAAACGTACGCTAAAAGATATAACTTACATGCAAGAAATGACTCCAGAAATCTGCGTTAACTCTACTATATCTACTAATAAAGATAATCAAAAGCAGCTTATCGATAACCGTGACCAAAAAAGTTACTGGATTGCACGACTTAAAGATAATCAATGCTGGATGACACAAAACCTTGATTTTGACGATCCAGAAGGAACAAAAAGGACCGGTGATAATAGTCCAGACTATTGGCCAAATTCTATTGATATGCGTCAGTACTGGGATCCGGGAGAGAATAAAGCTGTAGAAGAATGGACTGAAGTACTAATTAATCTAACAATTAAAACAGAAGAAGATAGGCACCATCTTGTAGGTAATTACTATTCTTGGGCATCAGCTATGGCCAATATGACAGACGCCGGCTCTCAAGGTATTTGTCCAAGCGGCTGGCAACTACCGCTAAGTAATAGTGGGACAGACGCAAAAACTTTCCAAGCCCTTACTAATGCTCTGGGCGCAACTTCCAGTATTGGCACTGGTAGCTTGGGAACAAGATTAACAGCTGAGCCAGCCTATTTTGCACGCGGCGGACACATCTATAACGGTAGCCTTGATACTGCAGGTTACGAAGGATACTATTGGTCTTCCACACCCGGCGAATATAACGGCGCTTACAGCTTGCGCTTTGCTAATGATCGCGTTTATCCATCCTATGAGCGTGCTCGATACTATGGTATGTCGGTCCGTTGCGTTTCCGCCGGTACTGCCACACCCGCCGACCCAGAAGTTGTTACACCAAATCCCAATATTTCTGTTACAGTCCCCAGCCTAATCACCCTCGACGTCTATTCCGAGAATGAAGACAATAATACAGT
>CAZPCQ010000005.1:0-55499 GCA_964585155.1 uncultured Candidatus Saccharibacteria bacterium | reverse complement strand
CCCTCCTTTTGTTATTGGCCTGACCACCACGCACAAAAATGGCGCCGCGAGCAGGCTACGACACCATACATACACATCTAGCACAATAACACGAAGTTACAGTATTAGAGCGATGGCTCACGACGCCATTTCGGCGTTCTAATACCATTCCTCGTATTATCACAAAAATGTATGTCCTAATTGTGTAATGTATAGTGTCGTAGTTTTGTTATATCTCCATTATATCACACTTCTTCAAAATGCAAGCACTTTTTGTATCAACATTTAATCCGCCTATCATTAAAATAAGTATTCATTTCCCCACTTTTTTTGATAATTTTAGTATTCAAAATCTGTACAAATCTTTTAATCATATCCATTTTCACCTCTGTTACATTTTCGTCTAAGCCTACCAGAAAGATTTTTTCGTGCTTGTGTTTGCAACTTTTTTCTTTTTTGATATATACTGCGAGCATGGAAAAATATATTTATCACAAAGAAGATGATCTCAACGCTTGGAATGGCGTAAAATATTTATTACATTTAGTACATTCGGTACCAAATTTTACCGAAGGCGAAGTATGGTGGTGTAGTTGCGGTGAAAATATAGGCGTAGAGATTAACGGTAAGAATAAAGAATTTACGCGGCCAGTACTAGTTTACCATAAGTTTAATAAGTACAGTTTCTTTGGAATCCCGCTAACATCTCAGAAACATACCGGAAGCTGGTATGCGCCTTTTCGTTTTCAAAATTGGATGAGCTATGCTGTGTTATGTCAGTGTCGAGCATTTGATGCGAAACGTTTGCATAAGCGTATGGGGAAAGTCGCAGAAGATGACTTTAAGAATATCTCGCAGGCATTTATTAGCCTGTATGGCAAAATATAAAAAATTTCCTCCTTGACCTTTCAGCCAAGGAGTCGCGAGAAATCCTCGAAAAATTATACTTTCATTATACCAAACCATTCCAACCCTGTCAACACGAATTTCCCTCAAAACCTAAACCTTACGACCAAAACCCAAACAGCCTCCAAATATATTCCGTTATATCATCCTCCCAGTTACTATTCATCTAGCATCCCCGTAAAAGACGCCGGAAGACTCTATTTTTACAGAGGAGCCGAACGGTGACTTCCTCTCGCATTTTCCACCTCGTTTTCCAAAAATAGAGTATAATATAACTATGATTCCGAAAAAATCCGACGCCATCAAACTTCTCGACCGCGCCGACACTGTCCCCATCAATCATAGTTGGGTTCTACATTCCTATGGTGTAGGCGACTCTGCCGGCAAGATTGCCGCTGCCCTGAATGAAAAAGGGCAAAATTTCGATGTCGAGAAGGTCACTGTCTTGGGCTATCTCCACGATATCGGCAAAACTTTTGATCCTTGGGTTTTGCATCCACTCAACGGCTACAAATATCTCCGCGACCTCGGTTATGATGAGGAATACTGTCAGATTTGTCTGTCACATTCTTTTGTTAATAACGACCCGTTTTGTATGTTTAGCGATTTTATGCAGCCAGACCGCGACCAAGAAGTGATTGAATTCATCAAATCTCACACTTTTACTCTTGAAGAGAATTTAGTTGCTCTCTGTGATATGATGTATGGCACCGAAATGTGGAGTCTTGACAAGCGTATTGTCGATGTTATCTCGCGTCATGGCACTGGCCCCAAGACTGCCGAGCGTATTCTCGAATCGTTCCAACTCAAGCGTCACATCGACGACCTCCTCGGCTACAACCTCTATGACCTTTTCCCGGAAATTAAAGATAACCTATAATCCGCCCGCAAATTTCAATCAACAACTTTTTTCTTAGTATTCCCAATTTCTGTGCTATAATGGAAACTATGGAAGTTAATCAGGACACTATTTCTCACCTTGCCGAGTTGTCAAATTTTGCGTTGACCGATGATGAACGCGACCGGCTAGTTGGTGATATCAAAGGCATTGTTAATTATATCTCACAGTTGGATGAGTTAAATACCGCGGGTGTTGAGCCGACTTACCAGGTTTTCGAGATGGAAAATGTCTGGCGCGAAGACGAAATTCTACCCCAAGAGGCTGACCGCGAGGCTTTACTTGGCCTAGCCAAAGAAGTCAAAGATAATCAAATCAAAGTACCAAAAGTATTATAAGAGGGAATATGAAAACTGCGAGCAGAGAAATAAGTGCGATGTCGCTGGTGAAAGACGCTCTCGCCAAAGCGCATCAATACCAAGACGAGTATCACATTTTTAACTTTATTAACGATACCGAGGCCATCAAAAAAGCCGCCGCCATCGACGAAAAGATCAAAAACGGCGAGCCGGTCGGGCGTCTCGCTGGCGTACCGTACGCGACCAAGGATAATTTCCTCAGCCCTGAGGGCGGCACTACCGCTTCTGCGCATATCTTGGAAGATTTTGTTAGCCCCGTTACCGCTACCGTGATGAAAAAACTCGAAGCCGAAGGCGCCATTATGATTGGCCGTACTAATCTCGACGCTTTCGCGCACGGTTCTTCCACTGAAAACTCTTACTACGGCCCGACCAAAAATTCCAAAGACACCACGCGCGTTGCTGGTGGTAGTTCTGGCGGCTCAGCCGTGGCTGTGGCGCTCGATATCGTGCCTTTTGCGACTGGCTCTGACACGGGCGGCTCCATTCGTCAGCCCGCCTCATTCAACGGCGTCTATGGTCTCAAGCCGACTTACGGTGCTACGAGCCGTTACGGCGTGGTAGCAATGGCTAGTTCGACCGATTGTATTGGTTTTTTCACGCAGACGCCTGAGGATATGGACCTGCTTATGCAGATTTCCGCCGGCCAAGACCCCAACGATCTCACTACGCTACCCGATTTCTATGACCAAGAAGAATATTTTGACGATCCTATCAAAAAAATTGGTATCATTCGCGACTTTGACAACGAAAAAGTCGACCCAGCCGTCCGCGCTGCTCTGGCTCGCGAAGTCGAGAAGTTAAAAGCCTCCGGCCACGAGATCGTTACGCTTGATATGCCCGCACTTAAGTATGCGCTGGCCGCCTATTATATTATTGTTCCGGCTGAAGTTTCCAGTAATCTTTCGCGTCACGACGGTATTCGCTATGGTTTCCGCAGCCAGGATTCGCGTACTCTGGGCGAGTTGTATCAAAACACTCGCAACGAAGGTTTTATGCCGGAAAACAAGCGTCGCATTATGATCGGCAACTTCGTGTTGTCTTCCGGCTTTTACGATGCCTACTATCTCAAGGCCGCCAAGGCTCGTACTCTAATTATCGACGAATATAATAAGGCTTTTGAAAAATGCGACGTCATTCTCACTCCGGCTAGCCCGAATCCCGCCTTCAAACTCGGCGAAAAAGTCGATGACCCAGTTTCGATGTATCTCGAAGACGTGATGACAGTGCCGTTAAATCTCGCCGGCTTGCCGGGCTTAGCCATTCCGGTCGGCGAAACACCCGAAGGCTTATCGTTAGGTCTACAACTCGTCGGTCCACGCCGTAGCGACAAGATGCTCATCAATTTTGCCAAACAAATACGCGAAGATCATGAGCCAATCGAAGATGAACACGCTGACATTATGGGAGGGAACGACTAATGTGGCCACAAATGGTTTTTCTCGTCATTGCAATTATTGCTGTCGCTTTTCTTGCGCTAGTTGCGATGGTCTTGGGCGGCAAGCGTCGTCATCAATTCGATGTTGAAGCCTATCAGACTCGCTGGCTCAAGATTGAAAACAGTCTCGAAAAGGGCGATGAGCGTAGTTATCGTCTTGCCATCATTGACGCGGACAAACTTGTTGACAAGGCCCTGAATGAAATGGGCATCCCCGGTAAAAGTATGGGCGAAAAACTCAAAAAAATCGGCGATAAGTTGCCCGACATTCAAAAACTCTGGCACGCCCACAAGTTGCGCAACCAAATTGTTCACCGCGAGGACGATTTTGAAATTAGTTACGAAGAGGCGCGCCGCGCGTTGATGATTTTTCGACAGACTTTAAAGAACTTAGGAGCGATTTAATATGACAAAAGTAAAATATCTACCTACTATCGGCATCGAATGCCACGTGCAGCTCTGTACTAAGACCAAACTTTTTTCCGAAGTCGATAATGATGCTCGTGGCAAAGAGCCTAATTCTTGCGTTTCACCGGTTGACTACGCTTTGCCGGGTATGTTACCTCGGCTCAATAAGGCAGCTATTCGGCTCGCTGTCCGTGGTGGCCTCGCCCTTAATTCCGAGATTAACTTAGAAAGTCGTTTCGATCGCAAACATTACTTCTATCCCGATTTGCCCAAAGGTTATCAGATTACCCAACTTTTTCACCCTATCATCGGCGAAGGTTATGTTGAACTTCCGAGCGGCGGCAAAGTTCGCATCGAACACGCTCATCTCGAAGAAGACGCCGGCAAACTCAGTCACGAAAGCGGTGATTCTCTAGTCGACCTCAACCGTGCCGGCACTCCGCTGATCGAGATTGTTTCTATGCCCGACATCCATTCCGCCGTCGAGGCTCGCGAATACACCAAGGAACTTTGGCGAGTTATGACTTACGCTGGCGTGACTTTTGGCGACCTTTACAATGGCAATATGCGTTTCGATGTCAATATCAGTCTCGCACCCGAGGATAGCAGAGAGCTCGGTACTCGCGCCGAGGTGAAAAATCTTAATTCCTTCCGCAGCGTTGAGCGCGCTGTTGAGTATGAAATCAAACGCCAATCCAAGTTGCTCGACAAAGGCGAAAAAGTTATTCAGGAAACCCGCGGTTGGAGTGACGCTACCGGTGAGACCACTAGCCAGCGTAGTAAGGAAGAGGCGCAAGATTACCGTTATATGCCCGAACCGGATATTCCGCCAATTCACCTCGACCCTAAAGTTGTTGACGAAGAACGCGAAAAGTTACCCAAGATGCCGAGTTGGTATCGCGCTGAATTTACCGATGTTATTGGTAAAGATACCGTTGAGATTTTGCTCGATTATCGCCCGCTGATGGAAAAACTAGCCGAACTTGGTGATCACAAAGCCGTGAAAAAAGTCGCCAACTTATTCTCATCCGTACTTTTGGCGGAGGAGAACGTCAGTTTGCTCAATGACGAATTGCCTACCAGTGAGCAATTGAGCGTCTTAGTTGAAATGAACGAGAAAAACGAACTTTCCAGCACCGGTATGAAAGAAGTCTTCCTTAAATTCTTCGATCCCGAGATGCACTACAAGGATACTCGTACGATTGCCAAAGAACTTGGCGTCGTCCAGGAAAACGACCTCGGCGCCCTAGAGGGAATTGTCGATGCTGTTCTCGCCAAGCCTGAAACTCAGCAGGCTCAAGCCGATTTCAAGGCTGGCCAGGAAAAAGTCCTCGGCTTCCTCGTTGGTCAAGTTATGAAAGAATCCCGCGGCAAAGCCAACCCTTCCGCCGTTCAAGACATTTTGCGAAAGAAGTTACAATAATCGTGAGCCGAGCTGGGCGTATGGGCCGTAGTGAAGCAGCGTCAATCTGGCGTGGTGCGACTCAAGCAGGGAATCTTTATGTCTAATTTCCACAATGTCAAAGAGTTTCAAGGCTGGTTCGAGCAGCATATCACTCTATCCGGCAAACCCTATACTCTTGACTCTGACCAAGCCCGTGCCGTTTTTGATGATCATAAGAATACGCTGGTTACCGCTCGCGCTGGTTCTGGCAAGACTCGCGTCATCGTCGCCAAGGTCGCCTATCTCATTGCTCAGCATCTTGCCACTATTGACGAGATTGCGGTCTTTATGTTTAATCGCACCGCTGCCACCGAAGTAAATCAGCGTATCGGCGCCGTTGAGATTGATGGCGTGCCGCTGAAAGATTTTGTGCATCGCCGCGAGATTCGCGTTGCTTCCACTTTTCACAAGTTCGCTCTCGACACCGTCAAATCTGCCGGTGAGCGCCCCGAGTTGATCTCCGAGCTCGACCAAAGTCGCCTGATTCGTCAAAGCGTCAACCAACTCCTCGCCGAGCAAAATCGCAAGTTGCCCTTGCAGGCTTATCAAGAACTTTTGCGTCTAGTTAGTAGTTTTATTACTCGCGCCGGCCAAAAATACTCCGGTGAGAATGGTCTCAAGACTCTCTGTCAAGACATTAATCAATATATTGCGCAACATCAAGCTGATGATAATTATCATACCAACATCTTCATTCACCGTCTCGCTCTTTCCGCCTACGAAGATTATCTACTCGCGCTCAATCTCCCACGGATTGATTTTAATATCCTCATGTCCCGCGCTACCCGCTTACTGAATGTTCAAGACTCTACGGAGGGAATCATAGCTCAAAATCTCACCTCCGCCCAGCAAAAAGTCTCAAAACTCAAATATCTCCTGGTCGACGAATATCAAGATTTCTCTTACTTATTTTTCAGCATCATTCAGGCGATTCGTAGCGTCTGCCCCGACGCACATCTCTTCGCCGTTGGTGATGATTGGCAGGCCATCAACCGTTTCGCCGGCTCCGATGTCAATTATTTTATCAATTTCGCCAAATATTTTCCCGAAGACACCATCAATATTCCACTCCGCACTAATTACCGTAGCGACCGCCGCATCGTCGAACACGCGAACAAATATATGCTTAAAAATTACGATCATAAGGCACAGCCCGCCATTCTTTTTAGTAAAAAATCCGGCAAGATCAAACTCCTCAACTACGCCAAAGCCAAATTTGACACCAGTGATCTCTACGAAGACGCTCTCGGCGACGCCCGCTTCCAGCTCGCTCTCGCCAAAGTTTATGGCGGCGCACCTGAGAAATACAAAGATCCTGCGCGGCTCCTCAAACTTACCGCCAAACTCATCCAGAAACATCGCCGCGAGCAAATTCTCCTTCTCCATCGTCACAATTTCACATCTTTCCCTGGCGTCACCCTAGAAAACTTTCTTGCCTCTCTCAAGATTTACCTTTTGGAACAAAATGTTCTCACCGAATCCGCCTTCGCCAGTCAAATCCGCTGTATGACTATGCATAAATCTAAGGGTCTCGAATCCGATGTCGTGATTCTCCTCGAGCTTAACCGCGACCAGATCCTCTCCACTCACCCTCACGCTACTATCTTTGAGATTTTTGGCGACACTTTGGCTGCCGAACGCGCCGACCAACAGCGCCTTCTCTATGTCGCCCTCACCCGCGCCAAACACCGCCTCTACCTCCTCACCAGCGACGACAAATCCCCTATCTGAAAGCCGCTAACAAAAGCTACTTAAAATATAGGCTCTCATCAAGCAGGTTAAGAAATAATTGATATTCTTCAATTAATTTGGTAAGATAAAGGTAATGAAGTTCTGCAGGGCGCCGAAGGTGCTGAGCGCGGAACTTCTTTTTTTGCAATTATAATTAACACCTTAATCGGAGCGATTTACTCCTAAGGCATAGACGGCAAGGCAAAATCCCAAATTTTCCTAAAAATCCTCTACCACATTTTACTTTTTTATGGTAAAATAGACGAAAGCCTGTCTTCACGAGGTATGTTTTGGGAAAAATCTTCTAAAGCATATTATGAGTGTGGCAAAAATTTAATATTATAAAAGGAACTGCTTTTATGGCAAATGAAGTAAAAGATCTACATAAGTTGCGCAACATCGGTATCATCGCGCACATCGACGCCGGCAAAACTACGACTTCCGAGGCGATCCTCTATCGTACCGGTCTCAAACACAAAATCGACCTAGTCAAGGGTGGCACTGGTGGTGCTACGACCGACTGGATGGAGCAGGAAAAGGAACGTGGTATTACCATTACTTCCGCCGCAGTGACTGTTTACTGGAAGAATCATAAGATTAATATTATCGATACTCCGGGCCACATCGACTTTACCGCCGAGGTGGAACGCTCTCTCCGCGTGCTTGATGGTGCCGTCGTCGTTTTCGATGGTAAAATGGGCGTCGAGGCTCAGTCCGAGACGGTTTGGCGCCAGGCTACTAAGTACGGCGTACCTCGCATTTGTTTCGTCAACAAAATTAATCAAATCGGTGGCGACTTCTACAAGTCTCTCGACAGTATTCACAAACGCTTGTCTAAGAATGCCGTGGCAATTCACTTGCCGATCGGTTTTGAAAAGGATATCTGTGGTGTCGTCGACCTCGTCGATATGAAGGCTTACACTTACAAGGATTACGCTGATCACGAGTTGACCGTGAGCGAGATTCCGGCTGATATGCTTGAGAAGGCCAAGAATGCCCGCAGTATCCTCGTCGAGGAAGCCGTCCAGGCCGATGAAGCCTTGATGGAAAAGTTCTTCAACCAAGGCGAAGAAGCCATTACCGAAGTCGAATTGAAAGCCGCCTTGCGCAAGCGCGTGCTCGATGGTGATTTCTTCTTGGTTACCGGTGGCGATGGTCGTGGCGTGATCGTCGAAAAAGTTCTCGACCTCGTTACTGATTATCTCCCCTCTCCGCTTGATCGCGACCAAGGTCAGACCGTCGGTATCGATCCTAAGACTGGCGAAGAAGTTGTCCGCAAGGCTAGCGATAGCGAACCACTTACGGCACTTGCATTCAAGATTGCGACCGATCCATTTGTTGGTAAACTTATCTTCATCCGCGTCTACGCTGGCCGTCTGAAATCTGGTGATACCGTACTTAATGCCACCACTGGCGACAAAGAGCGTATCGGTCGTATCGTCCGGATGTTCGCCGATAAGCGTGAAGAGATTTCTGAGATCGACGCTGGCGATATCGCTGCTGTTGTCGGTATGAAAGAAGTTACCACGGGTACGACGATCTGCGACCCGACTCACCCGATCCACCTCGAAGATATTACCTTCCCAGATCCTCCTGTATCGATCGCTGTCGAGCCAAAGACCAAATCCGATCAAGAAAAAATGGGTCTCGGCTTGCAAAAACTCGTCGAAGAAGACCCAACTCTCCGCGTCCACACTGATGAGGAGACTGGCCAGACTATTATTTCCGGTATGGGTGAGTTGCATCTCGAGATTGCTATCGACCGCTTGCAAAAAGAGCACGGCGTCGAAGCCAACACTGGTGCTCCTCAGGTCGCCTATCGTGAAACTATTCGCGGTACCGCTGAGGCTCAGGGTAAGCACATCAAGCAATCTGGTGGTCGCGGTCAGTACGGTGATGTTTGGGTGAAATTTGAGCCAAACGAACCTGGCAAAGGTTTCGAGTTCATCGACCAGATCAAAGGCGGTGTGGTTCCTCAGGAATATCGCAAGCCAGTCCAGCAAGGTATCGAAGAAACTTTGAATGGCGGTGTCATCGCTGGCTATCCAGTCGTCGATGTCAAGGCTACTCTGTACGATGGTTCTTACCACGATGTCGACTCTAGCGAGCTCGCCTTCAAACTCGCCGGCTCCTTGGCTACTCGTGCTGGTATCCAGAAAGCTAACCCAGTCTTGCTCGAGCCAGTTATGAAACTTGAGATCACCACTCCAGAAGAATTCATGGGTGATGTCATCGGTGATATCAATGCTCGCCGTGGTCGCATCGACAGTATGGAAGATCTTAGTGGCGGCGCCAAACTTATCAAAGCCTTCTGCCCATTGGCCAACCTGTTCGGCTACACTAGCGATTTGCGCTCAATGTCGCAAGGCCGCGCAGCCAGCTCGATGGAGCTCTTCGCTTACGAGGAAGTCCCACCGAACGTTGCCAATGAAATCATCGAAAAGCGCAACACGAAGTAATATATTATATAATAATATATACGCAAAAGTCCTCTGCCTCCAAGCGGAGGATTTTTGTATAAATTGCACAAAGTCTCTCAAAACTTCCCACAAATCTCCGAAAGTATGTTACAATGGAAACATAATAATTTATTGCGACACTATAACATTTAAGACCCTAAGTCTGGCACATTTTGCATTTAGTTCAAAATAGGTTAAAATGGCGTCGAGAGCGCATACTGTTTTGGGCTTTATGCTTAGGATTTGTGTGTTATGGTGTCGCAACCGGCTCGCGACGCCATTTTTGCGTCCAGCCAACAAAGGAGATACGATGCTAAAAATAAATAAAACACTAAAACTTCCACTGATAATTTCCGTACTCGGAATAGGTGGAGTCTTTTTATTTCAATATCTAACTTTCATCCCAGAATATTCTTCTGCTACAGAAATCTCTACGCCAGTTGTCGATGATTCTAATGTAGAAAAACGTACACTGGAAGATATAACTTATATGCAAGAAATGACGCCAGAGATTTGCGCCAATTCAAAAGTAGGTGATAGTAATACGCTTACCGATTCCCGCGATGCATCCACTTATGGAATTAAAAAACTTAGCGATAATAAATGCTGGATGACTAGTAGTTTGCGAATTTTTAATAAGAAGATTACTTCAGAAGATTCCGATGTAAGTGAGAGCTACACTTACACTATTCCGAGCTTATCTGACCCGTGGGTCAACTATGATATTCAGACTAACAGAGTGTATTACGAAGGCAATACCGCTCGTGGAGCTTACTATACCTGGTATACGGCTACGGCTGGAACCGGAACGAAAGATGTAATTTCTGGGCAAGCACCAGGCAGTATTTGTCCAAAAGGCTGGAGGCTTCCGACTGGTGGACCTGACGGAGAGTTTCAGGTGCTTTACAATAAAGGATATACGAACGTGAGTCGCCTTGACGACAATGACGGTTATTGGATTGGTGATAGTATAGCTGGTGCTAATGGTGCGGCCTTTTTCACTGCTAACGGATTTGTCAATATGGATTCGACTACAGGTTTTATGGATAGTCCCGGTAGTTTTGGGCGCTATTTAACTTCTACGCCATATAATAATAAGGTATACGTTCTTGGCGTTGGCAATGGTGTTTATCCCGTGCGCGACGAACCGCGGTATCTCGGGCTATCGATTCGCTGTGTCTCCAAAGATATCGCCGCACCTATCGAGCCCGAAATTATTATGCCAAATCCAAACATAAGCGTCACCGTCCCCAACATCATAACTCTAGATGTCTCGGATAGCGTAGACATTGCTACAGAAAGTAATAAAGTAAACACAGGACACTTTACAGCAAAAGTAGAATCAAATAGCGACTATACAATAAGTTTGAATGCGGCAAGTGAAGAACTTGATGCAACTGCACTCGTTAATTATAAAGATGGTAATAAAGTAGGAGAAATACCTACTATTACTAATACAGAACAACCACAACCAGGAATAAGTAGTTGGGGTATTATGCTATGTAATGGTACAGAAATATCAACTTGTACTAATAACTATTTACCACTACCAACTAAGAATCCTAATCCCGATACTATCAATCCATTTGTCAATGAGACAAAAGGCGCCCACCAACACCTCTTCCAAATCGGTATAGGTATTGGCCCAGAATTACCTAGTGGAACTTATTCAACTTCCATCCAAGTTACTGCCTCCCAAAAATAAATCAAAAATAATAACAAAGCCTACTGAAGCAGATATCTCCTCCTCTCCACCTGCCCTCTAGCGAATTGATTTTATATCAAAGTGAATTCAACTTCCAATAGACCTTTCTAAGGGGATTTCGGAGGTTACGACCGAGAAGGAGCGCCGGAGACCCGTGACGACGGGCTCGACGGACGCGGCCCCGAAGAAAGTGTCTATGGAAGTTGAATTCACAGGACCTTCAATTCGCCTAGAAAAATAAAATACTTTTTCCATTTTTTTATTTTCATTAAATTAATACCTATTTTCTTAAAAATTCTTCAAAAAGAACTATTCCTTTTATGCTGTAGCATACTTTTGATGAGATTTACAAGCACATCCTCAATACAAAATGTTGTAGAATTTACTCACTTATGCTTGCTATAATCATTCATATATTCCCAAAATCCACCAAAATAAAATCCCTATGCTTGCATTACCTATATAATATATATTCTAAAATCCACTAAAATTCACCCAAAACTATAATTTTCGACATTCTTGCACGCTTGTGCTTGTTATTTTTGAACTTTTTGTTATATACTGCGAGCATAAAATTAATTTTTGCGGAGGAACTATGCAAAAAAGTTTTCATCAAACCTTTTCGCGCTGCCGAAAGCGCTTATTCACTTGGCGTGAACGCCACAAACCCCAGCCCCACAGGACTGCAACCTCTTATTATCAAAAGGTTCGGCTAGGTAGCCTGACGGTCATTGCGGTATTCTTGGCTAACTTTTTCCTTAGTCTCATCCCCAGCACTCCCGCGGCCAACGCTTACAGTTGTGACCATATCGAATTCATCTTTGCTCGCGGCTCAGGCGAAGCCGTCGCGACTGAGGAAGATCCTACCGGCGGCCCCAGTTATCAGCAGTGGAAATACTGGATTGAGGACGTCATGTACGATTCACAATTACAGACAACGTTTTATGACCTCGGCGGCAAAAGTTATGGTGGCCACCAGTATCCTGCTGTGCCAGTAACGGAAACTTTTGGTGGCGTGATCAATCTACTTGGTGCCGCCCTCACCGCTGGCGAAGGCTTTGCTTTTGGCGATAGTGTTGATGAAGGCGTGGCCGAGCTAAAGGCTCATATCGACGAGGTCGGCAAGAAGTGTCCTAGCACTAGATTCGTCCTTGGTGGCTTTTCGCAGGGTGCAATGGTAATTTCTAAATCCCTCAGTCAATTAAATCCTGATAAGATTATTTACGCTGCTACTTTTGGCGACCCGAAGATTTATCTGCCCGAGGGTAACAGTCACAAGGGCTTGCTTTCTAAGATTCCCGATGCTTGCAAGGGGCTCAATTTCTCCAATTATCGCATTTATGTCCCTGACTGCTATGCCTACGAGGGTGCGCTCGGCAGCTACCGCCCATATCAGCCAGACGGCTATTGGGATAAACTCGGCACTTGGTGTAACGGTAAGGATATTATGTGTAGTTCCGGCTGGAGCATATCCGATCACGTTGACTATGTTAATCAAGAATACTATCGCCATGCCGCCAAAATCATTCGTGACCACATTAACGATATCTACTATCTACCCGTAGGCGTCACCACTCCACCCACGCCTACACCGCCGTCTAGTAGCCACGACGTCGCCCTGCTCTTTGACGCTACCGGCTCGATGAAAGATCTCATCGACGTCTACAAAACTCAAGCCAAAGAGTTAATTTCCAAGATTATCAGCGCTGGTGGTCGCGCGGCGCTCTTCACCTACCGCGAAATTGTCGGTCATAGCTGGCCCAATATGCGCTGTGATTTTGATTGCAGCGAAGAAGAAATCGGCAAGAGCATCGACCGGATATACGCTCACGGAGGCGGCGAAGAAGAGGAGGAAGGCCTGCTCTCCGCCATCAAGATGGCTCTCGATGAGTCCGACTGGGCCGAAGGCGCTACCAAATCCATCGTCGTCCTTACTGATGCCGGTTATCACGATCCCGATCTCGACGGTAGCACGCTCGAGAGCATTGTCCGGCGCACTCTAGAAATTGATCCGGTCAACATCTACATCGTCTCGACAAATACCGAAGAACAATACGCCGATCTTGTCCGCTTAACCAATGGTGAATATTTTGACGTCAATACCGAAGCCGAACTTTCTGTTCAGCGCGTTTTCGAGCGCCCCGTCGCCGCGCTTAATCAGTTTGAGTTCTATGGCGTGGTTGGTGATACTTTTGAGTTTGACGCTAGTAGTTCTCATAGTCAATACGGTGAGAACCTGACTTATGAATGGGACCTAACAGGGAATGATGAGTTTGTTTCACTTAGTAACGCCACAAAAGTTACGAAGACTTTTACTTCTACTTTTGATGATTTCATTCAAGTCCGCGTCTCTGACTCGCACGGTGTTAGCACTATGTCTGCTCGGGTCAAGATTTCACCTGCGCCAGAGAATCCTGCTCAAGTCACCAATCTTCAAGTTCAGACTTCCGATGATGTGTCGCAGATTGTTCCCGACTCTTCAGCCAATGCGCTCGCAAACAACTCATTCCTCATGGATCTCCATCCGGCCGACCATTCTCAAGCCATCAGTTTTAACACCGATGCCGCCAAAGTTCTCGTTGCGCTCGAGGATGCTCCGATGGGCTTCGTCATTCCAGAGGACAATTCTGGCTACTTCTCCGTGGAGGATGTCACTCAGCCCACTCGCCTTACCCTGATTCCGTATTCCGCTGCCGGCCAGCGTGGCGAAAAAGTTAGCGTTACTTTGCAGCCAAATGCTCAACCCACTCCTGACCAGCCCGATCCCCAAGACCCAATCACTCCAGCAGATCCTGATGATCAAAAAGACCCTGATGATTCCGACGATCAGAAAACTCCGGAGGATAAACCTACTCCGGACACTTCCGGCGACAAACATCCTGCTACTGACGCAAATCACCAACCTGACTCCATCATCGCCGGCGCCAGCCCCACTACTGAAGTTTTACTACCGCCGCTCTATGTGACTCCGAGCGACCGTCCCCGAGAAGACACTGTTCCTACCGCACCTAGCGCTGGTACTTGCTGGTAGTCGCTCTGCTATTAAAGCTGATTTATTACTAATTCTTGAGTCTAGTTACGCTGCTCGCGGTGCGAACTTAAATGCCAATGATCGCCATATTCGCACTTATAGACCGATAAGTTTGGTGCACCGTGGTCATATTGCGCCACAAGCGCCGCCACTTCCGCCTCTTCGCGGGTAGCGTAACACACCTTTTGGTGCTCCCCCACCCAGCACTTCTTTGGCACATGTTCACGATACGTCATATTCATCCACCTATTATACCAGATTTATTGATAAATGCAACTGAAAAAAGTTCTAGCATTTCCAAAAAACCTGTGCTATAATTAACATAAGTTAAATAATAGGTGGATTGGGTGAGCAAACTTGCAGAGTATTTGAATCGGCATACCATTGGGAATGTTTTTGACCGGCCTTCGATTTGTGAGGCTTACTCCACTGATCGCTCGATTTTAAAAATCACCCCGCGTCTCGTTGCCATTCCTGAGAGTACCGATGATATTCGTAAGTTGCTCCGTTTTGCCGACCAGCTGGCGGGTCGCGATTTTGAATTGCCAGTTACCGTCCGTGGCACTGGGCTCGACAAGACTGGTGCTAGTATCGGTGACGGACTAGTGATTTCGATGGAAAAGTTTTGTCATATCGAAGAGATTGACGTGCGCGGCCGCCTAGTTCGCGTTCAGCCGGGTATCACCCTGGGTCGGCTGAATGAGGTCTTGCGCCTGCAGGGCATGTGGCTACCCGTCGACGCAGACCCGCGCTCTACTATCGGCGGTTTAATCGCGAATTGCACGACCGACTCCGCTGCTCAGCGTTATGGTGGTATTTTCCGTTTCGTCGATCGTGCCGAGCTGGTTCTGGCCAATGGCGATCTGGTTCAAGTCGGCCCACTCGCACTGCATACTGCCGAGGCTAAGGCTAATGAAAATACCTCTGAGGGCGAACTCTATCGTAATATTAGTAAAATCCTCGACCAACACGACGACACTATTCTCGATCGCTCGATGCGCCCTTATGACGCGATGGGCTACGCTAATATTGTCAAAGTCCGCGAGCAACATTCGGTGAACCTTCTGCCGCTGCTCTTCGCCTCTCAAGGTACCCTTGGCGTGATTTCCGACGTGATTTTGCACCTCGAGACCATTCCGCCTGAGTCTGGTCGCTTGTTGGTTTCTTTCCATGATCTCAAGGCTGCTCAGCGTTTTCTCAATTTTGTCTGCGATCTCGAACCAGCCACTGTCAAGATTTGCGACTTGCGCATTATGGAGGAAGCCTCCGATCACGGTAAGAAATCCGAGTTGTTTATTCGTAAAATCGGCCGTGGCCTGCTTGTTCTTATTGATTTTGGTTACGGTAAGTTCGGCCTTAAGCGCCGTATTAAGCGCTGCCTCGAAGTCTTGCCGCCTGGCACTTTCTATGTCGAGGAAACTCCTGAGAACCAGCCGGCTTTTGCCTGTCTCGACACTGCCATTCTGACTTACCTCAACGAAGACGCTCTTGGCAGTCGCGCTCCAGTCCTAGATGATGTTTTCATTCCCACCATGCACTTTGGTGACTTCATCGATGGGTTGAAAACCCTCGAGCAGACTTTAGATTTGGAATTGCCGGTTTTCGGGTCGTTCGCCACTTCCAATTATTACGTCCGTCCTAGTTTCGACTATGCTTCGCTCGAAGACCGCAAGAAGATGATCGATTTCATTCGGCTTTACACTCAGTTAATCGAATCTTGTCACGGCTCTCTCACTGGCAACGGTCCCGAGGGTCGCGTCAAGGCTCTTACTGGCAGTAAGGCTCTCAGTGTTGGCGAGCGTCAGCTCTATTCTAGCATCAAGGCAGCTTTTGACCCGCATAATATTATGAACCCCAAAGTCAAACTCGGTGCCGACATCAAAGATACTATCCGTCATCTTCGCACCGAAGAGTTAAACCGCGTCATTGGTATCTAGGGTAATCGATCTAAGCTGAAATAATTGTCTATTTTCTTGCCAAGCTCCATCAAAATATCCTCGCCGAACGCCGAAATTATAGTATAAACTAATAAAATATGGTACAATAAGATTATGAAGACTACAACGAAGAAATTATCTGATACAAGGGTGGAAGTAAAAGTCGTGCTGGACGCGGCTGATATGCAAAAAGTTCGCCAGCAGGCTCTGGAGCGCTTGGCTGTTAATTTGAAGCCTCAAGGTTTTCGCAAAGGCAAAGTTCCTGCCGCGATGGTTCCGAAGTATGTCAGCGAGAATGACATCAATACCGAAGTCGCTGATCTTACGGTTCGTGGCACTCTGCAGGCGGCCTTCGATGACGCCAAGATTATGCCCATCGCCATCGAGCACGTCAAACTCGACAAGTTTGTTCCTGGTGAGAGCGCTGAATATTACGCTACGGCCGAAGTTTTGCCCGATGTGAAACTCGGTGATTTCCGTAATCTCAAGGCTACCCGTCAGTCCACTGAGCCGACCGCCAAGGAAGTCCAAGAGATTATCGACAACATTGTCGATGCTTATGCTGAAAAGGTTGTCGTCCAGCGTGCCGCCAAGAAAGGTGATGAAGTCATCATCGATTTTATTGGCAAGAAAGATGGCGAAGCCTTCAAGGGTGGTAGTGCCAAAGATTATCCGCTCGTGCTTGGCTCCAGAAACTTTATTCCTGGCTTCGAGGATGGCATCATCGGCCACGCCTCTGGCGACAAGTTCGACCTCGAATTGACCTTCCCCAAAGATTACGGTGAGAAATCCCTCGCCGGCCAGAAGACCGTTTTTACGGTTTTGGTCAAGCAAGTCAATGAGATCAAGAAGCCAAAGGAAGACGACGAGCTTGCTAAGAAGTGCAAGTTTAATACTATGGCTGAACTTCGCGAGGATGTCAAGAAGAATCTCGCCAAGCAAAACGAATATCGTGCCAACGAAGCCTACCGCGAGGAATTGGTTGCCGAACTAGTCAAAAATTCCAAGGTTGCCGCTCCGGACTTATTGATTAGCGATCAGCTCCGTTTCATCAAAGATGATATGCGCCGCAACGCCGCTGGCTACGGTATGCAGCTTGAGGAATATATCGAACGCGCCGGTCAGAAGTATGATGAATGGGAGAAAGAGGCTCGCAAAGTCGCCGAGCAACGCGTCAAATCTTCGCTTGTCTTGCAAATCCTCGCCCGCGACCAGAAGATTGAGGCTACCGATGCCGAAGTCTCCGCCAAAGTCGCCGAGCTAAAGGACCTCTACCAGAAGTCCAAAGAGGCTCTCGAAAACCTCAAGAAACCCGAAGTCCGTCAAGACATCAAGAATCGCCTCATCATCGATAAAACTCTTGACTTCCTAGTCGCTGAGAATGAGAAAAACACCAAACCCACCAAAAAGTCTGCCAAGGCCGCAAAATCCGACAAAGCCGAGAAATCTGACAAATCTGAGAAAAAACCTGCTACCAAGCAGAAATAGTCTCAGAATTAGCAAAATATGCCTCAAAACACCAATTAGAGGCATATTTTTGTAAAATCTCACTCATCAACGCCAAAAGAGCAAATTCAAACCTCGCCGTATCTTTACGTAATATTGCTTGCCGCGCTAATTTTAGTCATTTTTCTCCTAAAATCTCGTTTACGGCTATTTCTAGCCCCTCCGTGGCTTCCTATAATTAAACCTTGCTCCTACCAAGGTTTACCCAAACTGCCCTCATTTTGGGCGAATTTTAGCCTCATTTTACGAAATTATGTTATAATAATGCAGGGGCGTACCTTGAAAGGAGGAATAAAATGGCTAAAAATGATAAAATTTGCGTAATTTTTGGCTCCAGGCTATTTGTGGGCACCCTGGCAGGTCTCAAGCGGGCTACCGGCTGCAAAAATTTAACGCTGGAAGCCCTCAAGCCGTTCAATATCAATTCGTATCGCCCCAACCCTGACCGTTTCCCGAAATAACTGCGTTATAAAACCCGGACACCTAAACTACAAAAGGAGAAAATTATGGAGCCAACCGCCGATATGCTGGCCTTTTTCGGTCCGCAGGAATATGTCTTTTTTACCCCAGAAGATATCGAAGCCGTCACTGGCCGCAAAGACCCTGTCCTAGAGCTGCTTCGACCAACTAACCTAGACCCACCTCGCCCCAACCCGTACCATTTCCCCGAACTCATCTGGCCCCAAGATCTGCGCTAAACCCACTCTACAAGGAGAAAATTATGTCAGAAATCATCGATTTTTCCAGCAAAAAGCAAGAATTCGAGCAGCAATCCAGCCCCGACACTGTCGAACCATCCGCCACTGATCGTCTTCATTCCCGCATTGACGCTGAGATTGCCGATGCTGAAGTTCGCGAAGTCCTGCATCGCGTCCTGCGCCCGTCGGTCATCTGTTTTCAGCTTCCGCAGAAGGAAACCTACACCCCCGAAGAAGCCGCGCTCATCGCTCAAATGATCAGCCTCTCCCTCCTCAATCTCTAACCATACCCGGGCCTCGCGCCCGGGTATTTTAACGCTCAATAAAATTCACTCTAAATATCTATTACCTGCCCGCGAATCATAAAATTCCCCCAGTCATCGACCGGGGGAATTTGCTGAGGTGGGATTTGAGGCGGGTTGGAACATTCTGTAAATCGGATACGCCTGGTGCCTCCGCTGATACAATCTCGACGGCTCGGCCCAGCTGCTATCCTTCGCTGCTCGACGTACTCTCTGTGCTGATGGCGCTTTGCGACGGCTGATTGTTGATACTAACATCTTGAGTAGCTCCTTCCTCCAGCTCCCGCATATAGATCGGCGACACTGGGCAGGCTCTGTTACCCTGTCGCATCACCATACTATACGGTTCGTGCTGCAGATTTGCCTGACAGCATCCCTGGATACCCATCATCTCGTTCACCTCCAATGTACAAGTTTTTCGGACTACATTGTCATTGTACCATATTTTCCTAAAAATACCCATAAAACTCTTGCATTTTTACCCCAACTAGAGTATAATACATACAGAGTTTCACGCCCAAAAGTTATTGCTGTAAACTGGCGGGCAATGTTAAAGTTAAAAAGGGAATTATATCGTGCCAACTATCAATCAGTTGATTCGCAAGCCCCGCAAGAAAGCCGCATCCAAATCGAAGGCTCCTGCGCTCGGCTCTATTGTTAATACGCTCAAGACCCGTCGCTACGAGCAGGCTGCTCCGCTCAAGCGCGGCGTCTGTCTAAAGGTCACCACCAAGACTCCGAAGAAGCCAAACTCTGCGCTTCGCAAGGTCGCCCGTGTTCGCTTGACCAACGGTCAAGAAGTCTGGGCTTACATCGGTGGCGAAGGTCACAACCTCCAGGAACACGCCGTCGTGCTGGTCCGCGGCGGTCGTGTGCCTGATCTTCCGGGTGTCCGCTACCACATCGTTCGCGGTACGCTCGATTTGCAGGGTGTTCAAGGTCGTAAACAAGGCCGTTCTAAATACGGCGCGAAGAAGGGAGAATAATTATGCCACGCAAAGTCACCAAATCTCTTGAGCGCAAAGTTTCTCCGGATCGCAAATATCAGTCGGTCTTAGTCCAGAGATTGATCAACAAATCTATGCTTGACGGCAAGAAGCAAGCCGCAGAGCGTGCCGTTTATGCCGCTCTCGAGGGGGCAGCCAAGAAACTCGGCAGTGAAGACCCGGTCGAAGTTTTCGAAAAGGCCCTCGCCAACGTTTCGCCCGATTTCGAGGTGAAGTCCCGCCGTGTCGGTGGTGCCAACTATCAGATTCCTTTTCCGATTAGCGGTCACCGTCAGCAGCACTTCGCTTTCTCTTGGTTAGTCCAGGCCGCTCGTGCGCGTCAAGGTATGCCTTACGCCAAGCGCCTCGAGGCTGAGATTGTCGACGCCTACAACGAAACCGGTGCCGCCTTCAAGAAGAAGGAAGATTGTCACCGTATGGCTGAAGCCAACCGTGCCTTCGCGCACTTCGCTCGTGCCTAATTTCATTGAGAATAGAGAACCAAAACATTCAATGAGCAAGAAAACTCCCCCAGCCATCACGGCCGGGGGATTTTCGTATCCAAATCTCAAATCTTCACTCGTCTCGTCGACAAGGAGCACATTCCAGCTATCAGTAATTTCACCAATACTAACGGCTGCCACTCTTGGTAATACTTTGACTTGCGGTAGGGCGTAGCGGTGAATTTCATTCCGAAATATCTCGCCACGCTTTCACAAACCAAGATCGAAGCCAGCCGCCAGTCCTTGGCGTGTTTATAATATGACAAACC
Organism: uncultured Candidatus Saccharibacteria bacterium; assembly: GCA_964585155.1. Classification (GTDB taxonomy): domain Bacteria; phylum Patescibacteriota; class Saccharimonadia; order Saccharimonadales; family Saccharimonadaceae; genus Nanosyncoccus. Next base: position 34,940 of record CAZPCQ010000005.1, on the reverse strand, counting down.
GTCTTCCTTCGTATAGATTGCACAGCCAGCCATAGACATCATCCTCATTATATGAGATTTCTGCTGCTCAGCAAAGTTCTTTATTCCTGCTGGGTCAAACTCATCCAAGTTCTCGGGAGCCTCCAACTCAAACACGGTATCCTTGGCGATCAAGACGCTTTTGCTTAAACGATAGGAAAACACACCTGCAAGATCATTAGGTGAAAACGCTGTTCCATCGCTAGGATGATTATGCAGCATTATCAATCCACCGGTCTTACGCACTGCCTCGAAGTCGTCATCGTTAAGCATCGTTGTATTAGAGCTATGTATTGTTCCAGTATAAAGCACTTTACCATCTTTATTACAAAGCGCCAGATACTCCAGCGGCTCTCGCCGGATTTTCTTCATCACTTCCGTCAAGGTCTGTCCGAAGTCAAATGGAACCGCCTTTTCTAGCTCGATTGCTTTTAGCGCACTTTTGTACAATGCCTTTGCGGATAGAACCAGCCTTGCCCAGGTCAATATTGCTATTATTATGGCTAGGATAACTATCAGCCACTGTTCCCGCGTGCTGAGCAAGATTGTTACTCGTTTGGTTAGCCAAAACGGTCTTCCGGAGGTTATCGCTATAACTCTTCCTAGCCACAGTGAACTCAGGATGAGCGACAACAGGCTAACCAACACCTTGCCAATTGGCTTCCGTATCTCCCCACGCACCTGTTTCCAGGTCAATTTGCTAAAAACGGACCAATATTTTCTCATTACAATTCCTCCCCAATTGTCATAGAATAGAGATTTGGGTGTTAATGTGCGTTGCCCCCCTCTGTAGTCTAAAAAACTACCCTATCCTTCCATTATAGCACACATTTACCAAAAAGTCAATAGTATTTACGCTTTTCCTCTATAAAATCAAATAAAATCCCCAAGAATCTCCTCAAAAAACTCAAAATCCTCCAAAATCCAGTAAATTCTCCCGAAATCCCCCCAAAAAAACTCAGAAAAACACCCCTAATTCTCCAAAAACAGTTATCAAAGGCGCTACAAATCTCATTTTCGTAAAAATCTCCCCCGACCATTCCGATCGGGGGATTTTGCTTAGATTTGCGAGAGGAATCTTATCGAAAGTATGAAGAACCCTATTGTGAAGAACAGCCCTTCCGCGCCGCCGAAGATAATCATTACTACGTGTTGAGTGATGTTAAGGTCTAATCGCGAGCGCTCGCCCGGATCAGTCGTTGCCCGAAACTGTTGGATTTCGCTTGCGACGCGCCAGCACGTCATCCCCACCACCGTATCGAAGAGTATGCTAAGGAATAAAGTTGCTAACAGTAGTAAAACAATTAACGCTGGCGACATCTCTGCCATCGTCATCTCGCTCACCCCACATCCAATACGTCCGCATCGTGCTGCACGAACTTTCGCGCCAGTTTGATCTGCTCCGGGATCTTAAACTTGCAGTTAGGACCTTTGTGCGGATATTTGTTGTCATATGCTGTCTTCCACGACAGCTCCACCGGCCGCCCATAAGTTACTTCGCTACCGTCCTCGTTCCAAGTAAACGCGCCGTTGATGCTCACCGCCAAATCATAGATTTCCATCAGCTCTCGATTCACACCTACATCATCGATCGGCCGCACTACGTCCTGCATTTTTTCCAGCCTATCTATGCCATCCTTCCAGTCGCACAGTATCCTGACCGCATCGGTTAGAAGATCCAAACTGCTGTGGTTTAGAGCTGCCATCTTCGTCTGCTTCTTTCCACGCCGCAATGCTAGCGCAGGTCTAGCCGTTTTGTAAGTAAAACAGACTACCTCGATGTCCAGATGGTTGCAAAGCCCGAGTAGCTCTTTCAGTTTTCCCCTCGTAATCGGATCCAGGTCCAGCTCTTCTACGTCCAGCAAACCCATTACTTTTGACGCCATTTCAGCATCCCCCTCAGCATAAAATCAAATACAACACGCAGCCTCCCGCCGCCACGCAAACCACACCCAGCGCAGCCGCGAGTTTCGCTAATTCTCGATGCAGCTTCGCCTCCTCTGGCGCTTTGGCTTTCTCGGCGAAGTGTAGGTATAATTTGTGCAACACGAACATCACCGCTGCCAGCGCCATCAATATCACGAAGGCCAACGGCCCGACTAATTGTCTCAACGGCTCCATTTTTATCCCCCTTATCTAATTTGCTGTTTGGTACCGGATTGCTAATTTCTCGCCTCCTCTCAAAGTGCTCGACACCCACCTTCTTGTCGTAAATCTATTATAACACAGATTTCCCTCATCGCAACCTTTCGCCAAGAGCCGCAGGGCTATTCACAAAACGTAGAACATCATTTTCTCCGAAAAATCTACATACCTTTCTTCTGTCCAGCACGAGGAGCGTGAGCGAAGAGAAAAATCCTTTTCTCTTCCGAACCGACGATGTTGCTGGTAGCGATTTCTGTGAAATCGCGTCAAGGGGTCCAATAAAGAAAAATCCCCCAGCCAAAATAGCTGAGGGATTTCGAGAGGTTACGGGTGGCAGAGGGCTTGAATAATACCCAAAAGGTCCGAAACAAACGACCATATCGCGAGCAATAGCGTCATAATCACGAACACTATCACTGACGCCATCGCCAGTGCGCTGCCGCGCTTTTGCGGATCCGGCCAGTCTTTTGCCGCTTGATTGACTAATCCTAAGACCAGTCCCACTATCGCCAAGGCGAAAATTGCCGTCCCTACCACTTCTGCCAGTACTCGCATTGCCAGCCCGAACGCGTTCCAAGTTGCCATTTTCTCACCCCCAAATACTACTGTAGATTTGCAACAACCGCAGGAAATCCATCATAAATGAATAAATCGTCAATGCCAAACAAAAAAGGAACAAACACATCACCGATGCCTTGACCAAAGCCCACGTCTGCGCATGTGGCTCTTTCCAGGTTACGCGGAATTCATCTACCGTGCCGATTAGTATCCAGGCTGCTAGTATCGTGAATAGTGCCGCAAATATTGCCTCAGCCGCCATGATACAGACCATCTGCCAAGTTGCCATTTTTTCACCCCCAAATATAACTGCAGATCAGCGGAATTGACGCCATCAACCCTAAGCAGCACAATACCGCCATTACCGCATATAGTACAATAAACCGTGCGTTCCCGTCGCGGCCTGCCGCTCGGAGCTCTTTACTCATTCTAGCCTCAAATCGGATCTGACGAATCGTTACCACGAGCAATATTGCCATTGCGGCGGCTCCGAGACTCACCGGAACTAAATAAGACTTCATTACTTTTACTCCTTTCAGTCAAACTCTCGGACCTACCCTAAGTTGATCCTAAAATTTGCGCAATATCAGCCAGACTGATGGCAAAAGTAATTGCGCATCCCGAAATCGACACTACCGATAAAGCCGCCAGCACGATCAGCAATAGAAAGTTGCGTCGCGTCATTCGGCTGTGACTATGCCTAGCGTAGTTAATCGCATCCCAAAGATCCCAGACCACCATCACTAACATTATTACTACCGAAACTGCCATCAAGATTCCCAGACTCAAATCGGCTATCCTCTGCATCTCCCAAATGCAATTACAGATTTGTATGATCATTACTAGAAGGCTCATGCAGATAAACGCCACTAATGCTACGATTATGAAGTTGAGACTCTTGGCATTGACGCCCTTCTCTGTCAGTTGGCTACAGGCCTCACTTTTGCGTTTGATTGAGGGAAACGTTATCCATGATGATGCTACCATTATAACAAACAGTAGAATCGACAACAATAAATCAAGCATTTTTACCTCCAGAAAAATTCTTGCGTCACTGCCAACCCCATCGCGAAGGCTAAGATATACGCGCTTATCATCTCGAGAATCGCAAAATTGCGCGAGTGCTTATCCTCACAGCCGTATTTACGCGACTCTCCCCATCTCTTCAGGCTGTTTCCCGAATCATTAATGAGCAGTCCCGCTACGATCACTGTGAGTATCAGCATTACTACGCCTTGGATAGTCCTCTCCATTTCCTCACCTTCCTACGAAAAGTCAATTATGATCGCACATACTAAGACAAAAATCAACAGCAGAGACACTGCTATGCCGGCAAAACCAAAGTTCCGCGCATAGGCATTATTAACTCCATTCTTGCGAGAACGTCGCCACTCTTGCAAATAGGGTAATGTGTCTCTAACTATCATTGCGACCGCGGTGGCTGCAAGCAGTGTCACTAGTACCCACTCGACGATTTTTATCATTTCCTCACCCCCAGAAAAATCCGTTTATCACCACCAACGTCACCACGAGAACCAAAATGCCCGATCCTGCGATTTCGTACAGCGCGAAGTTACGCAAGTCCTTGTTCTCGACGCCCCGCCGGCAGGATTTTGACCATTCTTTCAGATTCTTGTTGGCATCGTAGAGAAAATTTCCCACCAGCCACGCTATAAAGATAATGAGTATCGCCCCTGGAAAAGTCCTTTCCATTTTCTCACCTCCCTGTTAAAGTTCAAATCTTACACCCCCCCATAGATTAACTTACCTCATAATTATACCACAAAATCTCCAAACCGAAAAGACACAGGCAGTCCGCATTATGTAATAATTCGACCGTTATTCTAAACAGTTGGCATATGTCACTGCCAATGCAAAAGGGCGTCCTCATTCGGACGCCCTTCCGGGGAATTCATATCAATTATCTATACCAACTCGCTTTTGCGAGAATTTATCCGTTTTAGCAAACGGAATCTATATAAACGCCCAGGTTATCTAGGCGATTCAAGGGTAACTTAATTACCCGTTGCAGAAGTCGGCGGTCCCAGCGGCGACGGCTCCTCGACCAAAGTCTCCGGCGCCTCCCATTCCGCCGGCCACTGATAAACCGTGCCTTCAGGGAAGGGAACCGCAAATCGGAACAGATCCAGGCTGCGGGTGGTGTACTGCCAATACTCTTTCGTCGCCTCGCAAACCTCCTGCCACAGCGCGCTAATCTCTTCAGCGTCAGCTGTATGGAAAGTGGTCATACCCTTGCTGGTATACCCACTCATCGCGAGATCCCGCACTTCCACTAATACTTCCAACTCCGGGTGGTTCCTTAAAAACCGTTTCGTCAATTCGATAGTATCTGCCGGCTCAGCGGTCACCTCGGACAATTTAACCGGCCGATTATTGGCGTCCAGCTCGCTCAGTCCTTGCAAGACATCGCGCTGATAAGACTTCATCACGGCCAGATGGTAATCCACCTGCTCCTGAAGATTTTTATCCGTTTTATACTCCGGACGCGCCTGAATCAATGTCAATGCTGTATAAGCATCGAGATCATCCATCGCTTTCAGGGCGGCAGTCGTGCCTTTGCTAAGCTGCTCGCCGATGGATTTTTCTCGCCAATCCGGCTTTTTCCAGACCGCCTCGTCTACGTCATTCATTGCCGTCAAAAGGTCGAGGTTCTGCTGCAGGGCAAAGGCTTCATAGTACACCTGGAACAGCTCGGCCAGTTTCGAGGCATCGTTCAGCCTGTACGACAAAAAGTATTCTTTAACACCGTAGTCATAATAGATCTCCGGCTTGCTGGTGCCCAAGTAGCGAGCCCAGTACAACCACTGATTGCTAGGATCGTAGACCATGCTCGGCGCCACATTGTGCACCGCTTGGCCAGTGGTATCCTCCTCCGGCAGCGGCACCACGGTCGGCTCACCCTCAGTTGTCGGCGGCAGCGTAGTCTTGGTATCCGTGTCCGCAGCCGGCGTTTTCGCGTCGGTCGCGGAGCTGGTCGGCAGCGGAGGCACCATAGTGCTGGTTGCGGCCGAAGCCGTCGTCACCAGCGAAAACATCAACATCACAGCCAGCAGCAGGCACAAGGTCTTCTTCAGATTTTTCATCGTAATTCTCCTTTTCAGAATATTCAGATTTTGTGCGGGATTTGCCGAGATTGAGTGTTTGCGAATGATAATTGATATGAATTGCTAAAGTGCTATTTTCACCCCCCTATTACCATTATAGCACACATCGTTAAAAAAGTCAATACTAATAACGCTTTTTCGCCAAAAACACCACAAAATCGTCTAATTTCCACGCGTTTTACCAATTTTAAATTGGTAAAACGCTAACTGGAGCGGAGGCCTGCTACCCCCACGCCACCCCCACGCCACCCCTCTAGCGAATTAAAGTCTGGTATGATAGTTTAGGCCCAGAAGACCACCACAACCTGTTTTTCGGGGTCATCCGGAGCGCCGAGGAACAAGACGCGCAAAAGAAAGGACGTAGTTCGCTTTTGCGTGGTGCAGTGACGAGGGAACGAAGCGAGGACAAGCGGCTCCCACCCGTAACGACGGGCTGGGAGAACGCGGGCGCCGAAAAATATGGTTGCGGCGGTCTATTGCAAATGCCTAGAATTTTCCCAGCCCCCTAACTTATAATATTTAATTCGCCTAGAAAAAATTAAAATTCCTTTTCCATTTTTTATTTTCATTAAATTAATACCTATTTTCTTAAAATTCTTCAAAAAGAATTCTCTCCGAGTTTGCCTAGAAAAACAAATACCTTTCCACCTTTTTAGTTTCAAAATATTATTATAAAAACTTTTTATCAATTTTTATTCAAAAAATATAAATCTTATGCTATAATGATTACAAGTAGATTTAGGAGGCAACATGGTAAGACTAGCGATTAACGGTTTTGGGCGGATAGGGCGTTGTGCTTTCAAGATTGCTTTCGAGCGCCGTGATGCCGAAATCATCGCCATCAATAGTTTGGGCGACACCAAGACCTTTGCGCATCTTTTGAAATACGATTCCGCATACGGGATTTATGACCACGATATTAGTTACGACGATCAGCATATTATTGTCGACAATCGTAAGATTCTCTTTCTCAATGAGCCCGACCCACTGAAACTCCCCTGGGAAAAACTTAAAATCGACACAGTGATGGAATGTACCGGCGCCTTTTGCAATCCCGCCGACGCTCGCCAGCACATCAAGGCTGGTGCCCGCAAAGTCGTAATTTCCGCTCCTGCCAAGGGTCCGGGCGCCAAGACCGTCGTCCTCGGGGTGAACGAAGAAGTTGTTACCGCCGATGATGAGATTCTTTCCTGTGCCAGTTGTACCACCAATTGTATCGCTCCTGTGATGAAGATTCTCGAGGACAATTTTGGCGTGGAGAAGGCCATGATGACCACAGTCCATTCTTACACCGCCTCCCAGCGCCTAGTCGACGACGCCGCCAAAGACCTTCGCGAAGCCCGTGCCGCCGCCGTCAATATTATTCCTACCACTACCGGCGCCTCCAAGGCTACCGCTCTTACTATTCCTAGCCTCGAAGGTAAGTTCAACGGTCTTTCTGTCCGCGTACCGAATTTAACCGTTTCACTCGCTGATATTACCGCCGTAGTCAAAAAAGACACTACCGTCGAGCAGCTAAACGAAGTCTTCGAGCGCGCTTCCAAAGAGCCGTACTACGAAGGTATCCTCGACGTCTCCAAGGATGAGCTGGTCAGTTCCGATTTTCGTGGCAACGCCAATTCCGCCATCGTCGACTTGCCGCTCACCGATGTCGTCGGAGGCAATCTGGTCAAATTAGTCGTCTGGTATGATAATGAATGGGGCTATTCCAACCGATTGGTGGAGTTAGCTGTCGATTTTGGGAGGTAAAAGATGAGTCTGAAGTATATAGAACCTCTTAGAATGCTCAAAAAACGCATAATTTTGCCACAAACGTCAGAAAACTGCCTCAAATCGTCCAAAAATACCACATTTTTACCACAAACTATTGACTTTTTGAGCAAAGTGTGCTATAATGGAGAGATAGGGTACTGACGATGCAGTCTTATACGATTTACGTCGGTGCCGACCATCGCGGATTCGCCAAAAAAGGTGAACTTGTGTCACTTTTGCAAAACTGCCACCCTGGGATGGTCCGGGTCGAAGACCTCGGCGCCCATACTTTAGATCCCGAAGATGATTTTAATGACGTCGCCGTCGCTGTCGCCAAGGCTGTCCAAGGCGACGATCACGCTTTCGGTGTGTTGATTTGCGGCTCCGGCCAAGGTGTCTGTATGCAGGCCAACCGCTTCAAGGGCATCCGCGCCATCGACGCCGATACTATTGAAAAGGCCAAAAACGGCCGCGCCGATGATTATGCTAATGTCGTCTGCCTCAGTGGCGACCATCTCGAAGCCACCGAGATGGAAAAGATTGTTAAAGCCCTTTGCCATACCCGCCCCAAGACCGAAGCAAAATATCTCCGCCGCGTACGCCGCTTAGACGAGGAAACTTAAATTATGTCCGCTATTGTCCCTACTATTACTACTGATGATAAAGCCACTTTTGACGCTAATTTGGCCGAATTTAGCAAATTTTCCAAGCGCATTCACGTGGACTTCTCCGACGGCACTTTTGCTCCGACCAAGATGCTTCCGCTCAGCGAAATTCAGCCAGTCGAAGGTGTCGAGATGGATATTCACATTATGTCTGCCCGCCCCAGCGATTATCTTTCCGAAATTTTGCGCATCAAGCCTTCGCTCTGTATCGTTCATGCTGAGGTGAATGACGATGTCAAAGCATTTTTCGATCAACTAAAAAACGCCGGCATCAAGACTGGTGTCGCTCTGCTGCGTGGCACTTACCCCAAAAAAGTCGCCGAACGCATCGCCCTGGCCGATCACGTTATGATCTTTGCTGGTCAGCTCGGTAGTCAAGGTGGTATTATCGATATGCTCCAGACCGAAAAAGTCGACCTCATTCGCCCACTTAAGCAAGGCCTCGAGATCTCTTGGGACGGTGGCGCCAATCTCAGTAATATCCGTGCCTTGGCTCATTCTGATATTGACGTCATTAATGTTGGCAGCGCCATCTCACGCGCCTCTGACAAACCTGCTATGTATCAATCTCTCATCGCCGAGTCGGAAAAGAAAGGAGTTCTCATATGAGCCGCATCGTCACCATTGGCTCCGCTACTCAGGATATTTATATGCTCGACTGCGACGATTTCGAAGGCTACGAAATCGATGACGGTCTCTCGATTTTTGGTAAAATGTCTATCGGCAGCAAAATTGACATCGATCGTGTCATTTTTGACGTCGGTGGTAGCGGTACTAATACTGCAGTGACTTTCGCTCGCAGCGGTCACGAAACTATCTTTATGGGCAACCTCGGTCGCGATGCTTCTGGCGATGCTGTGCTTGAATGTCTCGACCGTGAGAATATTGATAGTAGTTACGTTGAGTTTACTGACGGCCATACCGGCTGTTCGGTTGTTTTGGTTGACGTCCGTAAGGCCGACCGTACCATTCTTACTTATCGCGGTGCCTCTGGCAACTTTTGCAATTTGCAGCCCGACGACCTTGATTCTATTCAGCCCGACTGGCTCTACGTTTCTAGCCTCCGTGGTGATATGGATGCCTTGCTTCGACTGTTTGAGAAAGCTCACGCCCTCGGCGCTAAAGTAATGTTCAATCCCGGCGAAAAGGAAATCGAGCAGCTAAGTAAGTTGATTGGTCTACTGGATTTAGTTGACGTATTACTCGTGAACAAAGAAGAAGCCGCCCGCATCGTTCCCGGCGTCTTGTTGGTGGAACTGGCTGAGCGACTGAGCAATTACTGCCCAATTATTCTCATTACCGATGGCATTATGGGTGCATTGGCTACTAACCGTAAAGAAACCTACCGTCTTGGCACTTACGAACAAAAAATTCTTCGCGACCGCACTGGCGCCGGCGATGCTTTCGGTTCCGGCTTCTTGGCCAAATTTGCCGACGGTGCTAGTTTCAAAGATAGTCTTTGCTTCGCTGCCGCCAACGCTTCCAAAGTTACTCAGCATTACGGCGCCAAAGCCGGCATCATCACTAGTGACGAAGTTTTACATCCGATGCCAATTCAGAAAATAACTTATCAACATCACGACCAATAAAGAAAGGGAATTATGTTTAACGAAGAAGAACTCAAACAACTCGAATCTGCCGATATTGAACGCGCTCACGCTTATGCTCGCGACCTTATTGAAGGTCTCCGTATTGTCCGCACTTTCCCGCAGGGTGTGACTTGTTTCGGCTCTGCCCGCTTGCCCCAGGACAATAAATATTGTAAAAAAGCCCGGGAACTTGGTCAGCTTCTCGCTCAAAACGGCCACGCCGTTATTACTGGCGGCGGTCCTGGTATTATGGAAGCCGCCAATCACGGTGCCTTTGAGTACGGTGGCCGCAGTATTGGTCTTAACATTACACTTAGTCACGAGCAAGAGCCAAATCCCTATCTTACCGATACGCTTCAGTTCAAATATTTCTTCGCGCGCAAAGTTATGCTAGCAATGTCGGCTAAAGTTTATGTGATGTTTCCTGGTGGCCTCGGTACACTCGACGAGCTTTCCGAAATTATTATTTTAATGCAGGAAGATAAGATGCCCAAAATGCCAGTCTTCCTCTTTGGTAAAAGTTTTTGGCGTCCACTTACGAAATTCATCGAAGGCAAAATGTTGCCGATGGGATTAGTTTCCAAAAAAGATCTCAAGATTTACAAGTTGACCGACGATGTCCAGGAAATCGTCGACGCCGCCAACCGTATCGGTCACCCGCCGATCAAGACTAATTATTACGACGGCTTCAGCGCCCAGACTGGCATCCCCGAGGTTAAATAAATATAATAAATCCTCTGGAGCAGAGGCCTCCCGCCTCACGTCTCCCCTCTAGCGAATAATCTCAATGTCAAGTTGGTCTAAAGAAAAAATATACGCCGCTATGATAAGTTTTCCTAGCGCGGCGTCGTTCAAGGTTTTCCGAAGCCGTGAACATAAATCACCTTTGTTTTGTAAAAATGTATATTCCTGACGTTTACCAGCGTATGACATTTTTACAAAACAAGGGCCAGGCGAGGAAAATTTTGAACGAGGTAGCCGCGCCCCGAAACATTACTTTCTACATATATACAAAAATTGCAAATTTTCTTTAGACCAACTTTATACTTATTCGCCTAGAAAAATAAAATTCCTTTTCCTTTTTTATTTTCATTAATATTGAAAACCTTTTTCTTAAAAATTCTTCAAAAAGAATTCTCTCCGAGTTTGCCTAGAAAAATAAACACCTTTCCTACTTTTTTTAGTTTCGGCCCTAATTAAAGTCTTTACCGCAAGAACCAGCTTCAGTAGGAGCGATTGAAAATCCAAAAACGATCACCCTTATCCCCGCATTTTACAGGTATAGAACACAAATTTAGCCCGATCGTTTTTAAAAAACGATCACCCTCACACTAATCCCCGCAACACAACAAAAACAAAGATGATCTCAATAAGCATCAGCTCATACTAAGAAATCCCAAGCATTATATGGCCAATTCGCTTAAAAGAATAGGCGCTTTTAATACAAATTACTTAAACCTCAAAGCGCAACCCCCGCCGCCACGGAAACATTAAACGACTCCTTTTGCCCTTTCATCGGAATCTCTAAGAAATATTCACATTCTCTCCGCACTTCCGCCGGAATCCCGTAGACTTCTTCGCCCAGAATCAGCACAATTTTCTTACCGAAGTCCGCTTTTTCGCCCAAAATTATTTTCCGCGCCTGCTCATCATCTTTCAAATTATTTTCCAACCCCACGATTTTATATCCATCGCGATGGGCATCCTGCAGAAATTCCAATAGCCTACCTTCATCATTTCCCAAATTCACTTGCGTCACCAACTTTTCCGCACCTAGCGCCGACTTTTCGATTTGCCGATTTAGTTTTTCGCGCAAATGTGGTAACAAATTCGTATCTTTATATCGAGGCGTATAACCCGAATAGGCTACTTTTTCGATTCCCAATCCTTCACAAGTTCGCAAAATCGCCCCCACATTATAAATTGACCGGATATTGTGCAATACAACTGTAATTTTCATCTTTTCTTCCGTGCTCGTGTCGTTTTCTGGATTTTCAGAATCGACTGATTCCGAGGCTGCTCTGGTTTTAGTAAGTCGATCAACGGGAATTCCTCCGAACCGCCGTTCCGCGCCGCCTCAGTCAACTTACGTACCTGCATCATAACCTGTACGAATGCATCCTTATAATATTTACCTTCTGCCATTCCGTCCGTCATTCGTTCCTGCCGATTTTGCTGAAAATACGTTTGCCCCTCCCATAGCAAGTAATCTTCGATCGTTTTCCGCATCTTGTGCGGATTTTCGGTAATTTTTGCAAGCACCGACGTCGGCAGTGCTTTGAAATGTACCATATCCTGGGCACACTCCGTCAAAGCGTGGTTGAATTCTCGATCTGCTACTTCTATACAAGCCCGCGCGACCCGCACATTTTTCGACGGATTCTCATAGGCGTTCTCTGGCAACATTGCCTCAAAAAGTGCATTCTGCGCTCTAAGCTCTGCTAGCACTCGAAATCTCGTCCTCAAGTTTGTCTTCGAAAGCAGCCCAAACCCATGATGTCGCGCGTTCTCAGTCGTTTGGCGCATTAGCAGATCAACCTCATTGCTATTGAGACCAATTACATATCGCGGCATAATTGGGCAGCCCATCCGCTTCTTGCCATCCGTAAAATAATCCACCCGTGTGAAACCAAATGGTAAAGGGTCCTCGTCATTACATGACCTCGTCAACTTATCTAAAATCTTATTCCTATCACCCATCAGTGTTAGGTCGAATCCAACCGGCAACGTCCGAAACTTTACTTTTGCTTCATTTTCCGGCGGTCGCTGAAACTTCATTAACGTAAAGATGTCCACTCTATGTCGCAGGTCATCATAATCCGCCGCCTCAAAACTCAAGGTTGAAAATTCACCTAATCCATCACGCTCCTCGCGTTTAATACCAGTATTCCCCAACCAGCGCGCCACCTGCACGCCCTGTAGAAATATCTGCTCAAACTGTCGCGACTCTTCCGCCTCTTCATAATCGTCAATCCTTACAGTATTCGAGCGCAATCGGAAATCCCGCACGTACTGCTCATCCCGCCGCAACTTTGCGTCTGGATACACGCCCACAAAATCCTCAATCCTCATCTGTAACGACCGCACTGGTACTGGTTTTCTTTCAGCCTCTTGCCTGGCTCTTTCAGCTGGTGGCGTCAATTCACTACCACGGTACATTGCCCAGTTTGCCGTTTTTAAGATTTTTCCGCCACTTCGCACTCTAATCAAATCCGGTCGCTCCCCCTCACGAGTAATGTTAGATACCCGTGTCTGCTCCGCCTCACGCGAAGCCTGCCGCTGTGCACTCAGTTCCTGTTCCGCCTGCAAAATCTTCCGCCCCCGCTCCTGCTCTTGCTCCGGCTCGACCTCTGCTGGTGCCACTTTTTCGTATTTATTTCCTTGCATATCTTCTTTTAGTATAGCATATTTCAGCGGACTTACCAAAAAATCACGCCCGATTTCTAGGCGCTCGTCAGAACCCTCCGTCATAACCCATAGTGCTCCCATAAAAAGAGCCGCACTTAGTACGGCTCCTGGGGGTCATCGTAGGCTCCACTGAATAACTTCGGGTCAAAATCCGGGCAAGTCCGGCAGGTCTCTCGCAGTCGCCGCACCACCACTTCAAGCGCCTGCTTCGTGAAGCGCGGCTGTCGGTTAATGGCAAGGCTTTGCAAGATTAGGATGACGCTGTGTTCGATCCAGTCCGTCTTGATTCTGACCACTCCGCCAGAATCCATCAGGATGAAACTCGCCGGAATCCTCATCCGCTCCGCCGAAACATTGCATTCCATCGGTCGGAAATGCACCAATGTCAGCGATGGGCTTGCGTACTCCGCCAAAATCAGCGGCTCCTTCGATACTTCCTCGACGCGTGGCGTGAAAGTTTTTGATACTCTCGGCGTCCTTTTCTTCGGATTCATCTGCCTTCAGCTCCTTTCATTTTTTTGCAAAATTTCAGGTTCCTAAGACTATGTACTCGTAAGGTGCATTTTTCTTACAAAAACAACCTAAAGCACTCGATTTTCGAGGCCTAATACTTTCATTGTAGCACACATTCGCATTTTTGTCAATAGTAGAATCACGTTTTTACTCACCAAGCCCAATAGTTGATTGCTATAACTCCGTTACCGGCGCTATACTCTACTACTAATCTCCAAAAAATCAAATTTTTCCTTCGTTGACACCGAATCAACAAAAAAATTTCGCAACAGGGGTCAGATTTCGAGCTTCGTTGACAGCGTGTCAACCAACATATTTTTGGCTTTTTAGTCTTTTTTGAAGTATATATAATATACATAGATAGACAATGAGGTAAAGAAAAAAGGAATAAAAGAAGAATAAAAGCATAAAAGAGGAAGAGAGATATATAATATATAAATAACAATATAAAGAAGTAGCAGAACTAATTTATATATTATATGTCACTATCTCAACGGGCGACGCAGCGGAGGGAGAAGCCGTTGCAGCGAGCGCTGTGGTCGGACGGGTAGGTATTAGTACTACTGAAGCCCAGGGGGTAAGAGTACGTGGCCGAGTTGGTCGTAGATGACCAATAGTTTCCGCGGAAGCCAGCCCAGTGCAAAGAGTTAGTCCAGAGGCCCCCACCCCGCAGGAAATTATTGAGCAATACAACGAAGAGAATATCCATCGATGCGACCATAACTAATAGACGGATAAACACGGCCACTATCAGAACGTAAGTAATAAGCGTTAGTTGACGAAACCGTTGTAGCAGACCAATACCTTCCATCAATAATAATATAATTTAGTATACTATTAGATATTCTCCCACCCCGCAGGAAGTATAAACTTTACCGTACACGACGCAGCCCTCCTGCTATCCTTACATTCTCGTAACCTTTCGCCTAAATATACAGGATATGTTATAATTATAGCAATGACAAAGATTTTAATTATCGAAGATGAGCTCGTGATGCGCCAAGGTTTGGCCGATCTTTTGCGGAGTTCTGGTTACGAAGCGGTTGCACTAGATTTACCGAAAAATCCTAATGCTGTACCAAATCTCGCCAAACTCCTCGACGACATCCTCGCTGCCGGAGCCAATCTTATTCTGCTCGACATTAACCTTCCTGGTGTCAACGGGGAATTACTGCTAAAGAGTCTCCGCGCCAAATCCGACACGCCGGTGATTATGGTGACTAGCAGCAGTACTGAGATGGATGAGGTTTTGTCAATGAGTTACGGTGCTGACGATTATATCACTAAGCCGTATAATCCGCAAATTCTCCTTCTCCGCATTTCTGCCGTCCTAAAGCGGATGGAAAATAATAATGGCCCGGTTCAGTTTCACGATCTCACTATCGATCTCAACCGCGGCGTGATTGAGAATGGTGAGAAGCGCGTCTTGCTTACTAAGAACGAAATGATTATCCTCGGCCACTTGCTCAAGCATCCCGGCGAAATCGTTACTCGCGACGCCCTGATGACTGATCTTTGGAATAATCACGAATATATCAATGACAACGCTCTTACCGTCAACGTTAGCCGCCTCCGCGCCAAGCTGAAATCGCTCAATCACGAAGATTCTATTGAAACTCGCAAAGGTTTAGGATACGTTTTGCAATGAAAGCCACCATCTCTTCGCCGAAAGCCCAACTTTCCGGCTTTTCAAAACCCGCAACATCATCAAAAACTCAACCTTCCGACATATCAAAAGTCGAAACCCAATTTTCCAACCGCCCAAAGTCTCAAACCCCCATCCCAACAAACCACGCCACTTCCCAAAAATCCACCCATCCGAACTTAGTAACCCCGCAAAATCCCAAGCCCTACCGCTTCCGTCGCTTCCTCCGCGACAAAACTTATTTTCTCGTCCTGGCGCTCGTCGTGACAGTTTTTATCGGACTATTCCTCAGCGCTTTACGGGTTCGCGCGGAGATTATTATCGTCCTCGCCGGCTGCTGGATTATTTTCTTGAGTATTAGTCTGCTAATTGAATATCGTCGCAAGTATCGGTTTTATCACGACCTCACCGAGAATATTCGCCGCCTCGACCAAGCCTATTTGGTTTTGGAAACTTTACCCGAGCCAACTTTTTACGACGGTCAGATTCTTTACGATGCGCTTTATCAAATCGACAAATCTATGGCTGAGAATGTTCAAAACTATCGCATTAGTTCTCAAGAATTCCAAGAATACGTCGAAATGTGGATCCACGAAGTCAAAACCCCTCTCGCCACACTGGCCGTTATTTCTCGCGATCCCAAAGTTAATAAACAAATCAAACGCCTCGATGATTACGTCGAGCAGATCCTCTATTTCGCCCGCGCCGAAAACGCCGAGCGCGATTATCTCATCAAGCCGGTCAAGCTCGCTAGCGTAGTCGGCGAAGTTGCCAGCCGCAACCGCGAAATTCTCCAAGCCAGCAACATTGACTTTAGTGTTGCTAATTTAGATTATCAAGTTTACACTGACTCCAAATGGCTCGAGTTCATCCTCAACCAAATTCTCAACAACAGCATTAAATATCAAAGTACCGCCATCCATATTTCCGCCCGCGAGACTGACCACGAAATTATTTTGTCCGTCCGCGATAATGGCTTAGGCATCAAACCACAAGACTTGCCACGCGTTTTTGAAAAATCCTTCACTGGTGATAACGGTCGTCTCGGCCAAAAGTCTACTGGTATGGGACTCTACATTGTCAAAACCCTTTGCGACAAACTCGGCCACCAAATCAAAATCGATTCCGTCGAAGGAGAGTTTACTACCGTCGAAATTATTTTCGCCAAATCCGAATATTACGACGTCATCGACAATACAAAACAAAATAATCAAAAAATCAAGACCTAAATTTCTGCAAAACTTATTTTCCCCAAACCACGAAATTAAGAAACTCAGATCCTTCAAAAAATACCCAAAACTCTCGCAGAATTAGTTAAAACTCGCTTGTATAAAAAATATAATTTAATAATTGACCAGGTTTAATTCCTCGGGGCTCTGCCCCGCAGGAATTAGTGCAGAATGCAGAGCATTCTGCTAGAGCATAGGTTTACCTATGCTCGCCTGAACAAGGCGAGACATACCCCGCTTGTTCGTCTGACGAACAAGCAAACCGTCATAAGACGGTTTGGGGCTCTGCCCCGGGGATGTTGATTTTCGCCCTAAAATCTTCCAAAAATTATCCAAAATCTCATTGCAAAAAATTTATTATTTAAAAATTACAAAAATGTAAGTTAAATGTAACTCTAAACTTGCGACAAAAATTTATAAAAACCTATAATTAACTCAAGGAGAACTTATGAAAACAATTTTAGAATTAGAAAAAGTCGAAAAGTATTACGGCAACCGTTCCTCCCTTACCAAAGCGATTGACAATATTTCCTTCACCGTTGAAGAAGGTGAATTTGTCGCCATTATGGGCTCAAGCGGTTCTGGTAAAACTACTTTGCTCAATGTCATCTCTACTATTGACCGCGTTACTTCTGGTCATATTTATGTTAACGGCGAAGACATCACGGAACTCAAAGGTGAAGATCTTAATCGTTTCCGCCGCGAAGAATTAGGTTTTATTTTCCAAGATTTTAATTTGCTCGATTCGCTCACGGCTTACGAAAATATCGCCCTCGCCCTTTCCATTCAGAATCGCAGTGTCGCCGAAATTTCCGAACGCGTGGCCAAAGTTAGTAAAGAGCTAAATATCACCAATGTCCTCCAACATTTTCCTTACCAAATGTCTGGCGGTCAAAAGCAGCGTGTGGCTTCTGCTCGTGCTATTGTGACTAACCCCAAACTCGTCCTCGCCGACGAGCCAACCGGTGCGCTTGATTCCAAATCCTCCAAAATGCTGCTCGAGCAATTTGAATCACTGAACCAAAATCATCACGCTACGATCCTGATGGTGACTCACGATGCTTTCGCGGCGTCTTACGCTACACGGGTGATTTTTATCAAAGATGGCAAGATTTTTAACGAAATTCGCAAAGGTAAAGACGATCGCAAAAAGTTCTTTAGCAAAATCATCGACGTTATTACTTTGCTCGGTGGAGATCTCAATGATGCGTTGTAATACTTTTACATCAGGAGGGAAATAAAATGTTTGCCAAACTTGCCTTCAAAAATATCAAACGCAGTATCAAAGATTACGCAATTTACTTTTTCACGCTCGTGCTTGGTGTAGCGATTTTCTATGTTTTCAACTCGCTCGAAAGTCAATCTGTAATGCTCGACGTTACCGAACGCGTCCGCGAAATGCTCGAACTAATGAATGTTATGCTCGGCGTCGTTAGTGTTTTCGTTTCTTTCATTCTCGGTGCGCTGATTATTTATGCTTCTCGTTTTCTTATCAAACGTCGCAGCAAAGAATTCGGCATATATCTCACTCTCGGTATGGGCAAACGCCAGATTTCTCTCATTCTCATTCTCGAAACTTTCCTGATTGGCCTACTTTCTTTAGTAGTTGGTTTGATTCTTGGCGTCGTCGCTTCACAATTCACCAGTGTCCTTGTCGCAAATATGTTTGATGCCGATCTTACTCATTTTGAATTTGTCTTTTCCGCCGGTGCGCTCATCAAAACTCTGATCTACTTTGGTATTATTTATATCTTCGTGATGATTTTTAATACTATTAATATCAGTCGCCAAAAGTTAATCAACTTACTTTCTAGTAGCCGTCGCAACGAGAAGATTAAAAACAAAAATTTGTGGGTTTGTACAGTTGTTTTCATTGTTGCCTCGATTATCCTTGGCTACGCCTATTATCTCGTTACGAGTGGACTTCAAAACTTAATTATGGATGCTGAAGGTCCTGAAGTGTTGTTAATTCCGATTATTATGGGTATTGTTGCCACTTTCCTACTATTCTGGTCGCTTTCTGGTATCCTCTTGCGCATTTTTATGACCTTCAAAAAAGTTTATTATCACAAACTCAATTCTTTCGTCCTTCGCCAGTTTAGTAGTAAGATTAATACTACTGTGGCATCAATGAGTGTGATTTGTCTGATGCTTTTCGTGACCATTTGTATTCTCGGCTCCGCCCTTTCTATCAATCAGATGCTACACGAGAATATCGAAAGGTCGCTACCGGTCGATGTGCAAGTCGAGGCCATCGGCAAGCACGCACCAAGTATCCGTGAGATTTATGCTAGCGAAGATATCGATCTCGATGATTTGCTCACCGACGTTGTTACTTATAAACAATATCTCGTTTCTAGCCTAATGAGTAGCGATATGCCCTCTAGTCAAGCAGCTCAGATTACTTCGACCACGGAAGACGGTACTGCTATTAGCGGTTTTGCTACCGCCGAAGAATTTGTCCACCTTAGCGATTATAATAAAGTTGCTAAACTTTTCAATCTGCCGGAAATCGAATTAGGTCAAAATGAATATGCCGTTATCGCCAGCTACCGGCAAATTGTCGAGATTCGCAACCAAGCCCTCAAAAATGGCGTCACCATTACTGTTCTTGGCCAAACATTGTCCCCAAAGTATGACCAATGTATCGATGGCACTCTGGAGCTCGAATCTGCCAATATGAATAGCGGAGTAATCATCGTTCCCGATCATATTAAACTCGATGATCCCGAAAATACCGTGCGTGAGTATCTGCTCGGCAATTACAAGATTCCTGAGAATGCCGACCAGATCGAGGCTCAAATGAACTCGCTCGACAATCGCTTCTTTACTGTTACTGCTGATGACGACCGCTATGAAGAACCCGAAGTGGGTCAAGCTGACAATATGCTATATTATTATAATGTCGAGACCAAACAAGATATCATTGATAATAATGTTGGCACCTCCGCCATGGTGACCTTTGTGGGGCTTTATCTTGGTATCATCTTTCTGATTTCCAGCGCTGCTGTTCTCGCCCTCAAGGAACTTTCCGAGAGTAGCGACAACCGCAACAAATATACCGTCCTCCGCAAAATCGGCGCCAGCAACAGTATGTTAAATCGCGCTCTCTTCTGGCAAATCTTCATCTTCTTTATCTTCCCACTCGCTATCGCCGTACTTCATTCTGTTTTCGGACTAATGTTCTGCGACTTCATCCTCTCCACACTCGGCGGCATCGACATCACCGCCACTATACCCTGGGTCACCTTGATCATTCTGAGCATTTATGGCGGTTACTTCCTTATTACCTACTTCTGCAGCCGTAATATCATCCGAGAACGCAGAATCTAACAAGGCAGGATATGAGAGGAGGCACCCTGAAGCAGATACCTGTCACCCCACGCCTCCCCTCTAGCGAATAATCTCAATATCAAGTTGGTCTAAAGAAAAAATGTATGCCGCTATAATAAGTTTTCCTAGCGCGGCGTCGTTCAAGGTTTTCCGAAGCCGTGAACATAAATCACCTTTCATCATCCAAAATGTATATTCCTGACGTTTACCAGCGTATGACATTTTGGATGATGAAGGGTCAGGCGAGGAAAATTTTGAACGAGGTAGCCGCGCCGATAAGTTATTAAGTGTAAAAAAGTCGCGCCTTCACGTATGTATAATTTAATTCGCCTAGAAAAATAAATGCTTTTCTAACTTTTTAGTTTCAAAATAAATTTAATAAATATTTTTTATAAAAATTCTGGAGTTTTAGAACTTTAGTGCTATAATAATACTTATGGAACTAATGTTAAGCGGTTTACTCTTGATAGTTATCGGATTACTGATATTTCTGATCGTCCGCCGCCCCACCGCGCCCGAGATTGACACTTCTAAGTTGGAAGAACGCTTGATTCGGGTCGAAGCCGAGCTGGACAAGATCGCACCGAAGATCGAAGATGAATTTCGTGAGAACCGCAAGGAAATCACTACGAACCTTCAAGGCAACCGCAAAGAAATCTCCGAAAACTTGCAACTTATCCAAAAAACCGTCGATACGCGTGTCAAAAGCCTGCAAGAAGATAACACGAAAAAGTTGGAAGAAATGCGTCTCACGGTCGACGAAAAGTTGCAAAAATCGGTCGAACAGCGTTTCAACGAAAGTTTTAAACAAATTTCTGGACAACTCACCCAGGTTTACAAAGGTCTTGGCGAAATGCAAAACCTCGCTACTGGCGTCGGCGATTTGCGCAAAGTTATGGAAGGCGTCAAGACTCGCGGCATTTACGGCGAAGTTCAGCTGGGCAATATTATTTCTGACTGTATGGCCAAAGAGCAATACGAAGAAAACATCGCCACCAAGAAAGGTAGCGCTGACCGCGTCGAATTTGCCATCAAGATGCCTGGAAAAGATGATTATACGGTGTATCTACCGATTGACTCTAAATTCCCAGTTGAGAACTACGGTCGCTTGATCGACGCCTACGATCGTGGCAATAAAGATGAAATTGAAGCTTTCCGTAAGGCCTTACGCGAAGACGTCAAGACGCAAGCCAAAAAGATTTCTACCAAGTATCTCGACCCGCCTGCTACTACCGATTTTGGCGTGATGTTCGTTCCCACCGAAAGTCTATACGCTGAGATTTTGCGCATCCCCGGTCTCAGTGAAGAAGTCCGCCAGAAGTTTAACGTTACGATTTGTTCGCCTTCGACTTTGCCGGTGATTTTGTCGGGTCTCACTATGGGCTTCCGCAGCGTCGCCATCGAAAAACGTTCCGCTGAGGTCTGGCAGACTCTCGGTGCCGTGAAAACTCAGTTTAGCAAATTCGGCGATTTATTGGCCGCTACTAAGAAAAAACTCGAAGAAACCGCTAATAAGATTGGTAATGCCGAAGTGACTTCCCGCCAGATCGAGCGCAAGTTAAAATCCGTCGAAAGTTTACCAGAAAGCGAAAGTGTAAAAATGATTGGAGATGTAGAAGTCTAAATGCGTACTATCAAAGGTTATCTCGACGAATGGCGAATCCAAGAATATCTTTTGATTACTTTTTTCATTTCGTGGCTGAGCTGGGGAATCTTGATTTTACTCACCGGTTTTAACGTGATTAAATTCCAAAGTGTCATCGGGGTCATTTTATTCCTCATCGGCGGCTTCGGTCCAACTATTTCTGCCATTATGTGTATTGACGGCAAATTTAGTTTTCGTAAACTTTGGAAATTTATTACTGATCACAAAAAGAAAACCATTGGATATTTACTGTTCTTTGTTGCGTTGATGGTTGGCTCGGTTGTCCTTTCTTATACTCAGGCCGACAAAAGAAGCTGGTGCCATCTTTTTGACACTACTACGCCGCAATCAGTTTGTTTTGGTCAAGTTTTTCTAAGCGCCATCGTGGCCTTCATTATTATTACTCTCATTGGCGGCGGCAATGAAGAACTTGGCTGGCGCGGCACGCTGCAGCCTTTGATGGAGAAAGTCCTGGGTAAGAAGATTAAAAATCGTGCGCTCAGTTTCATCGTGGCGACTTTGTGCGTCGGTTTGATTTGGGCGCTCTGGCACTTGCCACTTTGGTTTGTTGCTGGCTCGACCCAGCAGGGCATTAATTATGGTCTATTTGTATTAAGTTGTATTATGCTTAGTTTTTGGCTGGCTTGTATTTACCGCAAAACGGGCTCTGTGCTATATTGTATGATTATTCACGGCCTGGTCAATACTTTGACGATGTTCATCTATGAATATAATTGGATTATCCTTACCGGCTTTGCTGTTATTACTTTACTTTCACTCGTGCTGGCTGTTTATCACGAACCAAAACCATCATCAGAGGCAGTTCGATAAATATGGCCGACACGCTTGCTACTTGGTTTTTAGTTTTTCTAACTTATTCAGTTATCGGCTGGGGTATTGAAGTTCTGAATAGTATTGTCGTGCGCAAGAAATTTAGCAATCGTGGTTTCTTAATTGGGCCGATTTGCCCGATTTATGGCGTCGGCGTAGTCGTGATGACTTTAATTCTGAATAATCACGCTGATAACATCTTGGAAGTTTTTCTGGTTGCCGTCGGTGCTAGCGCTGTAATCGAGTATTTTACCAGTTACGTGATGGAAAAACTTTTCCGCGTGCGCTGGTGGGATTATAGCGAAAAGCCCTTCAATATTCGCGGACGTATTAGCCTAGTCAACTTATTTTATTTCGGTATTTGCGGCACGATTGTCATTTATTTATTTAACCCAGTGTTATTCCATTTGATTGCTTTGCTAAATCCTACTTTTCGACTGGTCCTGGCTATTATTCTGTTTGTCGCCTTCTTGGCTGACATTGCCGTTTCGCTCTGGCTAATTATCAAATGTCGCGTTGCGGTTGGCACTACCAATGTTGATGCCACTGATGAGATTACCGCCAACATCAAAGCCACCCTGATGGACAAAGGCAAACTCAATCGCCGCCTCGCCAAGGCCTTCCCCGATATGAAAGCCAAAAAAGCCAAACCAAGAGCTCCTCGCAAGAAGAAAACTACTAATACTAGTGCTCAAAAAACTGCCAAATCATCATCTAAAACTACCGGCAAAACTCAGAAAACTCTCAAAGCTGCCCCCAAAACTTCCAAACCCACTACAAAAACTTCATAACTTCCATAAAATATGTTATACTTATACTATGTATGATAAGTTTACTGAGTTTTTGAAAGACAAAAAGCACCTTTGTATTATTCAGGCCGAAAATCCTGATGGCGATTCGGTTGGTTCGGCGATTGCGCTGGATTACATTCTGAAAGATACTGAGAATACTATGTATTGTCCGGTTGACATCCCGCGCTATTTACATTATTTTCCCGATTGGTCGCGGATTAGTGATGAGTTTAACTGGAAGGCTGACGGCTATATTATCGTAGATACTTCTTCGGAGATTTTGTTGACTAAACTTTTAGAAGATTCCGCCATTCGCAACTGTCTTTATACTAAGCCGGTTTTCGTGATCGATCATCACGTTACCGAAGACGACCTCAACTTTCCCCACGAATCCATCATCGAACCGCTGCCCGCCTGTGCTGATGTGATTTACCGCATCGCCAAGGACCAAAATCTCCCCATCAACAAAGTCGCCGCCAGCAGTATGTATGCCGCCATTGCCTCCGACACTCTCGGGCTCATCAGTCCGTCTATTACCAAAGACACTATGTACGATATGGGTGACCTCATCGCACTTGGCGCTGAGCCAGCTGTTATCGAAGAAGATCGCCGTGAATACATCAAACGCTCGCAACACGTGATGCGCTACAAAGCCACTTTGATTGACCGTACCGAGTTCTTCTTGGATGGGCGCCTCGCCATGGTACACATTCCTTTCAACGAAATCCAAGAATATTCCGATGAATACAATCCCAATATCCTCATTCTCGAGGAATTAAGACTGGTTCGTGGCGTCGTCGTCGCTATCGCCGTCAAGACTTATCCAGATGGCAAAGTTACGGGCAAAGTTCGCACTACTCAACCTTTTGCCGATATTATTGCTGGCTATTTCGGCGGTGGCGGACACCCTTATGCTGCTGGCTTCCGTACTTATGATACCAGTTATTCCGAAGTTGAGCACGACGTGATTAAAATGCTTCCCGACTTATTCGAGGAGTACAAGCACCGCGATGGCCAGCAAGGTTTATAACGCCCGGACTTGGTTTTGGCATAAATTTTTGCATGCACCAATTCGCTTGCAGGTGGCCTTCGATAATAAGGTTAAACGTCCTGACGCCACTGTGATCTTTCTCCACGGCATCAGTGCGACTTCTGCTACTTGGAACTCTACCTTGAAGCAAATTGGCAAAGATCCCGACTTAAAAAATGTCCGCCTAGTTGCACTAGATCTGCTTGGTTTTGGCAAATCTCTGCACGCCGATTGGCTTAAGTATAATTATACTGAATACGCCAAGGCCCTGCATCGCGCCCTTCGCAAAACTCATCCACGCGGCAAAGTCATCTTAATCGGTCACTCGATGGGTTCGCTGATCGCGGCTGATTATATTGTTAATTACGAAAGCCCTATCCACATCGATCGTCTAATTCTCGTCTCGGCGCCAGTTTTGATGTCGGACGAACTCGCCAAACTTCCCGATCAGATTTATACTAAATCTTTTAATTCTCTGCATCGTATTGTCCGCGAAGTTCCCGCCGCCGAAACCGTTGGCAAACTCGCCCAGCGTTTTACTAGTTTCCGTAGCGACTATATTAACACTACCGCCACACATCAATCGATGGATAATATTATCCTCAATCGTCAAAATTACGACACTATTGCTAAAATTCACTTACCGACCTTACTGATTCACGGCCATTTTGATCCACTCGTGATCGGTGCTAATCTCAAACGCGCCGCCGCCCACAATCCGCGTTACCTCAAATATATTAGTGTGATTGGCCAACATGACGTTTCAGTCGGAAAACGTGCTAAAATAATAACAGAGATTAAAAAAGTTTTGAAAGAAAGTTAAAATGAAATTATTTAATACCCTCACTCGGAAACTGGAAAATTTTAAGCCCTTCGATGCGGACGCCGTAAAAATCTATACTTGCGGCCCGACAGTCTATAGTCAGCCGCACATCGGTAACTTTGCAGCCTACATTTATTGGGATTTATTAGTTCGCACTTTACTAATGAATGGTTATGGCGTCAAACGCGTAATTAATCTCACCGACGTCGGTCATCTTACTTCCGATGCCGATGATGGTGAAGACAAAATGGAAAAAGGTGCTCGCCAAGCCGGCGCTACCGTCTGGCAAGTAGCAGAGAAATATATCTATCTTTTCCAGCAAGATTATCGTAAACTAAACTTAGTTGAACCTAGTCTTTGGGCGCGCGCAACCGATTTTATTGTCGAAGATGAAAAGTTAGTCGACACATTGATTGCTAAAGGTTACACTTACGAAACTCGCGACGGAATTTATTTTGATACTAGTAAGTTCCCGAAGTATGCCGACTTCGCCAAACTTGATTTGCAAAACTTACGCGCTGGTGCTCGCGTTGAATATTCTCGTGAAAAGAAAAATCCTTCTGATTTTGCCGTCTGGAAGTTTATCCAGCCCGGCGAACAGCACGCAATGCGTTGGGACTATCTCGGCCGCCCCGGCTATCCCGGCTGGCACCTCGAGTGCTCTACTATTATTCACGAAACTCTTGGTGAAACTATCGACATCCATTGTGGCGGCATTGATCATATACCCGTGCATCACACCAATGAAATTGCCCAGAGCGAGGCCGCTTTTGACAAGCTTCTATCTAAATACTGGCTGCATTGTCACCATCTCACCGTCGATAAACAAAAGATTTCCAAATCACTCGGCAATATTTGGACACTAGAAGATCTGGCTGCTAAAGGTTATACACCGATGGATTTCAAAATGTGGGTCTTGCAAGGACATTACCAATCCGAACGCGATTTTAATTTTGAAAATCTCGAAGCCGCCCGTGTTCGCCGGCTAAACTGGCGTAACCGTATCGCCGAGGCTTATCAAACTGACACCACCCCAACTGATTTTAATAATATTCTGGCTGCCGCTAGCGACAATCTCAATTCTCCGCAAAGTTTTGCCTTGATTGATCAAGTCGAACACGCCGACCTCGACTTCTGGCAAAAAGTCGACCAACTTTTTGGCTTAAATTTAATCGCCGACACGCCCGATCTCGACCAAGATACCAAAGATCTCATCGAGCGCCGTCAAGCCGCCAAAATGCAGCGCGACTTCGCTACCGCCGACCGCTTACGTGATGAACTTTTGGCTCAGAATATTACCATCAAGGATACGCCCGCCGGTCCAGTTTGGCAATATGCCAACTAGCATATAATATATAGTCGGTCTGAATACAAAATAAGTAAATTTTAAGTAAAGTGTGCTAAAATAAAAGAATGAACAAAGTAATCGAAGTTAGAGATTTGGTCAAAGTCTACGGCAAACGTGCCACCACTTTCGAGGCATTAAAAGGTGTCAGTCTTGACATTGAAGCCGGCGAATCTGTCGCCATCGTGGGCAAATCCGGCTCTGGCAAATCTACTCTTATGCACTTGTTGGCTTTGCTCGACAAACCAACTTCTGGTACTATCAAAATCGACGGTATCGACTCCACCAAACTTAGCGGCAGCGAACTCAATAAACTCCGCAATCGTACTTTTGGCTTCGTGTTCCAGCAGTTCTTTATGAACCCCAATGATACCGTGATGGAAAATGTGATGCTGCCACTCAAGATCGCTGGCGTCGGCCGTCGCGAACGTCGTAACCTCGCTGAAAAGACTCTCGCTACTGTCGGATTGTCCGAGCGCAAACGCAATAAAGCCACCGATCTTTCTGGCGGTCAAAAACAACGTGTCTGCATCGCTCGTGCCATTATTAATAGCCCGAAGATTCTTTTCGCCGATGAGCCGACTGGTAATCTCGATTCCGCCACCGGTGACCAAGTGATTAAAATGTTATTCGAGTTAAATAAGGAACAGGGCGTTACTCTCATTATCGTTACTCACGATGAAGACTTGGCTCGGCTCTGCGACCGCCAAATCCGCATCGTCGACGGCCAGATCGCTCATGGACTCGAAGATGATCCTAAGGGCGAATGGGTTGACGGCAAATGGAAGATGAAAACTGAGGAAAATGTTTTACCTAGTCCAAACAACGATAGTCGTCTAAAAATGAAAGTGAGCGTCGAGGTCTAATATGAGTATTTTTGAGATCATTCGCACTGCCAATCATAATTTATTACGTAATAAGGCTCGCACGTTGCTAACCATTCTTGCGATTTTTATTGGTAGTTTTACGATTTGTTTGAATGCCGCGATCAACACTGGTGTCAACAACTTCATCGACGACCAAACCGCTAGCCTAGGTGGGGAAGATTATATTGCGATTCTACCGGAAGGCTCGGTCAATATGATGAGTAGTATGATGATGGGGACTGGTGACGGCCCCACCGAATACAACCCCGACCAGACGATGTCTGCTTTTACGCCTGAGGAGTTAGAAAAGTTAAAAAATATCGACGGTATTGATGGTGATACGCTCTATAGTGCTAATCAGATTAACACCGAATATATTACTAGCGACCGAACCGATAAGAAATACATCATCAATGTCGGCGCGATGCCTCCTGGTAAATTTAATATTGCTACAACTGCTGGCGGCCTACCTAGACAAGATACTACCGAGTACGAAATTACTTTACAAGCCGGCTATCCCAAAGCGCTCGGCTTCAGCTCCGATGAAGCCGCTATCGGTCGGACTGTCCAGCTCGTCGTAAAAAATCAAATTACTGAGCAGTCACACACTTTTGACGTTAAAGTCGTCGGTGTTCAGGCTCAAGGCGTTGTGGCCGTCAATGGCGCTGTCGTCAGCCGTGTACTCGAAGATGCGATGTATAATTACTCTACCGAAGGTTACCCGGCCGAAATGAAAGATTCTGCCTATATGATCCAGGCACGCTTCGACACTTCCAGGTATACCGAAGCCGAGATTAAGGATATTCTCCGCGAAAACGGCTTCTACGGTGCAACCGTTTCCGATATGATGGGCGCAATCCGTACTTTCTTTGACGTAATTATGATCGTTTTTACCATCTTTGGCGGCATTGCCCTGCTTGCTGCGGCTATTGGTATTATTAATACATTACTAATGTCCGTGGAAGAACGTACTCGCGAAATCGGCCTCGACAAGGCTCTCGGTATGTCTTCGGGTAAAATTTTTCTCAGTTTCTCAGTTGAGGCTATCTCGCTTGGTTTCTGGGGCTCGGCGGTTGGCGTTGGCGTCGCAATGCTAATTGGTAACCTCGTGAATTTCGCAGTACATCAGCCAGGTGGCTTTCTCGAAGTCTTTCCGACATTCGACTTGTTTAAGTTTACTCTTGGTAATATGTTACCCATCATTCTCGTTGTTATGCTAATTGCCTTTATCGCCGGCACTGTCCCAGCCTGGAAAGCCGCGCATAAGAATCCCATCGACGCTCTCCGCTATGAATAGTAATATATCACCAGATGAATAAAATATCGTAAAATTAGCGAAAAATAGGCAAAATATGGCAAAAAATCCCGAAAAATATATCACCGGACGCATAAATATTGATAAACTCATCCCTGGCGGCCAGGCCCTCGCGACTCTTGAAACCGGTAAGAAAATTATGCTCTGGAACGCTCTCCCCGGCGAAGTTGTCACTCGCGCTAAAATCCTCAAAGAAAAGGGAAGTTTCGTTGAGGCGATTGCTGCGGATTTTGAGCAGACTAGCCCGCACCGAATTTCACCTCAGGATAATTGCTGTCTCGCTACCTCGCCTTGGCAGATTCTCGATTATACTTACGAACTCGAGCAAAAACGTGAAATCTTGCAAGAAATCTTTCGCCAACAAAAAGTCGACGTTATCAACTTCGAGATTCAACCGGTCCAGACCGACGGCCAAGATTTTCATTATCGCAATAAGATGGAATATGCCCTCTATTATGATCACGCCGACCAACTTATTCATCTGGCCTTTCGTGAGCGTGGCTCGCATCGCAAGCTCCCCATTACTCAGTCTAGTCTCGAGCGCCCCGAGATTTTTACCGCAGCCAGCAAAATTGTTGATCAGTTAAACAATGAGCATGCCGATGCCCGTCAGTATCAATCTCTCCTCCTGCGCGCCAGTCAATCCGGTGAGGTTAGCGGCGGGCTTTATGAGAATCACAAAACCCACGCCCAGTTCCCGCCGCTCACCGATCAGATTCTCGACTTCCAGTATACATATTCACCTAACGGATTTTTTCAAATCAACTTGCCGGTTTACGAAATGGTCCTCCACGAAATTAAAAAACACATTACGACCGCAAAAGTCCTCGATCTCTACGCCGGCGTCGGCACTATTGGTCTCAGTGTTGCGCGCGACCGCAACTTAACTTTGGTCGAATGCGACAAGCCTGCTTATCTCGAAATGGAGAAAAACTGTCAGGGAACTAACGCTAAGCCAATTTTTGCTCGTTCCGAAGATGCCCTTGACTATATCGAGCCCGACCAAACCGTCATCATCGACCCGCCGCGGGCTGGTTGTTTCCCAAGCGTGATTGACCGACTTTGCGAAGTTCGCCCGCCTCGGCTTGTTTATCTCTCTTGCAATCCAATCACGCAGCTACGCGACGTGGCGAGATTAAGTGATTTTTATTGCATTACAACTTGTTTGCCTTATAACTTCTTCCCCCGCACACCACATCTCGAGAACTTAATTATTTTGGAGAAAAAGTAATGAATAGGTTAGTCTGCAGCGCAGCAAAACTAGTTCGGAAAGGAAGCCAATGGGTCTAAATCAAGAACAACAAGCCGCCGTCGAATATCTGGACGGGCCACTGCTGGTCTTGGCTGGCCCCGGTACCGGCAAGACTCAGTTACTCTCCGCCAAAGTTGCTTACATTCTTCAGAATGTTGATGTTAATCCCGAGAATATTCTTTGTCTGACCTTCACCGATGCTGGCGCCGAAAATATGCGCGCCCGCCTGCAAACTATGATCGGCAAAGCTGCTCTTGATGTCAATATTCACACTTACCATTCTTTTGGTTCTAATCTGCTCGAGCGTTACAAAAGTTACGCCGAGAATTTTAATCGCAAACTCGATGCTCCTATCGATGAAACTATGCAATACAAACTTGTCCGCGAAATTCAAAAGTCGCTCCCACCGATGGATATTCTGCGCGAAGCCGATACCAAAGATATTATTTCCACCATCAGCAGCGCCAAATCTGCTCGCCTCACCTCGACCGATCTCAAACAAATCGCCGAGCGCAACATCGAAGATAGTCGTGATCTCAGATCGGAAATCGCACCGATTCTCGACTCACTGAAGCCGCGCGAGAAGTTTGCCGTCGCCGTGGAAACTGTCTATCAGCCGATTCTGGGAATTTTGCTGGCTAAAAGTTCGCCCGATCCCATCGTAAAAAATATCGAACCCTTGGCTAACGTTTTGGCGAAAGATCTGCATCAAGTTATTGAGTCCGCTTCTGCCGAGGAAAAGCCCAAAGTCTCTGTCTTAACCAAATGGAAAGACAAATATTTTGAGCGTTACGTCGAGAATCCTCAGCTCCCTGGCCTCAAGACTTATCGCCTCAAAGATTCCATCGCCAATAAAAAACTGTATTCCTTGGCCAATATTATGCAAAAGTACGAGGAAAAGTTAGCTACTTCGAGCCTGTTCGATTTTGATGATATGATTCAGTGCGCCATTCAGTATCTCCAAGACGATCCTGGTTTCCGTGCACAACTTTCTGAGCAATTTCAGTATATTCTACTGGATGAATTCCAAGATACCAACCCATCACAGTTCGAGCTGATCCGCTTGCTCACCGATTACGAAAAGCCCGTTGTGATGGCCGTGGGTGATGATGATCAAGCCATCTTCGAGTTCCAGGGTGCCAACGCTTCTAATCTTCGCGATTTTCAGGAATACTATCAAGCCAAAGTCATCACGCTGGTCGATAATTATCGCAGTACCGGTGAAGTTCTCAGCCTCTCGCGCAAGATTGCTGAGCAAATTTCCGATAGTTTTGCCAAAAATTACCAGATCGATAAATCGCTCCACTCCATGCGCGACGAATGGGCCGGGAATCTTGAGACTGCGCCGCAAATTTACCGCCACGAGTTCCCCGGCTCCGAGGCAGAGTATTATTGGACCGCCCAGAAAATTCGTGATCTGCTTGACGCCGGCGAAGACCCGACTGACATCGCCATTATCGCCCCCAAGCACAAAAACATCGCTCCGATCCTTCCTTACCTCAAGGCTCAAAACATCGACGTGACTTACGAAAAACGCGACAATATCCTCAAAGACGAAAAAATGTCAATGCTCATCAAATTAGCCAAATTTGTCCACCGTCTGTCTCGCCGTGAACAACCAGTTGAAGACCTATTGGAAATCTTGTCTTATCCTTTTTGGGAAATTCCGCCGAGTGTGGCCGTTCGCGCTGTCGAGCAAAAGTGGGGAGTGAACAAATCCGTCGTCGATTATCTTGCTGGTGACCCGCAGCTCGAGCCTGTTGCCAATTTCCTCACTCACCTTGCTACGATTGCTGATACTACGCCGCTCGAACTTTGGTTTGATTATCTCATTGGCAATCTCGCTCTAGGTGATTATACTTCGCCGATTATTTCTTACTATCAATCGCATTCTAGCGAAGCTGAGTTGTTGGAGTTTTATGAAAATCTCAATACTCTCCGCCAAAAAGTCCTCCAGCACGCCCATAGTCTCCATCCCGAAGACACCGAATTCATCCCGCACTTGAGTGATTTTGTCGCCACCATCGAAGATTTTGAACTAGCCGATACTCAGATTATGCGCATTAGTATTTATCGCGACAGCGGCCGCGCCATTCAGGTGATGACTAGCCACAAGAGCAAAGGGCTCGAATTTAAGCATGTTTTCCTTACCTCTGTGGACGATTCCGCCTGGGGTAAGAGCAAAGGAAATAATAATAAGCTCACTCTTCCTGCCAATCTTACCCAGATTCGCCACACCGGTATCACTGATGATGAGAAGTTGCGTCTCTTCTTCGTGGCGATTACCCGCGCCAAAGACGAACTAATTATGACTAGTTCCGCCCACAATGCCGACGGCGGCAATCTCAACCGCCTCGCCTACCTTAGCGAAACTAGTCGCGACGACAGCGAACAAAAATCACCCTATTTGCTACCATCCGCTCAAGGCATTGTTATTCATCAAAATGAACTCTCTCCTGAGCAAAAAATCGAAACTCTTCGCCTTAACTGGATCGGCGCCTACCAGAAACTCGAGCCGAATATTATGGAACTTTTGCGTGAGCGGATGAAAGATTACCGCCTAAGTGCTTCCGACCTCACGGCTTTCATTGATGTGATTTATGCTGGACCACAAAGCGTTTATCAGTCGCGCATTTTACGTTCACCCAGTGAACCAGCCAATTTTTCGATGTGTTATGGGAATCTCATCCACCAAGTCTTCGAGCAAGTCACCAGCCAAGATATCGATGACGCCGCTGCTCTCGAGCTCTATCGTAGTGAAGCCAAGAAGGCTATTCTCGGCGACGACGAGAAAAAGGACCTCCTCGAAAAAGGCGAAGAAAGCCTGAAAATCGCCCTGCGCGAGTTCAACGAAATCTTACGCCATCCCAATGCCAAGGCCGAAGTCAACTTCTCTCCCGAGTATCTTAATATTGCCGACGTCCCGGTTTCCGGCAAAATTGACCATATCAATATCGATCCCGACACTAAAACTATCGAGCTCTACGATTTTAAGACTGGCAACTACCACGACAGCAAATGGGATCGGCATCCAACTCTATATAAGTATCGCCTACAGCTCGGATTTTATAAATTGCTGCTCAATCACTCACCGAGTTTCCGTAACTACACCGTTACTCACGGTCACATTCTCTTTGTCACGCCCGACGCTGAAGGCCGCGTCTACGACAAAGTTTACGAATTCAACGACGCCGACGAACAAGAGCTCCAACAAATTATGCGCGCCGTCTATTACCAAATGGCTAGTCTCGACTTCGTCTCCGACGACGACCTTTTTATCGCTCCTGACAAAAATCGTAATATCAACAAACTCAAAGATTTCATTACCCTACTACTTGAGAAAACTGCTGAATAAGTTGTATAATATGGCCAAGTTTGTTCGGGTTTTGATGCTAAAATGCTAACAGTACTGTCAACATTTGCAAAATACGGAACAGGGGCGAGAAATTTCTCAATGCTAACACTATTGTTAATTGCGACCGAACAGCATTTTGGTAGATAAGTGTCGATGCTAAAAGCCATTTTTATCAAACTTGATCTGCAAATCAAGTTTGCCCATTCCCAACAGGGGTGAGCAAGCCCAAAACCTGATCTGCAGATCAGGTTTTGGGCTTCTCGCCACTTTTGTTCAATGAATCAAGAGTAGAATTATGTTATTTTTGTTCTGGTCATCACCGCACGACACAACGCACCGATAGGCCGCCGGATTCACTATACGTACTCATCTCGGCGAGGTTACTACCGATTCGTAGACGGTAGGCATTAGTAGCCGACCAATAGCTTGCATCGGCACCTGATAAATAATGATAACCGTTATAGATGCCTCCACACAGAAAGTTTAGTGGAGCACTTTGCAATATGTTGGAGCCTCCTGCACTGTTAGTAATATTATAGGAGCTTATCAATGCGTCATATTGTGCTTGAGTCGGTAGTTGCCATCCAGTAAAGTTACAAACTGTTTTAGCGCCATTCCAATTATAATATCCACCATAAGTATCATGGTGAAATACTCTGCCAGTTTCATTATCCATATTTTCAGTCATCCAACAGCCTACACTGTCTTTTAATTTGGTGATTTGATAGGATTTATTGTCGCGAGCGTCGATTAACTTTTTGCTATCATCTATCTTAGTGACATCACATATTGCAGAAGTCATTTCTTGCATGGTTGTGATATCATTTAGATTTTTTGGTCTCCATACCGCATATAGCGTTTTACTAGGCGTATTTTTAGTAAGTGGAATTTGAACTCCAACGGCATATTGCGCTGCAGTGACACTTGCATTCTCTGCCCAACCGAGAAAAATATATCCATTTTTTGCTAAAGTACCCTGTGCGGCGGCTGGGAATTGATAAGTATAGGCAGTGCTATTGGCGGTTTGCGTAGCTGGAGCAGCACCGCCGGTGTTGCCGTTGCCATTATAAGTAACGCTATAAGTAGTTAGTTCTTTAGCTTCGGCTACTACACTGACTAAAGCAGTAGTCTTGTAGTGTCCAGCTGGTTTATTGGAACCAATTTTGGCAGCAAAGACAAGTTTGAGATTGTAGTTACCGTCATCTGGTTCACTCTTAGTATATTGTGCAGTAGGTTCTTCTTGGAAGGCTGGAAGTGGATTATAAGTTAATGCCGAGTCTGCTGTAGTCGTATTATCGCTTAATGCATATCCCCAAGTATTATTGGTGAAGTTGTTTGGCGTAGTAGCGTTTGCAATGGGTGCAATAGTTGCTCCATTATCACTATTAGTTAAGTTTCCGGTGTTTGATGCTGATTGTATTATTATGGCGAACTTACCTATGTTATTTGTAGTAACTTTTAGAGTATTACTAATATAACTAACTTCATCCGGAGTTATTTCTGTAGATACTTCACTACCATCTATATCATTACCATTTAGCGTAAAGGAAATTGTTGCGGTATTATTGTAATCTCCTGCAGGGTATTCGATAGTTTCTGCATAGGCACTCTCACTACCAATACTTACAAATCCCACCGGAAATATCATTAAACCTAATACCAAAAGTAGGGCAAATGCAAATAAACCTAGAGGAATTGTTTGAAACC
>CAZPCQ010000004.1:0-55693 GCA_964585155.1 uncultured Candidatus Saccharibacteria bacterium | reverse complement strand
AACCTTGAGGGCTATTTTGTTATAGGAAATTCTAATATGTGTGTTTAGCTTACAATAAGTTTATTTTACAACAGTTATCCTCGTCCCTCACTCCAGTAAGAATATTGAAACATCAAAAACTAATATTTGTCAGCCGTCAGAAATTCAAGAGACTTATTTATCTGTCGACCCCATTCCGCCTCGCCGCGCACCTTCCGCCATATCTCCATCCACCGTCAAAAACTTCTGAAAAATCACTTGCGCAATTCGGTCGCCCTTTTTGATTTTGAGAATTGTATCCGACACGTTAAACACGATCACTTGGAAATGTCCATCATTTTCCGCATTGCCGTAATAGTCCGCATCAATCACGCCCAGTCCATTCGCCAGTACGATTCCTTTGCGCGCCCCTGAGCTACGATTTATTACCGCATAGAACTCATCCGGCTGGCAGTAGGCTTTCAGGCCAGTCGGAATCATCGTCGGTTTAATGCCTGGTCGGAAAACTGGCACTTCCACGTCTTCCGCTGCTTCAATATCATAACCCGCCGAATGCTCGGTCGCCCGCTTCGGTAAATTAATTTGTTTATCTTCCCAACCCTTTGCTATCTCAAAACCTCGCATTTTCATACCATTATTTTATCATAACTTATTCCAACTTTCTAACTTATTTAGACTTTCCCTTACACAAACTTGTTGTCCAACTTCAATTATTAGTGAAACTTTTTCTACACTTATTTAGACTTTTTATTTCCCGAATTTAATATATAATAAATACAAAGGAGAGTGATATGGAGAAACCAAAAGTTTATTTTACTAAAGAAATTACTCCAGCGAGTCTGGTCAAGATTTTTGAAAAACTCAACGTTCCGCTAGAAGGCAAAGTTGCTGTGAAAATTTCCACTGGCGAGGCTGGCAATACTAATTATCTTAAGCCAGAGTTAATCAAAGATTTAGTTCAAAAAGTCAACGGTACTATTGTCGAATGTAACACGGCCTATCAAGGCGCTCGCAATGGCACAGCCGATCATTTACAAACCGCTCAAGATCACGGTTTCACCGACATTGCTGAAGTTGATATTATGGATGCTGACGGCGAAATCGAAATCCCCGTACACAATGGCAAACATCTCGATGTGGATATTATTGGTCAGAACTTCGCGAATTACGATGCAATGATTAATCTTGCGCATTTCAAAGGTCATCCGATGGGCGGTTTTGGTGGCGCTCTGAAGAATCAATCCATCGGTATTGCTTCTGCCGCCGGTAAAGCCTATATTCACACCGCCGGTGCTACTCGCGTGGTCGATGGTCTTTGGGACAACATTGCTGCGCAGGATGATTTTA
The DNA here is from genome assembly GCA_964585155.1 of uncultured Candidatus Saccharibacteria bacterium. GTDB lineage: Bacteria > Patescibacteriota > Saccharimonadia > Saccharimonadales > Saccharimonadaceae > Nanosyncoccus. The sequence continues at coordinate 54,367 of CAZPCQ010000004.1, read as the reverse complement.
CCGAATCAATGGCTGAAGCTGCCACTGCGGTTGCCGATTATATGAAAGAGAATAATAAGCCAATCGTTTATATCAATGTGATTAATAATTTGTCAGTTGACTGTGATTGTGTCGCCACTCCTGAAGCGCCTTGTATGCAAGATATCGGCATTGCTGTCTCGCTCGACCCAGTCGCCCTCGATCAGGCTTGCTTAGATATGATTTATAATTCTACCGATCCTGGCCGCGATCATTTCGTTGAGCGGATTGAACGTCAAAACGGCCGCCATATCATCGACGCTGCCGCCGCACTCGGCCTTGGTAGTAAAGACTATGAATTAGTGAGTATTGATTAGTTAAAGTAGTCATAAGTAAAAGATCGTCTATTTCCGGAAACCGCGCTTTTCTGGAAGAAACTATACTGGTCTTTGGAGGTTGAACTGACGAGGAAAGCGAATGAAGATGTGTTTACACAATCTTCTGAGCGACGCAGTCAGCGTGAGTTTTCTTTAGAAAACTCTGCGAACTTTTCCCCCGTCCAGCACGAGGAGCGTGAGCGAAGAGAAAAATCTTTTTCTCTTCCGAACCGACGATGTTGCTGGTAGTGATTTTTTGTAAAAAATCGCGTCAAGGGGTCCATACCGTTGTAAATTCTACAAGCCAAATAACTTATTTCTGTGCTACAATAGTTAAAACAGATACGATGCGAGGTAAAAAGGTACAGTAAATCGAGAAAGAGACTCGAGAGTGGAGGAAAGTTATGTCAAAAATTACAGAAACCGTCGAAACAAAAGAGCGCCGTCTATTTGGGCTGATTCCGATGTGGCGCACGCAGAATTATACTAAAACTACCGTCGAGCGTAGCAAAGATCAGTCGACCAAAAATCCGCCACACATTATCCCGCCTCGAGCGGCGTATGCGCGGGTCGATGATAGTAATACACCGCAACTTCAAGTTGCTCCTTCCGATGCAGGCCAAAATGTTGCGCAACCTCAAGTTGCGTCGCTCGAGCAGGGCACCAAAGGTGATCGCTATACCAAAGAAATGATCCAACGCATCCTCGATGAAGGTTGTCTGGATAAATGGCCCAGCTCCAAATACGGCGATGGCGTCCCCGCGCACACACTTAGCGTCAACCACGCGATGATGACTTATGATTTTTCCAAAGGCGAAATGCCACTGATTACTCTGCGCCCGATTGCGGTAAAATATGCCATTGGTGAATTGCTCTGGATTTATCAAGATCAAAGCAACAACCTCGATTTACTGAAAGAAAAATACGGCATCACTTGGTGGGACGAATGGGATCTCGGCGATCGTACTATCGGTACTGTTTATGGCGAAACCATCCGTCGTCACCGTTTAGTGCAAGAGTTATTGGACGATATTAAGAACAATCCTGATGGTCGGCGTCATATTATTAATATGTGGCAAGTCGATGATTTCGCCGAACCGCACGGCCTCAAACCTTGTGCTTATCAGACCGCGTGGAATGTTCGCCACGGCAAAGACGGTGTCGATTATCTCGATATGTGTCTTTATCAGCGTTCTAGCGATTTTATGGCCGCTGGCTGTATCAACCAAGTTCAATATTCGGTTTTCCTGCATCTCATCGCGCGCCATTGTGGCTACGCACCTGGTCGCTTCACTTGGTTTGTTCAGAACATTCAGATCTATGATCGTCATATTGATGCCGCCAAAGAAATGCTTGCTCGCGATCCGGTCGCTTGTCAGCCGGAGATTTGGCTAAATCCTGACAAAAAAGATTTCTTCGACTTCACTGTGGATGATATCAAGATCAAAGGTTACCCGCGTCAAGATATTGCCGCCAAGAATCCCCAACTACGCTTTGATCTCGGTCACGAAAACGTCGACACCGAAGGTTTTGATTTGAAAGAATTTCTCTCCGAATAATATGACTCCCGACGAACTCCGCGAAAATTTACTTGAGCTCGAAGATGCTGGCTATCGCGAGTTTCATCTCAAGACTTGCCCGCAAGCGCAGAATGTCATCGGCGTCCGGATGCCCGAACAGCGCAAACTTGCCAAAAAGATTATCAAAGGTGACTATTGGTACTTTCTTGACAATTTCCAGCCTCATTATTACGAAGAAGTTTTGATTACCGGCATCGTGATCGCCACAGCTCCGATGGGCTTGTCTGAGCGGCTCGGCTATGTGGCTTGGTTTATTCCGCTGATTAATAATTGGGCGATTTGTGATTGTTTTTGCGCTAGTTTCAACTTTCGTGATGAAGATTTACCAGCGGTTTGGGATTTTATTACCAGTTTCACCGCGAACAAAGCGGAGTATGCGCTGCGTTTTATGTTTGTGATGATGCTCGACCACTTTTTGCGTCCCGAATATCTTGATCGTATTTTCCAGAAACTCGACACCGTCAAATCCGATTACTATTATGTCGAAATGGCCAAAGCGTGGTTAGTAGCCGAACTTTTTACTAAGTTTCGCGACCAAACTCTCGATTATCTCCTGCGCGACCAACTTTCCCCCTTTGCTCACAACAAAGCCATTCAAAAAGCCTGCGAATCCCGCCGTATTTCCGATGCCGACAAACAAACTTTATGGGCTATGAAATTCTAGATATCTGTGATATAATGTCCAAAAGGATAATACTATGGGAAAGATGTTGGATTTTACAAAACCGGAAACCGCGCTTTTCGGTTTTGTAATGAGCTGGTCTTTGGAGGTTGGACACCTTTCTCTCAGAAAGGGGTCCAAGTGAGTATGAAACACTGTCATTGCCACTGTCATTTTAACGAACAACTCAAAAAGTTCAAAGCCGGTAAGCTCGGTTTATTGGGTATCTTTCTGATCGTTGGGCATTTACTTTTTCACGTCGCCGAATGTCTCGTGATTCCGGTGATTATCGCTGCCCTCACTCGCCAAGACGCCGAAGCCATTGAGGAATTAGCTGCACCCGAGGTTCAGGAAACTACTTTTGTCGAAACTTATTCCGATCTGCAAGATTCCGGCCTCACTTTTTCCGCCGCTCTCGAGTACGCTCGTCCGCTGAGGCGCTAAAATGTTTTACGATCATCTCAATCAATTCATCGACCAGCTTGAACAGCATCTCGACACCGAAATCGACTACGCTAAGTTAGCCAAAAGTGTCGGCGTAAACTTCGCTACTTTGCAAAAAGTTTTTCCACTGATTGCTAATATCTCGCTGGCCGACTATGTACGCAAACGTCGTCTCACTCTCGCCGGCAAAGATCTGGCTCAGTCCGATTTGCGTATTATCGACGTTGCCGAAAAATACGGTTACAATTCCGCGGCGGCCTTCTCGCGTGCCTTTTGTCATTTTCATCAAGTCAAGCCTAGCGAAGTTAAGTTACGTCCTAAGTCACTCAAATATTTCCCCAAATTAACTTTTACCGCCCCCGAGCAAGTCCAGGATCTGCAGTATGAAATCATTTCTCTGCCTGAGCTAAACTTGCGTGGCCTCAAAATTATTTCCGACAATACTCATATCAGTGCCGACGCACCACAACTTTTTCAAACTATTCTCCGAGATTATCCCGACTTGCCGCATCCCGATTACGGTGTATTAGTTTATGGCGGCGGCCGTGATGACGATGATAACTATCAGTACTATACACTTTGGCAGGGAAATATTACTGGAGAATATCCTGAATTTGTTTCTTATCATATCGCTCCTGCGCGTTGGCTCAAATTCCATATCGATTCACAAGAAGCCGATGACATTCAAAACGCCACCAATCAATTTTACGAAAGTTTTCTCCCTACTTGCAAATATAAACTTCGTCCCGAACCCGACTTGGAATATTATCACGATGGCGTTACCGATTTTCTCGTTCCGATTTTCTAAAAAGCCATCCTCAATATCATTTTTTATTAATTGATCAGGTTTAATAATTGACCAGGTTTAATTCCTCGGGGCTCTGCCTCGGGATGTTGATTATGACTTTTCTTGTTCGCCAAAAGTCAAATTAAAAAGCTCATTCTTAGTATAGTTAGTCTATGACGACTTATACTTACGAGATTTTTCTTCGTCACGCTTGTGTCGGCCAGACCGAATGGCAAGAATTTTTGTTGCAAGTTGCGAGTTTTCTAGATCACTTTTCGACTTGGCAGATTTATCTGCAGCTCGAGCAAAATACTATTCACTATTATCTTCAAACTTCGCGTCCATTGCCGCTAAGTTTTAGCCTAATCGACTTTTTACTAAAGCCAAGTGACACTCAACTTGCCAAACTTCCGCCGGCGCACCGCTTTTACGCTAACAAATGGTCAGACAATTTCGTGACTGTACTGCAAGATTTTTACCGCCGTCAGTATCGCCTCTCGGCCGCCGTAATTACTTTTTCTAGTTACAAAAGTACATTTCTCAGTCACATCAAAATTATTGTTCATCGCGGGCAGCGCACTTTTGGCTGGCGACTTTTACTTACTTCGCCTAGCACTTTTTTGAGTATTGATTTTAATAAATCCAAAACTTTTCTCTTCAAAAAGTTCCCCAAATATCTCAAACTCGAGAAAGTCACCGAACTTTTGACGACTACTTCTACAGATGCACTTTTAGAAATCGACCCGTTTCCTTATCTCGACCAGACTCAGTATCTCACGCTTGATAGTTTTGATTTTGCCAAACACTCACTCGTCATCGGTGGTAGCGGTTCTGGTAAATCGCGTTTCTTGGCTTCGTTCATTCACAAAGTCTCTGAGTTTAATGCGAAGAAATACAAAGTTATCGTGATTGATCCGCACGATGCCTTTTATCGAGATTGCGCTGGAATTTCCGCTACTAAGGTTACGAACTTTCAGACCCCCGCTCAAAGTATTAATTTATTTTCCGCCAGTGCTACCGATATTAACGCTAGCGTCGAGTTAATGTTGACACTTTTTCAGTCGCTCATGCAGGAAACTTATAATGGCTACCTCGAGCGCGTTTTGCGCTACGCCACTTTTCTCCTTACCACTGCGCAAAAGTTTTCCTTCATTACCTTGCGTCGACTTTTGCTCGACATCGAGTATCGCAACCAAATCCTCACCGAGTTGCAAGCGCAACTTCCCGTCAGCGTGGCACACTTTTTTCTCACTGATTTTAATGAACTAAAAACTCAACATTACGACTCCGCTATTGCTCCGATTATCGCCTTTATCGACGAAATGCAAATGGTGCCAGTTTTCAACTCAGAAAACTTATCCACTAGTTTGGCTGAGACTGTTCAGCAAAACTTCCTCAATATTTTCTCGCTCAGTCGTCTCCGGTTGGGCGATAAAGTCGTCAAAACTATTGCCGGACTTCTGATGCAACAACTTTTCTTGCTCGCACAGCAGGATTTACCTGAGCACTTATTAATTATTATCGATGAAGTCGCCGTGGTCGAGAATCCGATCATCGCGCGTTTTCTTTCCGAGCTGCGCAAATATAACGCCTCCGTCATTCTCGCCGGTCAGTATTTTGACCAGATTACGCCGCAGCTGCGTTCCGCGATTTTTGCCAATACTTCCAACTTTTATCTTTTTCGTACTTCTCAGAGTGACGCTGAAGTTTTGACTCGCAACCTAAAGATTAAAATTGAAGGTAGTGACGATGTCGAAGATTCTCAAAAGCTGCTTACCAAACTCAAAGCCCGTGAATGTTTAGTCCAGATCGACGCCAGCGGGGAATCGCTACCAATTTTCAAGGCTCGCACTGCCGATTATGCACCCACTACGGTCGAGGATGTAAAACCTGCATCAAATTATGCTCGCATTACAACTAAAAAAATTGATCCAAAATCCAACAGTTGCACGATTGAACAACCTTTTAACTATCATCAAATTATCCCAGACTCACCACCTCATCATCCTCAAAACGGCTCCGACTCATCTTTTAATACTCCCGAAGATTCTTCAAAACCATCGTCATCTATTCCCGACCCCACCACTTTCCCACTTCCGCCTCCCACTTTCACCTTCGACACGGATGATGTCGACCTCGCGGAGTTTACTAATAATTATTCAACTAATCGCAAACCAAAGGAGTCAAAATGAACCAAGCCCAAACTTTAACCACTTGTAATCAAATTTTTCAAGCCGTCTTCGGCCGCGACAATCCTTATAATTTCGACCAGCTTAAAGGAAAGTTCGCTTTTGATATTATCCTGCCGGTCGCCGTCAAAGATTCCACCACTGGCGAAACCACTTACACCGCTCTGCCCAATGCCAAACAATATATCACCGAAGCCAATACGCACAAACGCGACACTGCAACTGGTTGGATGCAGCCCAAGCGGCCTCTCAAGAGTCTCAAGTCGATGCTCGCCGCTTGGGATGCTATCAACTATACTACGACCGAACGCGTTTATGATAGCACAAACGTTTCCGCCAGCGACCCGATTTACAATTCGGAAAATGTTTATTGTTCAACCAACTGTGGCGAGGGTAAGAATTTAATCTTTTGCGACGGTAGTTATAATTGTAGTTTTGCTCTGGCCTGTCAGCGTAGTAATGCCGTCAACTTTTGCATCCGCGCTGACGATTCCAACGCTTGCACGAATTCTTACAATGTGATTTGTTCTGGCAAAGTTAGTAATTCACTTTTTATCCAAGATTGCGGCGATTTGCACGAATGTATCTTTTGCAGCCACATTTCCAACCGCGAATATTGCATCGCCAATATGCAATTCGAGCCCGAAGAATACTTTTATCTCAAAACTCAAATTATCAACTGGATTTTTAGCGACGCTCCGAAGTCTAAATAATCTTATTAAAACTACGAAAATACTATATAATATATAGTATGATTTATGAAATCACCGTCAAACCGGGTTCCAAGAAAGGTCCACTCGTCCTTGAGCAGGGCAATAACCTGACGGTTTATTTACGCGAGAAACCGATTGACGGCGAAGCCAATGCTGCATTGATTAAACTTTTGTCCAAACATTTCCACGTCAGCAAAAGTCAAATTGTCATCAAAACCGGCGCCCGCGCCCGCAAAAAACTAATTGAGATAATATCATAATAAAATCCTCCTGAAGCAGATACCTCCTCCTCTCCACCTCCCCCTCTAGCGAATTGATATAGAATCTAATTGAAGTTTTTTCTATCTAAGGTTTCTTGCTTAGCCTCTTTTCGGGGTCATCCGGAGCGTCCGAGGAACAAGACGCGCAAAAGAAAGGACGTAGTCCACTTTTGCGTGGTGCAGTGACGGGGGAACGAAGCGAGGACAAGCGGCTCGACCTCGTGACGACAGAGGTCGAGAACGCGGGCGCCGAAAAGATGACTAAGAAGAAACTAGCATAGTACATGGAAAAAACTTTTGAAGAACCTATCAATTCGCCTAGAAAAACAAAATACTTTTTCCATTTTTTATTTTCGATATTAATTATAAAAACAATTTTAAAAAAGATTTTTACTACAACATTACATTTTTGTGATACAATATCAATAACAAGTGAGGTTTTCCCGGGAGGCGTTTTGAAAATCAAAAGTATTTATATCGGTGGCTGGTTCCAGCGCACGATGCTGCAACTTTCTGAAATTTACGACTTTTTGCGCGATGGCTCTTCGCAGGCCGGTCTCGACCGCGATAAGTTATTCAGTTTGCGTGACAACTTACACATCGAAAGTATCGAATTTGGCGTAGCCAATGAAGAATTTGTCGCTTTTACTGCCGAGGATAAAATTCGCGTCAAAATTTTTGAAGATGGCTTAATGACTGTGAGTAGCACTGACGTCAGCGAGCCGACTATGTTTGACGATATTGAGCGCGTTCGTAGTTACTACGAAAACCATCTCTCTCCTGCAATGAATTATCTATTTAGTATGGGCGCACCGGTTTTCAAAGAACTTACCCGCGTGGACAACTTATATCCTTACTTTATTATTTGCGATAACGCTACCGAAGATGACTTATCCGAATTATTAGCGAAAACCGAGCATCAAAAATATTTTGAATTTGAAGGTAAAAATTATTCCGTTTTACGTGGCGATAAATATTATTTCATCAATAATAAAAAATCTTCTCCCGAAAACATCGAACGCTATATCGAGGAGCAAGTTTTTATCCGCGAATTCAAAGGCCAGCTGCATCGCTATCTCAATCTGCATCGCGCCATTTGGAGCAAAATTGACGCCATCAAGAATCAACCCTATGTCAACGAACGCGACATTCTCGCGGCCGAGACCAAACTTGAACGTTATTACAAAACCGCTTTGTTAATCGAAGGCCGGCTGGAGCAAATGGAACCGTATGTCAAGATTCGCGAAGCCGGTATGAAAGATGATGAAGAATTGGGCGAATTTCTGGCGATTTCTGGTTTTCGTCACGCCGCCTTGATCGGCACACTCACCTATATGCGCTCACTTTGGAAAACTACCCGGCGTTATATTAAGTCAGCGATGAAATTACTCGAGCGCGCCAACCGCGAGCGCTTAATCAATAGCTGCCGTAGCCTGACTGTCGCTGCTGTCTTACTGGTAATTATTAGCGCACTAGGTTTAATCTTTGGTACTGGTTTGACTTTTAGTATAGATACCATCATATATGGTGCGATTCTCGTGATCGCGTTAGTCCTTAGTTTCCGCGCGGTGAAAAGTTTTAGTGAGTCCAAACAAATTAATATACTTGCCGAAGAGGCAAAGGAGGAATCATAATGAGACATAAACTATTAATCAGCGCGCTGGTTGCGGTGCTTTTGGGAGTGGGCGGTCTGTCGCATCCGACTTTTGCCGTCGATGAAGTCCGACAGTATACCGATGAAAATCATCCCGTCACCACCAGTCTCGAAGACGAGGATAAAACCATCCGTCCGACTTTCATCGAGGAAAATCCTACCGAAGATCTCGAATCTTTGATGTTTGGCCGCAACTTACTTTTGGCTGGCAATGTTTTCAATAGTGATGCTTCGGCCCAAGGTCTGCTTTTCTCCGCTGGTAATGTCATGACCTTGCAGACGGATTCCGAGTATGCCTTCTATGCTGGCAATTCTTTAGACATTTCTTCGAAAGTCGAAAAAGATTTGTTTGTCGCCGGCAACACTATTACTATTGATGATAGCGCGAAGATTGGTCGCGATGTTTTCGCGGCTGGTAATGTCGTTACCTTGAACAGCGACATTCCTGGCGATGTTTCTATTGGCGCTAACAAAGTTATTATCAATGGTATTCGCATCGGTGGTAATCTCAATCTCGATGTCGAAAGCGTCGTAATCGAAGGCAAAGCGCATGTCGATGGTAAAATGATTATCAATTCCGACGCCAACATTCACGGTATTGATAAAATCACTTACACCGAGTTAGAAAAATACGAAAATATCGATATTGAAATCACCGCCGCCGACATTATGGTTAGTGTGATTATCGGTATCGTTGCATTATTTATCGCTTTTGTGATTGTCCTTGCGATTTTCCCAGGCATCAATCAGAAAGTTACCCGCGAACTTACTTCTTTACAATTCGGTAAAGATTTAGTTATTGGCATTTGTACGCTGATTTTCGTTCCTGTTATCGCTCTCTTCCTATTTATTTCCGTGATTGGCGCGGCTGCTGGCGTTGTTTTGTTGCTCGCTTACGTCTTAATGTTAATCCTGTCGCAATGTTTTACCGGATTCTGGCTCGGCAAACTCATTATGGAGAAGTGTTTCCATAGCCAGATGAATCCTTTCCTCGAAGCGTTGATCGGTATTATCCTTATCCGCGTCTTCGGCATCGTGCCGTTCTTTGGCGGTTATATTACCCTTATCGGCGTCGTCCTCGGCCTCGGCCTGATTATGCAATGTTTGCGCACTCGCACTAAGAAAGTTACTGGTAAAACTATCGAAGAAACCGAAGTCGTTACAGAGAAGCCCAAGCAGAAAACCCGCAAAACTACCAAATCTCAAGATTCCGACGAAACCGACGAAGAAGAGTAAACGCAAAGTAGAAAAGTGAAATCTTATGCACGAAAGTTGGAAACCATTTCTCGATTCTGAATTCGCCAAGCCTTATTTTCAGGAGTTAAGCAAATTCCTGCACGAAGCTTACGCGACCAAGCAAATTTTTCCCGCCAAAGCCCAAGTCTTCCGTGCTTTCACTAGCGATCTTGGTCAAGTCAAAGTTGTCATTCTTGGCCAAGATCCCTACCACACGCCCGGCGCCGCGCATGGTCTCGCCTTCTCGGTGCCGGACTCGCAGCCGATTCCGCCGTCATTAGTCAATATTTACAAAGAAATTGATCGCGAATACGGCACGCATACCAATCGCACTGGCAACCTCAAACATTGGCAAGAGCAGGGCGTGTTATTATTGAATAATGTTCTCACGGTGGAAGCGCACAAGGCCGGCTCGCATCGCGGCAAAGGTTGGGAAATCTTTACCGAGGCCACCGTCAAATATCTCAACGAAAAATGCGAACATTTAGTTTTCTTGCTCTGGGGCCGCGACGCACGTAGTAAGAAAACCTTCATCGACACTAGCAAACATCTCGTGCTCGAATCGGCGCATCCTTCGCCACTTTCAGCCTACAGCGGCTTCTTCGGCAATGGTCATTTCGAAAAAGCCAACGAATTCTTGCGCGAACACGGCCTCACCGAAATCGAGTGGTAGGTTAGTATAACATAGTGCAAAAACTCGGCCTGGCCGAGATTTTTTGATAAAAACTATTCAAAGTCAAATTTTTGTGATAAAATGGAACTGTCTAAATCATCACAATTTATAGTTGTATGCCGAAGGAATGCCTTAAGAACGGCACCGTCGCGAGTTTGGCATGTCTTTTGACATATCAACTTTGTAATGGTTTAGACACCTTCGGCGGTGTCGTTTTTAGTTGAGCGATACCTTCGGAGATGTCTAAACCTAAAGGAGGAACATTGCGATGCTCAAAATAAATAAAAAACTTAAATATCCACTAATTATAACTTGCTTACTGGCCAGCGGCCTCCTATTCTTTCAATACTTAACTTTTATTCCTGAATATTCTAGTGCGGCACCAATTTCTACTGACACGCCTATTACGATTACTCCAACAACTCCATTAGCCAAATGGGATGATTTACAGTATATGCAGCAAATGACACCGCAAGCCTGTGCCGACGCTAAAGTTGGTGATAGTAAATCGCTAACTGATAATAGCGCAGGAAGTAACTCCAAGAAAACATACAATGTACAAAAAATTGGTAGTGAATGCTGGATGATCGAGAATATGGATAATGAAACTGGTAGAGTACATCATGACGATACTTATGGCGGATATTATAATTGGGAAAATGCCATAACCGTATGCACTAAAATGGGCAACGGTTGGGAACTCCCAAGTCAAGCCCAACAACAAAATATCATTAATTCTGGCTATAACACAGGTATGACATTGGTAGGCTTGCCGTATAAATTTCAATACGGTGGATTCTTTCATTCTGAATATGGCGTTCGCTTTTCTGGCGAGAGCGGATACGGATATTACTGGTCGTCTACCCCTTCTGGTAATATTGCCTACGCGCTAACTTTTAACAGTTATAGTGCTGAAACGAAGATCAGCAATTTTCCTCAATACGGCTATTCTGCTCGTTGTGTTGCCAAAACCACTTCAGATGTTACGCCGGTTGACCCTTCTGCTGGTGGCAATACTGGCATTAATGACCCAAATATTTCTGTCACGGTTCCAAGCATAATAACATTAGATGTTTATTCTACTGACGAAAATAATAATGTAGTAGATATAGTAATGGATAATAATGGTTCTGGTACAGGACAATTCACCGCAAAAGTATCTTCTAATTCCGCCTACAACTTATCCTTAAGTACTATAGAAAATGGTCATACTGACTTACGTAATGATAATACTAATACTTCTGTCCCCGCCCTCTCCACTACATCTCCAATTGTAACTACTAATGATAAATCCTGGTGGGGCATCAAATGTACTAATAATCCATCAGACTCTACTAATTGTAAACAAACCAATTATACTGGCCTCACTAATTACCTAACCCCCACTCTCTTCTATACATCAACTCAAGGTGCAAATAATAACCTCACCAACTTCACCATCGGCATCCAAACCAGCCCCGATCTCCCCTCCGGTACTTACTCAACATCTATCCTCATTACCGCTTCTCAGAATTAACTTTTCCTGAAGGCGACGAACCGCCCCTGGAGCGGGGCCTAAGACTTGGCCGAGCGGCCCGGAGCGGCCCCGCGGAAGGGGTGGGAGTGCAAGCCTTCAGAAACTAGATTAAATGGAGATAAGAGCAAGGGCCGCGCACACTGACCTTTTGGACGAGGTAGCCGCGCTTTGAAAAAATCAAACTAAAAAAGAGCGCAGAAACCCTTGTATTTTTCAGATAAGTTTATCAGGGAAATTAACTTTTGTATAGAGCAAAAACTTGGCCCCCAAATTTCGGGGGCCATTGCGTGAGATGAGTGGATAGATTTTATCATCTGCAGGGGTTACGCATCGCTGTGTCCTTGTCGTCGAGAAGCCTGACGTCCTCTCCGGGCATTTTCGAGCAGCATTTCCACCAGTTTCTGCACCACGACTTCGACCGTGTAGTCGTCGCACCGCTTGATCGCCCGGTTTTGATAAAGCGTAATAAAACCAGAATCGATATGTGTTACGCCCAGCGCGATCCGTCCGCCACTCTTCGTGCGCACCTTTCGCCGGTACAAATCCGGCAGTTCCAGGTAGCACTTATCCGGCTCGAACCATAACGTCATCGCGCCGTCCGGCAGTGGCGACGACAAGGTGATGCGCGGATCTTCGGAAAGAATTCGGTTCTTGGGCTTGTCCAGCTGCTGTTTGCATTTGGACCGCCTCTGTCGCGAAGTTGCGCTGCGACCTCTCGTAGCGTGCTTAAGATTAAAATCCATTTCTTGATACACTCCTCACAAGTTTTTAAAAGTACACCCAACTCCTTTATTCTACTACACTTTATCCATAAAGTCAAAAATTTCCCACACACCTCGCTTGCGTTCATCCCGTTAAAGCCTCATCGAACTCTTACTATTATTTTCAGGCCTCAATAAACTTCTTCTCCATCTCTATTCTTTTTATTAAAATGTGCTATAATTAATAATATGGAAAGATATGACCCACTGAAAATCGAACAAAAATGGCAAAAAATCTGGGACGAAACCGAGGCCTTTAAGGCTGGCCCGATTGACGAGGATACGCCCAAAATGTATCTCGCCGAGATGTTCCCCTACCCCTCGGGCGCTGGGCTCCACGTCGGCCACGTCCGCAATTTTACCATCGTCGATGTCTTGACTCGCTTTTATATGCAGCAGCGGATGAATGTTTTGCGTCCGTTTGGCTACGATACTTTTGGGCTCCCCGCCGAGAACTACGCCATCAAGACTGGCATTTCCCCGCAGGCGGCCACGGCTACCAATATTAAGAACTTCCGCAAGCAAGCCAAGAAACTCGGCTATGCCGTCGACTGGAGTCGCGAGATTAATACTAGCGACCCGGAATATTACAAATGGACTCAGTGGTGCTTCCTGCAACTTTACAAAGCTGGCTTGGCTTATCAGAAAGAGTCTTATCAGTGGTGGTGCCCAGTCGATCAGACCGTCCTCGCCAACGAGCAGGTCGAGAATGGCCATTGCTGGCGCTGTGGCAGCGAAGTCCAAAAGAAAAAGATGAAACAGTGGTTCTTCAAAATTACCGATTATGCCGATGAATTACTCAAAGATATCGATCAGCTCGACTGGCCGGAAAAAATCAAAACGATGCAGAAGAACTGGATCGGCCGCAGCGAAGGCGCTGAAATAGAGTTCCAGATTAGCGGTTCAGAAAATGATGAAAAATCCCGAAGAACTGGCGACACGTGTGTCAGTTCTGAGGAGAGCTCATCTTTGGAGGTTGGACACCTTTCTAGTCAGAAAGGGGTCCAAAGTGTCAGCGTTTTCACCACTCGCCCAGACACACTCTTTGGCGCCACTTTCCTCGTCCTTGCTCCAGAGCATCCGTTGATTAAAAAGTTGGTCAATGATAATACTCGCGAAGAGGTTGAGAAATATTGTCAGACCTCCATCAAAAAGTCCGAAATCGAACGCCAAGAAAACAAAGAAAAAACCGGCGTTTTCACCGGTAGTTACGCCATCAACCCCGCCAATGGCAAGGAAATCCCGATTTGGGTAGCCGATTATGTCTTGATGGGCTATGGCACTGGTGCGATTATGGCGGTGCCGTTTGGTGATGAGCGTGATTTTGAGTTCGCGGAAAAGTTTGACCTACCCGTCATTCAGATTATTGAAGCGCCCGATGATTCACCCGAGCACAGCCGCTTCTATCAAGGTGAAGGCGTTTTGGTAAATTCCGAACAGTTTAATGGCACTCGCAGCGAAGACGCTCGTGAGCAGATCGTGGCTTGGCTCGAAGAACGTGGCCTCGGTCGCAAAAAAGTTACCTACAAAATGCGTGATTGGTTGATTTCCCGCCAACGCTACTGGGGCTGTCCGATTCCGATCGCTTATGATCAGGATGGTCACCCGCATCCGATTCCCGAAGATCAGCTCCCGGTCATTCATCCTGAAGTCAAAGATTATCAGCCCGACGAATCTGGCCGCTCGCCACTCGCCAAGGCTAAAGATTGGCTCAAAGTCACTCTGAAAGACGAAAATGGCCACAATATCGAATGCACCCGCGAGACCGACACGCTTGATGGCTACGCTTGTTCCAGCTGGTACCTCTGGCGCTACACCAGCCCGCACGATGACCAAGCCGCCTGGGATCCCGAGGCAATCAAGTACTGGGCCCCCACCGATATCTACGTTGGCGGCGACCACGCCGTGGCTCACCTCTTGTATGTCCGTTTCTGGTGCAAATTCTTCGCCGACCAAGGCTACCTACCTTTCCGTGAGCCCGTCAAGAAGTTACTTTACAACGGCTACATCAACGCTCCCGACGGCAAGAAAATGAGCAAGTCCAAAGGTAACGTCATCGACCCGCTCGAAGTCATCGACAGCGGCTACGGCGCCGACACTTTGCGCACTTATGAAATGTTTATCGGCCCTTACGACCAAGATGCCGCTTGGAATACCGAGGCTATCGGTGGTGTCTACCGTTTCCTTAACCGCTGCTGGAACCTCTGCAACGATACCATGAAATATGACCTCACCGAAGAGGGAATCACCGAGCGCCGCGCTCTGCGCCACCGCACTATCAAGAAAGTTACCGAAGATATTCATCGCACCAGTTTCAATACTGCTGTTGCCGCGCTGATGGAGTTCGTCAATGCTGTTATTAGCAGCCCGACCAAAGATGATAAAATCGCCCTCGCTAAGATGCTCAAACCTTTTGCGCCGCATCTGGCCAGCGAGCTACTTGAGCGCCTTGATAGCGACGACGAATGGCCTCGCTGGGATAACCAATATCTCGTCGACCAAGAAGTCGAGTTTGTCGTCCAGGTCAATGGCAAACTTCGCGCCCGCCTGATGATCTCAGTCGACTATCTCGAAGACGATGCCAAGTTGCAAGAAATCGCTCTCGCTGAGAAGAATGTCCAGGCTTTTGTCGGCGACAAGGAAATTCGCAAAGTCATTCATCCCAAAGGCGCCAAACTGATTAACATCGTAGTATAAGGAATGGTCTGGCAAAATATCATCAGATCTAAAAACTATGCCGGCAGGGAACTAAAACACTAGAAAAGCCAAAATTTCTGCCACGGAAAAGGCCGCCCCGTAAGAGGCGACCTTTCTGTCGTTGTTTTGAGAGAATTACTTGTCGGAATCATCCGCCTCGCTGCCAAGAATCTCTTCCTGAGTCTTATTCAGCCAGTCGATTTCCTCATCCGGGACTTTGCAGACGTGCTCGGTGTCATATTCGCCTTCCGCGTTCCCTTCGTCGCTATTCTGCTTCTCCGTAAAAAAGTCACCGTAGCGACGAGGGCACTCCTGATGCTCACCATCCTGTTCCCGGGGCTCGAAGATACTCTTTTCCATACCATCAATGTAGCCCGACAGAGTGTTGACCTTGTTGTTCAGCCCTGCCAAGCAGACAGCCAGAATCACACAGCCCAAGAGTGACATTGCCGTCGCAATGAAAAGCCAACTCACTGCTTTTTGCGTGTCATTCGCTTTTGCCTCAATGAGCTTGAGACGCTGCTCGGCGAAGTATTCCTTGCTATAGAGGTCGTCCTCATACGGTGTGGGTGAAACTTCCGGCTCTTTGTCCACCGACGAAGTCTGTGTTTTTTCGCTATCCACGGAGGTGGCCGTCGCTCGGTTGCTTGTGGTGGTATGACTCTGAGTCTTGGGCAGGGGATTACCATTCATGTCATTTACCATTGGTAAAGACTCGTATTCCTCCACCGTAAACTTCAAACTCACGGTAGCCACGTCCTCAGTCAGCAAGATTCCATCCGCTGCACGGCTGCCAATCAGGACGCCGTCCCTCGTCAGGAACTCCGCATCGTCCAAGGCGATAATCTTACCGCTATATGTTATCAGCTCCGCGCTGTTTTTCACGTAGTTTACGATCGCCCGATTTGCGCCAGCGATGTTCGTCTCGATCCGGCCGCTGCCGATAGCCACGCCCGATTCTTTATCGTGTACGACGAGAAACCTGGCCCCGCTTTCAAGATACAGCTCTGCTTTGAACCCGCAGCTAATCGCATAATCTGATAAGCCGATTCGCAAATTCCGCGCGTCCAGACTCACGACTTCCTCGCCAGTCAAGCTGGCGCGAATGGTGGTCACCAGCGAATAGGTCTCGCCGATCGCCACTTCGGTCACTTCGTCACCCTCGGCATTGAGGATGATGCTATCGGCTAGGAATCTCGCCTTCGGCTGCGGCGCCGGGACCGGCGTCGCAAGTGTCGGGGTCGGCTTGCTGCCGTCATCGTCCGTCGGTCTAGCGGGTCGCTTCACGTCGGACAGGTGCGGCGGTGTGTCGCGAGTGAGCCGCTCTGCATTAGGCAGTTGCTCACCATCGTTGTGGTGCTGCTGGGTCGGCTCGGTTTCCATTGTCGCCACTAACCTCAGCGCCACATTTTCAGTCGAGCCTGCCGCAAAGCACGGCACGGTCAGGGACAGCCCCATCACCAGGGAAAGTATCAAAGTTACCAGTTTCTTCATTTTAATCGTCCTTTCAATGATATTCTTGACAAATTCTAGATTTTCGGACAAAAAGACGCGCAAATAGTTAGACTTTCTCCTCTCTCAAAACTATTAGGGTACGAGGATGTATCCGTAGATTACATCCTAGATTGGTATAACCTTTTTCAGGTTATACTTCCATTGTAGCACACATTATCATTTTTGTCAATACCATTTATGCTTTTTCGCGCAAAAATCAATAAAATTTGCTAATAATTAACCAGGTCTAATTCCTCAGGACTCTGCCCCGGATGTTGATTATTTTACCCCTGTCAGCTAAACGGCCTACTCTTGTCGACAAAACAGTCGCCCTGTAAACTAAACCCCACCTCTGTTGTATGAAAACGCTACCATTTTCTATCAAAAAACTGGGCAGACTCACGACTGCCCAGATAACGCAACCTCTCAAAAATCTCTTAAAACCGTTCCTTTGTCCATCAAGACTAGTTTTAGCCTAATCTGTCAACTAAGGTCGGTCTTCGCCGGCTCAGCTGGTTTTAACGCTTTTTGTAGATCCTCGCGTCGTAGATTAGTGTAGTAAAAATCCTTCGCCGAGCAGCCTGCTCGTCCGCCGCCCGCGCAAGCACATGCGCAAGCGCAAGACGAGGCACAGGCACAGCCGCCACCGCCGCTAATGAAGATACCGCCACCACCAACGCCGTAGCCATCATCTGAGAGTACTATTGCGACTATGATGGCTAAGGCTAGGATCACGAACACTACGGCTAACACCGTGCCGAGCGATACGCCGCCGTCGTCCCCTTCAACATACTGTTGGTCAGGGTCGATCGTAAACGTGCTCAGGTCGTAACTAATCGTCGTCCGTACGTGGTCGCCTGCCTTCATCTCTCCCGACCAGACTAGGTAATCGCCTTTTTCAAAATCGGCGTTGCTGTCGACCGCCCCGTAGGCGTCCCAGCGAATCTGGTAGGCTTTCACATTAATCTCCTCGAACCAGCCCGGCGTAAAGTTGTACACGCATAGTCCCCTTTCCTCATCAGCCGTACAGATATACGACTGATGAATCGAGTAACTAAAACGCACGGTATCTCCGGCGCGGTAGGATTTTTTAAAATCCACCCGAATGTAAGAGTTGCCACTTTCGCCCATATATCGGATACTCTTAATCGTATCGGACAGAGGCTCGAGTGTGTCGACGTGACGGTTGGGGCAACCAATTTTCACCCAAGTCAGCAGCCCTTCATCGCTGTCGCGCAGGACTTTCCAGGTGATTTCGTACTTAATATCCAGCGTCCCATCCTCGCGCGCGTGCAGGGTAATGTAGTAAGATTGAATCTCGTCCAGGGGTCGCCCGCCTGACGCCTCGGCTACCGTGAGTAACTGAGGTGAGGCTATTAAAAGGATCAGACAGCACAGGACTAAAAATCTGCGTTTCATTTTTCTTCCTCCTTACTTGCCGGCCAAGGCGCAAGTACCCGTGCAGCGGCTTGCGAACTCCCGTTGCGCCTTGCAGCGCGGCGAATCCCAAATCTGCTCCCACGGGGTCGTCAGGAAATCGCCCAGCTGAGCTCCTTCGTGCAGCCAGCTCTGGCAGGGAATTACCTGACCATTCGGCGTAATCGCCATATTGGACAGGCATGCTCCGCAGGTCGGAGTCGTCAGACCGACTGAATGCAGCTCTTCTTCGCTCAGCTGCCCCGGCGAGGTGAAGGTGATCTCCATCTCGAGTTTGGCGCAGTACTCCGCTGCCGCCCGCAGGACCTTTAGCAACTCCGACTTTTCGATCGGGGTTACCGTCTGAGCCGCCGGGTCACTACCGTTTCCAGTCGGGATGATTCCCGAGCAGGTAACATAGCGAACTCCCCACTCGTGCACTGCCTTTAGCGTATCAAGATAATACATCCAGTTGGTGGCGCAGAGCGGTGTGTTGATACTGGTGCTCAAGCCTACGCCCAGCGCATTCTTGATACCGGCGATGGTCTGTTCGTAGTTGCCCGTCCGCACCAAGTGCTGGTGCACTTTCGCGTCGGTTGCATACAGAGTAAACTGTACGTTGTCCAGACTGGCGTCATAGAGCTGATGGCACAACTGCGGCGTCATCCGGATACCGTTGGTATTCAGTCGGGTGACAAACCAGCGCGCGTGTTCCACCAGCTCGACCAAGTCGTCGCGCATCGTCGGCTCGCCGCCGGTAAAAGTCACCTGCGGAATTCCCACTTCGCGGCACTTGTCCAGGATTTCACACCACTTGTTAGTGCCGATCTCCGGAACCGCCGCCAGCGGCTCATTGCAGGCGTAGCAAATGGCACACTTTTGATTGCAATTCCACTTGCCGTACTTCATCATCGAGCTAACCATCAGGTCCATCCGGTGCGGCGCCCGCATATGCGGCGCATACTCACCGATCGACATATAGCCAATCTCCACCTCCGGTTTTTGACCGTAAGCAATCTTGCAGAATACATCGATCATTGTCATCAGATCAGACTTAAACTGCTCGACTTTCGTGCGGGGAAAAAGTTTGCGCATACTCACCATCGTGCGCCGGACGGCCTCGTCCAGCTGTGCCGGGCTCATCGGATGTCCTGCGTAAGCATTTACCTCTTTGATAAACTCATTCAGCAGAATCGCAGCCGACGGCATCAACGGCACGATGTAGCTTCCGTTCAGGAAAGCCAAACTCGGCTGCCCCTTCCGGTCAAACCTCGGCGGCACCAGATGAATCTGCACGAACCCCGGCCCTTCCGGGTTCAAGGTCGTGTGCGCGACTTCGTTCAGATGGCGCTTGCGGTACAGCAGCTCGCGCGGGTTAAAGACGAACTTTTTCATGATTTTTACCACTCCTTATCAATGTTCTATGTTGCTTGCCTTAGACAATTACATCACTATAATGTTATCACAAAATACCAAAATTGTCAATAGCAAAATTTATCATTAGCTCAAACTCGTCAATAAAACACTGCTCAACTTGACCAGAATCCCAAAACGCTATTGACAAAATTCCACATCTGTGATACAATAGAATTATACCCATCAAAAGGGGTCAAATTGGGAGGCCCTAGTATCTTAAAAATTGAGAGGAGGAAAATTCCACACTATTGTCCCAAGCATCTATTCTGAAAACTCAAAAAGGAGTGTAAAGTTATGAAAAAGGTCGTTACCGCATTCATTGCCTGCCTGATTGTCTGTGCGATTTTGCCTCAAACCGCCCACGCCGAGTATATCGGCAGCACTAACTCGACTCTGAGCACGCTGACCGAGCTGGAAGTGAAAAATCCTGCCGACGATCAGATCGTCACGACGTCTCGGTTAGCGGTAAAGGAGTCCACCGAGTACGTGGAGAATACTAACTCAGTCGATCCGGCGCCAGTTGATAGTGCGCTCGATTGCGCCATCTGGCTAACCGATTCGTCTGGCAACTTGATTAGCGAGCTGTATCCTGGCCAGAATTACGTGGTTAATATCCAGTTCGACGCCTACGCCGATGTTGATGGTGTTAGGGTCTGGCTGGATGCGAACCTGCTGAACAGTGGCATCCTGCTTAGTCCCGGCCAAGGTGGCTTCATTAGCTGCTCTTGGCGAACTCTTGATGAGCCGCGGTCTCAGCGAAATTACAGTGTCGGCCTGCTCGGCGACGCCGCTCTGCGTATGCGCTATGCGCCGAAGAGCGGCGTGATGCATACGAGTTATAATGGCACCTTTAGTGTTGCCGACGAAGAGTTGTTTGCTATCGGCGTGCGCCTGGGTGGCCGCGAGAAGGACGGTCAGATGATGCGGGAAGACAGTTGTCGCCTGCAGTTTGGTCTGGAAACCGAGCCGGTCTACACTGCGACTAAGCCGGAAGATCCGATGAGTGAGCCCGTCCCTAGTGCTCCTGCGGAGATGACTCTGACGGAGCTCAATGACAAAGTTAATCGCTTGATCCGGTCCACTTATGATGGTCTGGAGTTTGCCGAGAATCTGACGACGCGCCAGGTGAATAGCCTGCGCAGCGAGCTCGAGACTCAACGGCGAAGTGACGCTAAGGCTCTCATTGTTGTCGCAATTCTGTTTCTAGTGGTAATCTGTTGGCAGCGCTCGCGAATCAATAGCCTGCAAGACAAGCAAGCGGCGCTTTCTGAAACGAGTGGCAAAATTTGGAAATTACTAAACCCTGGTATGTATTCTGATGATGAAGGTCTGCAGTCCGAGGGTAATGCCGATGTCACCGGCGAGCCTGGCCCTAAGGAGTCGCTCGAGCCTGCTCCGGACCTTACCGCAGGCGATCATCTCGAAGAGGCTAAGCCCGACCAGATTTCTGAACCTGGCCAAGTCTCCGATTCCGACCAGATCCCTGGCCCCACTACCCCGCAGCCGCAAGCCTACGGAGATTTCGCACTCGGCGACGCCCATAAAACGCCGCTGGAACTAATCAAAGAAGCCCGGCAGATCCTCGAAAACGGTGATGGCTGCGTCTTGAAAGACCCTGAGCAACTTCTGGCTCAACTTCGGCAAGCCATCAGCGACCTCGATATTGTCCTCGATGGCCAGCGGTCGCCCGGTGGCATTATCAAGGTCGACCCGCCCGCCAACGGTGCTGAAAACCCGCCTGCCGACGATTCGGATACTCCTATCCACGCTGAAGATTCTGCTGACGCTGATTAATCGGCTATCAAACCGAAAGGACTGACCAAAATGAAGAAAATCAGCCGTTTCTGTCTCCTGATCCTGGCTTTTACTCTGCTGCTCACCTTGTCGGCCTGTGATACTTCGTCCCATACCGGCTGCCACCGGATGACCTTCTGGTGGACTGATTCCGACGGTCAAGTCGTCAATCGGTTCTCTGAGGGGTGCCGCTATACCGCTAATATCCAGATCGAGGCGCTGCGCAGCCACGAAGATTTGGCGATTTGCGTAAGCCACGAACTCTTGAGTAATGGCCTCACCGTTAAGCCTAATGGTAGTTCGGCTAGTTTCACGATTAGCATCAATGACCTTGATGGCTCTACCTGTACCACTAAGATATCTGTCGGTCCAGCTAAAGACCAGACCTCTCCGATCTCTATGCGCTACCTTAGTGGCACCGCTCGTCTGGAAAGCGAGTTTCCTCAAGATTTGACTGATGAGGATCTATTCGCTCTCGGCGCTCTGATCGGTAATACTACTGCCGACGGAAATTTGCGCAAAGGCGAGTCCTGCCGTGTGACTTTTGATGTTATGGTCGAAGGTCACCCCGAGCCTGTCACGGATGATACGAGTGATGATGTTGCTACTGATGGCGATCATTCGTGGCTCACATTGATGGTTTGTGGTGTGCTACTGCTCGCCGTGTCGGTGACACTGGCGATTGCATTGTATCATAATAAGACCCTGCGCGATCGCAATGTCATACTTGACAGTGCCAACGAAAGTTTGTCAAATAAAAATAATACGTTGGCTAAGGAATCGCTTGAAGCCAAAAACCGCTGTCAGTCGCTCGAGCGTAAACTGAACTACCTCAAACGGGGCATTTCCGAAAGTATTGCCACTAATCTGGGCGCCGATGGTTTTATCACACCCGACCTCATCGATGTTGTCAGCCGCGTAGACGGCGATGTGATCGAAGTTGCTCATCTGGCTGACCAGATTCGTATCCTGCGTGCTCACATCGGGATGTACCTCGCCGATCAAGGGTATGATGACATCATCGTTGTCGGTGCCTTGCTGCTTGGCGGCGCGCTAGGCATTGTTACGCCCGGCGTCGTGATCTACAACCGAGACGGCCGCCTTAGCAATCAAGCCAAAGTCGAGCTCCAGAAGGTCTATGACGAGATCGCCCGGTACGCTCCGGACGACCTTGACACGCCTACCATTGAATGCTAAGCGGTCGCGAACAATCATTCCTCTCAATCTACTACGGGCGTCCCAGCAATGGGGCGCCCAATTTTTGCGCAATTTTTCAAAAAATTCACTAAACCCCGCAGAAAATACTGTTAAACTTACGAAACTTGCGGAAAGTGCTTGACTTTTTCACTAATGTGTGCTATAATGAGAGTAAGGGGGTAGTAAAATATGCTAAGAAATATTCGCATCTTAGAAAGTTGGTGATATTTTTATTTCCGCATTCACAATATCTATTTTTCCGTATTCAGTCCAGAATGACAAACTCTAGAAAAGAGGGAATTAAATGTCAAAATCCGTGATTTTTGTCCTGCTTGTTGCTGCAATGATTACCGTGGTGGCGGTCGCTGCTGGCGTCATCGCCTACCTCGGTAGCTGCTATGAGCGTAGTAGCCTCACTTTCCAGCTAGGCCGCATTGGCACTCTCTGGGGCGCCGCCATTTTGCTCTTGATTCTGTTCAGCATTCTCGGTTCACTCGTGACCGATTGGACGGGCGACGCCTTGGCCTGGCTCCGGCGGCATAATGTTATTATGCAGTTCCTAGACTGGGGTCGCAACGAAGACCCTTGGTCGGCCCACGGTATTCTCTGGACGCTAACCCTGACTCCGATTGGCCTGCTCTACTGGCGCCGCGCTTTGACTCCATTTTGGTTGATGCTCATTGCCGGCCTACATAATTCCGCTAGCCTCTATATTTGGGTCGGCGCAGATACTGCGACTGATGGCTCTCTGGCGATTTTCAAGGTAATAGTTATTTTTATCATTGCTGGTTTTCTCTCTTGGCTACTCAAATCTCAGCGTGATAACGAAGAAGAAATTGTCGCTAAGCAAGCCCAGCCCGAATCGCCAGCCGATTCCAGTTCAGACGATCATCCTTCCGCTCCTCGTCAATCCATCGCCGCGCTCAAAGACGCTGCGACCGACATCGTTAGCACTTTGACCCACTAGTCACCAGCTAAAAGGCTGTCCGCCCGGGCAGTCTTTTTGTTACCAGTTTTCACTAAGGCTGAGATTTGGACCTAAACTCCGCGCATTTTTACCCAAAAGTCTTATACCATTTACAAACCACAAATTCCCCGCATTTTTCCAGAAAATCCCTCTTGCTAATAGCGATTAGATATGATAAAATTAAAAGTAGATTTATATATAATTGTTAAGGAGCATTATGCCTGAACCTAAGAAACAGAGTAGCCCACGTAAAACGGGCTTGCGCCGCAGCCATTTGCGGCTGAAGTTGGCTCGCGCAGTCAACCGCACTTCTCCAGTCAAAGCCTTCGAGACCGCCAAAAAGACCCCAAATCTGAAGGTCAAAACGGTCAAACCAGCCAGCGACAAGACTGTCAAAGCCAAAAAGGCTGAGAAAAAGTCCGCTGTGACTAAGAAGAAAACCACCACAACAAAAATCACTAAAAAGTCTAAATAAAGGGTAAGGGATATGGCTAGTAACCGGCACTTGGGCAGAATTATTGTTTTACAAAGTTTGTACGAAAATGAGTTTCGCACAAAGGCTGGTGATACCACGACCAGTATTGATACGATCGTGGCCAAAGATATTGAGCCATATGCAAAGGCGCTAGGTGATACGCAGTTTGTGTATCAGCTGGCCAACGCTGTCAACGAGAAAATCCCCGAGCTGGATGAGGTTTTGCAGCCGATGGCTCCAGAATGGCCGCTCGAGACGATCGCTGCAGTTGACCGCAATATTTTGCGTATGGGTTTATATGAACTACAATATTGTCAAGATACCGTCCCGCCAAAAGTCGCAATCAACGAAGCGGTCGAATTAGCGAAAGAATTTGGCGCCGACAGTTCATCAAAGTTCGTCAATGGCGTGTTGGGCACGGCCTACCGTGGTATTTACGGTGATGCCGTGGCCGCCAAGCCTCAGCCAAGCGTCCCAGAGGAACAATATGGCGAAGAAGAAAAAGAAGAGGGGGGTGAAGCATAGCGTCACTCGTCCTCGAGTGAAGCCAGCGTCGAGTCCCCCTCCACAACCCGAACAGCCCAAGGTGCCAGAGGCGCTGCCGTTGAAGTCCGAAAGGGTCACTACGGTAACTCGTCTGGCAGCTCGGATGTTCAAAAAGCCCGCCATTCAGGAAGTCGTCCGCGAGCCGACCGCCGGAGGCATTGTGTTTCGGATCAGTCAAGATCAGAATGACATTGAGATTTTATTGATCCAAGATTCAAAAGGCCGCTGGACCATTCCTAAGGGGCACATCGAGCACGGCGAGAACGCCAAAGAAGCCGCCATCCGCGAGATTGGCGAGGAAGCCGGCCTCTTCCATATCGACGTCCTCATGTGGCTCGGTAAAATTCACTTCCAGTACCGTCGCATCGACAAACTCGTCCTCATGACCACGCAGATTTACCTTGTCCGTGCCCTCGACGATCACGAAACGCCCACCAAAGAGCAATGGATGAAGGGAATCAAATGGTTTAAGTTCAACGACGCACTCGAGGCGATCGAGTACGAAGATATCGAAAAATTAATGTTGGTCGCAAAAAATAAAATTCGACAGGGGTTATAATACAATATGGATCCAAAACTTCAAGCACAATATCAAGATTTTGCTCGTGAAAAACTCGGTTTCGAGTTTCACGACATTATGCTGCTCATCACGGCGCTCACTCACCGCAGTTACGTCAATGAACACAAAATGACCGTCCGCGATCACAATGAGCGTCTCGAGTTCCTTGGTGACGCCGTCCTTGAGCTGGTTACTTCGGATTTTCTCTATCGCAATTTTGACGAGCCCGAGGGCATTATGACTGCTTGGCGCTCTGCTATGGTCCGCACTGAGAGTATTGGTGCTGCCGGCGAAGAACTGGGCTATGGTCCCCTCGTCCGGCTCTCCCGCGGAGAAAAACACGGCTCTGATCGCGCTCACGCTGTGATTCTAGCTGATTGTTTTGAGGCGGTCATTGGCGCAATTTACCTCGACCAAGGCTACGACACGGCCAAAGATTTCATCTACAAGCATATCATTGTCAAACTCGACCAAATCCTTCAGGAAGGCGCCTGGCGCGACCCCAAGTCCTATCTCCAAGAAATCACCCAGCACACCGACGGTGCCACTCCGACTTATCATCTCATCGACGAGTCTGGTCCCGATCACGACAAGACCTTCAAGGTCAACGTCGTTGTTTTACGTCAGGTCAAAGGCGTTGGTGAAGGCCACTCCAAGCAAGAAGCCGAAAGCAAAGCCGCCGCGGAAGCTGTCAAACTTTATCTCAAAGTCCACCCCGAGCTCCAGTACAAACATAAAATCCGTCCAGCCGAAGGGCAGGAAAATAAATAGGAATCAATCTAAATTTGCAAAACCGCCCCATCTCCGGGGCGGTTTGTGATAGAACTGTTAAATCAATATATCCTTGTCGAAGATGCTGAGACGCTTGCAGATGTACCATCGACGGAAGCGCCAGCCGAGGACAACTGCCCAGACTAGCAGTACTCCGCCGAGAATGGCGCAGGGAATTTGCAGGCGTTTTTCCTCCGCCAATAGCATAGGAGCAAGCATCATCGTCTCCCCGCCCAACAGGAACCAAAATCCCGCCGTTGCCCAATAAGCCACCCTTGACACGTAGCACCAGTAGTTAAACCCTGCGCAGACATTGCGGATTTTGTCCCAGGCCGTATTTTCCGGCCTCCACATCACCGGCGACCCATAATCTCGCCAAACATGCATCATATCTACCCCTTTCAATGTGCTTCATTTTTTTGATGACCCTCTCATTATATCACATACCTACCTTTGACAAAACTTCTATTTTTCCTCGGTTTATGCCAAAATAAAAACAATGCACTTTAATTCACAAAAAGGGGGGGCAAAAATATGCTCGAATCTTTTATTCTCAATCAGCAACTCCCCGTCAAACCGGCCGACGAGACCATCTACGCCAGCGAGACGGTCTATATCCCTGTCCTGCCCGATCCACCCTCCCGTTTCCGCCGTAAGAAAGGTTACACCGGCCCCACCGCCCAGCCCTTCAACCGGAATTACAAGGCAATGCCTAAGGATTTCTGAAACCTCCGTCTTCCTGCCCCGTCATCGATCCTGCGTCTCCTGCCAGAACAATAGATGCCCACCGCAAAAGCCCCTCCGTACCTTCTCATCTGAGCGTCTACCCTACGTAGGCGCTCTTTTCCTGTAAAACCGATTCCGGCAAAGTTGACTGATTCTTTTTTTTCGGGTTCCTGTTACGCCCTCAAGAAACCTTAAAATTACCTTAAAACTCCTTTCATTTTCTATCATAATTATACATTCTTGTCAAATTTAAGCATAAAAGTATTGACTTTTCCACCAATCTGTGCTATAATGAAAGTAAGGGGGTGTATTGCAATGGCAACGCACATTAAAAAACTGATCTTAACCATAATCCTTATATCTGCGCTGGTTTTCGCGGCATTTCTGGCTCAGCACGTCGTCGATGGTATAGCAGAGCCGCTCAGTCCGACCGAGTACTATCTCTCCGGGCTGCCTAAGCACACCGCCATCGCTCCCCGTTCGGGGCAAATTCCATCCGGTACCCATCCGATTTCGTAGGTTAGAAAGGAGTGCATTTTTTGATGAAAAAAATGTCCAAAATTTTCGCAATGTTCCTGACCCTGCTTCTGTTCGTCTCACTCTTCACTTTGCCTGCCTATGCTGATTCTCCCGACTGGCTGAACGGCCTCAAGGAGGGTGCCGGAAGTCTTTGGAATACCGCCAAAGACAAAGGCAGCGAGATTATCGACACAGTCAAGACCGAAGGGCCTGGCTGGGTCGAAACCGGCAAAGAAAAGGTCGGCGAAGCCGTCGACAAGGCTGGCGAAGTTATTACTGATACTCAACAAAAAGTCAGTGACTGGAACGCTAGCCAGCCGGAGGAGTTTTGGCGGCACACCGAATCTATGATTAACGGTGGCGCCACCACTACTCCGGCCCCGGCTAATCCGAATAGCACTACTACTCCGGCTCCAGTCCAACCTAACTCCAGCAGCACCACGCATGAGGCGACTCAGACCGCGCCGGCTCCCGTTGCGACGACTCCGTCTCACGAGGCCGGCAATACCTCAGGATATCAGGAAAATAATGCCTCGATCGACGACGCGGTGGAGCAGATTCGTAACGAGATTCTCCCTAGCGCCGAACCCGAGATCCCTGAGAATATCTTATCGGCAATACCAATCGCAGGCGACGTAGCCGCGCTGGCTAGCGCTTTGCCCGAGCAAAACCCGCAAAACCCCGACGATACCTATTCCCACTCTGAGCCGAGCGAGCTCGCCGGCACGCTGTTCTACCGCGGAGAATGGTATCGCGAAACTCGCGGCGACGCTGACGTCGTGTATGACGGACGCGCCTTTGCGCGGACTGATGAGGTTTACTTAAACCTTACCACCGAGCTGGATGATGACATTATCGTCCTCGACGGTAATGTCATTCAACTTTCCCGCACCGACCGTAGTGTGCAGGAAGTCTCACCGACTCAGCCTAAGCGGCGCTTGACTGACGGTGATATGTGGAAATCTATCGCCACCGCAACCATCATGGTCGTCGTAATATGCGGCCTCGGCGCCCTTGCCCTTATCCGGCAATCCAGAAGGAGAGTCAAAGATCAGTAAAATCAAAATCCCCGGCCAAAATGGTCGGGGATTTCTGTTGTCCATCTACTAAATTATCCAGAAAAGTAGAAATTCCCCGCAACTTCATATGGACTTTTGTAAGAGATGTGCTATAATGAAGATAGTAATGGGCCGTCGCCAAGTGGTAAGGCACCGGGTTTTGGTCCCGACATTCGCAGGTTCGAATCCTGCCGGCCCAGCCATAGAAATAACACAACCCTTCGGTTGTGTTATTTCTATGCAGGCAGGATGAGAACCGTAGGTTCGGTCGTTGTAGGAGGCGAGTAAAGAAAAAACTTCTTAAAAGAGATTTTACATTTAACTAGGTAGAGTTTTTTCTTTCGAGCCGACGCCCAACGAAATGACTCGCGTAGCGAGGCATAATCCTGCCGGCCCAGCCATAGAAATAACACAACCCTTCGGTTGTGTTATTTCTATGTTCTGGACAGCCCAGAATGGGAAGGTTTTAGTTTCGTTATCCCACCCTTTCCGAAGGAAAGAAGGCTAGGATTAATTTTCCTGCCGGCCCAAAATTGAAAAATCTTAGGCTTCGTTATGCGCCCGGTCGCCCCAGCGACGACGGCGCGCATCTGGATTCTGCTAATTTACGAGTAAAAAAGATTTCACATTTAACTAAGCGAAGTTTTTTCGAGTTAACGCACATTCCGTCGCGCACCACCTATAGCGATGTCAATATTCAATTAAACGCAAGACACTTTCTTCAATCCGCTCCCCTCTAAATCTCACCCCTCAAACTTCGTCGGAGTAGGTTTCGATTCGGCCTCACGCAGGTTGGGTAGTTCCTCCAGGACGACTTTGATGCAGCCGGCGATCGGAATCGCGATGATAGCACCAATCAAGCCAAACATATACATACCGATAATAATTGCAGTTAAGACTAGCGCTGTCGGGAGATTTAGCGCATCCCCTTGAATCTTGGGTGCGATAAAGTTGTTTTCGATCTGCTCGTAAACAATATAGAAAATCAGGAAAATGATCGCAGCAACTGGAGAACTAAAGAAGAGTAGTAGAGTGATTAACACGCAGCTAATGATCGGCCCGAACATCGGAATGAGGTAAAAAGTTAGAGCGATTAAGCCCATCGGCAGAGCAAGGCTACTGGAGAAACCGCAGGTGAAGGAAAGTAATAGCACGGCGACAGTAGTGACGGCACCATCAAGGAAGGCGACGGTAACTTGTTTGGAAACATAGGTACTGATCACGCTGGCGAGACGGCTGGCTAAATGTTGCCAAGCCCGCACGGAGCGACTTTCACGATGACCTGCTAAGGCCTCCCAGAACTTCTTGACCAGGTCGGGTCCCTCGATCGCAAAGAGCAAGGTAAGAATCAGAACTAAAATAACATTAGTCGTGACATTTGCAATAGCGCCAACGCTAGTGACCAAGACATTGCCAAAATTACTCACAAAAGCGTTAGAGAAGTTATTAAGCGCGGTTAAAATCTCACCTTGAAGATTTTCAATACCGAGAGTTTGGCCGAAATTATTGATACCATCCCAGCCACCGATAGTGTCCTGAAAAGTGGCGGGGAGCTGGCGGACGAACTGCACAGACTCGTCGATCACGACCGGTACGATTACGGAAATAATCAACGCCAAAATCACAATAATAATACCATAGGCCACAACCGAAGAAAGCGAAGAATTATCTTTTTTTAGCAAACGGCTAATGCGGCCAGCGAGCGGCTGAATCGCAATCGCCAAAAAAGCGGCGATACCGACAATAATTAATCCACTGAGGGCCTTCCAGATAAAAAGACCGATTAGCCCAAAGGCTAAAATGACCAGCCAAAAACGAACGAAAGTTTTGGTATCGACTTCGATAGTTTTCTTGTACATAACTCCATTATACCACAGAATAACAAAAAGCAAGGTTAATTAAACCCCGCGAATCCCCACTATATACTATGTATACTTAAGATTGGTGATGCGAGGTCTAAGGGTTTAGGTTAATTATGGTAATACCGACGGAGAAAATCCTGACGAAATGCCTCGAAATCGTTCTGCAAAATAGCGGTGCGGATTTCTTCGGTGAGGCGGACAATAAAACGTAGATTATGAATACTAGCAAGGCGGTAAAATTTCTGTTTTTGCTGAAGATCGCCCGAGCGCCACATCGCACGCAGGCTACCTAGTGTCCAGCCTTCGCGGCAAGTAGCGCAATCGCAGCCCGGGTCAAGCACGGCGCCAGAATCGCGGAATTGGCGAAGGTTAAGATTGCCGTCACGCGTATAGATTTTACCATGACGAGCCTCACGTGTAGGAGCGACGCAGTCAAAAGTATCCGCCCCCATCGCGACCCCGACAAAAATATCGTCGGGATGAGATAAGCCTAAGAGATGGCGGGGCTTTGTAAAAGGTAATTCTTCGTTGCACCAGCGCAGGATTTCACCCAAATCTTCTTTCAGAAAAGCGCCACCAAGACCAAAACCGTCAAATTCGATTCCATCCACATTCATCTGAGTCAAATTCTGGGCAGTCCGGCGACGCAGATCTTCCCAACGGCCACCCTGAAGGACGGCATAGAGGTTTTGTCGGTAACCGAGGTCGTCGCGATGTCTAATATGCTCGGCGAGGCTACGCTGGGCCCAACGCTCAGTGCGCTCCATCGCTTCGACGTTGTACTCATAAGTATCCGCCAGAGAAGTTAGCTCGTCAAAAGCCATATGAATGTCGGCGCCGATGCGGCATTGAATTTGCATCGATTCTTCCGGACCGATGAAGTCGGGCTGACCGTCAAACGGGTCGGTAAAACTAACGCCTTTCTCGGCAACGTGAGCCAGACGCTCGGTATGAGCCGTATTAGTGACACCGCGTTCTTTTTCCATAGAGACGACTTTACCGAGACCAGAACCGAGCGACATTACCTGAAAACCGCCCGAATCAGTAATGGTCGGGCTGAGCCAAGGGCTAGAAACCAGATCATCTTGACGGTCGGGTGACCAATGCGCCAATCCGCCAGCCTTAGCAATTTCCGGAGACTGACGACGTAAATGATAGCCATTGGAAAGCATTGCCTGAGCACCGAGGTCGTGCAAATCTTCTGCCGAGATAAACCGTACATAACCGTGCGTGCCAACCGACATAAAAGCCGGCGTCTTAATCTCCCCGTGAGCAGTCTTGATAATACCGGCTCGACCGAGGCCGTTTGACAAAACTTTCTCAATCTTGAATTCCATTGTTCAATTATAGCATACTTTTGTGATAGTCGACATATTGACTTTTTTGCCAATGTGTGCTATAATGGAAGTAAGGGTAAGATTTTTATCCCGACTTTGGTAACTTTTTGATGTTATCAAGCACATTTCAATCAGAAAGGAGTAGATCGTATGGCCGTTGGAGGGGGAACCACGACAAGTAGCAACGGAAATAATGCCGCACAAGCTCCTGTACAGGGGAGCGCTACGCAAACTCCTGCACAGGGGAATCCCGTGCCGGGGAACGCTACGCAAACCGTGACGCAAGGGAATCCTGTAGCAGGTAGCGCAACGCCGACAAACACGACGCAAAATTCCACTCAAGGAGGGGCAACGCAAAACTCGGCCCAGCCGAACGCGCCGGTACCGGATGGAGTTGGCGTCCAGCCAACCAGTGCTACGCGCACTACGATTGGGCCCAATGGCAAGCGGCTGAAGGCCGTGCCGAAGAAGGAACATGACTTTTTGCCCAGCAAACGCGCGAAGAAGGTCTCGTACTCGCTGGCCATCCTGGCGATGGTCATGGGTACATTTGTGGTGTTCGGGAACGTCCTGGGCACCAAGATCTGGGGGCCAAAGTATTTCCTGCTGGATGCGGGCATCCTGGCCTTCGCCGTCGTCTGGACGGCGCAGGACGTCATGGTCCAAGTCTTCTACAAAGAGA
This sequence comes from uncultured Candidatus Saccharibacteria bacterium, assembly GCA_964585155.1. Classification (GTDB taxonomy): domain Bacteria; phylum Patescibacteriota; class Saccharimonadia; order Saccharimonadales; family Saccharimonadaceae; genus Nanosyncoccus. Next base: position 22,042 of record CAZPCQ010000004.1, on the reverse strand, counting down.
TTACCAATTTCTTCTGTGCGATCATCGCAGGGGTGAACCTGGTGGCCCTATTCTTACTATTCATTGCAACGCTACTGCCGGTGGCGCCCGGGGTGACGAATTTGAACTTCAACACGCTGTTCGAGTTCTCGGTCCGGACGTTTATCGCATCGTCGGTCGGTTATATTTGTAGGTCATTGCTAAACAACCGCATCTTTGACGCGATGCGGACGACCACTGATGATCGTGAAGACATCGTCTTAAGGTCGGTGGTGTCGAGTTTCTTCGGGAGAGTGATCGACACGGTCTTGTTTACATTGATCGCATTCGCCGGACGGGGCAACTTCTTGGCGTTTTGGATTCAGGCGGGGGCGTCGTTTGTGGCAGGAATGGCGCTAGAATTCGTGCTGTCTTGTCTGGTGACGAAACCAGTATCGCTGTGGCTGATCGATTATTTGCAACAGCAGTCAACGCGACCGTCGCCTCGGCCGACCGTGGCCAGTGCCACGACGCCGAATCAAAACACGACAGCGCAAGCACCCACTACTACCACGCCGACATCGACGAATAATACTACCAATCAAACCTAAGGCTCCTTCTGAAAACACCTCTTCGCAATTTGAAGGGGTGTTTTTATAGATGCTGCGTAAAAACACCGGACTGCGCTGATCATTAAAACTTCAACAACTTAACGAAGTCTTAAAAAGTGACGTCAACAGGGTTGACGGAAATAAAAATAAGAGTTAAAATGGTCTAATGCTGAAACTTTTTAAGTATCTAAAATCTTATTGGTGGCAAATCGTAATCCTTTTCGCGGCGATCGCGATGCAGGCTTGGTGTTCGATGCAGCTACCAGCGATTATGGCGCAAATCGTGAACAATGGTATCGTGGCACAGGACCTAAATTACGTCTGGGGCGCGGGGCTACGGATGGTATTGTATGCGCTCATTGCGTCAGTCGGTGGGATTGTGGCAAATTTGATTTCGGCCCGAGTGGGGACAGCCTTTGCACGGGATCTCCGGAACGATGTGTTTAAGAAAGTCTTGAGTTTGTCGGTGGGAGACATTAAGAATTTCTCGACCGCTTCGTTAATTACTCGAACCACAAATGACGTCACACAGGTGCAGCAAGCTGCGGTAATGTGTATGAGTATGTTGATTCGAGCTCCGATGATGGCGATTATGGCGATCATTCAAGCCGTGATTACGGCGCCCGATATGACCTGGATCATTGCGCTGGCGGTAGTGGTGCTACTAGTGTTAGTGGTGACGATTATGAGTATCGTGATGCCGAAGTTTAAAATCTTCCAGAAGCTGATGGACAAGATCACTTTGCTGACGCGAGAGAATTTGACCGGCTTGCGGGTGATTCGAGCCTTTAATAACGAAAAACTCGAGCAGAAGAAATTTGACAAGACTAATACTGAGCTGACTAGATTAGCCATCTGGGTGGATAAAGTAATGTCACTACAGAATCCGCTCATTAACATTGTCTTCAATGGAACTACGATTCTCTGTATTTGGATCGGCGTATCGCTGATTTCGACCGATGTAGCCTATCTTGGGAATATGATGGCATTTATGCAATATGCCGTGCAAGTGATTATGTCGTTCCTCTTCCTGACGATGCTGTTTATTATCTTGCCGCGGGCGAATGTATCCGCAAAGCGTATCAACGAAATCATGGATACAAAGTCGGAGATCGAATGGAAACCAAAGACGGTAGGGAAAATGTCGACGATGCCAGAAGTCGAGTTTGAGAAGGTAAGTTTTGCTTACGAAAAAGCCGATGAAAAAGTCTTGGAAGATGTATCATTTACGGCCAAGGCGGGTGAGACAACAGCCTTTATTGGCTCGACTGGGTCGGGAAAATCAACCTTGATCAATTTGGTGCCGAGATTCTATGAAGCGACCAGCGGAACCATCCGAATTAATGGATTAGATATTAAAGAGTATGCGCAGGAAGATTTGATGCGACGGATTGGCTATGTACCACAGAAGGGGATTCTCTTCGCGGGGACGGTAGAGTCGAATATTAAGTTCGGCGCGCCAGAGATTAGCGATGAGGAAATGAAAAAGGCAGCCGAGATCGCCCAGGCGCAGGAATTTATCGACCAGCTGGAAAAGAAATATGATTCACGCATCGCTCAGGGCGGCAGTAACGTGTCGGGCGGACAGAAACAACGTTTGTCAATCGCACGAGCGGTAGCGAAGAATCCGGATATTTATATCTTTGATGATTCCTTCTCCGCGCTAGATATGAAGACGGATGCGAAACTCCGGGCTGCCTTGAAGCCGGTGACGAAAAATGCCGTGACCCTAATCGTGGCGCAGCGGATTAGTACGATCAAAGACGCCGAACAAATCGTAGTCCTCAACGAAGGCAAAATGGTTGGCAAAGGTACGCATCAGGAATTACTAAGAGATTGTGCGATTTATCGAGAAATTGCCAAGTCGCAGCTGTCAGAAGCAGAATTTCAGAAGGAACTAGCCAAAGGCGAAGTGAAAGGTGAAGTCATAGTAAAAAGCGGGGATGCGCGCAAAACTGATACGAAGCCGAAAATGAGCAGTAAGCAGAAAGGAGTGAAAAATGCCTAGGATGGCGTCGGGCGGCGAAAAGCCAAAAAATCTGGGTAAGACTTTCCGGACTTTTGTGGGGGATCTGAAACAGTGGCGGATCGGAATTATCGCAGCGGTGGTCCTGATGATCGCTTCAGTTGTGTTGTCACTATTTGGGCCAATGATCCTTGGTGATATTACGACGGAAGCGGTGGCCGGTTTCACGACTAACGGCGCGGTGGATTGGGGCGTAATCAGTTCGCTGGTGATTCGTTTGATTATTATTTACGTGGCGGCAGCGATTCTCAACTATATTCAGGGCGTAGTGCTTTCAATCGCCTCCGCAGAATACGGAAAGAAATTGCGCGATGATATCGTGGAAAAGATTTCACGGTTGCCGATTTCCTATTTTGATAAGAATCAGTTTGGCGATACGCTCAGCCGGATGAGCAATGATGTGGACGCAATTACGGGAGCACTGGCACGGATTCTCTCAGAAGTCTTGTCGGATGTGGTGACGATTATCGGGATTTTTGTGATGATGATGACGATTTCGGTGCCGCTGGCGCTAGTAACGGTGCTGATCTTGCCAATTTCGTTCTTGGCGATTAGCAAACTTGCCAAAAAAGCGCAAGGTTTGTACCGCGTGAACCGGGTGACGCTGGGTGAGCTAAATAACTCGATCGAGGAAGATTACGCCGGACAGTCGGTAATTAAGGCGAATTCGCATGAAGAATTGTCGATTGAAAAGTTTGAACGAACCAACCAACGGCTCTACGAAACCGGCTGGAAAGCACAATTCCTCTCGGCGCTGGCCTATCCGATTATCCACGTCTTGACCAACCTCGGCTATGCAGTAGTATGTGTGCTGGGTGGCGATATGGTGATCAAGGGAAAACTAGCAATCGGGCAGATTCAGGCGTTTATCCAATATGTGAGTCAGTTTAATCAGCCGATTCAAGGTGTGTCGCAGATCGCCGCGAATATCCAGACCACGATGGCAGCAGCAGAGCGAGTATTTGGTTTCCTAGAGGAGCCGGAAGAAACACCAGACGCCGACCCAGCGCAAGTGATCGAGGACGTGCAGGGCGCGGTAGAATTTCACCAGGTGAATTTTGGTTACTCGGAAGATAAACAGATTATTAAAGATTTCTCGGTAAAAATTAAGCCGGGTATGCAAGTGGCAATTGTGGGCCCGACCGGGGCAGGGAAGACCACGATTATTAATTTGCTAATGCGATTTTATGATCCAACAAGTGGGTACATCTCAATCGATGGCGTGCCGACCCGTGAGATGAAGCGAGCAGATGTGCGAAAACTCTTCGGTATGGTATTACAGGATACCTGGTTATTCTCAGGAACGATTGAAGAAAACTTGAAATATGGCCGCGCCGACGCCACTCACGAAGACATTGTGAAGGCGACCAAGATGAGTAGTATTCACCATTTCATCGAAAGTCTGCCGCACGGATACAAGACGGAAATTAGCGAAGATTCGGATAATATCTCGGCGGGAGAGAAACAGCTGCTGACGATCGCGCGGGCGATGGTGGCGAATCCGCCGATGATGATCCTGGATGAGGCGACTTCAAATGTGGATACGCGGACCGAACAACTGATCCAAACTGCGTTTGAGAAACTAGCGCACGGGCGGACGACGTTTGTGATCGCGCACCGGCTATCGACGATTCGGAATTCAGACCTCATCTTGGTAATGAAAGATGGCAGTATCGTGGAACAGGGGAATCACGATGAGCTGTTGGAACAAGGTGGCTTCTATGCGGAACTGTATAATTCGCAGTTCGTCGAAAATGAAGTGGTAGAGTAGCGGGGCTGAGCCTAAACTGCTGAATTTCTGCTCAGTCTCGCAACGCGTAAATGCTAACAGTACTGTTAGCATTTACTGTTAGACCGACAGGGGTGGAGAAATTAAAAATGCTAACAGTAGTGTTAGCATTTTTGGAGCCATATATCTTCAGTTCGAAGTTCACGGTCGCAAGAATAAAGAGTTGATGCCTCTCATAATTTTGCCCCGAAACCACAATTCCGGGGCAAAACGTAACTTTTAGGCCTCTGCTGGCGCTTCGGCTGGAGTTTCCTCCGCTGGCGCCTCTTCCTTTGGCTGATTCTTGCGGAGTTTGTCCGCGTGTTTTGCCTTGGCGTGCTTCTGTGGGGCTGGCTTGTACCAACTTGGCAACTTCACGCCTTCCTTGGTCAAGATGTAGGCTACCCGACTAGATGGCTGTGCACCATTTTTTAGGTAAAACTCTACTTTTTCCTTATCGAGAACCACCTTTTTGGTCTCTGGGTTGTAATTGCCGACCTCGGCTACAACACGACCCGAAAGCGGGTGGCGCTGTGATTCCTGGACGACTATCCGGTACACGGGCAAATGTGTCCGGCCATTACGCTGCATACGAATCGCTAGCATATTTCTCCTTAAATTAACTTGCTCCACTCATTATAGCAAACTTTTGTGCAAAAGTAAAGTATTAGCCTAGGCATTCAGCCCTACTCGGTAAACACCTATCGACCCAGCTAGAGGCCTCTTAGTAATAATAAAAAAGCCGCCCTCCGGAGAGAGCGGCCTTTGGCTCACACGTACATATAAAAATTTTCTGCCTCGCCAACGTCTTTCATACGGCGCTTAGTCGTGCGGGTGCCATCACTTGCCCGGCTGCATAGAGTATAGATAGCGATCTTGCGGTCCTCCCATTCAGACCGTTCCACTTTCCATCTCGCCGCTCGTACCGCCAATATTGCGGCGAAAATGAGTGTCGCGACGTGTAATATAGCGCCAATTACGAGGGCTGCCAAGATCATCCACGGCCGACCATACATCGTGAGCAGTGTCATTACACCGCCCATGCCACCAGCAAAAGAGATTGAGCTACCAAACCGCATCAGAGAATCAGGCAATAAATTTCCTTGAAAGTCGCCTCCCTCTTGCAACGTTTTGGCGATTGCTCGCTCGGTATTAAACCATCGATACAGCCGCCAATTTATGATGCAGTTGAGTGCCAGTAGAATGATGGTGACTATCAGGCGTGACACAGCCGTCGTAATAGATATAATCTCCGTGTCAGAGCAAAACAGCGCCAAGACCGCGGTGATGACTAGTACGATCGACGCGGAAGATATGCAGCTCACGGCGAACTGCAGGTTATAACACTTGTTGTACGACATAATAATCCCCCTCCTAAATACGAATGTCTTATAGTACGAGAATAACCAAAGCTTTAAAGATCATGTAGAGCGTAATTTCTGCCCCCTAACCTAGATTATGCCCCATAACTCCATTATAGCACAGATTGTCCAAAAAGTCAATGCTTTTTTAACAAAAAATCTAAAAATGTCAAAAAATAGACTCTTTTTGTCAAGTTTCACCCAGAAAAAGCGCCCCCATCCGAGAGCGCTTTAAGTTTAGTGCCGAGAGGTAGGATCTTCGCTCGCGGAGCGATCTGTCCGGGAGACCTTGGTTACCCGAACTTGGAATATCGCTTCGCACAACCACTTCGCCAGCTGGTGTGTTTCTAAAGTTTTCTTCAGCTGGCTAATCTGGCAGACATCCCGACAATATTGCCGTGTGTCGTCACTGAGCGGCAGTGCGTATTCGTAAGTCACATAAGTTTCCTTGCGCCGCTCGACGTAGATCTTCAAATACAGATAGAATCCGCCCGCCACGACTAGGCAGATCAAGTTTGCCACCGCGGCTAGCGCCACTACTAGTTCTAGCAGCCCCAAAATCACTCCATCGGCGATGCCATTTTCCACCAGTGGGTTCACTATTGCCGCTATCAGCACCATCAGCATCTTCGGTTTCGCCACTAGTTGCTGTTCGTCGCGAAAGACTTCGTGATTCGTCAAAGTCTCATAGCAGCGCAGTCGCCAATCCATCTGAATCCAGCCTAGCATCATAAACAGGAGCGATCCCATACCAGCAAAAGCCAGTACCAGATAGAGCCAAAAGATTAGACTTCCAAGCGGTGCTTTGACCGCTTGTGCCGGCAGCGTAATTATCGCGACTACCGAAGCGAACGGCGCCAGCCAATTCATTGTTCTGAGCAGCACTTGCAGGATCTTTTTCATCATAACCCCTCTCTTCGACTAAAATTAAGGTACAAATTCACACCCGTCTCTATTTTACCATAATAACTCGTTCAAGTCAATTTTCAAAACTTCTGTCTGTCAACTCTGCGCACCGCTTCAAACTACAAACCTTTTTCCGGCCCCGTCCGTCAGGCCTCAAATTAGACAAAGCATTTTTTCAACATAAGACTAAGAATCTCAAACATCCCTTCAGTAGCCCTCCGAATTGACAAAAATCCCCCAGAATGATAAGATAAACCCAGTAGTTCAAATCTAGGCACATTATCAGAAAGGAAGGTATAAAATCATGAGTTCAGCCCAATCTGACCCGCGGGCCATCCGAGAGACTTTCATCGACAGTCTCCGCAGCACTAGCGCTGCGCTTGTCTCGCTCTGCAAGATGCTGCCCGCCTACAACCTCAAAATTTCCGATGATTCCAAAATCCAGCACAATTTCGACTATCTCCAGCGATTTATCAAGGACCAACCTTCGATCTTTCAACGCTTGCACGAAGCTCTGAAATGGGGTAAGGCCCACTACGAATTCCCCGTCGGCACCGAGATTCCCGACATCTGGACTGACCGCGCTACCGGCGCCTTTTACCACGCTCCGCTCATTATCGTCGACTATCGCAATGTCCAGACTCGGCAAAACGAAAATGATGTCGGCGCCGTCCTCCTGCGCAAGTTCACTTCACCCTGCAAACTCCCTTTCACTAAGGCTGGAATGCCTGATTGTTATGACGATTCTTACGTTGACCGCTATCTAAACCCTAGTGAAAAAATCCACCACCGGCTGGAATCGGATTATCTGGACGGCTGCTCCGAGGGGTTGAATGAATTCCTTACTCCAGTCGCCATCGAAACCACAGAATACCCCAACGACGACGGCCAGCCGCAGACACATACTCACTTCGCCCACTTTTTCCTGCCTAGTACTACCGAGCTAAGCCTGTTCGGGCGCGCGCCTGAGGCTGAAGAAATTGAGCAGATTTGGGAATACTTTATCTGTGGTCCGCACAGCCTAGAGGTCTGCATGAAACGCATTTTCTGCGACCCGACCGGCCATCCTCAGGATTGCTGGCTGCGCGATGGCACTCCCCGAGGCTCAACCCTCCGCAACTACGTGATGACTGACGGCGGATTCTACTGCGCCGATGTGCACAAAGACGAGCTCTACATCGCCCCCGCTTGCGTGATCACCTGAAAGAAAGGAAGATATGAATGAATCCCGAACAAATCGCTGCCCGTCGGGCTGTTCAGTGCGAACTCTTAATCTATACTCGTGGCATGGGTGAGTGCTTGCTCATGCTGCTTAATCTAATGCAGAGCTATGACATCGATATCGGTGACGATCCGCAGCTGCTAACGACTTTCCGCAAAATCCAGCAATTCATCCCCGTTTCGCCCCCGAAAATTGTCGAAAATTCCACTCAGCCCGCCGCTTTGGCACAAAAGTCTGCCGAATCCCAACCTCAAACTCCGTCGGCCAATCTTTTTCGCCAGCTCCAGCTCGCCGTCCGCAACGGTACCGCCGTCGAGAAATTTCCCATCGGCACCGAAATCCCCGACGTCTGGACCGATGTCAAGAGCGGCACCATTTATGACGCTCCGCTCATTGTCGTTGACTATCGGGAGCTCAAAACTTCGCTCACTCAGACGCAGTTTTGCGCCACTCTGTTGCGCAAATATCTCGCCCCTGATGCAGTCCCCTTCGATATCTCTAGTTATGATCCGGAATATGCCGATTCTTGGATCAATACACGCTTTAATCCTACGCAGCGGGGTGAAAGCCGGTGGGCGCCTCTGTATGTGCGGGGTTGTTCGCGTGAATTGATGGAGGTCATCTCCCCAGTCATCATTTATACTTACGAACGTGACCGCGGAGTCAAGCAACACTATCTGAGCCGTTACCTAGTAGACAATTTCTTCATTCCTGACGAAATCCAGCTGAATTTTAGTCGCGAGCCGTATGACGCTAAAGGCGAAATTAGCCACACTTGGCAGTATTTTCAGGATGAGCTCCCCTATGAGTTTCAAACTCAGCCTTGGCGCGAATGGCATCAAAAACGAGTTTTCTGTGACCACACCGGTCAGCCTCACGATTACTGGCTGCGCGATCACGCCCGACATACTCTAAGATGCCGTAGTTACGCCTGTCAAGACGGGAGTACCTATTTTACTAAAATTACCGATAAACGCCATCTTCTCCCCGCCTGCGTCGTCGCCTAGTCTTTCACTCCAGCCACCTCTGTCGCAAGGGGTGGCTTTTTCTCGGAGAATGCCATTTTTAAAGACATTTTCCGTCAAATATCCCGCCTAAGCCTATTTTTAGTCCGTTTTAGCGATTTTTTGTCAAACCTTACTCTGAGTGCGCTTCGAGTTGAGAAGAGCCTTCCTGAGCCTCTCCGTTGGTCAGATCCATAAAATAACGTATTTTTTTAAAAAATCACCCCCGTAAACGTAAAATTCTTAGAAAAATCTCAAAAATCACAAAAAAGTCCTAGCAAAATTTTAACGCTTGTGTTACAATAGAATCATAGATAAAAATAAACTGGAGACCTTATGGCAACCATTGACCAACAATTTGTAGAATATATCGTAAAAACCCTCGTCAACAACCCAGACAAAGTAGTAGTTGACCGTGAAATCGATGAGCGCGGAGTCTTACTCAGTCTCAGCGTCGACCCAGAAGATGTCGGCCGTGTCATCGGTAAGCGTGGTGCTACTGCTCAGAGCATTCGTACACTCTTGCGCGTTCTTGGCACCAAGAATGGCGCCCGTTACAACCTTAAAGTCGTCAACACCGACGAAGACGAAGGCGCTCCTCGCCATCGCGAGGAAGTTGTCGAAGAAGAAACCGAGACTGTCGCTGACGACAATGGTGACATTGCCGAGCAGACTCGTGCCGAGCTCGATGATCTCGATGACTTGGATATCTAGTCTAGTGGGATTTGTCTTAGCGACAATCATTCATAAGATAGAAAAAGAGGCTCTCATCTTGAGGGCCTCTTTTGTAAAAAGTGCAACCAATTTTATCCACTAGTCGATTTCCCAAAACTTTATGCGTATGCATACATTATCCGCATTAAATTCCAAAACTCGGCGAAAACTATCAATCTCTCGCCAAATTGTTCTGCAATACAGAGGAGAACTCAGACGGCTATGCGCGAAACTCATCGGGAATCATTAGCCTAACCGGTCGAGTTAAAACTCCACTCGTCCACCGGTGTTACCGTGTAGACTAACCCGAATCGGTCCAGCAACTGCTGCAGCGCCTCGGGGTACCTAAATACCTCGATCAAGTTATTCCGGCTGCTGCGATATTTCAGCCAGCCCTGCTCGTCTTCGTAGACGTGGGTTAATTCTTCGAGATAATTTCGCATTTCGCCCCAGCCCGGCCAGCCATTTGGCGCTTCGATACAATGCACGCTTTGCGAGGTAATGATCAGATCCTGTGTCGGGCGCGTCACGCAACTCACGAGTAAATCATCCGACGATGGTGGATTATCCTCATTCCAGCCGGGATGGTTGTGCACCGTCACGAACTTGCCTAGTCCCACGGCACGTGAGTATAGGCTGAGTACCGGAAACACTTCCACTGTATCCTCGGCCTCATTAGTAGTTTCCAGCGTCTTTTCGCCGTCCATCTTGAACTCCCCGTGAAACTCATACTGCGCATATCGCACGTTGTGCACGAAATCCATAATATTGTCCCCGTGCGAGAAATTTGCCCCGAACGTCACCTTGACCCAGACTATCAGTAACAAGATACCCATAATGATTAGCCCCCATTTCAGCAGAAACAGCGGCAATTTCACGAAAAGCCAGTACGCTCCCCGGTCAAACCAGTCGCCTTGGTACCTTTCGGTTTCAGCGCTCGGATTATTGGTCAATTCTATCCCCTCCTAGAATTCTTATTTTGTCAAAAGTACAAAAGCAAGTGCCTCTCTTACCATTATAGCACACTTGTGCCTAAAAGTCAATGGTAGTCATGTAAAACAGCCACAAACCGATAAAAACGGGCCATTTTTATCAAATGTTGTAAATCTTACAAACGACTTTTCCACTGTCATAGCAGGGGCAAAATAGGTAAATGTTGTAAAAAATACAACATATTTCTCACCACAAAATCACATAAAACTCTTGTATTTTTATTTCATCTAAGTTATACTAGTATTAGTTCGAAAGAACATAAGGCTAACTGCGAGCCAACGATTAAGTTGAGAGCTTATATGTTCCAAAAATCCACCACCCTTCTGGGGAACGGGAAGTTGAACCGTTCGGGGTGGTTTTTTGGCGGTTTTAGCTGCAAACTCTAATCTTGACTGTTCTTATCGACCGCAAACACACGTCTCATCTACTCATCACCCACGAGCCTCGACCTCACCAACTTGCTGCCCCTAGGCCGAGCGCGTTTCGAGGCATTATTCGTTATGCCGCTTGCGATCTCGCCGGTTGACGGTCTTATGAACTAAAAATCCCCGCCCCAGTTTCCCAGGGCGGGCGTAGTGTTTAGATAGAGAAGCCGTCGAGAATAGCATAGACGCTATCCCAAGCATGCTTATCCAGGTAAGCCCGGAGCGCATTGGGCACGTCTCCCGCGGTTGCCGGATCACCTAGATGCATCTCAGCATTGTAGACAATCCTGTCTGCGCTGGTGTCGAACTCCATCGACACTAACAGTGCCCAGCTGGCGCCGGTGATGTTGGCCTGGATTTTACCGGCGTAGTCGTCCAGCACGTCATCGTAAGGGTTGGTTGCCATTTTTGCGGTCTCTGCCAGTATAAACGATGTCTGGCCATCGGTCAGCACCCAGCTAAACTTCTGTTTGTCTGCAGGATCCGAATGCCAATCGATCTCGAGACCCTCATTCGGGTCCGCATAATCACTCTTCAGGATCCCGAATTCGTCCCGCAGAGTCCTGCGAATGTCGTCAGGCTCAAAACTCGTCGCCCGGCGTCCATCCGCTCGAAGCATGAGGAATAAATCCCCGTCCTGAACCGGCTTAAGGACTCGCCGGTAGGCAGACTTGGTCGCCTCTTCCAGATCGTCGAGGTAAGTCACCGCAATTTTGTCTTCGCGAGCCCCCTCGTGCATAATGCGCACTTGCCAGCCGCCAATCTTGGCGGTTCTGCCGTCGTCCTTGATGAAGCCGTAGCGACTTTCGTCGACTTCGCCGTGCTCGTCCTCGATCCGGACAATTAGTCCGTTGATAATTCTTACTCGGTAACAGAGTCCGTCTCCAGTTCGTTTAGTCATTTTTTACCCCTCCAAGTTAAATCTTGCCGCCTCTATACGGCAGAGAGAAGCGCAACATTTACGCACCTTTCTGCCGCATAGAAACACTAAGGGATACCTCTCTATCACTCAATGTACCTAAACCTGATTGCAGATGCATGTCTGCAAAGGGCTTATACTTTCATTGTAGCACACATTTGTATTTTTGTCAATAGTAGAATCACGTTTTTACTCACCAAGCCCAATAGTTGATTGCTATAACTCCGTTACCGGCGCTATACTCTACTACTAATCTCCAAAAAATCAAATTTTTCCTTCGTTGACACCGAATCAACAAAAAAATTTCGCAACAGGGGTCAGATTTCGAGCTTCGTTGACAGCGTGTCAACCAACATATTTTTGGCTTTTTAGTCTTTTTTGAAGTATATATAATATACATAGATAGACAATGAGGTAAAGAAAAAAGGAATAAAAGAAGAATAAAAGCATAAAAGAGGAAGAGAGATATACAGATAACGTAATAAAGTCATTTACTATATATCAGCGGGCGACACAGCGGAGGGAGAAGCCGAGATAACGGTCGTTAAAGTTGGATGGGTTAGTAGTACTATTGTTGGAAATTAGGAAATTGTAAGCATAAATAGTATTGTGAACTGATAAAGACCAGTAGTAACTATTAATACCTATGTTGTCAACTAGTTTGGCAGATGTGGCTCTTCCACCCCGCAGGAAGTTATCTAGCGGTACAGCGAATAGAGCTGCCATTGTAGCGGTTATAACTGCCAGATGGGTAAGTATCATCATTAAGGAAGAATAGACTATAAGCAGCTGCAGCTGAATAATCAGTGGATGGCCAGTAACGACTATGATTGCCGGGGTAATGTAGTGAATTATCTGCAATCCTCCCACCCCGCAGGAAGTATAAACTAACTACATTCCAAATTCTTCAAAACTCCAAAAATCCCCCTTGATTTCTTGCCGAAATCCTGTATAATGAAGTATTAAGAAGTAGTGTGCGGTGTTTGGGCTCTCAAAATAAAAACTTGAGAACTAATGCTCGGAGAGTGGCGAATCTGAGTATTGAAGCACGGCAGTAATCTTCGGCGCTACAAACTCAAGCAATCAAGCGACTGTCTTCTCCGACGTGGGCTATCGTGGAAACTGTCGTGAAATCGTGTGAGTTTGACTCGCTCAGCGAGAGATTATCAACACTAATTAGAGAGGAAACTGTGAGCAAAACAACTACTAGTGGTGGCCGCGTGTTTTTCACCGAAGGCGACCAAGCACTTCCGATTCCGGATTTGATTTCGCACCAGACCGATAGCTGGGACGATTTTGTGAAGTCTGGTTTGCGCGAAGTCTTTAACGAATTAAACCCCATCGACGACTATAATGGCAATAAGTTGTCACTGAGATTTAAGGATTATTATTTTAAGACTCCGCTTGAAGATGAAAAGACCGCGAAGATGAATCTTTCCACCTACGCGGCGCCCTTGCATGTCCAGGTCGAACTAACCAACAAGGTTACCGGCGAGATTAAGGAGCAAGATATTTACTTCGGTGACTATCCCTGGATGACCGACCGTGCTACCTTCATTATCAATGGTACTGAGCGCGTGGTAGTATCACAGCTGGTTCGCTCAGCTGGAGTTTTCTTTACCGCCGACGAAGTGAATGGTAAGAATTATTACGGTGCCAAGGTGATTCCAGGCCGCGGTGCGTGGCTCGAGTTTGAGACCACTACCGGTGGTTGTATCAACGTCAAAATCGACCGCCGTCGCAAGATCCCGGTTACGACCTTCTTACGCGCGCTCGGGATTGATACCGATGAAAAGATCCGCGAGACTTTTGCCGATGTTGATAACGGTGCAATTAGTTACATTAGTTCGACTTTAGATAAGGATACCACGTCCAACCAGCCAGCTGCTTTGCTTGAGGTTTATCGCCGTTTGCGCCCAGGCGATTTGGCTACCGTCGAAAACGCTAAGTCGATGATCGAGCACTCATTCTTTGACTATCGCCGTTACGATAGTTCTCGAGTTGGTCGCTACAAGATGAACCAGCGCCTTGGCTTTGATACGCCGAATGACGAGGCGCATCGCACTTTGCAGATGAAAGATCTTATCGCCATTGTCAAAGAACTAATTCGCCTCAATAACACCCAAGAGCCAGCTGATGATATCGACTCCTTGGCCAATCGCCGGGTGAAGTTGGTTGGTGAGTTGGTTCAGCGCCAATTCCGCCTCGGTATGTTGCGTTTGCAGCGGAATATTCTCGACCGGATGTTGATGGCCGACCCGAAGGAAGTTACGCCTTCGCAACTTTTGAACTCTCGCCCTGTCGTCGCCGCCGTGAAGGAATTCTTCTCTAGCTCACAACTTTCTCAGCTGATGGACGAAGTCAACGGTTACTCTGAGCTCGCTCACAAGCGCCGTCTTTCTAGTATGGGCCCTGGTGGTCTTACTCGTGAACGCGCTGGTTTTGATGTCCGCGATGCTCACCCGACTCACTACGGTCGTATCTGTACTGTCGAGACGCCAGAAGGTGGTAACGTCGGTCTCGTGCTCAACTTGGCTACTTATGCCCGGGTCAATGAATACGGCTTTATCGAGGCTCCTTATCGCGTCGTCAAAGACGGTAAAGTTACCGACGAAGTAGTTTATGTCGATGCCGCTCGCGAGGAAGATATGGTGATCGCCGACGCTAGCGTCAAGTTAAACGACAAAGGTGAGTTCGTCGAAGAATGGGTTTCTGCCCGTGTCCACGGTCGCCCGAGCCAGGTACTTTCCAGCCAGGTGACTCATATCGACGCTGCGCACAAGGAAATTCTTGGTACTTCCGCCAGCCTCATTCCATTCGTCGAGAAAAACCGCGTCGACCGCTCTTTGATGGCCTGCGCCATGCAGAAGCAAGCTGTGCCACTCTTGAAAAACGATTCTCCGGTTGTCGGTACCGGTATCGAACACGAAGTTGCGATGAATACCTCTCAGGTTGTCGTCGCCGAAGGTCCAGGTGAAGTCGTCCGCGCTGATGGTGTCGCTATTGTCGTCAAATACAAAGATGGCGAAAAAGAATACCAGCTCGACCACTTCGAGAAAACTAACGATGACCGCTGTTACAATCAGCGTGTGAAAGTTGCTCGTGGCCAAAAAGTCAAGAAAGGTGACATTCTCATCGAGGGTGCTTCCGTGGTGAACGGAGAATTGGCTCTGGGTAAAGATTTACTGGTCGCCTTTATGCCTTGGCGTGGTTACAATATGGATGACGCTATCGTTATCTCCCAGCGCTTAGTTGAAGACGATACTTTGACTTCGATCAACATTAAAGATTTCGACGTCGAAGTTCGTGAGACCAAGCTCGGTCCCGAGCAGGTGACGCGCGACATTCCGAATGTGCCTGAGCGCAGCCTCCGCCACCTCGGTGAAGACGGTATCGTCGTAGTCGGTTCCGAAGTTCAACCAGGTGATATTCTGGTTGGTAAGATTACGCCAAAAGGTGAGCAAGAACTCAGTTCTGAGGAGCGCTTGCTCCGCGCCATCTTCGGTGAAAAAGCCAAAGACGTCCGCGATACCTCTGTGCGTATGAACGGATCTTCTACTGGTAAAGTTGTCGGTGTTCGTATCTACACTCACGAGCAAGGTCACGAGCTTAAAGCCGGCGTGATTATGCAGATCAAGATTTACGTTGCTGAGATGCGCAAGATTAGCGTCGGTGACAAGATTGCTGGTCGCCACGGTAACAAAGGTGTGGTCTCTCGCATCCTTCCCGTCGAGGATATGCCATTTATGGCCGACGGTACTCCGATCGATGTCTTGCTCAGTCCGATGGGTGTGCCTAGCCGTATGAACCTCGGTCAGTTGTTTGAAACTCACCTCGGTATGGCCGCTCGTGCCCTTGGCTATGAAGTCGCCACGCCATCCTTCAACGGTGTGCCAGACGAAGTCATCTCCGATGAGCTCGAAAAGGCTGGCTTCGCTCGTGATGGTCGTGTCCAACTCTACGATGGTCTCACCGGTGAGCCATTCAACGAACGTACTTCCGTTGGCGTGATGCATATGCTGAAACTCCACCATATGGTCGAAGACAAGATTCATGCTCGTTCCACTGGTCCGTACACTGCCGTCACTCAGCAGCCGCTCGGTGGTAAGGCACAGAACGGTGGTCAGCGTTTCGGAGAAATGGAGGTGTGGGCTCTTGAGGCTTATGGTGCTGCTACTGCCCTACAGGAGATGTTGACGATTAAGTCTGATGATGTTTACGGTCGTGCCAAGGCTTACGAATCTATCATTAAGCGCGAACCGATTGAAGGTCCGAAGTTACCAGAAGGTTTCAACGTCTTGGTTAAGGAATTCCAGGGCTTAGGTCTGAAAGTCGACTTGCTCGATCACGGTAACTCTACCGACGCTGGCGAAGTTATCGAAAAGACTTCCCGCGAGATCGAGAAGGAGCGCGATGATCGCTTGATTTACGCCCAGCACGGTATTCAAGCCGACGCTGAGGATACTATGGTTGACCTCGACGATGAGGAAGCTAAAGAAATGTTAGATGATGAGGGGGTAGAATTAACAGAGGACGATGAAGACCTTGACGAAGACGAACTCGATGTCGACTTGCTCGATGTCGATGATGATGAAGGCTCATTGGACCTCGGAGAGGAGTTGTAAAATGGCTTGGATGGATAATTACATTAGCGCCAACGATTTTGACTCGATTAGGCTTAGTGTCGCCAGTAAAGAGGATATTCTCGGCTGGAGTTATGGCGAAGTCTTGAAGCCGGAAACCATTAACTATCGCACCCAAAAGCCAGAACGTGACGGCCTTTTCTGCGAAAGGATTTTCGGTCCAGTCAAAGATATTAATCCGCACGATTCAAAGTTGAAAGGCGTGCGTTCCCGTGAGGCTGCGGTGGATAAAGAAGGTAACTTGGTTACTAAGAGCATCTCTCGCCGTGAACGTATGGGGCACATTACTCTGGCTGCGCCAGTTGCGCATATCTGGTTTATGCGTGGTACGCCGAGCGCGCTCAGTGTCTTGCTTAATCTGACGGTGAAAAATATCGAAAAAGTGGTTTACTTCGCAGCGTACCTCATTATTGAGGCGAAGGACGAAGAAATCGCTCAGCGTCTTGAAGATCTCGAGGCTGCGACCGAGGCTGGTCGTGAAGCCATCCGGATGCGCTATGAGCAGCTGGCTTCGGACAAGAACGCCAATGCTACCGCTCTCGCCGACGAACAAGCCAAGGAAATCGAAAAACTTGAAGAAGATTACTTGATGCGTAAGAACGCTCTAGAAAGTTTGCAAAAAGGCGCCGTCATCACCGAGCAGGCGTATCGCAACTTACCAGAGGAATACGTTGATCTCGTCGAAGTCGAGATGGGCGCTACTGCTATCACCAAGATGCTCGAAGAAATCGACCTGAAGACTATGATTTCTGAGCTGCGCGAGGAAGTCGAAGAAACCAAAGGTCAAAAACAAAAGCGCTTGATGAAGCGTCTCAAGGTGCTCGAAGGCATGGAAGCCGCTGGTATCAAACCGGTTGACTTGACTTTGACGGTGATCCCAGTAATTCCTCCCGATCTGCGTCCGATGCTCGCGCTCCCTGGTGGCCGCTTCGCGACTAGCGATCTGAACGATCTCTATCGCCGTGTGATTAACCGTAATAACCGCTTGAAGAAATTGATCGAGCTAAACGCTCCAGCCGTGATTCGTCACAACGAAATGCGTATGCTCCAGGAAGCCGTTGACGCCCTGATTGACAACTCTGCTGTTCACGGTAGCCGCAGCGCCAGCGCTCAGAATGGTCGCCGCAAACTCAAAAGTATCTCCGACCTTCTCAAAGGTAAGCAGGGGCGTTTCCGCCAAAACTTGCTCGGTAAGCGTGTTGACTACTCTGGTCGTTCCGTCATCGTGGTCGGCCCGACGCTAAAGCTCAACGAATGTGGTTTGCCAAAGCAGATGGCTCTAGAATTATTCAAACCATTTGTAATTTCTTGGTTGATCGCCAACGAACACGCCGCCAACATCCGCTCCGCTACTCGTATGATCGAGGCTGGCGACGCAGTAGTCTGGGATGGCCTCGACGAATGTATTAAAGGGAAGTATGTACTCTTAAACCGCGCGCCGAGTTTGCACCGCTTGTCCGTCCAGGCCTTCCAGCCGCGCTTGATTGAAGGTAAAGCCATTCAGTTGCATCCACTCGTGGCTTCCGGCTTTAACGCTGACTATGATGGTGATCAGATGGCAGTCCACTTACCATTGTCCGATGCCGCTCAGGCTGAGGCTCGCGAGCTGATGTCTGCCGGCAAGAACCTCTTGAAGCCTGCCGATGGTGCACCGGTGCTGGCGATTTATCAGGATGTCGTGTTGGGTATCTACTACCTCACTTACGACAAGCCCGGTACCGAGACGGAGAATGTTAAGCCTTTCAGCTCCGTTTACGAAGCCGAAATGGCCTACGACCAGGGCGTGATCGCCTTGCAGACGCCGATTCGCGTCTACGCTAAGGGTGAAATTCGCAATACTACTCTCGGTCGCGTGATTTTCAATGAAATCTTGCCAAAGGATTATCCTTACGATAACTCCGTCCAGACCAGCAAGCAGCTGAAGAAAGTTATGGCCGATATCTTCGACTTATACGGTGCCGAAATGACCGTGAAAACTGCCGATGCCGTCAAGAACCTCGCCTTTGAGTACGAAACCATCGCTTCCGTCTCAACCGCGAAGGATGATTACCCGACTTATCCCGAGATTGATGACTTCATTGCCGAGGGTGATGCCAAGACGGCCCTTATTCAGGAACAGTACGAGCAAGGCTTGGTCACCGAAAGCGAACGTTATAATCTTACTGTGGCTAACTGGCGCGACATCGATAAAAAGATTTCTGAGTTCTTGAAGAGCAAGCTCGCCAGTATGGATACCGATATTGCCGTGATGGTGAACTCCGGTGCTCGTGGTTCGGTCAGTAACATTAAACTCGCTTCGGCCGAGATTGGTATCATGGTCGATATTAACAACAACGAAATTGAGCTCCCAGTCAAGAGTAGTTACAAGAAAGGTCTCAATACCCTTGAGTCCTTCATTGCCACTCGTGGTGCTCGTCAGGGTCAGGTGTCTACCGCTTTGCGTACGGCCGACTCTGGTTATCTTACCCGCCGTCTCGTCGATGTGGCGCAAGATGTCTTCACTACCGACGAAGAGGCGCCCGATCCAGGCTTTGCCGTCTATCGCAGCGAAAGTGAATACACCGGCATTGATTTCGCCCTTCGTATCGCTGGTCGCTACACTGCTGAGCCGGTGCCGGGTTACGTCGATGCCGACCAGCTCATTACTAAGGAAATCGCTGAGCAGATCGAACAGGATGAGAATATTGATGTAGTCAAGATTCAATCCGTTCTCACTACCACTGCTGTCGATGGTATTCCACGTAAGGCTTATGGTGTCGATATGTCCACCCGTGAGCTCGTCGCTGCCAACCAGCCGGTCGGCGTGATCGCTGCTCAGTCTCTCGGTGAGCCAGGTACACAGCTAACCCTTGATACTAAGCACGGCTCCGGCGTGGCTGGTTCCGGTGCTATCGCCCGCGGTCTTCCGCGTGTGGAAGAGTTGCTCGAGGCTCGTGTACCAAAAGGTCAGGCTTACGTCTCCCCGGTCGACGGTTCGATCTTGGTCGCCGAAGAAGGCAACCGCTACATCGTCACCGTCACTCCAGATACTGGCGATACCATTCGTCTCGCTCTGGAAGGTCGCAAGGCTCGCATCAAAGATGGTGCTAGTGTCAAAGCCGGTGATGTTATCGCCGACAAAGACGGTGGCCTCGAACCACTGATCTCACCCGTCGACGGCAACGCTCAGCTCACTGATGACGCTATCATCGTCGTAGCCGAAGCCGGTGCCGCCGTGAAACTCGACATTCCAAACGACGCCGAGCTCCTTGTAAAAGACGGCGACCGCGTCTCTGCTGGTGACCGTATCACCACCGGTTCCTTGAACTTGCAAGATTTGCTCAAGTATAAGGGCGCCGAAGAGACTGCTCGTTACATTATGAACGACGTCATCTCGGTCTACGCCGCCCAGGGCCACGAAATCTCCGCCAAGCACTTGGAGATTATCGTCCGCCAGATGTTTAGCCGCGTCATGATCGACGACGCTGGTGACTCCAGTTTCGTCTCCGGCGACATCGTTTCCAAGGCTGCTATCATCGCTGAGAATAAAGAACTCGAAGAAAAAGGTCGCCAGCCGGCCACCTATCAGAACCTACTCCTCGGTATTACCAAGGTGTCTATCTGGTCCGATTCGTTCTTGTCCGCGGCGTCCTTCCAAGATACTACCCGCGTGCTCATCAATGCCGCCATCAATGGTCGCGTTGATCGCCTCAAGGGCCTCAAGGAAAACGTCATTATCGGTCGCAAGATTCCAGTTGGTACTGGCGTGACTCCGCTCAAGGTTACCGATGCCGAAGCCGACGAGCTCGCCGCTGAGACGGCCGACCTTGCTAGTGGTCCTTCCGCGGATGATCTGGCTGAAGTTTAGCAGATAATGGATGGGTGGAGGAGAGATATCGATTTATCATCGCCTCCGCCCTGACGATTATTCAGTTAATAGGGAAACCTCCCGTATGGGAGGTTTTTCGTGCAAAATAGAGTTTTTATGGAGACCGCAAATGCTAACACCGCTGTTAGCATTTGTAAAGCCTCCACCCCTGTTCTATCTAGCAATAATGCTAACACTACTGTTAGCATTATTGAAATTTTCAGAATAATAATTTTACATCCAAGGACTGTGCTCTGTGGTTGGCTGATTGATAATCTTATCAATCAGCTCCTCTCGCCGCTCCAAGAAATCAATCGCTTGGCTAATATCTTCAGCCTCCTGTCGTAGCTGACGTTCTTGCGTGGTCAGAATTGCTTTTCGCTCCGCTAAAGTTACATCGCCATCTCGGCATAACCGTGCATATTTCCTCAGCTCGTCGACTTTTAGTCCACAATTTTTCAGTTGCCAAAGACTCTTTAGCCAATCGCACTGTTCGGCGGTAAAAACTCGCCGCCCGCCACGAGCCCGGCGCACATTTGGCACCAGGCCGTGGTTGCAGAAATAACGAATCGTATATACCGGAATCCCCAGCTCTCGACTCACCTCCCGCATTGTCAAAGTTTCTTCTTCCATAATTCCATTATACTACGGAATCAGCGAAATGGGGATTTTTACCGCACGACGCAACGCACCGAATAACCATAATAACTAGAATAGGATGCTTGAGATGAAATGGCATTACTAGCGCTCACCATTAAATAATACGGAAAAACACTACTATTACTAGACGTAGAAGTCCAATAAAAACCATTGTGACCAGGGCCACTAAATGAACCATTATTAACAGTACCACCAAGAACAAAGTAAAGTGGTGCAGATCTAAGAACAGCAGAACCAGCAGAATTATTAGTTATCTTATAGGCATCAAATAGCTCTATAAAAGTTGGTCCCCTATTATCATCGTTAGAAGGAAGCCTCCAACCTTTAGGGCAAATGCTGCCCGAAGCTTCTCCAGCGCCAACCGGCATAGTACCAGCCACTGCAGCTCCCCAAGAATAATAACCTCCATAACTATTGTGTCCAGTACCATCAGTAGAAATTTGCCAAGCAACAACACCAGTAGTCTGGCCCCACTCTGAAACCGCACTCCAGTTTTCACGTACATCAGAATCGGCAGGTGTAAGTGTTTTACCAGTTGGATCAAAAGCCAAATTTTGAGTCATCCAACAGTTATTATCTTTAAGTTTAGTTACCCAATAAGACTTGTTATCGCGACTGTCAATAAGTTGCTTACTATCACCAATGTTCGCCGTATCACAAATAGTAGCCGTCATAGTCTGCATAGTAGTAATTGAGCCCCAATTCGACCACACGGCGTAAAGCGTCTTATTAGGACTCGCTTTATCAAGCACTATAGTACTACCAAGATTATACTGCGGAGTGGTAGCACTTGGACTTTCCGCCCAACCGACGAGACCATAACCAGTTTTTACTAAACCATCTGCTGACGGAGCGGTAAAAGTATAAGTGGCATTGTCGCTCTCTGCGCTCTGAATAACGGGTGTAACTCCGCCAGTATTCCCATTTCCGTTATACGTCACACTATACAACGTCGCCACCTGCGTCGCCCCCGTCGCTACGCTGA
>CAZPCQ010000003.1:0-58522 GCA_964585155.1 uncultured Candidatus Saccharibacteria bacterium | reverse complement strand
AAGGTTGTTCTTTTATTTGTTACTATTTTTCTTTCTGGATTAGTTAATTAAACCTAGAAAGATACTTTCCTTGCCCAAAATACAATTTTATACTACAATAAACCTGTCCGACGCAAAGTTCCAACATCCCCCAATTCCACCTCCCGCAAAAGCCCCGACCACACTGGCCGGGGCTTCTTTTAGCTCAGAAGAAAACCAAAATCATCCAACTTTTTCAAAAACTCTTCCGCACATTCTACACTGTCAAATCGTTGCCGTACTTCACCCTTAGTCATCGTCAACGCATCCCACGCCGTCCGGAATCCCGCTGCCTTCGCCTCAGCAAAAGTCTTCTCTGACAAGTCCATTTTCCCTATCGTCAACATTCTCGCTCGACTCGGCCGCAATATTTTTTGCGCCAGATTATTGTCACTCCACGTTACCTCATCCGCAAATTTCACCCCCTGTTGCCATAACCTATAGTTTAGGTCGTTC
The DNA here is from genome assembly GCA_964585155.1 of uncultured Candidatus Saccharibacteria bacterium. Lineage (GTDB taxonomy): Bacteria > Patescibacteriota > Saccharimonadia > Saccharimonadales > Saccharimonadaceae > Nanosyncoccus. The sequence goes on along the minus strand of CAZPCQ010000003.1, from coordinate 58,048 downwards.
AAACTTACTGCGCCAAATCCCCGCACATGAAGCAAAAGCTCCAGCGCTCTATATTCACAAACATCACCCACCGTCACAATATCGTGCTGCAATAGACGATTCAGCGTCCTCTTCTCCAAACCAATATGTTCGATGCTCCGATTCATTGTCTCTGCCTTCTCTTTCGCCTCAGCTAGCGTTTCTTCAGTCGCCGTCTCCGGCTCCGGGCCCACAGCTTGCTCATAGATCTTCAAGCGCTGCTCCAGGCTTCGCACCTCTCTCTGCAAACCAAACTTCTCCACTTCCAGCTCTCGGATCTGAATTCTCGCCTGAAGAGCCGCACTCGTTCATTTTCATATGCTTCTCGCGACGCCTCTCCATTCGCTTCCAATTCCTTATACTTCTGTTCCAACTCCGCCTTCTCCAATTTCAGTCGAGCACTTTCTTCCTGCAGCCGTTTAATCGTAGCTTCAGAACCATCCAGCGCCTGCAAAACTTCGGTGAATAACGACATTTTCGCTTTCCTCCAATCTTGTAAAGTACTTTTCAAGTCTAAAACGAACCTCAAAAAATCTACCCCCTATCCTTCCATTATAGCACACTTTAGCCAAAAAGTCAATATTTTGACCACAAAATTATACAATTTCACGCAAATGTTGTAAAAATTACAACGTTATTTACCAACCATCTCTGTTATTTCTCAAAAATCCTCCCTAAAATTTCCCGAGTTTTCCACAGGATTTCACCAAGTTCCATCTTCTCACCTCTAGAACTGTTGTAGAATTTACAACAATATCTCCACTATTTTCTCAAAACTACCAAGAATATGTTATAATATAAGAGTATTTTGTACCTTAAGGAGGTAGGTAGTCAAATGATCGACTTAATGAACACTCCCGAGACCGTCGCCGCTGGACTGCAATTCGTCCTCGTCGATCCCATCTGCAATTACAAGGCTCTCCAGGTTCAGCAGCAAATCTGGCCGCACAATCCCCCCGACCAAGATTACATCGACAAGGCCTACGACCTCAGCGATCGCACCAACGCCAGCTGGCTCGTCTACCACCGCGCCGACCTCGTCGGCCTCACCGGCGTTTACACCTTCGACCCGCCCGGTACCGATGGCGCCGACGACCCTGGCGAATCCGGCTACGACGGCGGGAAATCAATCTGGATGGACTGGTTCGCTGTTCTGCCTCAGTATCGCGGGCAAAGCTTCGGCCGACACATCCTCCTCGCCACCATCGCCTACGCCCAAGCCCTCCAGCGCTTCAAGTACTTCCGTCTCGACACCACCGATTTCCCCGGCCGTGCCTCCACCCACCTCTATGACCAAGTCATGCAGCTGCGCGAGGATTACACCGCCGAATCGATGCCATCCGGCCACCGCGGCCTCGTCTATTCCTACAGCCTCGACGGCTCGCCGATCAAGCCCTGGAATAACCAGCTCCTCAACCTCAATTATTACGGCGCCGCCGAAGTCCAGATTATCTAGCCTCACCACCAAGTTTCACTAGTCCAACCTCCCGCCCCAGCCATCATATCAGCTTAATATCCGTATAGGCATAAATCACCCCCCCCCGACCACACGGTCGGGGGAATTTTAATAATTGACCAGGTTTAATTCCTCGGGGCTCTGCCCCGGGGATGTTGATTGCAAAAAATCAAAAAATCCGCCCTTTTCCTTGATTTATCCATCGAAAAAGCATAAAAGTATTGACATTTTTACCAATCTGTGCTACAATAGAAAGATAGAGGGGCGTACATTCAAATTATCATCCCCATTATCAGTATCGTCCGATTTTACCACAATATTCACCAAAAATGAAAGGAGCACCCTCATGAAGTATTCTCAAATCAAAGCTCTCATCCACACCATTCTCTCCGCCCTGGCTACCGTCGTCATTTGCTGCATGGTCTATCTCCAGCCCAACTTTTTCGAGAATATTACAGCCTTCATCTACGTCCTCCTCGGCAGCGTCTGTGCCGCCATTACCATCATCAACGCCTTCAGCCTCAGCCAAAAACTCCGCCACCCCGACGAAATCCTTTGACATCCCAACCACACATCCTTACATTTTTAGAAAGTAGGTATCCTATGAACATCCTTTCCACCGCCGCTCACTCTCTGATCGTCATTCTCTCCATAATCGCTAGCTTCTATGGAATATATCGTATAAAAATTCTCATCAACCCCCATATTGACGTTCTTTCCCTCGTCACTACCCCCCTAACCGCCGGCCTCTGCTTCGGCGAAGCAATATGCGAGTATTTCCTCGAGGGCAGCTGCAATATCATTTTGCTCGTTTTTGGCGTTATCAATCTTCTATGCACGGCAGTCAACATCTACAACCTCGTCCACTATCTCCACAATTTCTGCCACCCCCACCAGGACGTCTAGCACCCACCACCCCCGGCCTCACGGTCGGGGGATTTTCCTATTCACACGAAATCCAAGATTAAAACCCTCAGAACTACCGCATCAAAAACCACTGCGGGCGCAACGTCATTCAAGACTATTCGCGCGACCCGGTGAACCTTTTCATCCGAGGTTATTTCGTTCCTGGCTGGCTCGGGTCCGATTTGCGAGAGGAACATACGGAAATAATTTAATTCCGCTCCGCAATGAGGAGAGAGCCACCAAACCTCGGAGGGAAAGGTGAGCGCAAGGGAGCGCATTACTAGCCTTTTGAACGAGACTGGCGCGACGCGGGCCGAGAAAAACACGGTTGAGTGGACTTTGTATTACATATTTCGCAAAATCCTTCTCGCTTCTTCCGTCGAATGCGTCTCCATCAATTTCGTCCGCAACTCATTCGCCCCATTAAACCCCTTGATATAAATTTTGAAAAAATGCTTCAGCGGCTCATACGGCAACGGCCGCACTTTCCCGTCGCTTTTTAACGCAAACTCCGGATTCTCCCGCATCAGCTGCGCCTGCATCGCGCAATGTTTCATATCTTCCGCATCAAACAGATCCAAATGCAGATTTAGCAGCTCCATCAGCTCCGCTTGCGTCGCCTGATGTTCAGTGAAACAATACACATTCTCAAACACGCCTCGTCCGATCATCCAGCCATCGACCTCGGGATATTGCCACGACAGTTCCCGTACCTGTCGCAAATCTTTCACATCGCCATTAATTATCAATTTCGTCTCCGGCGCCAATTCATTTCGTAGTTTACAAATCTCCGGAATCAGTTCATAATGTGCCGGCACTTTTGACATTTCTTTGCGCGTCCTCAGGTGCACCGTCAGCGCCGCCAAATTCTCCCGCAAAAGCAACGCTAGCCACTCGCGAAACTCCTCCATATAAGTATACCCCAGTCGCGTCTTCACTGATACTGGCAAATTCGTCGCCTTTTTCGCCTCGCGGATACATTCCAGCGCCAGCTCCGGCGTCCGAATCATCGCTGCTCCACCGCCCGCGCGGTTCACATTCCGGTCCGGGCAACCCATATTTATATCCAATCCGTCAAATCCTAGCCCCTCCAACGCCCCAGCCAGCTCCGCAAAATGTTCCGGATTTTTGCCCCAAATCTGCGCAATAATCGGCCGATCCGTCGGCGCAATTTCCAACCGCTCCAGCGCATTAAACCGCCCCTTTTCCGAAGCAAAACTTGACACATTTGTAAACTCCGTATAAAAAAGATCTGGCCGTCCCGCCTTTGCCACTACCTGCCGAAACATCACATCCGTCACACCTTCCATCGGCGCCAAAACTGTAAACCCGTGTGGCAATTTTTGCCAAATATTTTCTTTCATAACCTATATTATCGCAAAAATTCCAAATCTTGTCAATGAGCACTCCAAAATTGTTGTAATTTTTACAACATTTCCTTAAAATTGAACAAATCCGGTGTTCAATCTATTTACAAAAGCGGAAAAGTGTGATATAACGAAAAGATAGGGTCTGCCCCTCGTTCTTTCCCAACACATTATCGAGAACTTGGCTGACCCATACTACAAAGGGGGAATCTTCTCATGACGAACACTATTCAAATTGCAAAAACCACGACCACCACCCAGAAAATCTGGAAATGACTGCACCTGGCCCTCACCATCATTATGATATGGGGCACGCTCTCCTTTTACATCCTCGGCTACGACCGTCTCGTGCATCGCTTTCCCGCAATCTTCGATCGCTTTAGCCTCGTGAATGCACTTATCGTCTACCTCACCAACTTCTTCCTCGGTGCCGCCATCACGTTCTTCATCTACCTATTTTGCAATGTCTTTCTCGAAAGATGTTTCCGCAATGTCATCCTTGTCGTTCGCCGCCTGCGTGATTTACGAAATGGCACCACTCACTTCCTCGAATGGCATATCGAGCGCGACCTCATCGACCTCAACTTCACTCGCGCGCAGCACTTTCTGCCTATCCTTATCACCGATGCAATCTACTTGGCAGTCGCCATCCTCGTCTGTAATTGTTCACTCCCAGAACTCATTCGCATTATCATCGGCACCAGCTACGGCATTTCCGCCGCTATCGCCGTCTACGCCACCCCCATTACCTTCACTCTCATAATCGCCATCTGGCTCATCTCGATGTTCATGCTCCGCTACTACATCCCGCAGCGCGCCGACCGCCTCCGCAACGATTAACTCCATCTGCATCCATCGAACCACAGGAGGGAATCAGAATGTCACTCACCGTCGTTTCGCCATCCAGCTTCAGCTCACTGAAATACAGCGCCGATTACGTCTATTTTCCCCTAAAATACCCTTTGCCTGGGCCAAACGACCCTAAGTTTTATACCGAAATCACCGCCTATTTCCAAAACGCCGCCAGCAACACTCCTACCATCAATTCTTTTGATGAATTAGCGTTCCTTGGCCGCACCAACCTCGACAATCGCCTCAAGCTGTGGCAAGATATCCTGATTAGCCTCGAACGCAGGATCGAAAGTTATCATCAACCCATCACCGGCCTCGACGATCAACGCTACCAGGCTCTTCAAGAATATCACCGCTTCGCCATCCTCGCCATCGAAACTCTCACCAAGGCTCAGACCAACAACGAAGCCAAACCGCTTATCGCCAACTGGCGCGACCCCAACCACTATCTCCAGCATAAAAACGCCTCCGTCTTCCTCATTACTCGACTTACCGACCCTGCCTATGACGATGACCTCCCCGCCACTTACCCCTATCTCGCCGTTCGCTGTCACGCCAGCTACATTGACAACCATCGCATCAACATCCGATGCGAGCCGCGCTTCGTCCGGCACGACCCCAATCCGCACTCTTCCATCCTTTCCTCCACGACTTCACCATTTCTGCTCACCTATACCGATTTTCATTATCTCAAAAACCACGCCGACTACCGTCACTTCTGGCTCAGCTACTTGAAAGAATCTAACGCCAAAATTCTCGAGACCGTCTTCGCCCGCGGCATTACTATTTAATCAGGAGGAATCCTTATGCCGAACCCCTACTACAGCCCCACGCCCAAAGGCGTCTGGAACAAACAGCGCCACCCCAAACCCCTCCCGGCATCTATGAAAGACCGCTACACGCCTGCGCATTACCGTAAAAAGCACTCCCGCCCGCGCTGACACCCGCCCCGTTCACTCGAACGGGGCATTTTTAAGTTTATTTTAAGCAAACTGAACAACTTTAGTGTTCAAAATATTGACAATAGTGGCAATGTGTGCTACAACAGAAAAATAGACCTATCAATTCTATGCTCTTTCAAAAAAGGAGGATTTAATTTTGGATAATTTGCAGGTTCAACGAATCTTGGACGCCGACTATCAGGTCACTCGCGAAATTTACCCATTGGAGCGTTTCCGGCCAACCCTATACCACTATTTTCCCGCTGAGGAGCTGGCCGACCTCGCTGTCGCCCACGTCCCAGTCAGTCTCCAGGTTTGCCGCCGTCCTCAGTTTCGCCGATACAACGGCAAAACCAGCTACGATGATCTCGAAGTTGCCCTCGAGGGACGGCTCAAGTCTTTCGCCCTCTGCGGCTGGGAACTGACCCGCTCCGGACTCGTCCTTGAGTTTTTACCGCTCAACAGCTCCAAACTCACCCACGACGCCAACCGCTCCATCAGGATCATCCATGACAATGCCCATACTCCCAACGCCGAAAAGATTCGCACGAACGAGGAGGACAGTCTCTATGACCGCCATGCCCGCAAAATCGTCGTCAATGGGGATTTCCAGCTAATCTTCACTGAAATCGGCACCGATAATCTTATCATCACCGGCCGCAGCCCCAAGTCCTACTTCGCCGCCATCATCGAAAACGCCCGCCGCACCGAGAGCATCAACCTCCGGCACGACAAATCTCGCCCCAATTACAAACTTATCTACTCCTAAGCACAGGCGCTCCACTCGGGGCGCCTTTCGCTTCCTCAATCTGGTACTGTACGCGGAGGCTGACCTTCAATCTCCTACCTAAAAAGTCCGGATTTTGTCAAACGGGTACACCCTCAGCACCGCCGGCCCAATGATCCGACAGAAGGGAACCGTCCCCAGCCCCGACCGCGAATCAAACGAATGCGTCCCCTCACGATTATCACCAGCCACAAAAATCTCACCTTCCGGTACAATCATATCCACGTCGCCCGAAGAGTTTTCCTTCGGACCATTATTTTCGTCCACTCGCGTATCATCATCTGGATGGAAACCATCTGGATGCTCATCATTATATACCGTCAACACTCCGTCTTTCACCGTCACGCGCTCCCCCGGAAACGCAATCACTCGCTTAATAATATATTGATCTTTTTGCCCGGTCGGCACATTGCAAGTCAGCGGCCCCGACGCATCACCATTCGCAAACACGATAATCTGACCCCGTTTCGGCACATATTCATTACCCAAGAAATGTTGCCAGCTCACCGTTAGCCGATTCACAATCACGCGGTCCTCATTATGCAAAGTATTTTCCATACTCATCCCCACTACATCGTATGAGCGGTAAACGTAGGCGTTCAAGACAAAAGTCCCCACCACCACCGCGATGACAAAAATTGCTAAACTCAACAAATCCTTCAGCAAAGGATGTTTTTTGAAGAAACTCGGTTTTGATTGTTCCATTACCTCATTATACCATAATAACTTTTTTATGCGCGAATTTTCTTTACTTTTTTACATTATTTTTTACTTTCAATATTATAAAAAACTTTTTTATAAAAATTATCATTTTTGATATATAATAATACTATGGCTGATTACATTTTCATTAGAAAAAGCAGAAACGCATTAAGTTCTTTAATGCATATAATCTTGAACTTATTACTAGCCGTCGTCTCCATCGGTGCCACCGTCATCACTGGCAACTGCGTCATCGGTATCGTTCTCATTATTGTATCCAAATGGCGCGTCTTCGCCGTCAACCACCGCTACTGGTGGCTCAACATCCGCTCGAGTTTAGTCGATTTTATCGTCGGCATCAGTTTTGTCTTACTGGCCTATGCTGCCGGGTCAATGTTCCTACCCGTGCATTTCGTCTTGATGGCCACCTACGCGATTTGGTTGATTTTCATCAAACCCCGCTCTTCGCTCAATTTCGCCATTACCCAAGCCCTCATCGCCGTCCTCGTTGGCACCACCGCTGCCACCGTTTTCGCCGCCATTACCGATTCGATTGTTTTAGTAGTTTCTGAGTTCATCATCGGTTACGCCGCTTCACATCACGTCCTCGTCCAGGGAGAGGACAAAGAAACCTCCTTTATTTCGCTAGTTTGTGGGCTCTTCTCCGCCGAAATCGCTTGGCTCTCGCACGCTTGGCTAATTATTTACACTTTTGCTTCCACCGGCATTTGCGTCTCTCAGCTAGCCATTATTCTCACGGTTTTAATGTTTGCCTATTTCAAGATTTATAATAATTTGCATAAAAACGAAGGTAAACTCAACCTCCGCGAGCTCGCTCTACCGCTAATTTTCACACTCGTAGTCGTAGTCGTCCTGATTATTGGCTTTAGTCAACCTAGATTTAATATTCATTAAAGGAAAATTTGCTAAAATAAGGCTAATTAGGAGATATTTTTATGGACAAAGAAGTCAAAGCACAATTCGATCAAGCCAAAGTCGCTAGCGAAGATAAATTCAAAGAGTTAAAACCTACTAAACCACCCAAGACTTACAAAGCCAAAATCAAATCTACCGCCACAGAAGACCGCACCTTCCGGATGACCGTTGTCACTCTACTAATTCTCGCGTTGGGTGCCGCTGGCGCCGGCCTCACGCTTTCGATTATGAACTACCTCGAGAATGATGAGCCAATCACTTGGAACTTTGGTAGCGATGGCAATTCCGCCAATTTCGTTGAGGGAACTATCGCCGAAGTCGCTTCTCGCGTCGCGCCGAGCGTCGTCTCCATCGTCACTGAGACCCGCACTACCGGCTGGTTTGGCCAATCTTCCACTTCCACCTCAGCTGGCACTGGTATGATCGTTACTAAAGATGGCTACATCCTCACCAACAAGCACGTCGTCGACGGCGCCAATTCTATTCAAGTCGTCCTCGATAGCGGCGAGACTTACGACAAAGTCACCCTCGTCGGTACCGACCCACTCAACGACGTCGCCTTCCTCAAGATTAATGACGTCGACAATCTCCCCACCGTCACTCTCGGCGATTCCAAAACTATCAGCACCGGCCAGCCCGTTATCGCCATCGGCAATGCTCTCGGTCAATATCAAAACACCATCACTTACGGCATCGTCTCCGGCACCGGCCGCTCCGTCACCGCTTACGATAGCAGCAATGGTTCTTCCGAGAACCTCAGTGATATGATCCAGACCGACGCCGCTATCAACTCGGGCAACTCTGGCGGCCCACTCGTCAACGCTGCCGGCGAAGTCATCGGCATCAATACAGCCACCAGTTCTGGCGCCGACGGTATTGGTTTCGCCATTCCGATTTCTAGCGTCACCGGTATGCTCCGCAATATTATCGAAAACAATTCCGCCGACCGCGCCTACATCGGCGTTACTTATATCAATATCACCCCCGACCTCGCTGTTACTTACGATTTACCCGTTACTTCCGGCGCTTATCTCTTCAATAACCAAAACACCAGCGCCATCATCAAAGACGGCCCCGCCGACCAAGCCGGCCTCCAGGACAAAGACGTTATCACCAAGATCAATGGTGTCGAAATCGGCAAACGCGGCAGTGTCTCCAGTCTAATCGGCGAATACAAACCCGGCGACACCGTCCAAATTACTTTCCTCCGCGACGGCAAAGAACAAACTCTCAAACTCACCCTCGGCGGTTACAACGAAACTACCAAAAAGTCCTCCCAGCGCAGTTAATGCAATACGGAAAATGCCATTAATATAGATTTCCCAAACCGACGAAGTTATTTCTTAAGCCATAAGTTTATGGTACAATATAGGTATGAAGGATTTTGATTATTTAGACAGCAAATCAGTTTATCTCGACGCAGCTTGCCAGAGTTTACGTCCGCAACCCGTAGTGGAAGCTATGCAAAAGTACTATTTCCAGCACAATTCTTGCGGCGAGCGCGTCAAATATCCGTGGGGCGAACAAACCGACGAACTAGTCAACGGTACCCGCAGAAAAGTCCTCAAGTTTCTCAAACTTAGAGACAAAGATTATTTTGTCTCCTTCACGCTCAATACCACTTATGGTATCAACTTAATCCTAAATCAACTAGATCCTAGTTGGGTCGAGCGCGTCATCACTTCCGACATTGAACATAACTCTCCTTTCCTCGCCACTATGGCAATGGCGAAAAAACTAAATATCCCCCGCATCGTATTGAAACGCAACCAGGATGGCAGTTTACCGCTCACCGGTAAGTTGACGAATATTGCACGGGGCGAATTCGCCAAAGATGAGGAATTAAGTTTTCAGAACGCGGTGGTCGTGGTCAACTGTGCCGCGAATTTCGACGGACGCCAACTTGTTAATCTCAAAGACGTCGTCAAAAAAGTCCATCAAGCCGGCGGCATCATCATTATCGACGCCGCTCAGGCTATGGCCCATTATCACGAAATCCTAGAAAAAACCGAAGCCGATGCGATTTGTTTCTCCGCTCACAAAATGTACGCCGCTTCACTCGGCGTAATGGTCATCCGCCGCGATTTATTACCCAAGATCAAAACTTCTTTCGTCGGCGGCGGTATGGTAGACGATGTTTTTGCTGACCACTATTTACTTTCCAGCGCCAACAAAGATCATACCCATACCATTTTTGAGCCGGGCTTACAGGCTTGGGCCGAGATTATTTCCTTAGGCACTGCTCTCGACTGGCTAGGCTCCCGTAGCAAAGCCAACCAAAAACTTCTCACCAACTGCACCAGGGAACTAGACGAATTCCTTCATGGCAAAGCCAAAGTCCACCTGGTCGGCACCGAGGCTAACCCTACTATGTCATTCTATGTCGAAGGTTTAGATTCACATCTACTCGGCGCCGCCCTCGGCAAAGAGCACATTATGGCCCGCACTGGCTACTTCTGCGCTCATTATTATCTCGACAAAGTTTGTAAGTATCCACCACTAGTCCGCTTCTCCCTCAGTTACGCCACTCGCCCCGAAGATATTGAAAAGGTAAAAAGGGCTCTCAAAAATATCTAATCACCGTTTTTTCTTCGTTGATACCATGTCAATGAAGAATTTTCCGCAACAGGGGTCAGATTTTGGGCTTCGTTGACAGCGTGTCAACCAAAAAATTATTTAAGTTTTGCCAGTTTTGCTTTAATATCCTGCGACATATGATAAATACCATAAACCAAAACATCGTCATTATTCTTGATTTTATACAACATCAAGTATTTGTATTTCTTAAACCGGATCGTCCGGTAAGGCTCTGTGCTCATCTCGTCACGCACGCGCAGACTACCGGCAAGTTTGCTTAATCGCAATTCCGTATTCTTAACGTCAACCAAAAATCGCTCAGCTATCTGCGGGCTATTTAATTCACTAATATAATATTCGGTAATATTTAGCAAATCGTTCAGCGCATCATCCGAGAATTTTACGCTATAGGCCATACTTCGCTCGTACTATCTCGAGTGCCTGGCCCATCTCCATACATTCACCACGTCCATATCGTTCGTCCGCCAAAGCGATTCTTTTGCGCAAATCTTCTACCGTTACTTCTGGAAATTCCGATTCTGTTTTCCGCTGCCACTTACTAATATTTTTTTGCAACTGAAGTTGCCTTGCTTCCGGCAAAGTTTTCACCATCGAAATTGTTTTCTCTAGCGTAGTCATATTTTTATTATATCACAAAAACTAGTGATTAGTCGAAAAATCCAAACTCTACACGCCGATAGAGTTTACATTTTCTTCACCCCTGTTTCTCCAATCCAAAACTCTACCAAGTGGTAGAGTTTTGGAATTTACGTAATTAGCATTTTTACCGCACGACGCAACGCACCGACACCCCGACGTACCGAGCGCTGCTGTAGGCGGGATAGAAATTGCCATTGGTATGGAAGTACAGGTCGTACGCGTTGCGGCTATTGTCGGACGTAGCCGACCAATAATAGCCGCCGGTGCCAACAAGGTTGAGCGAACCGCCAATATAACCGCCGTACTGGAAGTAGTAAGGATCGCCTACTGCAGCCGTATTGCTGCTCATACCGACTGCTTGAAGGCTTTGGAAGGAGCCTTTGACAGTGTTCGCAGAATTCCCACTTAACGGCAACTTCCATCCTTTCGGGCAAATGCTGCCAGTAGTTGGCGTATTATTAGCGGTTACATTATGTCCAGTCCCAGCTGTCGCTGCTTCAAAGGAATACAGATTACCGAGTGAAGTATGTGTAGTGCCGTGAGTTGTATCACGTTCATACCACTGTATATCATTATTATTGGATGTCCACGAAGACTTTGATGCTACTGAGTTACCTGTCCAGGTCGTATCTGAGCCTTTATACATATTATCCCCATCATTCGTAGTAGTAAAGGTTACTTTATTAATATCAAGGTCAAGATCTTGCGTCATCCAACAAGTTTTTGCTGCACCAGTACCTAATACTGTTACCCAGTAGATCTTTCCATCACGACCATCCACTAGCTGACCAGTAGTTTTATCTGGAGTACTACTATTTTGACAATAAGCCGCTAGTCCTGGGTCTTGCATATAAGTAAAGTCACCAAACTTAGTTGTCAGTTGGCTTTCGTCATATTCTGGTAATTTGAGAAGCTCTTTCGCCTCCGCCGCTACACTTACCATCGCTTTGGTTTTGTAATGTCCACCTGGTTTATCGGCACGGATTTTCGCAGCAAAGGTGAGTTTAAGATCATGATTGCCATTCTCGGGATTATCTGATGATTGATATTGTGGAGAATTAGCGGCACTATAAACTGGTAATGTACTATAACTTAATGTATCACTACTGGCCGTAGTATTATCTGTCAATACATATCCCCAAGTATTATCACCAAAAGCATCAGTACTCACATTATTACCCACCACACCAATCGTTACTCCATCTTCGTTAGTTAGTTCATTAGAACTACCATCGGCTGCTTGTACGCCAACATAATATCTACCAATTCGAGTCGTGTTGACTCTTACGATATTGTCAATATAGGATACTTGTCCTACTTCTACATTAGTACTTACCTCTCCATCATCTGCTACCTCTGTGCCATTATTCAAGATGCTTAAAGAAATACTTGCGCCATCACCCAAATCTTCTGTAGTTGTTGCATATACCGAATTAGTACCATTACTAATCGGATTAATTAAACAACTTACCAAGAAAAGTAAAGCCAATGAAGCCAGCACTAGAGGAACAGTACCAGAATAACTAAAACTTTTGCAGAAATAAGTATTGGTCAATCCGAAAGATACCTTTTCTGAGGGGATTTCGGAGGTTACGACCGAGAAGGAGCGCCGGAGACCCGTAACGACGGGCTCGTCCAGCACGAGGAGCGTGAGCGAAGAGAAAAGTCCTTTTCTCTTCCGAACCGACGATGTTGCTGGTAGCGATTCTTTAGAATCGCGTTGGGACGCGGCCCCGAAGAAAATGGTATCTCCGGATTGACTTTGCAAAGTACTTTTATCACTATGAAGAAGATGTTTGTGGTTAATATTACACCGCAAGAAAAACTTATCTTTCTTTTCTCGCGACAAAGTTTGCTTTATTCTTTGCCTCATTGGCCCTCCTTTTAGTTATTAGTGAGAGCCAAAAATATGAAGATAATAAATTTGGCCCTCCTTTTTGAGTGCCAACAAAACTTATAACAAAAATCCCGCTGGCCCTCAACTCCAACTTCAAGCGCCGTCTTCATAAGTCCTCACATACAAAAACGACACCCTAGGTCCGAGTATGCAACTACGCGGGGTGTCTACACACAAACTAATCTTTCGACTATTCGCGATAAACGACTTTTACCTAAGGTGCCGTTTATTGACCGCGAATATAAAAGGATACGTCGTGTAAATCTCAAAACCAAATTGTATGTAGATTATCATAAATAACCCACGTAGTTGCATAATTCCATTATAGCATAATTTCTCACAACGCAAGGGCTTTTTATTCCCAAACAATAAAAAATGGTGGTTCCGGCTGGACTTGTAGCGTGCGGCGACGAAGTCGCTTCCGTCGACACAAGGCTCTTCAAGCCTCTGCTCTACCAACTGAGCTACAGAACCATCATCTTAAAAATATTCAGCTCACAAAAAATGGTGGTTCCGGCTGGACTTGAACCAGCGACACAAGGCTCTTCAGGCCTCTGCTCTACCAACTGAGCTACAGAACCATCATTATATATATTATAGCATAGTTCTCAGAAAATAGAAGATATTTTCCTAACTATCTTTGGTAGTACCAGGTGGGATCGAACCACCGACCTCAGGCTTATGAGTCCTGCGCTCTAACCAGCTGAGCTATGGTACCATAATATGTGAAGGACAAGATTATAAACTCTAGTGAATTTATAAAAATCGGATGTCGCTCCAACGAAATACTTAAGTTCTCATCTTGTACTTTTCTAACGAAAAGCCTGTTTACCGCGCAAATGCGCGCCAAACAACCTTCTGGCGGGACACAATGTCTAAAGTTATAACTATCTTTGAAGAAAACAAAGGGTTATAAAAATCACACTATATCCCCTTTTCATTCTATCATATTGCGAGCATAAAGTCCATAATTTTATATGACTTTTTTGAAAATATTATCAAGATATTATTTACTAAAAATTAAGTTTTACATCTTTGATAAAATTATCTCATGAACCAGCAAAATCTCCAACCATTCCAAAAGGGTTATGATTCTCGTCGACAAAATGGTCGTAAAAAGGGTTCAAAAAATATCTCTACCATTATCCGAGATTTACTTGATACTAAATTAGAAAATATTACAAATGAAGAAATCAAAGATTTAGTAGCAAAACAAAACTCAAGAACTATCAAAGAAGCAATTATTTCAGTTGCTATCAAGAATGCGCTCAAAGGAGACCTTAAAACTTCGCAATGGTTAGTTGACAAGATTTCCGTATTAGAAGAACCTAACGAAGAAAATCTAGGATTTTTTGATTCTAAAGATATTACTATTACCATAGTTGACCCAAAACATCGAGAAGATAAAATTATCAAAGAATTATAATCTGCTGAGAATCATCTGAGAAAATGCTTATGTTGTACTTTTTATCAAAAATATGGTATAGTCTGCTATATGAAAAACGAAGCAGGTGAAAACCTAATCACAATTAAATATCAAACTCCCGACGGATTATATGATTTCAAAAGTCTTGATGAATCAGACTATCTCACCGCCGATGATTTTCGAGAAGATATGGAAGATATTATTGAAAGTTATCAAAGCGATGGATGTAAAATCATTTGGATTCGAGAAATACTAAACTATAATCAGCTGAGGTAGAAAATGACAAAATCAAAGAAGGTAAACGAATCGCTAATAGTTATCCGCTACCAAAAACCTGATAAAACGTATGCTTTTACTTGCTTATATGCTCCCGACTATAAAACCGAAAGAGGTTTTATACAAAATGTTAGTGAAACCTGCTCACAATTACACCTCAAAGGAAATAAAATTGCTTGGGTTAAACTAATTGGAGATAGTAGTTTCTTCGTAAAATAACTTTAATCCCAGTTACTCAATTCAATGATTTCCACTTCCTTGCCACAAGACAAACACATAATATCATTACTAGATATATCAAAATCTAAATCTTTACTGCTACACTTCCGACATATTTGATTACCCCGATAGGCTAACTTCTGCTCATCTACTAAATTAAACATAAAACTATTACCATATGTACCACATTGGTTACATTTGTATATTTTGTAGCCATAATCTTCCGCAAGATGAACTTTACCTGTTTTTATCAATTTTTTAACTTGAAATTTTTCATTCGGCAAACAATACGATAGTAAGCCATAACGAGAACTTAGGTTAAATAATTGCTCTTCGCTACAACTGCACATGCCCACACCCAAGAAAAACTCATGCTCTTTATCGCAATGTCGACATTTAACGGTGGTACTAGTTCCCATGATTAGTTTTCATTATACCCAAAATCACGAGTAAGTAAAACTTCTTTCCAAAAACTTTCTCGCTGAATAATTTGTTCGTCCGGAACATTATCCGTAAAAGTTTCTAATAAAGCATAGTGAAAATTATTATGTATATATTCAATACCATGCTCTTTTACAATTTTCTGGAATCTCTTATTCGGATACTTTCCGTTTTCTACCTCATTTTTATCAAAACCACTTTCAACATAAGTCTCCCAACGACCATAAATTCCATTTTCACCATAAGCTGAGCCAACATACAGTTTGCCGATCGCTTCATCGGAAATCACATAAACTCCTTTTCGACATTTAAGTGCGGTTTGCCACTCTCTAGATTTAGTTAAATTATTTTTCAGCTCAGCGAAAGAAACAGATACTTTGTCATATCCGGGGAAATTTGTCATATTATCCAATGTTATAGGTAGAATCTCAAAAACTTCAAGATTATCAAGAGCTGTATCTCCTCGCATAACTGGAGCCATTGTGCTTTTGTGATATTTCACAACTACACGTTCAAACAGCCCCTCGTACTCACGAACAGGCACGTGGTCGTAAAAATCGTACAAGCCAGCATCCGAAAAACCTAAACGATTGTGGTCTTTTGTAATCCTACTAATATCAAATAGCAGCCAACGGTCACCAGAAATTTGCGCCAGACCGATAACGATGTCGTTTTCATTGAACCATCTTTTATGTTCTGAATTATAGAAGTTACCGATCAGTAATTTTTCTTTATCGGTATAATAATTACCTATTGCATTATAACTAGAACTCGATAAGTTGAAACGTACCTTAATATTTGATAAATTATCAAGTTTTAGTAAATCATTTAGTTTAATCATCATACATTACCTTGCCGTAGTTATCTGTAATAGAGTTTTATGCCACCATAATCAGTTGAATCTTCATATTCATAGTAATAGATATTAACAACTATCCCGTCCGAAGCGCAACTCCCGCTCGCATATGTATCTTCGTTTAATACACTCTCAATTCGCCACCCTGCTTCACGCGCCGTCGCACAAGCATCAGCTATTGACATCCCGTTCACATCCACACGCTGAAGAACTTTATCTAGCTTAGTTGTATTCGACGTACCCGACTCGGTATCCTTACCAGAAGTTGAAGTAGTCGTATCTTTACTAGGGTTTGAACCGGTTTCATCTTTATCATCTTGCTCAACCGTATCTGATTTCGATACAATACTATGCGTTAAGAAGCCAAGGCCAAAACCGCATAAAAATAATACTGGCATGAGAACACCTACAATAACCTTTTTCGTATTATTTGTTTTATGCGGTTTTATCGTCGGCTGTTGTACTTGAGTTAATTGTTGTCCAATCTGCGTTGGTTGCTGTATGTTCTCATTTTCCATAAGGTCCACTCCTTTTTATGATTACAAAAATGCGACTATGCACATAGTCGCTTAAACTTTAACAAATCTAGTTCCAAGAACAGACTTGCGTGCATAGCCGCATTTCCGCTTGGAACTAATCGACTAATGTCGACGGTTCGATTCATTAAAGTTTAAGCACTTCTATTGTAGCACACATTTTCTCAGAAGTCAATGGCGAATCTCAACTTACCTCAAAACCATCCCCAGACGTTCGAGAATGACTTCTGAGATATCCGAAGCACACAAGGTAGTGTAACTATTATCTAAAATCTTGAAGTTTATTTTAAGAATAACGAAACCGCCCAGTAGGAAACACCTGTTAGCTTATTGATTTTTTCTAGGAAAATGCTATAATATGTAGTATATGCCTTACAAATACCTGGATAGTGAATTTTTGGTTAACTCTGAGTCACCTAAAAAACTGCGAGACCTTTTGAGGTCGGATGATGCAGCTCGTAATAGCGAGAACCTTAAACATTACTATAAATTCGTCAGCAAGCGCATTCTCCCCTACAAAAAACAATTAGACGATCTTCTAGTACCTGACACTCCACCATGGATGCACAAAAGAGTGCTCGAAAGTATCACGATAATATTTGAACCCATTTTATGCCAATTAACATTTGCTCTGCAAATATCGTCAATCCATAGTATCGAAGCAAACTTATCA
Organism: uncultured Candidatus Saccharibacteria bacterium; assembly: GCA_964585155.1. Lineage (GTDB taxonomy): Bacteria > Patescibacteriota > Saccharimonadia > Saccharimonadales > Saccharimonadaceae > Nanosyncoccus. The sequence goes on along the minus strand of CAZPCQ010000003.1, from coordinate 40,522 downwards.
TTTATTATAAATTACGTCGATAATCTCGTCTCCAATAAGAAAAATCACATCAATTTAGAATTCAAAACTTGGCAGATGATGCTGTGGTGCGCAATTCATGGCAAAATATTTGATGAGCAGGAGTTTTTAGACGGCACGCTCGATAAGCTATTCGCTGAATCTCAAAATGATAACTCGACAGAATGCAAGCCTAGCTCGGCTCGAGATAGTAATTTATCATACATAGGGTTTCCGACTACAAAACAAGACGCAGTATGGCTAGCAAAAGTTCAATGGCAGAATACCGATAATCAGGAATGCGCAAACAAGAAGTCTCGACAAAGAAAGTCTCAACAATTTCTGAGACAACGGACCATTAGGTGGTTGTCGCACTATAATTTGAAGGATGCTGACATCTTAGATATATTGCAGCATTGTTTTCCGGATGAAGCCACTAACGGTTTAGAAACGACACATATCAATAACGAGGCAAGTAATGCGCGCCGACTTTTAATCACTAGCCCATTTCGAAGCGTGTATCAAGAATTTACGACCTCTTGCAAAAAAGGTCGGATAAATGATATTCTCAAGGTTTGCGCAGGAGAAAAATTGTTCGATCTACAATTCGACGAGCAAAAACATATTTTTCACATAATTCATAACAAATAACGAATTATCTTATTTGTTATTATTTTTTCTACCGATAGCCCATAATGGGGTCATGGAAGAAATCAACCCATACAATCTAGCCCAACTCCACAGTATCCTAGTCGAACTCGGTCACGAGGTAGATGACGAGTCACTATACGATACTGCGGTCGCTGTGATTAGATTTGTTGCCGGGGTCGAGTTCTCCAAAATTAATGCCAAAGTTAAATAAGGAGAATAGCATGAAAAAAGAACATGCTAAAAATAATACAGACCATATGTCAGCGCAAGTCAATACGTCCACTGATGAGCAAAAACAAGAAAACCTAAAAGCAAAAGTGCCAACCAAAAAGAAACTCACTGCTGAGCAGATGGAGGAACTTGCTGATAATCGAGCAACAGAGTTAGTGCTTCAGCCAGAACAAATGAAGAAACCCAAAATTCCAGATTACGTCGTTCTCAGTGAAATCGAAAATAGAAGCATCATTTTCCGAGATCAAAATAACGATGCTTTCATTGCGCCAAATGGCGATGGGACTAAAATTTATCGTATCGGTGCAAAAAATCGTGAATTTCGGTCTTGGTTAGCGAATTTCTTACGTCGAGAGTTTCACATGACTGCGCCCAAGGCAAACAAGCTGGATGCTTTTTCGCAAGCCTTAGAGTCTATTGCGCTAGATACGGAGTTATCGGCACAATATCCGCTTGAAGTCCGAACCGTTTATCGTGAGGCTAACGAGAAAAAACATATTAAACAAGACGAACTTTGGTACGATTTAGGAGAAAGTGCTATTCGGATTACTAGCAAAGATTGGTACTACGTTAAGTATCCACCGATTCTATTTCGTCGTTTTAGCCAGCAACTACCACAAGCGGCACCAGAAAAAGGCGGTAATTTACTAGAACTAGCAAAGTTTATCAATTTAACTGACAAGAACGATATTTTACTGTTCCTGGTGTTTGCCGTATCTGCCTTTATTCCAGGTTACCCTCGACCACTTTGCTTGTTATATGGTACGCAAGGTGCGGGAAAATCTACACCGGGTCGTCTACTAAAAAGGCTTATCGATCCGACAGCCGTAGAAGGTACCGTTCTACCGAAAAGACACGAGGAATTTGTCCAAACAGCGAATCATCACGCCTTACTGGTTTTTGACAATATCAGTAGTATTAAACCGGAAATTTCTGACGCATTAGCCAGAGTTTCAACTGGCGACACATTCTCAAAGCGAGCCTTGTTTACCGACGATGACGATATAGTGTATCGCTTGCAGCGGCCAGTCATGCTCAATGGTATTAATCAAGTCATCAGCCAAAGTGATTTACTTGACCGAAGTATTTTACTTGAAATGCAACGCATTAGTAGTGATAAGGTAAGACCAGAAAAGGACTTTTGGCGAGAATTTGAAGAACAGAAATCGATGATTCTAGGTTCCATCTTCGGTGTCATCTCTAAGGCTATGGCTACTTTTCCGACAGTACAACTCCAAAAAATGCCCCGCATGGCTGATTTCGCAAAGTGGGGGTATGCTATTGCGGAGAATATTGATGGCTACACTGGTATGGACTTTATTAGGGCTTATAGCCAAAACGTAGGCAAACAACATGATGAGGCTATTGAATCAAGTGCGGTCGGTCTAGCTGTGTATTTATTTATTAAAGAACGCATTAAGGGCGATTGGTGTGGCACAGCAACGGAGCTCATGCGGCAAATTGAAGACGTTGGAATGGTTGCCGATAGCATGGCCAATGCAACTAGCATCGAAAAGGAAGTCAACACCATCGTGAACGGCAGTTTATGGCCAAAAGACCCAGAGTGGTTCATGCGACGCCTAAACTACGTTTTACCAGATTTAGAATCTAGAGGTATTCATTTTACAACATATCGAGACAACAAAAAGCACCGTCGAATGATTAATATTGCGCTTAAACAAAGGGGCACTAAGTAGCAATGTCGAATAATCCACACCTAGAAGAATTTATGCCCGATATTCCCGACGGCTACGACGAGCTCGGTGAAGGTGAGAAAAATCGCATAAGACTAGACAGAGAGCTCATAGCGGAAGTAGAATACGATACTACGATGAGATACGGCGAAGTATTCTTTAAACACTGCGCCAACGCACGCGAATACGGAACAAAAGTTGATCCGAATAAGAAATTTAGCACATGGACCCGTAATATCTACGCTCGCAATAAAAAACGCGCATGGACAAAACGCACCGAATCCTGAAACATCCAACATTGTTAAATACAAATAACAGTAAACCGGCAGGAACGGCAAAAATACAAAATCTGCACTATTCAGTATGTATTTTTGCCAACTTGCCAGATAAAATCAGCAAGGGGATAGACAGGTTATAACAAAAGGACGACCAATATGGAAAATGAGTTAAGAAATCTCAAATTTATCATCTATATGCGTAAATCAAGCGAGTCGGATGACAGACAAGCACTTTCGTTAGATGCTCAATATGATGCGTTAATGGATTTAGTGAAACGGTACAAACTTAACATTATTGCAGAGTTTCGTGAGTCAAAGTCTGCCTCTAGACCAAATAATCGACCAGAGTTTGATAAAATGGTCAAACTTATCTCCAAAGGAAAAGCAAATGCCATCCTCTGTTGGAAAGAAGACCGCTTGTTTCGGAATCCAGCAGAAAGCGGTTTAATCCAACAACTACTAGTCGACGGTAAAATTCAACGTATTATGACTCCATATCGAAGCCATACACCTGATGACAATACTATCGGCCTGGCAGTTGAAGCTGGGATGAGCGCACAATACACCAGAGATTTACGCCGTAATGTCGTACGCGGTCTAAGAGCTAATAATAAACTCGGCGGAGTGCACTTCCCGGCCCCACAAGGATATATTAATGTTCGGCGCAATAATCATGGAACCTTAGACTTAGACCAAGAACGCGCGCCGTTGATTCGTAAAGCGTTCGATATGTATTTAACCGGTAATTACACTGCTCCGGAAGTTTTAGCGACCTTAAACAACGATTGGGGATTCTTAACGCGCAAACATCACAAGACTGGCGGTAAGTCACTAAGTCGTGCAGCATTCTATGCTATTTTAGAAAATCCAGTTTACATGGGGTATGTTCGTGACTTAGATGACAAAACAAAGTTACATAAGGGCGACTGGAAACCAATTTTAAGTCAAGATGAATTTTATCGCATTCAAATGTTATTAAAAAAGTCCGGCTTCGGTCCACAAGTAAACTACGCACTCAATAGATTTGAATTGAAAGGTATTTTTACTTGCGGAGAATGTGGCTGTTCCATTACCACAGAAGTAAAATCAAGAAAGCTTAAAGATGACAGTGTTAATTATTATACTTATTATCATTGTACACACAAACGACAATGCAGCCAAAAAGGCTGCGTCCGGGAAGAAAAACTTTATCACCAAATCCAAGACTTATTTGAACAATACCGAATCGATCAGAAACTTTATAACTGGGCACTAGAAATTATGAAAGACATTAGTAGTAAAGAGCTTATGGAAAGATTTCACGTAGATAAAACGCAGAATCAAAAAGTCGAAACTCTTGAAGCTGAGCACGACCGTTTAATTGATTTAGCAACCAGAGGCCTAATCACAGATAGCGATTTTGAAAAGAAATCAAAAAAGTTAAAATCCGAAATTGAACACTTTAAGACATTAAATGCAGAACTCGAATCTAGATTAAAAAATCGTTACGAAATTATAGGTTCAACCCTTAGATGGTTGAAACAGCAAGATAAGTTTTTACTTGAATCTAGTGGAGTTAAACGCAATATGGTGCACGCACTAGGTTATAACCCGCAAATTATAGATAAGAAAATAAAAATCACCCCTTATAAGTGGCTCATACCGATTAAAGATTTTATAAGTAAGTCGGACTCTTCTGAAAACCAGGTTATAACTAACTCAGAACGGGGGAGAAAGTGCATAAAAGAGGACTTGCGTCCAACCTGGCGGAAGGGACAAGATTCGAACTTGCGAGGCTATTAACCTGCTGGTTTTCAAGACCAGTGCCATCAACCACTCGGCCACCCTTCCGCTTCAATTATAGCACAGAGTATCCACGAAAACAAGATCTAAAATCTATTTTCAACCTTGTTCCGTAATTCAATCCCGACTCCCAATAGCGTCGCGCAAGGACGATACTCCGCTACAAGAGTAACGCATCAATCACCGAACAGACTCCTATTTTCAGCCCCATCTACTCCGCGTTCGTGTGCACCGCCGTCACATCGTCGAGGTCATCTAGCGCATCCAGCAATTTTTCCAATTTCTCTGCGTCGGCACCTTCTACTACCACACCGGAATTTGGCACATAGCGCAGCTCTGCCGTCGTCACTGTTAACCCACCGTCGATCAACGCTTGGCGCACTTTCATCAAATCGCTCGGCGCCGTCTCGATAATCATCCCCTCCTCGATACTATCGTCGACATCTTCCGCACCAGCATCCAGCGCCAACATCATCGCGTCCTCGCCTTTTTCGCTCACTTCAATCCAACCTTTTCGCGAGAATTGGAACATCACCGAGCCCGGGTCCGCCATCCGCCCACCATTTTTCGATAAAGTATTCCGCACTTCCGGCATCGTCCGATTTTTGTTATCCGTGGCGACTTCAATGATAATGCCCACCCCACCCGGGCCATAACCTTCGTAGGTTTCCTCAATCAGCGCCGCTGCACTCTTATCCGCCACCCGCGCGATCGCCCGCTCAATATTCACTTTTGGCATATTCGCCTGACGCGCCTTTTCCAGCACCATCGCCAGTGACGGATTCATATTCGGATCCGTACCCGAACGCGCTGCAATCGCAATCTGATTCGCAATCTTGGTAAACAGCGCCCCGCGCTTCGCGTCAACCACGGCTTTCTGACGCTTCGTCGTCGCCCACTTACTATGTCCTGACATAATTTTTCCCTATTTAACTTATAAACAAAACTATCTATATTATAACATACTTTTCCGTCAAAATGCCTAAAATCTCCCACAAAATTCCTCCATTTAGAGAAAAGTATGCTATAATGAATCTAGGCCCGGATGGCGGAATTGGCAGACGCGCTAGCTTCAGGTGCTAGTTCGAGCAATCGAGTGCAGGTTCAACCCCTGTTCCGGGCACCAAATAAAAGAAATCCCCTCAGGGATTTATTTTATTTGTGGTTGGATTTGTTGAAGATGTGGTAAGCGCACCGCGCATGCAGGGTCGCACATCGTAGGAGACGAATCAAGAGAAAAACTAGTTTTCTCTTGCGAGACGACGCCCGATGGCAGGATTTTTTGTTCACAAAAAAATCCGCTTGCCCTGTTCCGGGCACCAAATAAAAAATAACCTCTACCCGCGGCTACTTTTTCATTTATCAAAAAAATCGTTCACTACATCCCGACCAATATGTTCTGCATTCTACGTTAATTCCTATATGGTAGAGCCCCGAGAAACTAAAACCTGGTCAATTATTAAAAATCTTCCTCATCCGGCACATAACTAAACTCATTTCGCGCCAGCTCCTTTTTGATTACCTCTTCCGGCTTCCGTACATAGCCTTTCACACGATAATCATACCAATAATGCCACCCCGCCTCAAACAGCAACCCATAACCCAGTGCCTTCACATAAAAAAGTCGATATCTTTCTGCCATTTTAATCAGCTCCGCGTGCTGACACGGGTCCGCCTCCAGTACCACATAGTCAAAAATCACCTCCCCGATATTATAATAATGCCAAAGTTCCTTAATAAACCGCTGATACATCGACAATCCATTACTGCCCCGCGCGTACAGTGCCGAACTCGGCTCAAATTCCAGCGTCGGCAAATTCAACCAATCCCACTCTTTATTCACATACGGCAAATTCGCCACCACCACACAAAAATACTCCGGCGACCCGTCTTCATTTTTCTCAAAATCCACTTCTTTCAGCAAATTCGACTGTACTAATTCGATTCGTCCTTCGTGCCGCAAATTATTCCGCGCCGCCATATCCAGCGCCCGCACACTAATATCCGTCGCTAGAACATAACTTTGCGGATATTCCAGCGCCAACGTCACTCCAATACAACCGCTCCCCGTTCCGATCTCTAAGAATTTCGCCCGCTCCGGCAAATCCAGCTCTTTAATCAAATTAATCAAATCCTCCGTCTCCGGGCGGGGAATTAACACCGCCGGCGACACCGTAAACAGCCGCCCATAAAACTCCTTCTCGCCCAAAATATATGCTAGCGGCACCCCGCGTTGTCGCTTCGCTACCATATCCGTCGCATCACATTTGTTCCGCAAGGGAATTTGCTCATCCAGATGCGCCATCAACCAGCTCCGGTCCCGCCCATTCGGCGCAAAATTATACACCGCAATCAACTCCGCATCCAGCGCGTCGATCCGAGTTTTCGCCTCATCTAGCCAGGTCTTAATATCCATACCGTCCATTATCCCACACTTCATTCCAAAAGTCAAACTTACCCGTAAAAACCTATTCATTATCTTCTCAGAGAAGTCACAGCGTAACAAATAAATAGCAAAAAGCCCAGGCAAAATCCGCCCAGGCTTTTCGAGTCGCCCGCTTCAGGTGTCCTGGATGTTCACGAAATCCGGCTTCATCTGGAAGTTCAGCGTCGCATTGCAAACCCCATCCGGGAAACCACTCTGCCGCATCGCCTCCGTCGCTCCGTAGAAGAATTCCTGCACTTGGAACATCCCCCAAAGCGCACACTGCTCGTCCTGCTCCGATTCCGCCCCCGAGACGCAAACATAAATTCGCAGAAAATCCTCGCCATCCAGCGTCACCGTGGCATAAACCGGACCTTTGTGATTCGACCAGCCATTTACTTCCGTCCGATACGTCAACTCCGCGCGATATTCCGCTTCCACCTCTGTATCGGCCGGCGACGCCCCCTCCAGCAGCCGCTCACGGAAGAACTTCTGTTCCCACGCCGTAAATGCCACTTTCATCGCCGAATAAGCATAACAGCTCACCGGCTCGACATGGCCATCCTCCGGGTCTTTCCACTGGATCGTGTGACTTCCGCCCGGCCGAATCGAATAAATGAATTCCCGCTCACAGACGTCCCGTACGTTCACCTCCGGGAAATTCCCGAAGTCACTCAAACCGCCGCCAAGCCAAGCCTCCGCCAGCTCCGACAGCGGCACCAGCGTAATCCGGATGCAGCCATTGCCGCTCTCCCGAAACGCCGGCACCTTCCACGCCTCATCTCGGACCCCATTTCTGATTCGCTGGAGCAAATTCTGATACTTCAAAGCAAACAAATCATCGTAATTCTTCTCCATAAATACACCTCCAAAGTGTCGGAGAACTGCTAAAGAACCCCTATGCTAGTAAATTTCACAGGCCTATCCTTCCATTATAGCACACATTACCAATTTTGTCAATATTTTGAGTACAAAAATTGTTCAAAATGTTGTAAAATTTACAACAAAAATACCGTCATGAATCCTTAACCCCTGCTACAAGCCCTTTTACGAAGACATTTTTTCGAAAGCTGACTAGAACCCTTCGCGAAGAGTAGTCTAGTACGAGAAAGAGGCGAGCAGCGGACTAAGCCGTACTTCATGGTACGGTGAAGGAGCAGCACGGCCTCTGCCGAAGTAATAGACTGCTATTCGCGAAGGCTACTCCTCTCCTAAAGACCGCTCCGCCACCGTCAACTCGTGAATCAGATCATCAATATCCCCATCCATCGCCGCCCCCACATTTGACCGTGAATAATGCACTCGATGGTCGGTAATCCGATCTTGCGGGAAATTATACGTCCGAATCTTTTCGCTCCGGTCGCCCGAGCCGATCAGCGACTTCCGCGCATCGCTCGCCGCTTTCATCTCTTCTTGCTTCTGTTTTTCAATCAACCGCGAGCGCAACACCGTCATCGCCTTCACTCGGTTTTGCTGCTGCGAACGCTCATCCTGCATCGCCACCACAATCCCCGTCGGCAAATGCGTAATCCGCACCGCCGAATCCGTCGTATTCACCCCCTGACCACCGTGTCCACCCGAACGATAGATGTCAATCCGCAAATCTTCCGGCTTGATCTCAATGTCCGACTCACTCGCCTCCGGCAGCACCGCCACCGTCGCCGTCGAAGTATGAATCCGCCCCTGGCTTTCCGTCACCGGCACCCGTTGCACCCGGTGCACGCCACCTTCAAACTTCAACTGTCCATACGGCTTCTCACCCGACACCCGGATCACCACTTCCTTCATCCCGCCAGCCTCGTTTTCGTTCTGGCTCATCAACTCGACTTTCAGATGATGTTTTTCCGCATAGCGCACATACATCCGATAAAGTTCGCCCGCAAACAGCGACGCCTCATCGCCCCCTGCCCCCGCGCGAATCTCCATAATCGCCGGCTTATCATCCGCCGGATCGTGCGGCAGCAAAATCTCCTCCAGTTCCGCCGTCTTCGCCGCTACTTTTGCCGTCAAGTCTTCTATATCCGCCCGCGCCAGCTCGCCCAGCTCCGGATCGTCCGTCAGCGCTTTCGCCTCCTCAATCGCCGCGTTCGCTTTGTCAATTTCCTGTACTAAGTCTAAAATCGTGTTTATCTCAGCCAGCCGGCGCGACTTTTCTGCGAAATTTTCATCCGCAAACGCCCCTGGTTGTGCCAAAAAAGCCTCAATTTCGGCTTTTTCGTCCATAAACTTCTGGTATTTTTCAATCATCTATGCTATTATATCATATATAGGGCAGTAGCGCGGATTTTCGCGATCTCTATTAGGAAATCTGCGCTCCAGTCCTATGTAAAAGATAGCAGTGGTCTCTTGGCGCAAATTTTGCTTCGCAAAATTCTGCTGCGGGGCGGCACCTCAGAAAAGAAAACAAGTTTTCTTTTCATTCGTCTTCTACCGCAGTTCAGTGGCTAGAGCGCACGAAAAAGCCAGGAGACGAGAGAAGAAGTTTAATAAATAGGTTTATAAAATGGTCCTTTAGCTCAGTTGGCTAGAGCGCACGAAAGGACAAATTTACGAGAGAAAAGCATTTTACATTTATGGTGGGTCCCTTAGCTCAGCTGGCTAGAGCGTACGATTCACATTCGTAAGGTCATTGGTTCGAGCCCAATAGGGACCACCATAAGTGCAAAATCTTTTCCGAGTAAACGCAGGTCTTTCTGGCGCAGCCAGATTCACATTCGTAAGGTCATTGGAAGCGACTTCGTCACCGCACGCTACGAGCCCAGCAAGGACCACCACGATAACTTATAAATCTATTTATTAGATTTCTTCCAAAACCACAACAATTTAAGTCATTATGAAACAAAAAACTACCCCAACCAAACCCGTTGAAGTTCTTTCTCTAATTTTAATCAACCTCACTCTTTTTTCAGCCTTTATCGGCATTATCAGTCATTTCAGGGCAATGATTCCCGATTTATCGCTAGGATCACAACTTCTTGAAACATTTTCTTTATTAGCCTGTATGTTTTTCCTCACTGTTAACATCATTCCATCCATTGTCATCGTCGCATCCGCCAAGCATCAAGCGCCAGATTTTGCAGACCGCACTGCTATTATGGCTGCAATATCACTCATCTTACCACTAATCGTCATCATCCTTTTCCTCATCCTTCTTTTCGGCCCCAACGCAGACATGCTATGGCTCGTTGCCCTTCTCGTTATCCTAGTTTCCGCCCTCATATCCGACATCACTTATGCTTCCCGGATCAAGCACTCTGGCACAACTCCACAGCCACCATCATACACCGGCAATCCTCACATTATTCAATACAAAGAAGATTCCGACCTAGACGAAGATGTTTAATGTTATATTTTCTCAAATAAAATTGGGGCCGGTGATATTTCACCGACCCCGTTTGGAGGGATATATGTCAAAATGACAGGCTTGGGAACGCTAGCATTCACGAGGAAGGAGCCAACCCGACTCGCTCACGCCAATCGCAGACACCTACCATTTTAACAACTAACAGAACTTACAGCAACGGCTCGCCCAGGTCCGGACCTCCACCCAACACGTTTAGATAGCCCGTGCGCCTGGCCGTATTGTAACAGCCGGACGCTTTGTGGTAGGGAACGAACGTTGCGCCATCTCCAGCGCATCCACGGACATATACATCCAAGTTATGAGCACCTCCGTTTCCGTCCTCATGCTCCAGACGCACAATCCGCGCCTTTAGCACCTTCTCATCCGAAACGACGAAGTTAACCCACTGGATCGGCCGACCGACTTTACGATCAGGATACGCATATGCGTATCCGAACAGCAAATCCAGCAGCGCCGGACCGCCCGTCAGTTCGTAACGGCTTACGTTACTTACAGGGACTTTCTCTCCGTGAACTGTCACTAACATTTCCTTGGTAGCCATACAGCTACCTCCTTCCATTTTAAGATACTCTAAGGCATACACCTTAGACCTATGTCCTACATATCAGTAGTCCATAATTCTATTGTAGCACACTTTACTCAAAAAGTCAATAACAAAATCGTAATTTCAAGCATTTTCAAGGATTTTTCAGCAAATTTCCACCATTTTTCCACAGTTTTTCCTCCCAAACCATTAGTTTTATGCTAAAATAGACTTATGGAAGCCGCAAACACTGTTATTATCGTAATGGGCGTTTTACTCGGGATCATCATTCTTTTTGGCATTTACAAACTCGCCACCAGCAGCCTCAGCCAGCACTCCTCGCTCAAACCCAGCACCAAAACCACCCAACGCATTAGTGGTCTCAAAGTCTTTCTTTACATCTTCTTCACTATTTTGGTTTTCTTAGCCGTCTTCGCCACCTATCACATTTTCGTCACCCAATAATTCAACGCTCCTGAAGCAGAGGCCTCCCGCCTCACTCCACCCCTCTAGCGAATTGATTTTGATATTATGCTTTTCATCCGAGGTTATTTCGTTCCTGGCTGGCCCGGGTCAAAATCAGGCAAACAGCATACTGGAGCAGAGACCCGCTCCTCTCCGTCTACCCTCTACCGAATTGATTTAAGTTAAGATGGATTTAACTTTCAGTAGACCTTTCTGAGGGGATTTCGGAGGTTACGACCGAGAAGGAGCGCCCGAGACCCGTAACGACGGGCTCGAGGGACGCGACCCCGAAGAAAGTGTCTATGGAATTTGAATTCATAAAGCTTATCAATTCGCCTAGAAAAAATAAAATTCCTTTTCCATTTTTTATTTTCGAAAAATACTGAAAATAATGATATAATAGGTATTATGAAACTCATCGTTGGTCTCGGCAACCCCGGCCCCGAATACAACTTCACCCGCCACAACTACGGTTTTTTGGCGCTTGATTTTTACGCCAAAATCAAAGATCTTACTTGGCAAAAAGAAAAATTCGGCGCTCTCTGGCTTCGTGATGACGACCGTATTTTCCTCAAACCCCAGACTTTTTACAATGAATCCGGTCTCGCCGTGGCCAATTTCGCCCGTTTTTACAAAATCGACCCCAGCGATATTCTTGTGATTTGCGACGATTTCGAGCTGCCTTTTGGCAAAATCCGCTACCGCGCCCACGGCTCCAGCGGCGGCAACAACGGCCTCAAATCCATCACCAGGGAACTAAAGACCGAAAATTTCCCCCGCCTCCGTCTTGGCACCGCCAACGAATTATTACATCATAAAATCAGCGACATCGACTTCGTCCTCGGTCACTTCACTGCCGCCGAAAAATCCGCCCTCACCGACATCCTCACTCAAGTCGCCACCGAGATCGACAAATTCTAAATATAGACCAAAATACTGAGCCTCTCACGAAAGTTACCACCAAAATTAACCAATTCTAACTCCACTTTTTCTCGCTTGGACCCTAATTCCACTCTCTTCCCACTCGAAACCTCCGCGAAGAATAATCCAGTGCGAGGAAAGCGGAGGGAATAAAACAAATATTCTTTTCTCCGGCTCGAACTGTCGTAGGAACCGAATCAAAAGAAAAATCTATTTTTCTTTTGTGAGGTGACGCCCGACAGCAGAATTTTCCGTCAGGAAAATTTGCACCCTTCGCGAAGAATAGCCTAATACGAGAAAGAGACGAGCAGTACAGGGAGACGTATTGAACATACGATGACCGCGCAGCACAGCCTCTGACAAAGTAATAGGTCATTATTCGCGGAGGCTACTAGGAACAAAATCACCGTTAAAATGACCCCACCCCTCCAGGGTGAGGCCATATATAATATTGTCAGGTTTTACTTCTAGAAATCAACTTTACGACCCGCAGCTAAGCCCACCCAGCCCCGGCTCCTGGAAATCCCCCAGAGCCCTCGACGGCTCACTCGGCCCCAAATCAGAAAAAACTCCAGCAGCCTTCGAGTCACTCTCCGCTTCCGCCGGCGTCCAGCCCATCTGCGCCACTGCCTCCGCGAAAGCCTCCTGTGGCGCCAGTCGCTCATTCTCCGCCTTGTCAATCAGCCCATCTCGGATCGCTCGCTGATCGTCCTGACGCGCCCCCTTGCTCGCATTCCGCTTCAGCGCCCGTCCGGCCCCGGCATAATCGTTTCTCGCTTTCATAAGAAAACCTCCTTGGAAGTACTACGGCATCCCGCCGCGTGTTTTTATTATATCTAGCATTCTTATCTACGTCAACCTTGTTTTTTATCCAAAATCTGCCGCAATATCCACAATATATATTCTAACTATTGACTTTTTAAGTTATTCGTGCTATCATTGAAATGTTAGACTTCTCAACGCTAAAGCACCTATTTTACAAATTGGAGGTTATTTTATGAATCTGTTACGATCCGCTCTCGAGTTCAATGCCCGCGCCCTCAGCCCTATCCTGCTTGACTTTCGGCACACCTACACGGTCGACGACATCGCCAGCGCTAGCCGCAATCGCGAGTCCGCCAACGCCACCCCGCTGACTTTCGCTCTGTACGAGCAGACCATCAGCTGGAATGGCAGCAATCTGCCCCGGCGCGTGCAATGGGACGGTCGCCGCGACAACAAGCCTGAGGAGACTGAGCCCAGCGCCCTCGAAGTCGTCCCCTACGGCCCCGTTTACCTGGACAACGACGACTACTATCTGCTGTTGCCCGCCGTCGCCATCAACGATCTCAAGACCCCCGGCCCGATGCTCTATCTGAAGCCGCAGGCTCAGAAGTTCTCCGTGGACAGGTATGGCATCGTCAGCGGCACTCCGGTCACCCTTTTCATCGACATCCCGCACGGCCGCGCTATTCTGCTGAACTACGGCCTCACCGGCAACGTCATCCGCTCCTACGTCGAACCCGTTTTGCCTTCCGATCTAGAAGACGACGCCATCCCCACCTGCTGCGCGCCTGTCGTCACCCTGGACGAACTGGGCTTCGATATCGACTGGAGCGACGCCGGCGAGTGGGCTCCATCCCAAGCCGGCCCCAATGCCACATCCCAGCCTATCCCTCCGGCCGCTGGCTCTTCCCCCGCCAGCCGACCGGCCTAACCTCCGCACCCCGCTCCATTCCGGAGCGGGGCTTTTTATCACGCCAAGATATCAACCCCAACAAAGTCACCACAAAATCCATACCCCACAAAAATCCCCGCAGCCTTCACCGCGAGGATTTTTCAGAGCTCACTTCCAATAACGACCTTTACCGACTCATCGGTCGGCAAATCACATCGATCTTCACCAGCCGATCTGGCATCCTCATTGCGATCCGCTTCGTGAAAATGTCTATCGATTCCAGTCGCGCGTCACACCCCTCCCAAGGATCTTGCACCCGAATCTCCTTCGGTATGTAGCGCTTCCGCGGATGTTTCGAATCCGGATAGCCCGGCAGCACGTGATAAGTTATGAAATCCACCGGACAGTCAATCTCCGGCGACTCAATCAGCACCGTCCCATCCTCCAGCAACATCCTCAGCAAAACCGGCTGACCCTTACTCTCCGCCAGTGCTTGCGCCGATCCGCGCCCCTGTGGAATCATCATCACACCCCAAGTGCTCTCGTTCGTCATCATCGCCACTCCTTACCAAAGTACTAGGCCAGCACCCAAACTCTAAGTTTACACCCGGACTCTAGGCTGTGCCCGCTCCCCACATTATACCACATTTCTCTCATGCTCACAAAAACTCAAAACCTTCATCGGCAACCAAAAAATTATACTCCAAACTTGAAAAAGTATACTCCGAGTTCAAACAAACATACTCCGCACTTAAAAAATCATACTCCGCGCCTTAGCAAACATACTCCGGGCAGCAGAAAACGTACCCGAAGATACGTTTTCCGTCCCACCCCTGTTATTTTGGCACTTTTCCGCTTCTTAAAAATCTTACTCTTGAGTTTATAAAACTTAGTTCTGACTTAACAAAGTTAAGTGACGAGTTTTAGGATTTAAGTTATGAATTTACAAGACGTACTCTCAACTTTTTAGATTTTACTTCGCGACACAGCGGACGGACTTACCTATAATCATAGAGTTGGCCATGTTATTCCCATTAACATTTACTGGATATATCCTATCTGAAAATACTGCGGTATAATCATATTCCCCCGGTCTCCTGATTGTGCTTGAAGCATAAAGCCCTTCTCCACCAATAGCTGTAATGAGATCACGTTTCACAACTCCGCCGTAAAAGAAGAATAGTGGTGTTAAGCGTGCGTCGTCACCTTTTTCATTTATTAGTGGAGCCATATTATTATTGAAACTCCAGCCATAGTTGGCTAGCAAGTTTGCAAAGGTTTTGTTCGTCAGAAATACTTCGTTATCATTTGCGCCTGAACGGCCGCTAAGCGGTAATTGCCAACCTTTGGGACAAATACTACTCGTAGCGTTACCATTTCCAACATCGACATTTTGAGCGGTTCCTGCGGTTGCAGCATTGGTTGAGTAATAATTGCCTATTGCATAATGTGCATTATAGGTATTGTCGCTAATTTCGGTGCCAAATGTTGGATTATCGGAAGGGTTCATACCGGTTACGTTTGCAAAAAGATGACAACCTTCTATGGTTTCAGAGTTAACACAACCTCCTCGTGTCGTTGGTGCAATATTTACATACATACCTGGGTCAAAATATTTAATTGCAGTAGCATCGATCGGCACATTGTCGGAGTCGACTTCGTTCGCCCATAGCTCTGACTTCAAATCCTCTGGCACAACCCAAGTTTCTGCTACATCAGAAGTTTCTGGAGTTAAGGTAGTGGTATCAATGTTATTAGATTCATCCTTAACATTCAGATCCAAATCGAGATTCTGCGTCATCCAGCAATTATTATCCTTGAGTTTTGCCACCCAGTAAGTTTTCTGATCACGAGCATCGATCAGTTGTTTAGTTTCATTCTCTTGAGAGTTAGCGCACACCACCGGCGTCATTTCTTGCATCGTAGTAATGGTAGACAAAGTAATATTTGGATCCGCCACCATAGAAAGTAGAATGTCAGAAGTATAATGACCGGCAGTTTTATTACTACCAAACTTAGCCGCAAAACTAATGGTAAAGTTTTGACCTTGATAAGTAGTACCTTTATCAGCAGTATAGGCTTCGGGAATAGGATTATTTAGGTCAGGCATGGTACTATAGGCATCAGTCAGGGCGTCTTGAGGCGAAAGGTTATAGCCCCAAGTGTTTTCTGGAAAGGCTGCTTCAGCCACATTATCACCTACGCCCAGCAAAGCATCCGGAGCGCTAGTGTTCTTTAGCAAACTGGATTCGGCTTGGACATAAAGTTTATAATTCTTCACATTACACGCAATCACATTAAAATCTTGTGATAATTTACTAATAGTACCGTTTGTAATATCTTGCTCGACATTATTATTAACAAGATTAACACTATCTCCACTAGTCCCGTTTAGACTAAGGGCGATCCTAGTATTACCACGACATTCATCCTCCGTAATACTCGCTGCCGCCACTTCCTCCGTCCCCACGCCTATTGGATTTATCATACATCCTAACACCAAAAGGAAAGCAAATACTGGAAGAATTAGAGGAATATTCTTAACCATAGAATGCTTGTAGAAATAAGTATCGGCTGGTCTAGTAAATACCTTTTTCGCAGGGGATCCGGAGTTACGACGAGGACGAGCGCACGACACCCGTGACGACGGGCTGGCGTGACGCGCCCCGAGAAAAAGTGTACTTATAGACCAGCGGGAGTAACTATTTTTACTATAAGTACTTTTATCACTATGAAGAAGATTTTGTCTATCACTTGCGTGACTAAACAATGTACTTAAGTTTGGTATTTTCTTTATTCTATGGCGCATCTGCCCTCCTTTTGGTTAGTTAATTACCACGGGTGTCAACTCGTGCAAGGAGGGCCAACTCCATAACAAAAATCGACACCCTAGGCTTGGTGTCGAACCAACGCAAGCGTCATATACAACCGAAAAGCTGAATAACCGGCTTAGCAACCTAGGGTGCCGACTTCAACCGGCTAAAAACCAGCCTAGACAAATTGTATATGACCAAACGCTTATTGGTATAAACATTTGATACGTTAGTTCGACATCTTCATTATAGCATACTTTTCCCAAAATCAACCACTTTTCCGAAAAACTTCCTGCAATTTCTCACATTTCGTGCTAAGATGATATTGGAAGAAACTAGCCCGAAAAGTATCCGTATGGATGCCTGCTCTTACGAGATAGGGCTGGTTTCATTTTTTCATCAAAAAATCTTGACAAAACATATTATCTTTGCTACAATAAAAACATATTCGAGGATTTCTCGCACAACCCCGGCCGCAAGGTGTCAGGGGGATATTTTTCTCACCCCACACTCTACCGGGGATAATAAGTTTAGCAATAATTTTTTATAAAATCAATACAGCTCCTATAAAAGCAGGTTTTTCGCAACCCGGTGAACCTTTTCATTCAAGGTTATTTCTTTACTGGCTGAGCCGGGTCCGATTTGCGAGAGGAGAATAGTAGAACAGAATAACTATGCTCCGCAATGAGGAGAGGCTCACCGAACCTTGAATGGAAAGGTGAGCGCAAGGGGAGCGCCTACTACCTTTTTCGAACAAAGTGGCCACGTTGTAACCTTAAAATTATTTCAAACACCACTTATTATACCCTAAACTCATCACTTTCCCTTTAATCTCCAACATCGTAATATTCTGATTAAACTCACTCACACTGAGCCCAGTCCGCTGCAAGACTTCTTCACCTCTATCCACCCCTTGCGCCAGCGTCTGCAGAATCGCCGTCTCCGCCGCATTATCACCTACCAATAGCACTTTCTTCCGCTTGCGCTGCTTCGGAAACAGCAAATTTAGCACGTCATCCGGCTCCAGATACGGCGCCGCGCCTTGCCTTAATAGTTTATTACATCCCGCCGACATCGGTCGCGTGATATCTCCCGGCACCGCCAAAAGCTCCCGCCCCTGTTCCAGCGCATGCATCGCCGTATTTAGCGATCCACTCCGCTCCGCCGCCTCCACCACCACGACCACATCCGCCAAGCCGGAAATAATCCGATTCCGCTGCAAAAACGACGTTTTCGAGTAAAATTCCGCCCCCGCCGGTATCTCACTCATCACGCAGCCGCCCGTCCGCACGATTTCCTCCGCCAGCCGGAAATGGCTTTTCGGATAAATATAATCAATCGGCGTCCCCAGCACCGCCACCGTCACCCCGCCCGCCTCCAGCGCGCCCCGATGCGCGATACTGTCAATGCCGTACGCTAGCCCCGATATCACCACCGCGCCGCGTTTCGCGCACTCATAAGCCAATGTTTTCGCGATTTTTGCACCATATTCCGTGGGCTTGCGCGTGCCGACAATCGCCACACTTTTTGGTCTAATTAGCCGTTTTGATTTTCCCGAAATTACCCGATTTTCCGGCAATTTTCCATAAAAATATAACATTTTTGGCGTAACCGCAATAGACCCTAATACCTCTGTAAAATCGGCCTTTTGGGGTACAATTTCGTTGTTTTTTGAAAGAAAATGTGAAAAAAGTATTGACATTTTTTACTCCGTGTGCTATAATGCTTATTAGTTAGAGTTAATAGCATCGAAACTCCAACTGTACCTAAATAAATCATAAATTATCGTTTCAGGATTCGTCCTGGAACGACAATTGCGTGCTTTTGAGCCCCTAGGGTTTATAGTTTCTCTTTATTCGGCTATAAACTTATAAGTATTACCTCCACTTTTAGGACGTTCGAAGGCATAGCAATCCCTATAACCGGCGGGCCCCGTGTTTGTGTGAGGTGGGTCGCGCTCCCGGGAATTCCGGGGTCGAACAGCGATGCGTTATAGGGCCAAAAGGCTCTTCAGGTGATGCCCACCCTTACCTGAAGGGCCTTTTGGCTTTTCTGAACCCATTTACTAATAGAACGCGTACCCTTTCAACACTATCCGCAGAGACGCTCAAGAGACAGTTTATTCTGCCATATATTTACGAAAATACCAGCAAAAATCACCTTAGACCGACTTTCGTGCTATAATAAGATCAACGCACCTTAGAAAGGATGATCCATATGTTGCTCAATCTTTTTGACACTATTTTCATCATCTGCATTACCATCCTCAGCCTACCTCGCGTCATCTTCATCACCCTCCTTGACCACATCACCGACTTTCTCGAGAATCACCAGCAATCCAAACTCCTCGAAGCCACCTTTATCGCTGAATACTACGACGCCATCCAGAGTAATCACTCCTGACCCTCCCCGCTCACTCGAGCGGGGAAGTTTCTATCCAGTTTCAGTAAATCCGAAGAACCTACGTCTAGCATTGACAAAATTATCAAAGTATGCCACAATGAAAGTATGGGGTGTTTACACGCCTCGCCTGCCTTATATTTGGCAGAATTCAAAAAGGAAGAAGGTAGCAGCCTATGACCACGCCAAAGGCCAAAACCACAACTCATCCCAGCACCACCCGCGCGACCCACCGAGTCCATCCCGTCCGCCTCATCGAACAAATCAACGCGATTTTCGACGAAGGTAGCACAATGTCCGACGCCTACGACCGCGTCAGTGGAGCCATTCGGTCCATTTTCGACAACAGCGACAATGCCAAAATCCGCGACCTTACCATCCCCGTCAACGCTCTCATCGACCAATACCATTCCAACCTCTGCCCCTGGCGCACCGACGACACAGAGATACTGCGAATGCGCAACGCCGAGGCTCTCTACTGTTTCCGTCATGATCTCACGGAACTTATCACCCAGTTCCACCTCACCGATGAAATCATCTATATTCCCGAGACCGGCAACGTCGACCCCGCCTAACTTCTCCGCACTCCCCGCTCACCCGAGCGGGGAATTTTCTACCTAAATCCCGAAGAACTTATGTTTTAGTATTGACAAAATAGCCAAAGTGTGCTACAATGGAAGTATAAGGTGTTTACACGCCTCGCCTGCCTTTCGTGGCAGAATTTCAAAAGGAAGAAGGTAAAATCCATGACCCCCGAAAATATCATCCGCCAGACCCCCGTCCGAGAAGTCATCCCGGTCCGTTTGACCGAGCAGATCGATGCGATTTTTAGCATCGATACGGGCAACAATGTGCTCGACGCCTACAACTACGTCACTGACAACATCCTACTCACCTTCCAGCACAGCAACAACGACAAAATCCGCGCACGCAGCAACCACGTCAGCAAGCTCATCGAGAAACACCGCCTCGGCGCCATCTCTAAGGCTGACGAAATCATGCTAAGGGGCGTCAACGACGAACCCCTCCGCCACTTCCGTGAAAGCCTCGCCGCCATCATCGACCAGTTCGATCTCGCCGAGGAAAACCTCGTCACCACCGACGCCAACCCTACCTGACCTCCCCGCACCCCCGCTCACCCGAGCGGGGGACTTTCTTTTCCGCCAAAATCCACCATTAAATCCCTTCGACAGGGAACTTTTTGTTAAATTACATCCAGGTAGCGGTGGGTTTGGCAAATTTCTCGCAAAATCTGCCAAAAAGTACTAGACATAATCGTTTTAATAATGTACAATTAAGTTAGTTAGTGAAAAATGGTTCAGTCCTTGTCTTTATTGGTATTGACGGTTACACTACCACCAATATTGATAATCTTTCGGACTCAATACCCAGAATTTAACTTTGGATTACAGAAGTATCTTCCATAATCCAAAGTTTTATTTCGTATAGTCCGAAAGGGCGAGACATCCTTTAATCTTTTGCCCCGCAAAAGATCAGTCGTCAATCCCTTGACGATTCAGGACGAAGTCCTGAGGATGTCGATTATGGCAGGACTGTTCTTTTGACTCTTCCTCCATTTCTATAATTTACATAATAAAATTATTCAAAATCTTTTCGTTTCAGAAACCGCGCTTTTTGAAACGAAAAGACACTGGTCTTTGGAGGTTGGACACCTTTCTCCAGAAAGGGGTCCACTAGAGTATAACCCCACACCCTACATTACGCAATGTACTAGCACCAGCTGACCCGCCGCTGCCCCCAGTATACAGCAAATTTTCATGAAACTACAAGCACAAGCGCACAAAAAAGTCAGATTTACAACATTTACCTCTGTCAAAAAGTGTGTCATTTTTACAACATTTATCCGAAGTATAACCGTTTTAACAACTATTTTTCGCATTAAAGAACTCAAAAAATCTCCAAAACATAACCACTCTATCTATTATCTCTCGCATTTTTCTCAAGCCAAATCACTACTATCCTCATCTTATTCCAAAAGGTCAAGTCCTACTCCATAATTCAATCCCAACGGCGTCGCTAAAATATAGCGTTTCTTTAGCAGAGAGGTCCGCACATCATTAGGGAACAAAAACCAAGCCACTTTTCCTTGCCAAATCCCCACTTTCTTCATAAAACCGTTGCTTATTTACCAAAAATCGCATAAAACTATTGCTTTTTTCGCAAAAGTGTGCTATAATGGAAGTATAGGATAGTTACATTTATAGCCCCTCGCACCTCAAAAAACTCAACCTACAGAATAATTAAAGGAGTGTTAAAATTATGAAATTCCGTAAAATCCTGCCCATTCTCATTCTAACCATGTTGCTCCTCTCCGGTTGTGCCGCTCCGGCCGCTGACAGTTCAGCCGAAGCCTCCGCTGCCGATCCCACCAGCATGCCCTCCACCACGCCGACCACCGCACCCATTACCATCGCCGACGAGTACAAGTCCGACCACATCGCCCTCCAACTAAAGGGCCGTCTCCGTAACAGCGAAGACCGCACTTGGCAGGAAGACAGTCTGGTCGTCCATCCCGGTGAAGAAGTCGAGTTACAACTCGGCTACGCCAACTACAGCGACACCACGCAAACTACCTACGTCGGTTTCGCCCTGCCCACCGAAGTCGTCTACGAGGCGGAAACTTTCACGCTCTATAGTACTGAGCTGGAAGAACCAATCCGCTTCAAGGGTAACATCGGTTCGGTCGGGATCGGCGATTACCCAGCCGTCCCCGAAGGCGCCGAACCCGGCACGCCCGGCGGCTACGCCTATTGTCGCATCCTGGCGACCATCAGTGAAGACGCCAAGCCCGGCACCAAACTCCTGCCGCAGGTGATGCTCACCTGCAACGGCGCCGACGACAGCATCGCCATCGACGTGGCCGATTTTACCCTCAAGGTTGAGGAAATTATGGATTAGCGAGGTTTTATCTCAGAGCCCCGTTATCCAAACTGGACTATTGCGAAATCCCCAAGAAATCGCCCCAACCCGTCAATCCAATTCTAAAAACGACCGGGCCACGCACATTTCCAAAAGATCACCTCAGTCCGCCAATCCCAGACGCCCTTTGTCTGGGATTTTTTATTATAACAGTCTCAACTTACCACCATCATTTACCTAAAATTTTTCCCACCTATTACTATAGCGTTTAGACTATTCACAATCACTTCATCCTTCCTATCATATACAGCACCGACTAAAGCGCAAATTCACACGACATCGCCTGCGCATTCCGCCCTTCCCATATCTCCAATTTTATGATACAATTATACGGAGTAGTCCGTCCACCCCGTCGCTAGGAGGGAATTATGAAAACTTTCTTCGATCGTCTGCTCCGCTGCATCGCCCGCATCATCGCCTACCCGATTCTGCTCCCGCTCGCCATTTATCTCACTATCCAAGAGCTGCGCGAAGACGAACTTACCTTCGCTCGGTGGCACGGCTAACCACATCCGCACCTTAAAAGGAGGAATAAAAAATGTCTGAAGCATTCCACACCCGCGAAGGGCACCTCGAGCTGTTGCGCGACGGCAAACTCGACACCATCCTCGGCGCAGACGAGAATGCCCTTTTCTTAGCTGAAGTCGCCTTCCTAAACTTCTGGGATCGCAACCTCAAGGGAAGTCCTCAGGAGTACGGCCTCGACGAGTACGGTGCCGTCGAAGGAGCCGCCAACCCCACCATCAGTATCGCCCATGACGTCGTTGGTGATGGCGACGAAGCCGATTTCGAGCGCGTTGTCATGATCTACACTCCCGACCCCGCCCATCCCGGCCGCTATGGCCTGCAAATCATCCAAAACGATGAGCTGGTCTACGAGCGCACCGCCGACCAAGACGAAAAGACCGAGTGGAACATCAACTGTATGGCCGGAGACGACACTGTTACCGACGAAGATGGCAATATGCTCTTCGACGGCGACCCCGTCAACATTTAAGGAGAACTGCCCTATGGACGACATCATCGGCACCATTATGTCCTGGGGGATCGTTATCATCGCCATCCTCGCTACTCTCGCCTGCATTTTCCTGTAGTGCAAATCCTCCAAAATCCTCCAGCCCAGCTGGAGGATTTTTTAATCCCAACAGATTTTTTCGCTAGCCCAGTCGCAGAAATCTATCCCAACAGAACATTTTGCTGACTCTACTGGAGAATTTTTAGTCAAAAACTCAATTCCGCAATAGCCTTTCTTTATTCAAATTCCCATCTCATTTCACCAAAACCTCATCTTAACTTCAAGAAACCTTAAAATGACCTTAAAACTCTCCCTTTTCTCCAAATTTTCCTCACATTTTTGTCAATTTCACCAGAAAATGTCAAAAAGGTCTTGCTTTTTATGCAAAAGTGTGCTATAATAGAAGTAAGTACCTTAACGTGCAGCTATTTCACAATTTGAAAGGAGAACCATCCGCTATGAAAAAGCATTGTCTGTTCTTACTATTCTGTATTATGCCAGCCTGCTCCATCGCCAAGTCGCTTGCCACCATCTATAACTTTGCCCCCTTAGGGCGTTGGCTGCCCATTGTCACCATCAACACATATACTATCATCTTAGCCACCTCCATCCTCAGCCTCGCCATCGCCCTCACCTGCGCCCACCTAAATCTCAGGTGTATCCTCAACGAGACCATCTCCATCGCCCCGATCGACTTCGTACTCCTTTCTATTATGGCATACTGTGCGTGCCGATTCGTCAAGCTCGAGACTAGCCTTCCAGACATCGAAATACCCTGCAGGGAACTCTGCGCGATTTACCTCAAAATAAACCCCTTTTCCATTGTCCTGCATACCATTCTAACTATCGCAGAGACATTCTACATCTTTTTCCTGACTCATCACAACGAGCTGTACGCCGAAGCGCCCCAATAGGGGCGCTTTCCGTTTCGCACAAAACAAACAGCAACCCCACTAAAATCCAAAAATATCTCGACTAGCCATCGCCGAGTTTTTTCAAGTCGATAGTTGACAAGTATGGTACAATATAAATATATGCCTAAAAATTTAGTAATCGTCGAGTCTCCTGCCAAGGCTCACACTATTGAAAAATACCTCGGCAAAGATTTTCACGTCCTAGCCTCAGTTGGCCACATTCGCAAAGACACCGATGTTGACCGACGCACTTTTGACGTCACTTACGAAATCGACCCCGACCACAAGAAAATCATCGCTGAGCTCCAAAAAGCCACCAAAGCCGCCCAGACCGTCTGGCTCGCGACCGATGAAGACCGCGAAGGCGAGGCGATTTCTTGGCATCTGACCGAAGTTTTAGGCTTACCAAAAAACACTCGCCGCATTACTTTCCACGAGATCACCAAGCCCGCCCTCGAGGCCGCCATTCAGCATCCCCGCACCGTCGATATGGATATGGTCGCCTCCCAGCAGGCCCGCCAGACCCTCGATATGCTAGTCGGTTACGATCTTTCTGGCGTCGTCCGGCGCAAAGTCCCCGGCGCCATCTCGGCCGGTCGCGTCCAGAGCCCAGCCCTGCGCCTCATCGTCGAGCGCGAGCAGGAAATCGAAAAGTTTGAGACCAGCCCCAAGTTCAAAGTTACCGGCAAATTCCGAACCAAAGCCGAAGATGAGCTCCTTGCCACCCTCGACCAAACTTTTGCCACCGAAAAAACCGCCCAAAATTACCTCGAAAAAGTCGCCAAAGCCACTTTTGAAGTCGCCGATATTACTACCTCGCCCGGCTCGCGCCACCCCGCGCCGCCTTTTACCACCGCCTCGATGCAGATTGAGGCCAACTCTCGCCTCGGTTTCTCCACCAAGACCACTATGCAGGCCGCCCAGGCTCTCTATCAGGCTGGCCTCATCACCTATCACCGCACCGACAGTCTCAATCTTTCCAAACAAGCCATCGCGATGACCGCCCACTACGTCGAAGAGAACTACGGCAAGAATTATCTCAAAGTTCGCAATTTCAAGACCAAATCCGCCGGCGCCCAAGAGGCCCACGAGGCTATTCGTCCCACTCACATCAAGCAAGAAGTTGCCGGTAAAAATGATTACGAACGCAAACTTTATCGCCTGATTCGCAATCGCACCCTCGCTACTCAGATGGCCGACGCTATTACTGAGAAAACTGTTGTCAAGATTACCACACCCGATGCGAAACCTATTTTCGAAGCCAAAGGCGAAGTTATCGTCTTCGACGGCTTTCTCAAAGTCACCGGCCGCACCAAAGAAGATGAACTCCCCAAACTCACAGTCGGCGAAAAATTAAAACGCCTCAGTATTTCCGCCCGCCAAACCTTCTCCAAACCGCCTGCCCGCTACACCGAGGGTTCCTTAGTAAAAAAACTCGAAGAGCTCGGCATCGGTCGCCCAAGCACCTACGCCACCATTATGTCCGCCATCCAAGCCCGTGGCTACGTCGTCAAGGGCGATTCCGAAGGCGAGCCCCGCGAAGTCATCGAGCTTGTCCTCGAGAAACAAACCGTCAAGCGCAATCTCGTCACCGAAAAAACCGGCTCCACCAAAGGCAAATTACTACCCACTCCCACTGGGGAATTATTAGCTGGCTTTCTAGTTGACAATTTTAATAATATCGTTGATTATCAGTTCACCGCCACTATCGAAGAAGATTTAGATAAAATCGCCGAACACAAACTCGGCCGCGTCAAGATGCTCCGCGATTTTTACGGCCCCTTCGCCGACGAAGTTGAGAAATCCGACGGCGTCATCCGCTATAACAACGCCCGCGAGCTCGGCAAAGACCCCAAGACCGGCAAACCCGTCTACGCCAAAGTCAGCCGCCACGGCGGGTTCATTCAGCTCGGTGACAACGAAAAAACCAGCGGCGAGAAGCCCCGCTTCGCCCCACTCCCCAAGGGTAAAACCGAGAAAACCGTCACCCTAAAAGAGGCCCTGCATCAGCTCGCCATGCCCGCCCTCCCCCGCGAACTCGGCACCACCAAAGACGGCGCCACCCTCATCGCCGCCAGCGGTCCTTTCGGCCCCTACATCAAAGGCGGCAAATACAACATCCAAATCAAAGATTATGACCCTTATACCATCGATTTCGCCACCGCCGAAAAACTCTACCAAGCCAAAATCGACAGTATCTACGCTGACTGGGGCGACATTATGATCATCAACGGCGCCTACGGCCCTTATATCAAAGGTCCCGGCCGCCTCAACAACGTCAAAGTCCCCAAAGATAAGGACCCCAAGAAGATCACCCTCGAAGAAGCCCAGAAAATGCTCGCCGAAAAGCCCAAAGGTAGCAGCCGCTTCGCCAAACGCGCCGCCGCCCGCAAGGGAACTAAGGCTAAGAAGACCACCGCTCGCAAGACTACCGCCAAGAAGCCTACCACCCGGAAAGCCACCGCAAAAAAGTCCACCGCCAAGAAAACTACCGCCCGCAAAACCGCCAAAAAATAGTATTTACTCCATCAGAAGTCCACATTGCTGCATTTTTTACAACAATTCCATCATTTTTCTTGCTTTTTGTCAAAATCCATAAAAAGTATCGAACTGCCGAGGAACTCGAGTAAAAAGACTTTGATCTTTTTTAAACGGCGCCGACAGCGAGTATCAAAACCTAGGTTTTTAGTATTGACTTTTTTACCAATCTGTGCTACAATAAGAAGATGGGCTTAGCCTAAATTCAATCTGAGAGGATCACACACGATGACAAACGCAGCAATTATTCCCGATCACTCCACACCCCGCTCCAACATTATCAGTATCAACCAATCCACTACCCGCCGCACCGGACCTTATCTGGAGCAACCCCGCATCTCCTTGGAAGACATCATCCGAGACACTCTCGCCTCCTGGCACGCCTCCGAGCGCTAAGCCGCCCGCCCGGTCACTCGACCGGGCTTTTTCCTTACAAAAATACCCTTTTTGGTCTTATTTCGTAATTAATGCGCCACCTCTGTGGCAACATATCGTTCTTGTACAGCTCTACCGAGATCGGAAATGAGTTGCAAAACAATCCCCTTATTTTTTATCATTAGGTAAAATTATCAATTTTATGCTTTTACTATTGACTTTTTTACAAAAGTATGCTACAATGGAAGTATAGGCTAGCGATAGCCTACGCACCCTAATACTTTTGATGCTCTCTTTCATATTAGAAACCGTCTACTTCCTCATAGTAGGTAGACGAGACTAATATGAAGGAGACAAAATCTATGAACACCGACAAGATTCAGAACACCACCACTAAGACCGCCAACGGCACCCCTCTGCCCCTGCTGATTAACCGCACACTCAACTATTTCGCCCTCACCGACCACCAAGCCCCGCTCACCATCAACGAGCGGAAGACCGCCTTTATCGACGGCTACCTTATCGCCCTACACAAAACGCGCACCTACGACCACGCCCTGTTCAAGACCTCCATGACCACCACGGAACACAAGATCTACCTCGACCTCAAGACCAAGCGCGACATCGACTACGTCGATAGCGCATACAAGTGTTTTACGGCATTGACGGACAGCAAAGAGCCGGAATTCCAGAGCTCCGACCCGGCCGACTATTTCCTCCTCGGCTACTGTTCCGCCCTGTATGTTACCGGCGTATACGACGATTGCCTCTTCCTGGAAGGCCACGCGCTGCGGACTTGTGTCTTAGCCGGCATCCTTTCTTTACGCGAAAAGCTCGACAATGCTCGCCGCGCCGAAGGTCGCAAGCAGACTAAGCATTATACTCTTTCTCAAGAAGGGAGCGGACACTCCGACCACGCCTCCGAGAACATCGCTCGCCTGCGTCAGATAGCCGAACGTGGCTCCATCCCCGCCGCCATTACTCCGATCCTCGCTCAACCCGATACCAGCCACCTCCGCCGCACAATCGCATTGGAGGCCACCAAGTTAGGGCTTACGCAACTCGACGACGTTAATCGTTTTTACCACGTCGACGGCACCCCTGCCTCTCCCGAAGAGATTCAGAAGATGCGCGAAGAAGCCGAAGCCACCGTCAATTCCACCGCCACCCTGATCCCCAAATCAACCCACGAGGCCAAGACCTGCCGCGTCTTCACTATGCTTAACAATGACGGCCGGCCGCTCCGCGTTTTCGTCGAGCAACCCATCGCCGATTACCTTGATCGACTGATGGAAGATGCGCACAATCAGCCTCTCTCCACCGACGAGATCATCTAAAAACTTACTGTTCATAACAAACCACATCAAAAGTCCCGCCGCCCCGGTTCCACACGGAATCGGGGCACTTTTTATCAAAAACCGCTCAAAACTGGCCAACGGTCATTTTTATGCCATTTTCTACCCAAAAGTCGCCCAAGTTTCGTCTTTCTTGCGCATTTGTCAAAAATAACCATAAGCATTAACATCTATTACATCACATTTTTCCACCACACCAGCCCCATATAGGTCATTTTTCAAAAAAATCTTTCGCAAATTTTCTCCAAAATTTCACAAAAGTGATATAATAGACTATAGAAAGTCAATAAAATCGAATCAAAATTACCAAAATTTGAGGAAAATCTATTGACAGTATTTTCAAATTATGCTATCATAAACTAAAGTTATAATATTAAATTTATCGTTCAGAAGGGAACCTGATGGATCAAAACGCCAGCATTATAGAAAACGCCATTTCGGGTAGCTTAAATATCATTGAGCAAGACCGTGAACGCGAGATCATTTCGCGTCGCTTTGGCCTCACCGGGCAAAAGGAAACTTTAGAGCAAATCGGCGAATTACTAAACATTACTAGGGAGCGCGTCCGCCAGCTGGAAAAGGCAATTTTGGTGCGCTTACGTATCGGCGCCGAGGAAGGGCAGATTTACGAGCTTGCTGCCGCCGAAAAACTTATGATTCGTAATTTGACCGAACTTGGCCGTGTCGCGCGCACGACCGTTTTAGCAGAGCAGATTTATGGCCGCAAAGCCACCCCTGCCGAACAGGCTCGTTTGGTATTTATCAGCGCCATTTCACACAATCTCACCTGCATCGACGAAAATGATTCTTACTACTCCGCCATCGGCATTGCGGACTATGGCGACGCTACCGTCATTCACGACAAAGTCGATGAAGTTGTCGAAGTTATCAAGAAAAACAAGGCTCCGATGACCATCGAGCAGCTCGACGAAGTTTTGGATTACGAACACCCAAATTACATCCGTGCCATTGCCTCGATTTCTAAACAACTCGCTTCTCTGAACGGCCTCTGGGGTCTCACCAAATGGCCAACCGTCAACCCGCGCAACATTCGCGACAAAATCTACGTCGTTCTCGAGGCGAAAAAAGAACCAATGCACTTCTCTGAAATCGCCGAGGCCATCTCTAATTCCGATTTCCGCCGCAAGAATGTCACCATTCAGGCTATTCACAACGAACTGATCAAAGATTCCCGTTTCGTCCTGATCGGTCGCGGTATTTATGCCCTTAGTACTTGGGGTTACGCCAAAGGCACCGTCGCCGACATTATCACCGACATTCTCAAGAAAGCCGACGGTCCGCTCACTCGCGAAGAAATCGTCAAACGCGTCCTCCACGCCCGCAAGGTCAAAGAAACCACCGTCCTCCTCAATTTACAGAACAAAGACCTCTTCACTAAAGTCGACAAAGATTCCTACAAACTCGCAGAATAGGATAATGTAACAGGGGCTTCTGAAGCAGAGGCCTCCCGCCTCACGCCTCCTCTCTAGCGAATTGGTGTTTAATAAGGCTATATGGTTTGTCTTTATATAAAAGAGTCAAGCATTACCTTCCCTAAGAAACCGTCCGCAGCCCAACGGGGCGAGGAAGAGGCGGCTCAACGCCTGTAACGAATCTCATAGGAGACGAATGAAAAGAAAGTCTTGCTTTCTTTTCTGAGACGACGCCCGAGAATCTGAGCAAAGCGAAGATAGGCCGCGAGAACGCCGTGTTTCGTGGGAAGGGTAATGTTGGCTCTATGTTACAAAGTATAAGTTATTCTTCATTTTAACCCTATCAATTCGCCTAGAAAAATAAATACCTTTCTAATTTTTTAGTTTCAAAAATATATATTAATTATATAAAACACTTTTCTCTAAACTTTTCCAAAAAGTTCCTAATTATGTGATATAATTAAATTATGCTTGCGCAAATTATTCATTTTATTTTGCAACCTTACGTTTGGATTCCCATTCTCGGCATCCTCGGGTTCTTGACATATCGAAATTATAAAAAACTCAACCAACTCAAAGTCCTCAACGTCGATTCTGTCTTGCTAATGTTAGAAATCCCCCGTGCCAACGACAAAAAGGAACTTGCTGCTGAGCAATTGTTCGCTAGCCTTCACGGTATTTTGCGTGACGCTGAAGAATTAAAACATTCCGGTGGCGTCCAGGAACACCTTAGTTTTGAGATCGTTTCTACTAGCGGTCAAATCCGCTTTTACGTCTGGGTACCCAAAATCCTCCAGAGTTTCGTCGAGGGGCAAATTTACGCTCAATACCCTACCGTCCAAATTTACAAAATGAACGAAGATTACGTCGACGACCGCGACAAATATCCCGTAATCTATTCCGCCGAGCTTACCCTCACCGAAAACGAGGCCTTACCAATTAAAACTTTCGATACATTCGAGGTTGACCCGCTTGCCGGTATTACCGGTACGCTTGCCAAGTTAAACCCCGATGCTTCCGAAGAACTCTGGATCCAGATTATCACCCGCCCCATCGCCGACGATTGGCACAAAGAAACCACCGACAAATGGATCAAAAAAGTCAAATCCGGCAAAAAAGGCGGTATTATCGATTGGGTCTGGGTCGTCCAGGCACTCGGCGCCTTCTTCCGTCCTCCCGAAGGCGGCACTGCCGACGCCAAACCCGTCGAACTTTCCGAACGTGACAAGACTCGCATCGCCAAAGCCGAAGAAAAAGCCACCAAACTCGGCTACGAAGTCAAAATTCGCCTGGCCTATCTCGGCCACGACCAAACCAACGCCAAGTTAAATATGCAAGCCCTCGTCGGTACTTTCAAGCAGTTCAATTCTACCAATCTTAATGGCTTCAAACTCACCAACGGCAGTTTCAGGCCCGAAGATTTAGATAAATACAAAATGCGCCAATTCGCCGAACATGGTTTTATTCTTAATATTTCCGAGCTCGCTTCGGTTTATCATTTGCCACACACCTCCGTCGAAACGCCGAATATCGTCTGGGCCACCTCCAAGACC
The DNA here is from genome assembly GCA_964585155.1 of uncultured Candidatus Saccharibacteria bacterium. Classification (GTDB taxonomy): domain Bacteria; phylum Patescibacteriota; class Saccharimonadia; order Saccharimonadales; family Saccharimonadaceae; genus Nanosyncoccus. The sequence continues at coordinate 9,198 of CAZPCQ010000003.1, read as the reverse complement.
GCTGAACCTCCCGCCAAACTCCCGCTCATCACTGGTGATCCCGCTCACGACGAGAACATTTCCGCCTTCGGACTGACTAATTTCCGCGGCATCAATCATCAGTTTGGTATGCTCCGCCGCGACCGGTCTCGTCATGTTTATATTATTGGTCAAACCGGCGCTGGTAAGTCTGGTATGCTCGAACTCTTCGCTCTATCCGATGTTTTTTACAATCAAGGCTATTGTATTATCGACCCGCACGGTGATTTCGCCATCAACAACTTACGTTTCGTCCCCGAGTCTCGGATTAAAGACGTGATTTATTTCAACCCTGCCGACACTGCCTACCCCATCGCCTTCAACCCACTTGAGGTCACTGACCCCAGCCGCAAACCTAATATTTGTTCCGAAGTTATTGGCGTGCTCAAGCGAATGTTCGGCGATTCTTGGGGTCCGCGTCTCGAGCACATTTTGCGCCACACAATTCTAGCCCTACTCGACCGCCCCGAAACCACCCTGCTCGACATTTCTCGCCTTCTCACCGATAAAGATTTCCGCAAAGAAACCCTCGACTATTGCACCGATGTCACCGTACTTCAGTTTTGGAAACACGAGTTCGGTCAATGGAACGAAAAACAAGTCAATGAATCGATCGCTCCGGTATTAAACAAAGTCGGTGCCTTCACCGCCAACCCCATCATTCGTAACATCATCGGTCAGCCCAAATCCAGTTTTGACGTACGCAAGATTATGGACGAAGGCAAAATCCTCGTCGTAAACCTCAGTAAAGGTCTCATCGGCGAAGACAACGCCGGCATTCTCGGCGCCTTCCTCGTCACCAAAGTCCAGCTCGCGGCTATGAGTCGCTCCGATATTCCCGATGTCGCCGACCGCCGCCCCTTCTATCTCTACGTCGACGAGTTCCAAAACTTTGCCACCGATTCTTTCGCTGTCATTCTTTCCGAGGCTCGCAAATACGGTCTCAACCTTACCGTCGCCAACCAGTACACCTCCCAGATGACCGATTCCGTCCGCGACGCCGTCTTTGGTAACGTCGGTACCACTATTAGTTTCCGCGTTTCCGCCGACGACGCCCCAGTTCTCGCCAAACAATTCGAGCCCACTTTCGAAGCCGGCGACCTCTTGCAACTCAACAACCGCCACTTCGTCATCTCTATGATCATCAACGGCGAAAAAGCTCCTGCTTTCTCCGCTACTACTTTGTCACTCCCCACCACACCGCAAGATAATTTTGACAAAATCGTCGAAAGTTCCCGTCGCGGTTACGCTCGCAGTCGCGCCGAAGTCGAAGACGAAATCCGCGCCACTATCGAGCAGTCCGAAAAGTATAAAAAAGAACTTTCTGACAGTGGTCGATTAGTTGAGGAGCAGATTAACAATAGTTACACCGCGCGCGCCGGAAATCAAGGTGCATTCAAAGCCGAGCCCGGCAGTAAAAAACCCGCTTTCCAATACGTCCCCACCCCGCAAAACGATTTCCGCAAGATGAAACTCTCCCCCAATTCCGCCGAAGGGAAGAACCGCCCTTCACTGAAGGACCTCGGTAGCCTCATCAAAGAGAAGCAGCAGGGGACAGAAGCCAAACCAGCTACAAAGCCCGAGAATAATCCAATTCATAGACCAGAACCCAAAATCGCCCTTCCGCCAAAGCAGGGAATTACGCCAAAACCCGAACAAAATCCGAACAAACTTCATTCCACCTCAGAAAAAAACACGACTACCGCTAAAAAGCCTCAAATTACTACGAGTAAGCCCACTTCCGCGGCTCACGCAACCCATCCTACTGCAACCGCACCTCAACCGCCCGCGGGGAATCAGACCACCACTGTAAGCCACCAAACTCGCCCCTTAGCCATCCCAGCCACCCCATCTAAACCCAAACCGCAGTCAGACCAAGGTCCTGCCACAAAACGTCCAGAATCGCCTAAAACTAGCCCTAAGACCGAAAATAGGGAATCTCAACCCCGCAAAACTGACTCTGACCACGAATTTTCCGTCCACTTCACCCCTGTAGTGCCCGCCAAAACCAATGCCATTCCAGAAAAACGATCAGATGGATATAACCCCTATGCCGTCATCGCTAGCGAGACTGCCCGCCGCGCCGAAGCCAAATTCGCCGGCAAAGTCGCCAGCCCCAAAGCCAAAACCACCGGCAAGGTCGCCCTGAAGGCTCTCGACCACTCCCGAAATTCCTCCAAATCCGCCAAATAGTGCTATAATAAAGTTAAACCATTCAAACATAAACAGGAAATCATCAAATGAAACGCAAAATCTTCTTAACCATCGCTTTTCTCATCAGCCTTATCCCCATGATCGCCAGTCAATACGGCGGCGTCAGGGGAGTACGCGAGATCAGCGGCCTCACCAACCTCTGCAACCCCATCGGCATCATTGCCGTGCTTTTCTTCTTAATCGGTCTCTGGTTCCCCTTCAAGAGCCAATCCAAACTCGGCCCCATCCTCGCCATCATCGGTCTGATCGGAATCATCGCCGCCGAAATCTTCACTTTCCTCACCTGGCCCATCCCTGAGTATCAAGACAGTATCAACCTCGCCTACAGTTTCGAAAACGCCTTCCCTGAGTTCTACCTCAGTCTCACCACCTCCGCACTGATGCTCATCACCTATGTCTGCACCATGTCCATTAGTCACGACAAACCCGTCGCCATCCGCACCGTCAAAGCCACAGGGAAGCAAAAATCCCGCAAATAGCCAAAAATAGCCAGCTCCAATCAGTTCCGGACCTAACCGATATAGCACTCTTGTGGGGTGCTATATTATATTATTAAGGTCATATTGTATAGTTCACTATTCTGCGTACATTTTAGAGGATTCACACTGTCTGTTGTTAATTAAAATCTATGCAAAAAGTTACTGATTTTCATCCAGCAACCCCACCTATGCCCACTAAATGCTGCTCTAAGCCCAAATTTGACCGTTTTTAGCGGTTTTAAGCATAAGACGCATAAACACTCATCTTTTGTTAAACAAAAGCCTTCTCGAACCTCTACGCGCGTCGTTTTTTCGACTTAACTACACCGAACAAAACCAGAACTTAGCATAAACGCTCCGCCGACGGGTTTATGCCCCACCCCACGAATCCATCACAATAATTAGTGATATATAATATTACATACTTCGATCCAAAGATAATCTACAAGACAACCACGGAAAATAATAAATGCTTTGAACGGTGGCGCTCGGGTGGGCGTGAATAATATACACCTTTTCATAGTTTTTCCTTCAAATCCACGCGAGGGAAGACATATAGACAATCGTCTTTTCTCCATATTTCCAATGTCGCACAATACAGATTTTGCGACATTACATCAGCCGAATTCATCCGCCACCCCTGAAACCGCCTGTCACCACCCCACTCGCCCACCTCCACCTCTGTTAAGGATTTTTTGATTCCAAAATTCCCTCTCCTGCCCTCTTTTTTTTTTTTTCAAACCACTCATACTTGGCACTCGCTCGGCCACCACCATCAGTTCCAACCCCAACCCTCTTCTCCACCCACCCGAACAAATACCGAACTGAAATAGAATTATGCGTCAATATTTACACCCCTGTAAAACTTGTTTTTACAGGGGTAGGTAGACATTTTTATGTGACAAAATTGCGCTTACGTGATTTTGTCCATACAAAATGACTACCGAGTGTCAATAAACATAGTTTATTGACACAAATATTAACGGCCTCAATTCGCCTTCAGCGGACTTCCGTAGGAACGTCCGCACACATTGCCGCGTCGATTCGAGCGTTGCAGACCGCAAAACGTGTCTGCACTTGAAATGTCCGCACATCCAAAGCATTCTACCGATGATTCGAGCGTTGCAGACCGCGAAGCGTGTCTGCACTAAGACCAATATGCCGCCGCGTCGATCCGAATGCTGCGGTTCGCGCCAGCGGACCGCACTTAAACAAAACCCGCCCACCCAACACCAGCGTCCAACGACGATCCAATCATTTCATTTCACTTTCGCAAATTCCCTCTTTCCCTTTTTCAAAATCCCAAATTCGCCACCTCCACCAAACTTATCAAAAAAGAATCATCTCATGATTCCCTCTTCCCTAGTCCCCTCTCTACTTGACTTTTCGCATTATCATTGTATAATTATAAGTCCATTTTCTTCAACTTGACAAATCCAAATATTATTATACAATATCCAATCTTTCACTCCTTCCCCTCCCCCTTCCCCTCTTGTTCCTCATCATCCTCGTCCTTCCCAAACGAAATACTAACACTCACCACTCCACTCGCCATCAACACCATCAAAATCATCACCACCACCAACACCGTCATTCCCCACCCCGCCAAGATCAATCCAACATTCATACTTCCATTATACCACAATCCTTGCCCAATTCCGCAAAACTCAACTCAAAACCATCCCAAAACTAGCCCAAGACTAACTTAAAACTACCCCAAAAACCACCCCTTACCCCTTATATTTACATTTTCCAGTTTTACTTTATAATTTATTGTAGGTAGGGATATGCGAGGAAACCGCATACACAATGAAATCTTCAATCAAACCAAAATCAACACAAAAGTACGCCGATCTCGACCTCACTCAGCTCGAAGCCATCATCGCCACCCTCACCGAAAAGCAAAAGTCCCACCCCACCAACACCAACCTCCGCGAGATCTCCACCGCCCGCTATATGCTCCAGCAATATCAACGCAGCCTCAAAGCCAAAGTTATGGAGTTCGAGTCCACCAATACTCATCATTTATTATTTTTCTCCTCCACCAACGGTTTCGTCAAACTCGCCGGTCACTCCGCTCTCTTTTTCGCTACTACTATCGCCGAGCGTATCCATTGGCGCTATTCGCTCAAATCCGACACCGACCGCTATTCCACTTCCGAAGATGGCGTCATTTCTTTTCGTTCCCTCGAACGCGTCCAGGATCGTCTCGCCGAGATTAACATTTTCCCGAATCCCGACCTTACCACTCCCGAGTTACACTTTTTCCAGCTCGCCAAGATTTACACCGACGAGCAGATTTCCAAACTCCGCGATAACGCCCACCGCGACCTCGAGCGCATTATGAATATCGTCACGCCCGTTTCGCCTATTCCTTCACTTTACGATTCAATTATCCAGTTTAGCCAGCTTTCCTATTACAGTTTCAAACACCTTTCCGACAATATCGCCCGCGACACTCTCGGCGACAAAATTCTCCTTCTTGGCCTCCAGATGACCAGCGAATATAATCGTTTCGCTCATACCAAAGATTCTTCCGGTCAGGATCATCTCCTCAATATCGTCAAACTCGCTCACGACGCCAAGAATCTCCTCGCCTACGCCAGTCGTATCAATATCTTACATCATCGCGACACTTGCAAAGCCCTCGACTATCTCGTTTCCGTCGAACGCATCGCCACCAAAGCCTACACCCGCAAGAGCAGTAAATAATGTCCACTCGTTTTGAGAATTATCTCCTCGACGAACTCTGGCGCGCCTACGAAGTTGCTCGCAAAGGCAAGCGCAAAACCGTCGATGAGCACCGTTTCGAGCTCAATGATATGGAGAATATCCGCCTCCTTCGCGATAGCATTATGCGTCGCGCCTATCACCCTAACCGCGGCGTCGCTTTTATCGTTCACGACCCCGTTACTCGCGAAATTGTCGCCGCACCCTTCCGCGACCGCGTCGTTCATCACTTCCTCTACAATCTCAGCGCTCTCTGGTGGGACCGTCGTTTTAGTCCCGACTCCTATTCTTGTCGCGTTGACAAAGGCGTCCTCTACGGCCAGCAACGCCTCGCCCATCACATCCGTCTCGCCACTCGCAATTACACCCAACCCGCCTTCGCCGTTACTTTAGATATTCAAAGTTATTTTATCAGTCTTAGCCACCAAAAGTTATACGAACGCATCCTCTGGGGCCTCGATCGTCAATTTCAACGTGGTGTCGACCCGCAGACTTTACCTTATAATTATTTCCAGAAAAATCAAATTCACTGCCATCCTTACGACCGCGACCTTCTCTACCAGACCGCCAAATTCCTCTGGCGCCAAATCATCTACGACGACCCTATGCGCGGCATTACCGTCCGCGGCTCCCGCAAAGATTGGCAAACTCTCCCCTACCACAAAAGCCTCTTCCACCGTCAGCCCGGCCACGGTATTGTCATTGGCAACCTCACCAGCCAACTCTTATCCAATATCTTCCTCGACCAGCTCGACCGTTTTATCACTATCGACCTCGGTTACAAACATTACGGTCGCTATGTTGATGATTTCTATATTATAGTGCCAATGTCCCAAAAGTCCCAAATTATGCGCGACATCCCGATCATTAGTCGTTTCCTCCGCAGTCTCGACCTCACCCTTCACCCTCACAAAGTCCACACCCAGCCCGTCGACAAAGGCGTCCCCTTCATCGGCGCCGTCGTTTATCCGCGCTTCATCGTCCCCGGTCATCGCGCCCGTCGCAAATCCCACGCCGCCGCTTACCGTCTTGCCACTTGCGGTGATGGCACTGTCGAAGGGTTCGTCGCCCGCGAAGGCACTATGTTACATATCAACTCACACAAGTTCTTCCAACAGCTCTTCGATCGCTTCGGCTGGGATTACGGCTGGTCACCCACCGAACACCATCCCACATCAAAATCAAAACCAAAGTCAGGATCAGCGCCAAAATCCCCATCCACCGCGCCAAAACCTCAACCCCAGTCTCAACTCACCACATCAAAATCCACCAAAACTCAACTACAGCCAAATTTCCCACCCGCCGCTTCTGAAACAAACTCCGTTCCTCCATCTCAACTTACCAATCCTATCACGCCGGCACCCACTCCGTCCCAACAACTCCAGTTATTCAATCTCCCCTCCGCAAGCCCCAATCCTCCCCGCAAAAGATTCCGCCATCCTCGCACCAAACCCAACCAACCCACCCTTTTCTAAAAAATCATAACTTTTATGTTATAATAAGAATAAGGGATCTCTTCCCTCGGGCCCCAAAAGCACGCCATTGAGGTCAGGCTCCGGCTGCCAGCGGCGCCCCATAATCCTTAGGATTGTGAAGTTCCCCTGTGAGCATTATTCATCAATAATGACATAGGTTAATAGTCTAGCGATCGGCTACGGTCTTTCGTTTAGCGTAAAGGGGCTTCTCCGGCTTTTACGATCTGTCAATTTTATGGTGGGAACGTCAACAGCGGCAGTATTAACAATGCTGGCAGCAACGGCTACTATTGGTCCTCTACGGCCAACAATAGCAACAACTCGTACAACCTCAACTTCAATAGTGGCAACGTCAATCCCTCCAACAACAACAATCGGTACAACGGGATGTCGGTGCGTTGCGTCGCTTATTTCAATCCTAAACTACTTTATCACTTCGTGCAAAACCTCCTGATTCATCCGGAGGTTTTGCCATTCCCTATTTTCCCCTATACAAATCTCCCCATCTCTGCTACTATAAATATAAGAGCGTAACTTACGTTTTGCATAGTTTAGATTATTAACTTTTTAAATAAGGTCGATAATATAAACAATTTAAATGCGTAGGAGGTAGATATGGGCAGAGCCGTTCTTGAACTGCAGCTAGATAAGGACAAAAGTCCCCTAGTTCGCAAAGTAAAGATTACCCTTGACATTCGTCAAAGGTAATCACTTAACCTTATATCTCTATTCTAACACACTTATCTGAAAGATGCAATACCGTTTTTACGCTCTTTTTGCGTTCTTATGAACTCTTGATCATAACGAAGTAAAAGTTACCCTCCAGATCAAACTGAAGGATAACTAACCAAATCAATTATCTCCATTCTATCACGTTTACTAAAATAATGCAATACAGTTTTCTGCGCTCTTTTTGTATTTTCCGCAGATTTCTCGAGAATAACAAAACACCCTCTTCTCATCACAAAAACCGGTTTTAACCCCGAAAAATAATGCATCGACAAGCGATGCATTATTTTTTAGTATTGTCATTTTTGATTTTTGTAACGACTTCGGAATCCACATCGCTACGGTAGAAATATACTTATGATTAATATATTGTTTCCCACCCACGGCACGCAAGCGTGCCTATTCCGCTCCGTTCTTATCTCAGAGGCGTCTGCCGTCCACGGGGATATTCACCTTACTTTAGACCACCGGTCAGGCAGTTCAGAGCGACCAGCCAGACTCAACCAGCCGCCCCATACTCACCTCTATCCACCCCTGTTACTTCGCGACGCAACGCACCGACATCCCGAGGTACCGACCGACGAAGTTGGAGGGATTGACGAGGCCACTACTGAAGAGGAGGAAGTACGAGTCGTTGCTATTGCTGGCCGTAGAGGACCAATAGTAGCCGCCGCTGCCAGCACTGCTAATACTGCCGCTGACGACGTACCCACCATACATAAAGTAATACGGCGAAGCCACCAGCGTCGAACCAGCTGATATACCACTTGTTAAGCCACCGAAGGATTTAGAATTAGTATTATTACTAGTTGGTAACTGCCAACCCTTTGGGCAAATATCTTTTGATGAGTTTCCACTCGTATTGGTACTTCCAGCATTTGCTGCTACCCAAGAATAGTAGTTTCCCTGGAGATAGTGTGCACTAGTATCGCCAGTTGTATTCTTAGCTAGAGCCTCAGTTGAATTTGTGGTGGATGATGCTGTACCATTTGCCCGAATTACATAGCCAGGATCGTAGTACTTAGAATCATTACCCCCAGTTGAACTCCACAGCCCCGAAGCCCCAGTGTTTGATGTCCAGTTGGCAGAAACATTTGAGCTATCTGGAGTTAAAGTTACACCGTTTAGATCCAGGTCCAAATTCTGCGTCATCCAACAGTTGTTATCTTTCAATTTAGTCACCCAATAACTTTTACCATCACGAGCATCAAGCAACTGCTTCGACCCACCGGAAGTTGCACTTGTACAGGCCTCAGTAGACATTTGCTGTAGATATTGAAGGTCATTCCAGTTAGTTACCGGAGTAGTTGGCGTAGTTGTAACCTTCCACACCGCATACAGCGTTTCACTCACTTGACTATCTACATTATCATTCCCCGGTCTATACATTGTATAAGTACTTCCAGCCGTATATTCTGCTTCCGTCGCACTAGCATCTTTTGCCCAGCCTAGGAACTCCGCATTAGTCTTTTCCATATTACCCGTATTCCCTAACACGGTAAAGGTATACGAATCTTCTCGATTACTAATCGATTGCGTTGCCGGCGCCGTAC
>CAZPCQ010000002.1:0-94140 GCA_964585155.1 uncultured Candidatus Saccharibacteria bacterium | reverse complement strand
TAATGTAGATAACTACTTAAAACTTAGAGGCTGTTCTAAATTAGTTAATTAAGCCTACATTCTTCACCCCCACTCTCGCCCCCTTACTCCACCAAACTCACCGTACTAAGTATCCGGTAAAACTCCTCCACAAAAGTTTCTGCATCAGTTTGCAAAATCACCGTCTTATCACGCAATTTCAGCACCATCACCGCTCCCCGCAGCGTGTTCGAAATCTCGCCTGTATAAACGTTCGCCAACACCCCACCTACCATATCAGTTTTCAAAGTCAACTTGCCATTCTTCACCGAATTCTCATAAGTCCGCACCACATTATCAAAAGAAGTATCCCGAATCCGCACTCTCAGAGCATTAATCGTATTCGTTCCCACCGGATTTACTTCCGTCGGATTCATATACGCCTCAAAATCCCCGCCATTCGCCGCATCTTTTGCGATATACACGCTCCACGTCTGCGGATACTCAAAACTAAAACTTCCATAGTCCACTGGCCCCGTAAAAGTTTTATACGGATATTTCTCTCGTTCGGCAAACTCCGCTTCCATCTTCGTCGTATTATCCGCCACCGCTACTGCTACCGCAGCATTAATCTGCGTCTCCACGTTGTCCGAAACCGTCTTCCACTGAATAAACTTCTGCACATACAAGAAAATAAATACCATCGCCACAATCGTCATCAAAATCAACAAAATCGTCTCCACCAAGGTCCCGCGAGTTTTATTTTTCTTATCCACTGGCGCTTCCAGGCTACCATCCGACGTCAACGACGCCCCCGGATTTAACGGAGCCGCCCCCGGCGCCGCTGGCGCAAAAGCCGGCTGAGCATTTGGTTCGATCATACTGCCCGTAGGCATAGGATTATTATTCTGCATATCTTTATTATAGCGCAAACATCAACTTTTTGTAAAGTCCTCAATCACTTCAACTTGATTTTTTAACTCGTTCAGATCTTGCTCAACCTCTTTCGCTTGCTTAATTGCCGCCTGATATTTTGACAAAGCCTGATCCAATGCAAAATCTTCCCCATAAAACCATTCCACATCCTTGTCTAATTGTGCCATTTTTTGACTAAGCGTTAACTTTTCGGTCTTGGACATTTTTTACCTCCGCAGTTATAGTTTTATCAATCATCGTAATATCAATTTCCTCCCCAACTTTTACTTTTCCGCTAATCACCGCATAACCTCGTTTCAGTACATTTTCCGGATTCAAACTTTGCAACAACTTCTGCGTTTGTACAATACGCTGTTCCGTCTGTTCTACCTTCATCAAAATCCGCCGCTTGACATCCGCCAAGTTATCTCGCAACTGCTGCTCCGTCCGCTGAATCCGCTCCAAAATCACCCGTTTCACTCCACTCACCAAATCTCGGTTCCGCCGCATTATCTCCGCCCGATCGTAAGTCAATCGTTCTGCCGCATTCGACGGCGTCGAGGCGCGCACATCCGCCGCCAAATCCGCCAAACTTTCATCCACTTCATGGCCAATCCCCGTCATCACCGGAATCCGACTCGCTGCGATCGCCCGCGCCAAACCTTCATCATTAAACGCCGCCAGATCGTCCGCACTTCCACCACCCCGCACGATCACAATCGCTTCCACTTCTGCTCGCTGATTAAAATATTCCAGCGCCCGCACGATTTGCTCTGGCGCTCCCATTCCCTGCACTTGCGTATTAAGCGTCTGAATCGACATCCCGCCCCATCGGTTTTGCAAAATTTTCAAAAAATCAATATACCCAGCTGCTCCAGTCGAAGAAATCACACCAATCTTCGTTAAACCTTGTGGTATCGCGCGCTTCTTCACCGGATCGAACAATCCTTCCGCTGTCAACTTTTTCTTCAACAGCTCAAAACTCTTCTTAATACTCCCCTCACCTATCGGCAAAACCTGCTTCACCGTTAGCGAAAACCTCCCCCAGCGCGTCAATTTCGGCGTAGCCTTCACCCGCACTTTCATTCCATCCGTCAAGGCCGTCTTCAGCTGACTTATCACCATAAAACAGTTAACGCTCGCCTCACCTTCCTTAAGATCAAAGAACACCCACTTCCCCTGATTCACCTTAAAACTCGCCACTTCCCCCTCCACCACAATATCCGCATACGCATAATCCAAAGTCTGATTACAAACTTCAATAAATTGCGAAACCGTCAGCGTAACTTCAGTCATTATTGATTATTATCATTATCAATTTGCGCGCGTTCCTGCCGACCGATTCGAGAAATCGAATGTTGATAAAACCCATAACCACTAATAATCGTACTACCGAGCACAATCACCCGCGTCATTAGCACTACCGTCGTCGCAAGCGACAATGGCACGCCTAGGCTCACCATAATCCCCGCCATTCCTAATTCATATAATCCATACGGTACAATCGCACCCATCACCGAACCAATCGCCTCACCGATCATAATCTGTGGCAAAATCGCTGGGTATCCCAGGCTGCAAGCCACGATCCAATATGTCGCAATCTCAAGGAAACTGTAAATAATCCCCCAAATAATCGGCCGAATCAAAATCTTCTTGTTCCGTCGCGCCGTCATTAGGTCATCGTGAATATCATACATATACTTATCAACAACTTCCCGCTTGATCACATTCTTAATATGACCAAAAGTCACTTTTTCTACAATCCAGTTCCCCACATTTGTCACCATCTTCGCGAACCACTCAATCCGTTTCTTTCCGCTCGCCACCACGATCAAAATCGCAATTCCCACAATAATCCCCACACTTAGCAGTGCCGTCAGCCAAATCACCCACGTCCCCGTCGCCGGCACACTCCCAAAAATCAGCAACGCAATAATCGCGATAATCGTCTGCAGCTGATTCGCACAAATCGTAATCACATACCTCAGCACATACATAAAACTCGACTGTCCCGCCGTCGCTCCAAACGGCTTCAGCCGCCAAGTGATATAGCCCAGCCCTCCAAGTCCACCCGCCGGCACTGCATGGTTCACAAAATTAAGTTCTAACGACACCCGCATCAGCGTCCAAGCCGAAACCTTTTTCGCATCCTTTTTCGCCGCCATATACGAGAAAAACATCTGCCCACAACAAAAATACATAAAAAGTTGTTCTGGAATCAACAACAATAACACTAGCAAATTCGTCTCCCCAAGATGATTTATCGCCTCAAGAATATCACCCCAGTTCGAATAAACCACATAGATAATCAAAATCAACGTCAAAACTGTCAAAACTGTCCGAAACGAAAGTTTAAATTTCTTTTTTTCTTTAGCCATAGGTCTATTATAACATACTCCACGCAAATTCAAATTATATTTTTGCAAGTTTTCCATTATCTCAAAAAATCCTAAAAACGTGCTATAATATATACTAATGAAGACTTACGCAGCAGTATTGGGACGGCAACCACTTATTTCCGTGGCCGAGTTAGAAAGTTTATATCCGAGCGTCCGTTTAGTCGCGCCCAGTTTAGCCGAATTCGAGCTCGACGACAACCAAACTCTCTGGCCTATCACCCGTCTCGGCGGCACTCTCAAACTCGCCGAACTGATCGATATCCCCTTATCCCAATTTTGGCAAACTTTACCCGCTAACGGCAAAATCGTCCTCGCTATTTCCGATTTTTCCAAAAAAACCAACCCCTATTTAGCCCAAAAGGAAGCTCTGCGCTGGAAGCGCGAAATCAAAAAATCCGGCCGCAACGTCCGTGTCGTTCCCAACAAAACTGCCGTCCACTCCAGCGCCACCAGCTGGCATAACCACCTTTTTACCGACTCGCATATCGAATTACTTAAAAATGGTCATAAATATTACCGCGTCATCCAAGTCCAAAACATCGGAGATTACGTCCAACGTGACCAAGTTCGCCCCGCCCGCGACGCCAAAGTTGGTATGTTGCCTCCCAAATTGGCCCAAATCCTTATCAACCTCTGCGGCAATTTGCCCGCAGAATCCGTCCTTCTCGACCCTTTTTGCGGCACCGGTGTAACTTTGCAAGAAGCCGCCTTGATCGGCTATCACGTCCAAGGCTCCGATCTGAGCCAAAAAATGGTCGATTACACTCTCCGCAATCTCGAATGGCTCAAAAAGGAGCGTAATTTAGCCATCCTCGACCACTTCACCATTCAGCAAGGCGATGCTCAAAATGCCCAGTGGCAGCCCCCCATCAACCTCGTCGCCTGCGAAACCTATCTCGGCCCACCGATGTCACTCGCCCCTACCGAAATCAAATTAAAAGCCGCCAAACAAGAGTGCAAAAGCATCATTCTCGGCTTCCTCAAGAACTTATCCGCCCAAATTTCCACCAACACCCCCGTAGTCATCGCCATTCCAGCATGGCTACGTCCAGATGGGCACTACGAACGCCTAAATCTTCTTGACGAAATAGATAATCTGCGCTATAATGTAGTAAGATTTAAGAATTTGGGGCAAAAGGACTTGCTTTATCATCGCGATGGTCAGGTAGTTGCCCGAGAAATAATAGTTTTAAGGAAAAAATAGCATATGTCACATGTCAAAGCAGGCGGTACCGCCAAAAATATACATAACAATGCTGGTCAGCGCCTCGGCGTCAAGCGCTTTGGTGGCCAAAAAGTTCGCAACGGCGAAGTTTTGGTTCGTCAAACTGGTGCTACTAAGATTGCTGGTGAAGGCACCTACATGAGCCGCAATTTCACCATTCACGCTGCCAAAGATGGCGTAGTTAACTTCGTCAAGACCAAAAAATCCCATTTTTCTGGCAAAAATGTTCCCCGCGTACGCGTAGAAGTACGTTAAGGATCTTAAAAAGTGTTGTAAATTTTACAACACTTTTTTGATAACATAACTAATCTATTTTCCTAGGATAATATTATGGACGAACGCGACCGCATTATCAACGACTGGCTCACTGGCAACGAAATCGACCCCATCGAGTACGACCCTTATATACTCGAACAGCTACGCCAAGAATACGAGAACGAGAAATAGTCTTCACCCTCCCCCCAAAAAACACCCCTGTTTCTCATCTTCTCTATTACCCAAAAATCATTTTTAGATACTTCCCTGTCGGAGTCTTCTCATCTTTCGCCAGCTGTTCCGGCGTCCCTTGTGCTACAATCCGCCCACCATTTTGACCACCTTCCGGCCCCATATCAATAATCCAGTCGGCCGCTTTAATCACGTGCAGATTATGCTCGATCACAATCATCGAATTTCCACCATCCACCAAGCGGCTCAAGATTTCTAGCAACCTCTTCACATCATCCGTATGTAAACCTGTCGTCGGCTCATCCAGGATATACAGCGTCTTCCCAGTACTGCGACGCGACAACTCCGTCGCCAATTTAATCCGCTGCGCTTCCCCACCAGAAAAAGTCGTCGCCGGTTGGCCCAGTTTAATATAGCCCAGCCCCACTTCTTTAATCGTCTTCAATTTTGACACAATCGCCGGAATATTCGCAAAGAATTCCACCGCCTCATCAATCGTCATATCCAGCACTTGCGAAATATCCTTACCTTTATATTTAATTTCCAGCGCCTCGTGATTATAGCGCCGCCCATGACAAGCCGGACAAGTTACATAAACATCCGGCAAAAAGTGCATTTCAATCTTATTTACACCGTCACCTTGACAAGTTTCGCAGCGCCCACCTTTAATATTAAAACTAAACCGCCCTGCCTTATACCCGCGCAATTCCGCCTCTGGCTGTTTCGCATAAAGTTCCCGAATCTGCCCAAACACACCGGTATAAGTCGCCACATTCGACCGTGGCGTCCGCCCAATCGGCGACTGATCAATCACGATCACCTTATCCAAATATTCAATCCCGTCAATCCGCTCATGCAAGCCCGCCACCGTTTGTGCCCGATGCAGCCTCGCCAACAATTCATTCGCCAAAATCTCATTTACCAGCGTTGACTTGCCCGAGCCAGACACTCCGGAAACTACCGTCATTACGCCTAGCGGAAAATGCACGTCAATATTCTTCAAATTGTTCTCTCGCGCCCCTACCACGACCAATTCCTGATCTTTCTTCGGCTTCCGACGCTTCTTCGGTACCGGAATCGTCTTCCGTCCCGACAAATACTGACCAGTAATCGAATCTGGATCTTGCGCCACTTCGTCTGGTGTCCCCGCCGCGATCAAACGCCCACCGTTTTTACCCGCCCCCGGCCCAATGTCCACGATAAAATCCGCCTCTCGCATCGTATCTTCATCGTGCTCCACCACAATCACCGTATTCTTCAAATCCCGCAAATGTTTCAAAGTCGCGATCAATTTATCATTATCCCGTTGGTGCAAACCGATCGACGGCTCATCCAGTACATATAGCACGCCTTGCAAACCCGAACCAATCTGTGTCGCCAACCGAATCCGCTGCGCCTCACCACCTGAGAGCGTATTGGCCGCCCGTCCCAGCTCGAGATAACCCAAACCCACATCCTGCATGAACTGCACTCGTTCGCGAATTTCTTTCAAGATCGGCTGCGCAATCATTTGCTCCGACTCCGTAAACTCTAGATCCTGCTTCAAAACATCCAGCGTCGCGTCCACGTCTAGATTGCACATATCCACGATATTCAACCCGTGCACCGTCACCGCCAGCACCGCCGGTTTCAAGCGCGCACCATGACAAGTCTGACATTCGTGCACGCGCATAAACCGCTCAATATCCTTTCGCACAAAATCCGAATCCGTCTCTTGATGCCGCCGTTCCAGTGTCGGGATCACCCCTTCATAAGTCGACTGATAAGTCGCCCCATTTCCCCACTTACCGTGCCCACCAACTTTCACTTCGTACTTTTCCTTCCCCGTTCCGTAGAGAATCTTCTCAATCGCTTCTTCCGATAACTCGCGAATCGGTACGTGGCAAGAAAATCCATGCTTCGCCCCCACCGCTTCTAATCGTTTCAGCCACCACGATTCCTGCGTTACTCGGTTAAACGGCCGAATTCCACCTTCCGCAATCGTCAAATTTGGATTCAAAATCAACTCCGGGTCAATCTCCATCCGCGTCCCCAGCCCCGTACAAGTCGGACAGGCTCCCTCCGGCGCGTTAAAAGAAAACAACCGCGGCGACAACTCCGGAATCAACTCATCCGGATGCAGCTCACAAGCATAACGCTGCGAATAAGTCAAAATCTCCGTATCATCACCCGTCTTGTCCTCACCTACCGCCGTAGAATTATCGTTGATTTTCAACAACTTAATGATTCCCTGCCCCAGCTCCAGTGCCTGCTCAATCGAACCAGAAATCCGACTAGTGAGATCCGGCGACAAAATAAACCGGTCCACCACAATCTCAATATCGTGACGATCGTTTTTATTCAATTCCGGAAATTCATCCAACGCATAAATAATCCCATCGATCCGCGCCCGCGAAAAACCCTTCGCCTGATACTGATCCGGAATATGCTGGAAACTCCCTTTTTTCTGCGAAACTAGTGGCGCCAGCAGCATCAATTTACTTCCCAGCGGCAGTTTCATCACTTCATTCACAATATCTTCTACGCTCCGACGGTGTACTTCACGGTGACAAATCGGACAATGTGGCACCCCCACCCGCGCGAACAACAAACGCAAATAATCATAAACTTCCGTCACCGTCGCTACCGTCGAACGCGGATTCCGACTCGTCGACTTCTGATCAATCGAAATCGCCGGACTCAGCCCCGTGATACTGTCCACGTCCGGTTTATCCATCACCCCCAAGAACATCCGCGCATAACTCGACAAACTTTCCACATAGCGCCGCTGCCCCTCCGCATAAATCGTATCAAACGCCAAACTCGACTTTCCACTCCCCGACAACCCCGTAATCACTACCAGTTTGTCACGCGGAATGTCAACATCAAGATCTTTAAGATTATTTTGCCGTGCCCCACGGATTTGGATATAATTATCATTCATTCTAACTAGGTATTATACCGCAAAAGTTAATTTTTGACAAGATGTGTTTATTAAATCCCTATCTTCTCATTATAGCACACATTACGCAAAAAGTCAATATTTTGAACAATTTTTGTGTTCAATTTCAAGCAAATGTTGTAAAAATTACAACATTTTATGACATCCAACCTCTAATATTCCCCTGCCTGCAAACTCTGATACCACAATATCAGTTCCTGCGCCAAAAATTGACACTCATCCGGAGTTTTACCATTTAGCCCTTGCCCTTTCTTTAGCACACTCTGAATATAACCCATCTCCTTCATAAATGACTCCGACTGCCGTTGCAGACGCGCCTGGCGATATTCTTCCCATTTCTTCGTCTCACCCTCATCCAGCGCATTCGGAAAGCTCCGCGCCTTATAATGCAGTAGCAGATCACCCAATCGTTCATCGCTGAAATGTGGCCGAAAATTCATCAAATCTTCTTCGCCATTATTTCGCACCGCCGAGCAAAGCACCCTATCTTGATCGTCCAAAAAGCCATCATACAGCGCCGACTCTGGGTCCACCGACGGCGGGAACTCCCGCTTCTGGCTCTCCGCCATCCGCTCCGCAAACTCCGGGTGACTTAGCAGACTTTTCAAATTTTCCTCCACCACCTCGCGGCTCAGTTTAATTTTCTCCCAGCCTTTTTCCTTCTCCAGCACCCCTAGCGGCGCCACCGCCGGACAGCGATTATACTGCAGTTTTTTCACAATCGGCAAAAAATTCTTCTCCCACGGATCCCGCTCCCGCCACGGCTTCTTAAAATCAATCTTCCCCTCCTCCTTCACCTTCCGTTCACCCGCCAGCAATTCATCCAAATTATACCGTAAATCAAACACCAGAATCGCCCCATTCTCCGCCGGTGCAAACGGATAAGCCACCGTCGTCTTCTCAAACTCCCCCGAGTATCGCCCCGAAGCATAAACAAACGGTTTCGGATGCTCCAAATTCACCAATGCCGCCACTTCTCGTTTATTCCGCAAATTATACAAAAACTCAAACAATTGCGGCTGCTTCCGTTTAATCAATTTCGTCACCTCGATCAGCGCTACCACGTCCGCCAGCGCATCATGCGCGTGTTCGTGCGAAATATTATTCAGTTTTGTCAACAGCTCCAGTCGATTCGTCGAATATCCCTCCGGCGTCACCGGCCAGTTAATTCCCTCCGGCCTCAGTGCCCGCGTCAACCGCACCACATCTAGCATATCCCAGCGCGAACGCTCATCTTGCCACTGCCACTCATACGGGTCATAAAAATTCCGCCACAACGTATGCCGCACAAATTCGTCATCAAACCGCACTGAGTTATATCCCAATATCGTCGTCCCTTGCGTCGCAATTTCCTCAATAAAATACTTACAAAACTCCCGCTCTGTCATCCCGTCCATCAGCGTCGACTGCGGCGTAATCCCCGTCACCATCACCGCTGACGGACTCGGCAGAGTATCATCCGTCAGTTGCACCAAAATGTTCTGCGGCTCGCCTATCGGATTAAAATCCAAATCTGTCCGTTGCCCCGCAAACTGCATAATCCGATCCGTCCGCGGACTCAGCCCCGAAGTTTCCAGGTCGTAAAAATAATAACTGGTATTCATAAGTAGATTATAACACACTCCTTTAGCATATCTCTGCAAAATATCGCTAATTAACTTAATATTTGGTGAGTGTAGGCCGGCAGAAATGTGGAAAACTGCCGCTTTTCTCACGAAAAGGACTAGACAAAAACTGTTATGCTTAGTAAGATTAAGTTAGGTAATGGTTATTTCTTACTGTCGCCGTTAGTTATGATAACTGTATTGTTATCACCGACGACAGTAAGATTAATTTTTTGTTTCTTAGTAGACTGCTTTGCTTGCTGCCGCGGCTTTTCTCGAGCACGCCGCTTCAGCCAATCCATCAATACTCCAAAAACTAAACTTATTATTGAATGCTCTTTCATTTTGGTTTACCTCCTGTTAAATATTCTTAAAAACAAAAATTCCTAAGAATAAAAACAGTCCCAAAACAATCAACCCCACCGCTCTACAAAAAACTGAAAAGTACCTAGTCGCCTGCACCCGCCTTCAGTATATAGCAAATTTCTTCAAAATAACAAGCACAAGCGTGCAAAAATATCGAAAATCACCTTTTTCTCACTTTTTAGAATACAAAACATCTGTTTAAAGCAAGCATAGAAGTTTTATTTTCATAAATTTTGGGAATAATCACTTATTTTGAGCAAGCATAACCAAGTAAGTTTTACAACATTTTGCATTGAGGATGTGCTTGTTAGTTTTACTTAAAATATGCTATGGCATAAGCAGTATTCATCAAAAATACTTCCTGCGGGGTGGGTATCTCTGGACTGGCTCTTTATCTTGGGCTGGCTTCGTCGGAAACTACTGGTCTGCTACAGCCTGCTCGGTCGTGAATGCTTACTTCTTAGCCTTCAGCAATAGCAACGTTGCCCTGTCCAGCGGTATTGATCGGTTCAGTGGCTACTCTCTACGCTGCGTAACAAAATAACTTCCTGCGGGGTGGAAGCCTCTGGGCTGGCTCTTTGCTCTGGGCTGGCATCTACGGGAACTATTGGTCATCTACGACTAACTCGGCCACGTACTCTTACCACCTGCACTTCAATAGTGCTAATACCTACCCGTCCACCCACAGCGCTCGCTTCAGCGGCTTCTCCCTCCGCTGTGTCGCCCGGTGATATATAAGTAACTTTACTATTATATGTTATATATCTCTCTTCCTCCTTTATGCTTTTATTCTTCTTTTATTCCTTTTTTCTTTACCTCATTGTCTATCTATGTATATTATAACTATTACTTTTGTGCCGCCGTCACTTGAATAGATGTAGTATAGGTTCCACTTGGTAGTTTTGGTCCTATACCGATCCCGATTTGGAAGAGGTGTTGGTGAGTACCTTTTGTTCCTGTGGTGAAGGTGTTGGTTGTATTCTTGGTTGGTAGTGGTTGATAGTCAGTTGTACAAGTTTCCATAGTAAGTCCAGTACAAGTTCTTATACCCCAACTACTTATGCCTACTGTTGGCTGTGCGTTTTCTGCTATAGTAGGTATTTCTCCTACTTTATTACCATCTTTATAATTAACTAATGATGTAGCATCCGCATTATCATTCACTGCATTTAGGCTTATTGTATAATCCTTATTTGACTCTACTGTAGCGGTAAAGTTTCCTGTGTTTACAACTTTACTTTCTGTGGCAATATCTACTGAGTCGGAAACATCTAGAGTTATTATGTTGGGAACTATTACACTTACATTCGGGTCGTTAATGCCGGTACTACCACCGGCGGAAGGATCAACGGGAGTAATATTCGATGTATCTTTCGCTACGCAACGAACCGAGTAGCCACCTTGTCGACCGCTGCCAGCAGAAGCGCTGACGCCAGTGCTAATAAAATCAAGGTGACGCGCCCCGCTACTCTCCCAGGGCGTAGAGGACCAATAATATCCTTCTCTATCTGCACGATAAAGAATCCCAGCAAAAGCACTTCCACCATAGAGGAAGTAATATGGGCCTTTTGTATCTACTAAAGTTGAACCTGCAGATATACCAATCATCAGCTTACTAAACGATCTATTATCAGTATTGTTAGGATCGCTCGTTGGCAACTGCCACCCATCTGGACAAACGCCTTGAGCGCCCTCCGTCGTTGCGCCAGCCATAGCAGACAACCAAGAATAATAATTTCCTATAAGATAATGTCGATCTTCGTCTTTAGTAACTGTTAACGTAACAAGTATACTACTACCTTCCTTAGCAGTTTTATTATCTCCTGGATCCCAATATTGGCGTCTATAAATAATGTCATCCCAATAGTCAGTTGGGGATTGTTTTCTATCACTTGGACCACCATTATTTCCGCTAGTACTTGTAACTTTTACACTACCCGGATCATCATAATCAAGATTTTGTGTCATCCAGCATTGACCATCCTTCAATTTAGAGACCCAATAAATTTTCCCATCCCGCGCATCAATTAGTTGTTTAGATGGAACATTAGTAACAGCAGTAGCCGGAGTAGCAACACTCTCGCATGCTTGCGATGTCATTTGCTGCATATACTCAAGATCATCCCATTTGGCGAGGGGAGTGGTTGCGGTAATTGTAACTGGAGTGTCGGTAGAAATAGGAGCAGCAGAAGAATATTCGGGAATAAAAGTTAAGTATTGGTATAAAAAAATTCCACCTAGACTTATTACACAAAGCAAAAGTGGAATGCGATATTTCTTAAGTTTGGTTTTGTTTATATTTAGCATCGTTGTGACCTCCGTCGGTTTAATTGATATCAGCGCCAGGACGATGTTTAAAAACCAAAACGACGCCCTAAGCGTTGAACCGCAGTCCGATCACAACGAAGAGACTGCCACTTAAGGCGCCGTTCACGGGTTGTGATCAGTTTTTTGTTTAGCCAAAAGGCTATGGTTCAATACTTCTATTATACCATAATTTCCAACAAATCAAGGTTTTTTCCGTTGGCAAAAGCCCGCCATTACGGCGGGCTTTTAAGTAAGATGCAAGTAAAATCAGGTTTCGGCAGCCCGAGTAGCACGCCACTCCTCGTGGACCTTAGGGTCACGCTGGAGTTTCACACCCCCGTCTTTTAAGACGTTGACAATATCGGCTACGTCCACGTAGTCCCGCGGGCGTTCCGACTGCATTTTGGCCAGAGCCGCGAATTTCAACTCCGCCGCGTAGCCCAGGTGACTTTTACCGGGAATATCAAAACTCTTTTCCCAGCAGCCAGTCTCCTCGTCACCACTCGCCTCAGCACGATACAGTGTCGCTTGCCAGCCAGCGAAAAGCATCATCTTAGCAATTTCGCTCGCGCGCAAGTGAGGATGCGCCAATTCGTCAGTCTCCACTGATATCACCGTGTCACCATCGCGCCCATCGACGCTTGTTATCATACTAAGGTGACTTTCCGAGATGGCGGGATTCTTATGCTGACGGCAATATTTTTGACCACAAAGAGTATAGCAAGCTTCGCTCGCTTTCTCCAGCCGCCAATCACCATACTGCGGCATCTCCAGCTTCAACAAATCCGGCCAATCCTCCTCCGGGCCGTCGAGCGTTTGCAAGAAATGCTCCGCACTGCAACTCGTGCCGATACGATAGCATTGCGTCGCGACCAACGTCCAAAACGCACAGACACCATAGGCTTCCGCCATCGCCGCCCACTCATTCAGGAAATAGTACTGTCCGTAATTGCCGGTAAACTTCATCGCCACCGCGAGAAATTCGCCGTAGCCCATCCTGACGGTGACATAAGCGATAAACACTACGCCAAATAGCATTAAGTTCGTGGCCCACAAATCGGCCCATCGCCATTTCACCGGCGTCCCATCGGGCCCAGTGCGATAATGCGCCATCCCCGCTAAGACCGCTAGCACCCATCCACAGAGATATACCACTAGCATAAAACCAATTTTTACCATAAAACATTCCCCCTTGTACTTAGACCGACTTAATTTTATCAGCCTATCCTTCCATTATAGCACACATTAGCGGAAAAGTCAATAGTTTTAACATAAGTTAAATCAAAATCACCTCACAAAAACTAGAAAATCCCTATTTTTAAGGTTATTTTAAGGAAACTTCACGAGTCCACAAAACCTCAACGTTCAGAAACTCAAAACCGTACAAACCCCAATCCCCCTCAAGAGCCCAGACTCCTCACAATCTTGACCCCCAAAAACTAAAACTTTACAACCCAAGCCCCCCAAAAAAACCAAAACTCCATATATCCCCACAAACCCCATTCTCCACATCCCCATCAACCTCACAGATTCCACTACTTATAATACGCCCGCCCCTCAATCCGCACATCCACATATTGCGGATGCAGATCTTTCTCCTTCAAATACTTCAAAACCCTTACCGCATCCTCCACCGTCACCGCCGTATCCCGATCCGTATTCACTTTAAAATACACCTCTTCCCCCGCCAAGTCCACATACAACTCCCTACTTGTCCCTGTCGGCAAAGTTACTCGCGTCACTGTATAACCCAAATCTTTAAAATCTCGCTCCAGTTGCATTACATAATTTTTCGTCCGCGTCGACACCTGCCCCCGATTATCTTCATCCACAATCTCCGCCTTCAATGTATATTCTTCTTCCGGCGATTTCGTGCCCGCCTCATACTCATGCACCATATTCTTCCCCGTCGTGTAGGCTAGCGCCCCCAGCGCCACCAAAATCAATATCGCAAAAATCACCGAATTTCGCCGCTTCCGCTGAATCTTCTTTCGTTCCTGCAGTCTCTCCGAATCCGACTCCGCCCGCTCCCGCTCCGCCACGATCGTCTGCCCCCGATTCATCCGCTGCATTTTCTTTTGCCCACGCATTTCTCGTCGCTCCTACTGCTTTCGTTTCGCCGCTTTCACAGCCTTCGCCTTCTGCTTCTGTATCTTTTTCGCCGCTTGCTTCTCTGCTTTGGCTTCCCGCTTAGCATCTTTTATCGCCATCTTAATGGCTTTATCATCCATCTTTCGTTGCTTCGCCTCTTCTTTCAGGCGTGCCAATTGTTCTTCCTTATGTTCACTCACATCCACCAATATATCCGCCAATTTCGCCGCCGAGTCTGGCATCGCTGACTCATGCAATTTCTCCGCCAAAGTCTGCCGTTCCTTCGGTGACCTCACCAAATGCCTCACGATCTCCAGCAAACTCTCCGGATCTTTTTGCATTTTACTATCTGGTAACATCACCACCGCTCCCATCTCTGCCAATCGTTCTGCATTTTTCAACTGGTGTGCCCCCGGCAGCCGTTCAAACGGTACCAACACCACCGCTTTCCCTAGCGCCGCCAGCTCTGCAATCGTCGTCGCTCCTGCGCGGCTCACCACTACATCCGCCGCCCCCATCAGATTATGCATCGCTGGGTTAAACTCCCACATCCGGAAATTCGACTGCAACTTCGCCTTATCCCACTCCTCGTATTGCTTCAAATCCACAATCTCTTCATAATACTTCCGCCCCGCCACCAATCCCACACTCGTGAACTTCAGCATCTCCGGCAATATCTCATGCACCGCCTCGTTAATATTCTGCGCCCCCTGACTCCCCCCCGTTATCACTACTAGTGGTTTCTCCGTATCAAAACCAAATTCCTTCTTCAAATTCCGCTGTTGCGCCTCGCTCACCAGCTTAAACTCCGGCGCCACCGGCACACCAACATGAATAATATTTCCATTATCCGCCTTCAAGCCCTCCCAGCCCGTCGCCACCGCCGCCGCGTGCGTCATTAGCACTCGATTCGCCAACCCTGGCACCATATCCGATTCGTGCACCACATAAGGGATCCGCAACCATTTCGCTACCAACCCCACCGGCAGCCCTACGAATCCACCCTTCAAAAAAATCACATCCGGCCGTTTACTCGGCAAAATCAACCTCCACATGCTCTGAATAATCCCACCAATAAATCCAAAGAACCCCCCGATATTTCCAATAATCAACTCTTTTATCACAATGTCCAGATGCCGAAACCAATCTTTCCATGTCCATCCCGCATACCGCCGAAACTTCCCCGCCCAAATCTTCCGCACCCGAATATACGGCACTCGTCGGTTCCCTTCTGGCGAACGCGACCCCCATCGTACCCCCAATTCTGTTGTAATTTTTACAACATTTTTATAATACTTCTTGTCTGTCCAAAATTCCACTTTCGTTCGTGGCTGTTTTTCCAACAGCTCTCTTACCACCGCCACCGCCGGCGTCACATGTCCACCCGACCCCCCGCCTACTACCAAGACTTTCATTGTATTCTCCTTCTCATACTTCGCGTATTCGTGTTACCCTCCGGCATTTTCTCATTCCGCGGTTCCCTACTCGTATAACACGACAGCTGCAATGCAATCCCGATTGCCGCCGCCGTAAATAGCATACTTGTCCCCCCGTAACTCAGTAGTGGCAACGTAATCCCCGTCAGTGGCAACAGCCCCGTCATCGAGGCAATATTTACCACCACGTGCGCCGTCGCCCAGGCAAACACTCCTACCACTACCAGCGACTGTTCGTCATCGTGCAAATAATTCGCTGTCCGGAGTAATCTCATTAGTAGCACCGTAAAGCACCCCACCACCGCCACCAACCCCACAAATCCAAACGTTTCCCCCATCACTGCAAATACCGAGTCGTTAATCGATTCCGGCAAATACCCCGTCGCTTGCACACTATTTCCAATCCCCACCCCAGTCAGTCCACCCGTACCAATCGCAATCATCGCATTCTCAATATGATAACTGTCGCTCGATTCCTCCGAACCAAACGTCCTCAATCGCTCCATCCGGTGCGGCGATACCACAATTGAAGCCCCCGCCGCCCCCAGCGCCAAGATCAACACTGCCACAAAATACCGCATCTTCACTCCGCTCATAAATAACATCGCCAAAATAATTGCCGCAATCGCAATTCCCGTCCCCAAATCTTTCTGCACTACCACTACCAATGCCAGCGAAATTGCACTCACCACCGCAAACGGAATCCAAAAATCACTCGAGTTCAACTTCCCCTCTTTTTTTCGCTCCGCGATTAGTTGCGCCAAATACAATACCAGACCAAGTTTCAAAACCTCCGCCGGCTGTAAACTAAACCCGCCTAAGTTAAACCACCGACACGCCCCCAGCTCACACTTCGCTAGCCCACTCCCCATTGCCGCCAGCACCGCTAGTGCAATACATAATAATATCCCGCCCAGCATCACCAACTTCGCATACTTCCGAATATATTGATACGGGAGATTAAATGCAATCACCACTACTACTAGCGACAAAATCACATTCCTTAGCTGCGAAAAGAAAAAATCATTCTCCCCCATCTGCGTACCGTACACCGAGTTCATCACATTTACCCGCATCGGCCCAATCGCGTAAATCACGATCAGCCCAATGCACAAAAGCACCACCGTCAGCGCCCCGATAATTCGATCACTCTTATGTCTCCGCACCGGCCCCATTTTCTACCTCACTAGTTTCCTCACCCCGCACAAAGTCTTCCACTTGTTTCACTCTCTCATCACTCACAATCCCGCCTTGTATCGCCAAGAACACTCCCACAATCGCAAACACCCCCGCGATCACCCAAAACCGCATCACAATCTTCGCCTCCCCCCAACCTTTCGCTTCCAGATGATGATGAATCGGCGCCGATATCAACAACTTTTTATGAAAAACCTTTTTCCAAAATATCTGAATCAAACTTGACCCCGCCTCCACCACAAAAAGTATTCCAATAATCGGCAACAAGAAAAACGCATTCGTCATCATCGCTACTACACCAAGCCCCGCCCCCAGTGCAAACGACCCCGTGTCCCCCATCATAAACCTCGCCGGCGGCACATTAAACCAAATATACGACAGCAGCCACCCCACCACCGTCAAGCAAAACCCCGTCAACATCCACTGCCCCTGGAACAGCGCGATAATTCCGTACGCCCCGTACGCTAGCATCGCCAGTCCCCCAGCCAGCCCATCCAGCCCATCCGCAATATTCACCGCATTCGACGTCGCCACCACTGCAAACGCAAAAATCAACATCATCCCCACCGCCCCCACTTCCCAGTCGCCCAAGAACGGCACCTCAATGCTCGTCCAGCCTAATTTCACTGCGAACCACCACCCCAGCCAAATCCCCACAATCGTAATCATCGCAAATTTC
Organism: uncultured Candidatus Saccharibacteria bacterium; assembly: GCA_964585155.1. GTDB lineage: Bacteria > Patescibacteriota > Saccharimonadia > Saccharimonadales > Saccharimonadaceae > Nanosyncoccus. Next base: position 76,575 of record CAZPCQ010000002.1, on the reverse strand, counting down.
ACCGGTGCCCTCAATCCCGCCGCACCTTTGCCGCTACCAAAAATATTAATCACATCATCAATAAATCCCACGATACTCCCCCCGATAAATCCCGCCAGCGGCAACCAAGTTTGCTCTCGATTCAGATTACAAATACAAGTCACCACGAAAACCGTAATCACGCCAACCACGCCCGCCATCGTCGGAAAATGCCGCGCAAACTTCTTCGCGTGTAACTTCGTCATTACCGGCAGCGCCTCTCCCGTCAGAGTTTCCTTCTTCTGTTTCTTCCAAAATTTATATTTATACGCAAAATAAGTATACACCGGTGTCAAAAAAGTCGCCAAAAAGAAAGCCGAAAGCGCCAAAATCAAGCCATAAAAAGTTTCATTATTCAAAGTATCAGCCATATATAATATCCATTATATCACAAAATATCCAAAAAACGGAACTTTTTAACACATCAAGTGATTTCTTGCTTAACTTCTTTTCGAGGTCATCCGGACGCACGAGGAGGACAAGCGCGCGACACCCGTAACGACGGGCTGGCGCGACGCGGGCCGAGAAAAGACCGTTAAGAAGAAATCACTTTAGCGACGTCCAAACTCATTCTTTTGGTTGTATTCTCAAATACTCCTGCACAAAATTCTTCAAATCATTAAACACCGGCAACGCATGCTCCTGCCCTCCCGCCAGTTTCCCTTCCTCCCACACTCGCACCATTATCACATAACTTGGCAATTCCCCCTCCGTGCCGCCAATCCCCACATAAGTCGCCTGCGTCTCATCCATCGAATACGCTCCATCTTTAATCACCTGCGCCGTCCCCGTCTTTCCACCTACATAATATCCTGGCTTGTCCGTACCATTCTGTCGCCACGCTCGCCGTGTATTGTAAAACATCTCTCGCATCGAAGCGCTCGTCTCTTCGCTAATCGTTTGCCGCACCGGCCCCTGTTCCTCTTTCGGCACAAATTCTCCATTCACCATTTCTCCCGCTACCACCGTCGGCGTATAATATTTTCCACCATTCACTACTGACGCTACCGCCGCCGCCACTTGTATCATCGTCGCTTGCATATTTTGCCCAAAAGTCATATTTGCATAGGTCGATGCTAGCCCATACATATCCGCGTGCGGCTCCACCAGTAGCCCTGGCGACTCGATCAGCTCAATTCCTGTATAATGCCCCAATCCAAACCGATTATAATAATATTCATACAATTTCTCCCGTGCCGCATCCGTGATTTCCGTTTCACTTCCGCCCATCCAACGCAGCGCCTGCGTCGACCCCGTATTCAATGAATAGTTAAAAGCCGTCTGCATCGTTTGCTCACCCAAAAGATACGACCCCTGCTCCGCATTCCGAATCGGCCACCCATCAATCGTCACTTCGCCATAATTTATAAACATTTTCTCTGGCGTCATCACCCCAAGATCCGTCGCCGCCGCAAAAGTAAAAGTCTTACACACACTCGCCGGTTCAAACGGATCCTCCACCACATGATTAATGTACGCCGCCGCACTTTCCACATTCCCAAAATTCGCCGGATCATAACTTGGATAGTTCGCCATCGCCAGCACTTTTCCCGAGTTCGGGTCCAATACCAACGCACTCATATTCTTGAATCCCAACTCTCCCGACTTCCGCTCTAAAATTTTCTCCACATTATATTGCAAAGTTTTATCAATCGTCAGCACCACATTTTTTCCATCTTTCGCCGGAATCTTCACATTATCATCACCAATCGAAAGCGCCACATTATTAATATCTTTCACCGTTTTCAGCAACCCATCTTCCCCCGAAAGTTCCTCATTCAGCGCACCCTCTATGCCATATTGTCCGATTCCGTCCGCATTCACAAACCCCAGCACCCCCGCTGCCAATTCCCCTTCCGGATACACTCGCTTCGTATTCGACTGCAACCACACGCCCGTATAATCCGCCTCCGCAATTTTCTCCGCCGCTTTTCGTTCAACATTCTTCGCCACAATATAATATCTCCGCGTCCGGTCCGCAAACACATCATCCCACTTCGCGATTTGTTTGTCGCCAATAATCTCCGTCAGTTCTTTTTCCAACGTTTCTCGATTCGCCAGCATCGGATCCACAATCACCGTATAAACCGTCGTATTCATCACCACCGCCACCGGCTCACTTCCATCCATCATATAAATCTCCCCTCGCTTTGCCAGTAGTACATTCTGCAAAGTCTGCTGTGCTGCCGCCTTTTCTGCCCACTCATCGTGCTGCACAATCTGGATAAAAAACAACCTCACCACAATCACTACCATCGCCGCGAGCAGTCCTGTCCGCATCACTTTATTTCTGCTCATAACCCCATTATATCATAACTCTTATCGTTATCCCATCAATTCCTCGTTATTTTTAGTTTCTACTTATCATTAAATCTTGTACTCAACCCTCTGCACAAATTTTTTAATCATAAACTTTCCCACCTCAATAATAAATGTGTTCAAAACTAATCTCAAAGAATTTCTCGTGCTTATGCTTGTTATTTTTGAACTTTTTGCTATATACTAAGGCCAGAGTGTGGCACAGTATACACTGCGCTTCTACTCTCCTTAGTTCATTTATCATTTCTTGCCTGAAACCGCGCTTTTAGGCAAGAAATCGAACTAAGGTTCTGGCGGTTGAAGTGGCGAGGAAAGCGAATGAAGATACGCTTGCGTAATCTTCTGAGCGACACAACCAGCAGAATTCTCAATAGAGAATTCTGCACACCTCTTCCAAGAGGGGTCCACTTCCCGGGTGCAGGCAGCTGGACATTACTAAGGTAGAGTGTGGGCCAATCGAGTGTGGAGGGAAAGGAGCCAAGTTATGGGTGAGGAATTCTTCGTTCAACTTGTTCTTTTGCTTCTCGGGCGGTATTTAGACCGGAAAGCAGCACGAGCAAAACAAAAGAATAGCCCCACCATAATCGTTACTGGTGATATCTACATCATCAATAGCGAGAATGATAGGGACTAATCCAAAACTCTAATTTAATTGTACCTTATTATCACGGTTATGTCTAGTACTTTTTGCGAAAAAGTAGTATTTTGAGAAAAATATTCTGTCTGCACCCCACCAAAAAACGCCACAGGTGTTTATGTCACACCGCCACAAAAATCATTGCACAGATAACAATTACCAGCATTCCAAATGCTGGTGCCAATAACATATTATATGCCGTCTCAACCCTCGTTCTACAACTATTTAGCACCTTTTGCGCGGCAATCTCATGACGGAACACTACGCCAACCAACAGTAAAACCAGCATGGCCAGTATTCCATAAAACGCCATCATCAACACGCCCCACCCCTCAGTCTTCATCATAGTGACAACCGCTACAATAATAACCAGCACCGTTAACCCAGCGACAATATACCCCCAAACAACATACCACCAAGCACCTTCATTAGCAATTATTTTCGGTTTGTCGCTTTTCATTATCCTATACGCATCCAAACTATTCTGTCACATATCCGCTTACACTAGCAGTTTCCATATTCGTCGCCACCTCACTATTCTCACTCGCCGCGATCGAAGTCAACCGCGCCTTCTCCACCGCTAAATCTTCCTTTTTCGCTTCTAGTTCCGAGATCTCACTATCAATCGCCGAAAGTTCATAATCATAATTCGTCGCCCGCGTACTCTGCGCTACATAAATCAACCCAATCCCCAACACCGCTACTCCCACCAAGAACGAATATGCCAATGGTCCGATTTTCTTCTGCGTATGCCGCACTGTATTATAATTCCGCGACCAAGTCGAAGTCGCCGTCGCCGCACTCCGCCTCGACACGTAAGTTTGTGGTCTCATTTGAATTGTTTTCCTCGCTGTTTTTGTTTTTATAAAATAATTCCAAAATATCGTGGTCGTCATCAAAACCTCAGATCACTAAGTCCAAACTGCTCAAACTCTAGACGCTCAAGTTCCAAACTATCAAAACCCAAATCATCCGAGCCTAGAAAATACCAACTTAAGACCAGGATATTCCGTGTGACCGGACATAAATTGTCACACGGAACCCTGGGAAGGTCATGTATTTTTCACAAAACACTCTACGGTTTTAACTCTACCCACCGCGGTGGACCATTCGGCCCATATTCGGAGCGCCAGTTCCATTTCTACACTTTGACCAGCGCTCCACTCAGTTTATAAAGAATGCAAAACTTTACAAACTACTAACTTTTGTTCTCAAAAATTAGCGAAAGTGAACTTGCACTTTTTGCGCACGAGAACGATTGCTATTGATGTTGATTTGACGTGGCATAATTTTGCCTCCTTTTATTTTTATTTGTTTATTTTTCGGGCATTTCCTCTACATCAGATCTCTAGCCTTCCAGATGCTCAAAGTCTAGAAAATCAATGTATCAAAAACACCGCCTTTATCATTCCTCGCCGATTCGCCTCACCTTGATTCGCGCATAAGTTACAAGTTTCCACACTCTACTTTTTTCGCGCGACTCTCAGTTTAGCACTTCTCGCTCGAGGGTTGATAAACAACTCCTCATTTTCCGCAACGATTGGTTTTTTCGTTAGCACTGTCAATTCCGACTCCTCGCCAAAGCCCGAAACTTCCTTCAGCCAATCTTTCACTAGACGATCCTCTAGGCTATGGAAAGTAATCATCCCGACGCGCCCACCTGGTTTCAACACCTTTGGCAATAATGGCAACGTCCGCTCGATTTCTCCTAGTTCATCATTCACCGCGATCCGAATCGCCTGAAAAGTCCTCGTCGCCGGGTGCGTCTTGCCACCTCGGCCGTACTTCGCTAGCGCTTCGCCTAGTTGCTTGGTCGATCTCCACGGTCGCCCGTGTACAATCATCCGCGCAATCATTCTCGCAAATCCCGGTTTCTCTTCGCCATACTTCTCCAAGATTTCCGCCAAATGTCGTTCACCATAATGATTCACGATCACCTCAGCACTCAACTCTTGGCTCTGGTCCATTCGCATATCGAGTGGCCCGTCCTTCGCAAAAGAGAACCCTCGCTCGGCTCGGTCTAGTTGCGGAGAAGACACTCCAAAATCCATCAGTATTATGTCAAAAGCGTTTCCACACTCAATTTCTTGTAACACCGCACTATAAAAATCCTCGTTCACGATCCGAATCGGCTTGTCCTTAAATTTTTCCTCAAGCACTCGTACCGCGTTCACATCTCGATCTACCAAGACTGAATCCTTATAATTCCGTGTTACCTCCAAAATTTCACTAGCATGCCCCGCATACCCCGCCGTTAAGTCCATATACGACTCACCCAGCGTCGGCCGCAGCATCGCTAATACTTCTGATAATAATACCGGTTTATGAAGTTCTTCCATATGTGTATATTATACACCATTTGTTTGAGATCGTTCAACTAGAAACTTTCGCGGGTTTGTTTTAAAAGTTGTTTGTTTGTTGACGATGCTGATAGTACATTATATTCTACCACAATTCCGGCTCGCCGCAGCGAACCATATAATTATGGCCGTTGAGAGACTTATAACGTATTTAAGTGGGTTTATTGCTGGCCTCAACATCACGAACCAATAGAGTTAATTGGGAGGTGTTTGTTTGGAGGTGCGTATCGGATTCTGTTTCGCGTGTCCTAAACGCGCGCAAAAACTCCTAGTTGGTCGATCTCAAACTCTGTTAATTTGCTTTATCTTTATTTTGATAATGTTTATTTTGTGGCCCTCACAACCAGTTCCACTACCCGCGTCTTACTAAATAAATTTTGCTTTTATTTTTAACTTTATTTGTATTTTTGTGTAGTTTTGAATTGTTTGTGTGGGTTTTCGTCCACTGATTTAAGTATAAAGGATTTTTCCAAAAAACACAAGCACATTTTGCCAAGTTTTTTCAAACCCCGCCACGGAGTTTTCCACAGGCTACAACTTTTCCTCCCCCGTTCCCCACCGACCAAACTTTTCCACAAATCCCCCATGTCAAAGGGCCGCGACCAAAATCGCGACCCTCTTTTTTGATACCTTATTTTTCGTCTTCCACCCAGGCCAATACGCCATGCTCCGTCACGATCTTCTCACCATCACCATTGAGAATAATCTTCCGCAGCGGCCCCGAATTTTGGAGGTTCCGCTCTTCGACAATAGCATCACCATCCCTCGAACGCGTAATAGCCGCCTCCCGATCACCCAAATGCCGGACAATCAAATTCCCAAGCATATTACCATCCTCATCATTTTCTTCGTCATCCGCACTAACAGCAACTGCACCATCTGCGCCGTTACCTCTATGGAGCAGAACATCCTGGGCGGCGTGCCGCTCCACGTTGTAGAAACTTAAATGATATTCCGAACTATAGATTTCCATCGAGCAGAGTTTCCAGCCCATCAAACGTCCAGTGATAGCCAAGCGTGAGTTATTGAGTAATGTCTGCCAGCCCTCGCTACTAATGTCGTCGTTTTGATACCCCGAAAAAGCAATCGGCTCCACCGGATCATCACACAAAAGCCCCGGCTTCGTCAAGACAGTATACAGAGCAAAATCGCGGAGCCTATTTTTCTTATCCCTCCAAAACTCCTCGTCCAGCGCAACTCCCGGTATCATGGATATGATATATCCACCCGGCTCACCATAATAGGTAACGTCTGTCATTTTCAACACTGGCATGTTTACATCCCCCCATTGTCAAATTTAAGGTATTAAGGTTCATAGGTTTTAAATTTAACACCTCATTAATCACATTGTATCATCATTTCAAGTTATAGTCAATCTCAACTTTCTCAACCGTTGCGGGTAGTTAACTTCCTAGTTTTTTGACAAAAAGGTGGGCCGCAGCATTCGCCACGGCCCATTTGCCTCAAATCTTCAGCCTTACATATCGCTCTCAAAAATCTCCCAAGTACCGTCCAGATTAATTTCAAACGACCGTACCAACCTCGCCGGGCTATCGCTCGGCTTAAACCACTCGTGAATCTCCACTATCTCCGCATCCATGATATACCTGGATTCATAATAATGGTTATCCGCCTTATGGATCGTCAGCTCCGGGATCACGCCACTACCGTCCGCCAGCACCACCGACCACGCTTCATGTTTCAGCGTGGTCGTCTCGATGAAATGCAACCGCAGCTCGCCCTTCACCAGCGGCTCCACCGCCCAGAGTTTCCAGCCGTACAGCCGCCCCTTCACTGCGTGCATCGGATAAGCACTCGGGGCATCCTCCCCCGCTTGCGTGAACTTGATTCTCTTGCCCAGCGTATCCAGACTCATACTCGGGCCTTTCAAGATCTCCATCACCGACAAGATGTTCAGAGCATTATACGGCCCCAGCGGCGGATTACGCACGCGCGCATTGTCATACCCCCCCATGCAATGCAAAATCCAGCCACATCTCCGGACCACCATCGATCGGCATCTGCATACACGGCGCCGTCGTAATGATCGGCAATTTTCCATTCGGCCCCTCATACGAAACCCCACGTATAGGATCATAACTTCGGAACGAATCATTCAGCATTTTCCTTACCTCACTTTTTTCAGATTTAAGGTGTTAAAGTACCAATTTCCCACCTCATCTTTTCATTATATCATAGTTCCGCAATTTGTCCACTTCTCATTTTTCAAACTTTTCCAGAGATGATTTTACAACCATCAATTTCTATTTTCTAATTTCCCGAACACAACATTTCCACATCTCCATCGTTTTACAAACTAACAAAATCATTCCATAATTTACCGAACACGCCAAATTCCCCTCTTGCCTTTATGTATAAATCAATGTATAATAATCGTATGCCCGAATTTAATGTAATAACCCCAACCTCACTCAAGCAAAAACCAACCACACTCGAATATATAGTCGCCGATGTCATTGCAAAGTTCTTTAGTAGCAATGTCCACTTCGTCGAACCATCCATCCTCCGCGCACCAGATTTATATGTTGCAAAATCCCGTCGAACCTGGGAAATCAAAAACATCAAGGGAAACAGTAAGAGAACCATCGCCAACAACCTTCGCAGTGCACAATATCAATCCCCAAATATTATTATCTCTCTACTTGCAACAAAAATGACACCTACACAGGCAAAAAATCGAATTATAGAATTCTTAAATTCTGGTCCATCTAAAATCCAAAAAGTACTCATTGTTACAAAAAATAAAAAAGTCCTTGTCATTAAATAAGTTCTTTGCTATAATAAAAACATACTGAGATTTATGCGACACTGTACTGAGTTTATAGTAGATTTCACGAAAAATGCGTCAAACGGCGCATTTTTTCGCATTTCCATCTTCCCTTTTCCCACCAAATACGCTATAATGTATGAAAAGCGAGGAGGTAAATTTTTATGGATAATGATGCACCACAAACCAACCAGGATATTTTAGAAGCGCAAGCCGCCGCGAGTTCCAGCACTCCAGAAGATGCTATCGAAATCGCTGAGACTATCGAAACAGAGGCTACTCCTGCCGTAGATTTATCCGCTCAAGATGATGTAGATACCACCGATGCTGGCTCTTCCGACGACAATGACGACGAAGAAGATTACGTCCGCGTCGACGGCTATTTTGACGTCTTCCACTGGGCCAACGAAATCGACGAAGTCAAAAACAACGTCTCCGTCGAGCTCTTCTTATTTAATAAAAATTACACCCCCTTCCGCGTCCGCTACTCTGACGCCCTTACCGCCAGCGTCAAAGCAATGTTTATGCAAGAAGCCACCGGTTACATTATCAAAGAAGCCGACAAAGGCCTCGAATGCCGCGAATACGAAAAATCCGACGGCGAAGACAAAGTCATTTACCGCACCAAGCTCAGCAACGTCGGCCGCGCCGAGACCCTCATTCACCTAATCGAACACGAATATCGCAACATCGACTCCTGGAACGACCACGTCGACGAATTCAAAAAAGTCAAAGGCATCATCGCAAAATTCAGTTACCCTGGCGACGACGGTGAGACCAAAGTTTTCTATATCGCCAAGGCCCTCAGCCCCTCTTCCGCCCTCAAAGGCGGCACCAGCTGGGAACTCAACGGCGAAAGTTTCGAGCCTTTCTCTGCCGAAGTCGCTCTCAAAATGCCCGACGACAACCAAGTTGCCATCATTGGCGATACTATCGTGATTTTCAATCAATCCAAATTCGAAAACCTCTTCCAGTACGACTACAAATCTCAAGCCATCGCCGACGAAAAAGCCAAAGAAATTACCGATAAATACAAACTCAGTTTCGCCGAAGGCCTTACTCTCAATACTTTATTGCAGGACAAAAAGCCTCTCATCAAAAAACTCCAATCTCTCGACATCGCCAACGAAATGCCCCAAGACAAGCTCATCGACTACGCCGACGATATGCAGCTCGAACTAATGACCGACGATGACGGCTCCATCATCATTATGGATGACAAAGATCTCGCTATGTTCGTCAATCTCCTGAGCGAGGATTACTTTATCTCCCCCGTCAACGGCCGCCGCTACGAAATCAAATCCAAAAAGCTACTCTCCGAACCTACCGGCGAACCGCCACGCGGATAATAGATAATCTTAACAAGTCTAAGTTCCTTTTTAGTTCCAGGATTAAAAGCCTTCAGGGCTACCGCGCAAAGGTGTCGCCAGTGTGAGGGGTTATTTCGTTTATGGCTGAGCCGGGTCCGATTTGCGCGAGCAGAAACTGAGCGAGTTTAGGCTAAATCGCAATGAGGAGAGGCTCACCAAACCCCGCCCCGCAGGAGAAAGCGAGTAAAGAGTTTGAATATATACCAAACAAGTCTTAATGGTAATACTATTTTAAATATTCAAACTCTTTCGAGCGCCGACTGCGGCAAAAGTGCAGGCGACCCTTGCAGGTACCCGAAGACTTTTAATCCTTTCACCCGCTAGGGTGAACCTTATTATTGGTAAAATAACCCTAACATTAACTTTTTATGATACAATAATAGTATGAGCAAAATCCTAATCATCGGCAACGTTCTTAAAGACGTTTACATTAAACTCGACGATCGCAAAAACGATTTCGAAACCGACGCCAACGGCATCGACTGGCTGAACCTCAGTTTCAACGGTGCCGCCCACAACTTTTTTCAGCGCACCAGCGTCTACGGTGGCGCCGCCGTTTCCCTTGCAGTCCTACAACGCCTCGGCTTGACCTGCGAAATCCTTGGTTCTCGCACCGAAGTTGAGGACGGCGACATCACTTGGCTCGACCAGCCCGATGATTATCGTTATATCTTTTGTCACAAAGATGAGATTACTTATTTCGTCCCCAGTAACCGCAAAGTTACCGACTGGGTTGCTCCTAGCGGCAATCCCGATTGGATTCTAATTGACCGTTCCGCTTTCGCCTCTTCCAAACTCGTCGACGAGCTGAAAAACTTCCTCAAATTCTCCCCCACTACTAAACTCGCCGTTCATGCCGAAAAATACCAAACTCCTGCCGGCCAGCGCCTGCGCGATATGGCGGATCTTGTTTTCGTCGAAGATGAGCCTCCTATTCATCAAGAAGTCCCCATTGTTGACAAAGTCGAGCCCACCACCCCCAGCCAACAACTGATTTGCCACATTAGTCCACGCAAAATTATCTTTAGCGACGCCGAAGAAAGTTGGTCACTCAGCAAAACCGATATGATGACTCATCTTACCGTTTATTCTACTATCGTCGCCACTGTCCTTGGTGTCATTTCCGTGGGTGGTTCTCCCGCCGACGCCGTGCTTTGGGCACGCATCAACGCCGAACAGGCCACCATCGCCGGCTCCCTATCCGCCAAAAAACTCCGCGAACTTGCCGCAAGCGAGAAGCAAAAGCGCGAGAACCTCCACTACACCGCTCAGCTCTTGATGTCGCCTAAAAAAGGCTTTCTGGCTATGGACGAATCTGATACCAAACTCACCGAACGTCTCGTCCGTAACGGCATCAAAGGCAACCCTGGATACCGCGAATTCTACCGCGAGCTCTTGCTCACTACTCCAGGTATCGAAAAATATCTCAGCGCCGTCATCGTTAGCGAATCTGGCGCCAATCAAAAGATTCAACATCAGCATCTACTTAATTACGTCACAAGCCTCGGCATTATTCCTGGCCTAAAAGTTGACTGCGGCCTCGCCGAGCTCCGCGAAACCGGCGAACCCTATACCACCGGTATCGAAGGTTTATTCGACCGCCTTCGCACTGCTTTCGCCAAAGGTTATCGCTTCGCCAAATGGCGCGCCGAGTTCCATATTGGCAAAGACCAGCCTAGTTTTATCGCTGTCGAAAAAAATACCGACCTTCTGGCTAGTTTTGCCAAAGAATGTCAACTCGCCGGCATTGTCCCCGTCATTGAGCCCGACGTCATTCAAGACGGCGACCACACTATCGAACAATGCGCCGCCGCCACCGACCGCGTCCTCAGCACCCTTTTCGAGAAGCTTGAACAACGCAACATCGACCTATCCAGTTGTATTCTCAAAACTAATATGGTCACCTCCGGCAGCCAGTCCGATTCCAACGACACTCCCGAGCAAATCGCTATGGCTACCTCTGCCATCCTTCGCCACGCTGTTCCTCGTTTTCTTGCTGGTGTACTCTTGCTTAGCGGTGGGCAAGAAGCCAAAACTGCCACCAAAAACCTCACCGCCATTTGTCAAAACGGACCCTATCCTTGGCCTCTCTCTTTCGCTTTCGGTCGCGCTCTTGGCGAGCCAGTTCTCAAAACTTGGAAAGGCGATAAGAATAGTGTCCGCGCCGCTCAAGCCGCCCTTATCCGCCATCTCGAAGCCAATACCGACGCACTGCGCTATCTCCACAAATAACCGAAATTAATACATTATATATTACAATTCTAGCCCAATAACTTTATTATATTTCTATTCGTTTTTTCACAATTAAACAAAATCTGATACAATAATTTTACCATCATTTTATTGCGTATTTAACGCAACACTTCATTTAATAATTGGCTAAGTTTAATTCCTCGGGTCTCTGCCCCGGGGATGTTGATTTTCAATGCTATTACCTAGCAAAATATCCCTCCACCCGGAAGGATATTTTACTCAAAGAAGGAACTATTCTGTCTTATATCTCTTCAGTATTATCTTCTGATGCAACTTCTCCATTCATCTGTGCCTCATATTCTGCACGACGTTTCTCCTGCTCCGCACGAACTTCCGCCGCATATTCCGGGTTCTCATCCATATATTCATTAATCACCCGCTCAATCGTTCGTAAATCATCATCGCGGATTGCGCGACCAACAGGATTAGTTGCTACTTCTACCCTAGCATTACCAGTATAAGTACCAGCACCCGCAGTCGTATCAACCTTCGCTCCAAACGCTAATGACAAATTATGGTCACCGTTACTCAGAACCTTCGTATCAGCCGCATCAGATACGGTAAGACCTTTGTATTCCAAAGCGTCAAGGTTTGTTATGCTTGCAGTCTCAGTCAAATTATAACCCCAATGCCCCGCCGGCATAGCACCAAGCAGCGTAGCACTCTCAACCGGGGCCAGCCCAGCATATCCATTACTATTAGTCATATTTACCGAATTCGGATTCCCCTCTGAATCTTTCCCAGAAGACACCTTCACGACTAGACCACCGGCATTATTCGTACCAACTTTAAAGTCAGTCTTCCCTGACACAGTAGTGCCATCAACTGTCGGAGCAATGTCAGTCCCGCCGTTTACATTACCCAGCCCATTCACCCCAAGATAGATCTTCTCTCGAATGTAAAAGTCAATCCCTAGTTGCTTCGCAATACTCTCATAATCGATTCCGCCACTCCTCGTCAGGAAGAAATCAATCGTCAATCTTCCCGATGCCAATGCTTCCCGCACTACAAAATCAATCCTCAACCGTTGGCTACTATTCGCTGCATTTGCATTGTTTCCATCAAACGGGCAAAAGACCGCCGTCGCCAATAACGCAAACACTGCAATGAAACTCGACAAACCAACGAACTTGCCCCTACCTTTATTCCTTAGTTTCATGTTTTTATGTCCTTCTTTTTATTTTGTCTGCTTTTCTTCATTATAACAAAAGCAAAAACATTTTTCAATACTTTTTATGCATATTTTTCTATTTTTTATACATAGAGTTATACACAATAAAAAAGCGCTCCCCGCCAGCGCCATTTTTATATATAATTATTCCGCCTTCTCTTCCGTCTCGGCTGTTTTCTCCTCTGGCTCCGTCTTCACTTCTTCTTTTTCCCGTGCTTCCGCTTCCGCCGCCGGATCATACACATTCGCAATCACCGTCTCTGGCGCCAGTTCCCTGTCCACCAGTTCCACACCACCTGGCAACTGTAAATCCGCCAAGGTCAATCGATCTTCCAGATCCGCCAACTTACCTCCATCCACGATCACCTCTTTCGGCAAATCCGACGGTTTCGCCTTCACATCCACCTCTTCCAATACTTGCAACAACGTATAATGTTTCTTTGCCGCCTCCGACTGATCAAAGTTCACTACTGTGATCGGCGCCGTCGCTTCTACGATTTCGTTCGCCGCCACCGCTTGGAATTCCACATTCATAATCCGCCGATTCACCGGATTCATTGTAATATCTTTCGCAATCGCCAGCTGCTTCTTTCCATCGATATCCAGCTCGATCGGCGAATGATACCCCGCCTCACGCAAGACTTTTTCCGTCTCATTGTAGGCTGAACTCGCCAGCACCGGCTCTTTTCCACCGTATACTACCGACGTCACCAACCCCTCCGCTCGCAACTTTTTCGCCTGATGCCCCTGTTCCGTACGTTTTTTCAAACTTAACTGATATGTCATAAACCTCCTCTACTCTTTATAATTCTATTTTACCACAAAATCCAATTTTATCACAGTATTTTTCGTCATCTTTATAAGTCTTATGTTATAATATACTTAAGAAGTAAAATTAGTATTTACAAAATCACTAATTTGTGGTAAAATAAACATTATAGGATTGCTATGGAGCCTGACTACAAAAAAATCACTCAAATCATCAATTATCTAGTTCGCAAAGATGCGAGCAGCTCTAGTATGCACGAGTTAAAAATCATCAAGTTAGTCTGGGCGGCCGATCGCTACCACCTGCGAAAATACGCTCGTACCGTCTCTGGCGACCAATATTACGCTATGATCAACGGCCCCGTCGGCTCTATGACCAAAGATGTTGCCGAATTTAGCAATAATAGCACTTTTCGTAGTCTCAACAACGACAGCGCCTTCAAGTACATTGCCTCATACATTAATTATAAAAAAAGCAACCAAGACGCTCAGCTCAGCTCTGTAAACGACACCGACAAAACAGAGTTGTCCGACAGTGACCGCGAAGCTCTCGACTTTGCCTGGGATAATTTCGGCAAATACGACTATATTTCTCTCATCGAGATCACTCATAAATACCCCGAGTGGACACTAAAACAATCCAAATTAGACGAAGGTGAAAAACGTGCCAAAATCAACTTATTCGATTTCTTCAAGAATCTAACCACCGACGAGCCCGACCCATTTTCGGTCACCAATCCATACGTCACCACTTCTAAACAACTTTTCGGAGATTACGCCTAGCATGTCACAATGCCCGCTACCTATCGGAGAATGGCTGACCTTTTATCAAGACACCTGTTTCGGTAGCAAATCACAACATACCGGTATCATTATCGCCACTAGCGACGACGAACTCGTGGCTATCCCCATCTGTGCTTCCAGCCAAATTTCCCACATCGAGCAATTCGCCATCAAACACGAACTTAATCCAGAAGACACGATCGTCAAACTTTCGCCAGATAGCATCGCCGCTGCTTCACATTTTAGCAAAACCACCGTTTTCGATTGTAACCGAGTGCAACGCATTTCCTACGATCAGCTCAACTCTTGGCATCAATGCAGTAAGATTCAACTCGCCGATTTCAATAATTTAGTGAATCTCGACTTACTGAATGAAATAAAATCTAAAGTCCTCAACAGCCCGCTCATCGATGAGCACACCAAGGCCATCATCCGCAATTCACAAAACTAGTAAACCAAACCGCAAGCCTATTTTCATCAATTCCAACCTCTTCCCAAGATTGCAGACCTTCAATAGGCCGCTCAACGGCTCCATAGACATAAATCTAGGAACGTTTCGTGAAGCGGAAAGGGCTAGCCATAGAAAACACCTCCTAACTCTTGAATAATATATTCTGGTTCAGCCCCCAAAACCGCCTTCCATTCCTCTGCAAGTTCCATATACCGCTCATAAATTAAATTAACATCCGTATAAGTATTATTTTGAGTAGGTTCTATAAACAAACTTTTATTAAAACTTTCTACGGCTAAGCGAACGGATATATCGCCATGCGCTACTCTATTGCGCAGCTCGTTCATTTTAAGCAAGTCCGAGGCAAAAGCGTTGTAATCTTCTTTTTTCTCTATTCCAATACCAACCATTAGTATATGCAATACTTTACCCAGAGAAGATAGACGCAATGTTTTTTGTATAATATTCCAATTTTCTCCTGTAGTGCACCAATCATTATAGTAATTAATTTGCTGCCAAAAAGTCTTGTATGGGTATTCCTTATGTTGCATACATTCTTGGATGTTTTTGCCTAGTTCCCGCAGAAAAGCATCTTTGTCGAATTTTTTTGGTAACTGAATAGCTGCTTCTAATTTGTCTTTTACTTCTTTGCTGGCATGGTCGCTTAGATAAATTATGCAATCATACAATAGAACAAAAATTCGTGAGTGGGTAACGATAATATCGCTAATTTTATCGTTTACAGTTAATGCATCTAAAATGCAGTTATTATCCCAATCTTTGTATTTGCCATCAGGCTGTTTTTCAAATAATACACCCATCACTCCATCTCCTTTACATTCTTCCCAATAAAACCTACCCTCTTAGCATAACACTAGAAAAGTTTTTTGTCAATACAATCACCTATAAAGAAAACATTTCCATACAAACCATTAGTGATCTACCCAAAATTTAGCATCAATCCTCCTTCATTTAAAATACCCCCTACTATAAACAGTCAAAAAAATAAGTGAGCCCCACCACTCACCTATTTTTATTCTCAAGAAAGTTCTACGCTTCCCTCTTCCGCCTAAAGATTCGGCTCACCAGCCAGAAAATAATGCAGAAAATCAACAGTAATACTATAAACAAGAACCAAATCGGGCACAAGAACACCAGTTTCTCCGTCACGCTTTCCTCGTCAAAAATCTTCACCGTCGACCTCACCCGGAAGATTCCCAGCTGCGGCGCCCCCTCCCACTGAATCTGATTCATCCGTTTCGTCTCCGGAAAAATAATACTCGCCTCCGGATCTTCCTCGTTCGTATACACTTCTTCGTCGCTAAACAGCGGGAATACCTGCAGACTATACTTCGCCCGCGTATAAACATTCCCCGTGTTCTCTACCACTGTTGACGCATAAATCGGCGGATTAAACAAGAAACTTGGTACTTTATTCTCTAAAATCTTACCCGTCTTCGT
This sequence comes from uncultured Candidatus Saccharibacteria bacterium, assembly GCA_964585155.1. Lineage (GTDB taxonomy): Bacteria > Patescibacteriota > Saccharimonadia > Saccharimonadales > Saccharimonadaceae > Nanosyncoccus. The sequence continues at coordinate 60,196 of CAZPCQ010000002.1, read as the reverse complement.
TACTTGCCCATCGACATTACCAAAAATAATATACGCAAGTTGACGTACTGCTTCGATATTTCCAGAACCATCCGACACATTTTGCATAGTTACAAGCATAGCAGCACTCTGCGAACCGCCATGCATATCCTCCGGAACCTTAACAGAGTAGTTAATTTCCCTTTCCTCACCAGCCGCTAACTCACCCTCTAATAAATCTACGCTAATCCAATCTTTAATCTCAGTATAAGTATTTTCCCTGGCAAAATTCGGCTCATACGTTTCAGTCGCCACTGTATACGGAGCATACAAAATTGAAAACTGAAATTTTTTTGAGCCTTCATTGTAAATCTTAAATTTACCACCATAAACGGATCCAGGCTTTAAATCACCAAGATCATCAATCGATGGAGATATTGCCAGCTTGTAGTCCGGTTTGTCCCCCTCAGCAAATACAACATTCCTAGCAGATAACATAATGACCGAAACGAAACACAACATCAGTGCCAAAAATACATTTTTTCTTCTTTTCATTAACCTCCTTTACTTAATAGTATTATATCACAGAAATAAGAAAAACAACAGAAAATACCACCCCACACAGGAATGGTATTTTCTAAGACAACCATCAAATTAAGCGTTGTCGGATGCGGTAAAGGTAACCTCACCAGTGTATGTACCAGCTGGCTGATTATTGACTAAAGCAGCAGCAAAAGTTACAGTAGTTACATTACCAGCAGCCGCCGTCTCAGCATCACTGCTAGCGATAGTGTCTGCATCGGCCGCTCCCTTAACACCAGCAAAAAGAGTCGTCGCAGTAAACCCATCAACTTTATCGTCACCAGCCACAGTATAGCCCCAAACAGAAGCATTACCTTCAACAGCCAAAGCCGCAGGAGCATCAGCACCCTTAGAGAACGCAACGATTTGATCAGTATTAGCATTATTACCAGTCAAACTAGTTGGATTGGTTCCAGCAGTACCAGCGATCTTTAAAGAATAACCTTTAGTATTATTAGTAATCACAGTAACAGCGATATCATCAGTAGTAGTGCCATCAGTCAAGTCTGCCTCCTTCTTATCTAAAGCAATACTCAACTTCTTGTCAATAGTCAGTTTAACCGTCGCAGTATCACTAACCGGAGTACCATCAGTACTAGAAGTAGCAGCATACGAGCTCAACGGCAACGCAGCCACACCAAGACCCGCCACGACGCCCAAGATGGCGATAGTTTTTGACATTTTCGACATAATAAAGTTCTCCTTTTTATTTGTCTTTAACTTTTTATTCTGATCTCTATATGTTTATAATTATACATAACCTCAAACCAAAAGTCAACGCTCATTTTTTCCATTTTTCCCACCGTCTACTTTTCCACACTTCCAAATTTTGCTATAAATTCGCGGAGGTCACTACTGCGGAAGAACAAACGCTTCTGTACTTCCACCCACCAAACTAAAATACGTCTCCATCGTAAACGTACTCTGCCCCAAGATTTGTAACATATTAAACAAATCCTTTCGTAGCAAATCTACCGGTTCCCCCTCGATCATTTCCGCCTCGATCTTCACATAATAACTATCCAGCCCCTCCACTTTATCCAGATAAATCACCGTCTTATCATCCAGCCACAGCTCCTGCCGCTGCCGACTAATCTCTGCCACTTTCCGAAAGCCCAACTGATGAATCATCCCCGACGCTTCCGTATAATCTTTCACTTCAGTATAATTCACCCAATCGATTCCACTATCCTCAATATGTCGCTTCAAATACATTGCATAAATCGCCGGCTGATTCGTCGCGCGCACTTCCGTCCGCATTACCAACCGCGGGAAATTCATCTCCGGCTTATAATCGTGCGGCAAATATACCCGTTCGTGCTGCCAAATCACCGGCGACAGCTCCATCCCTAGATCCGTCATCCTCTGCAAAAACACTTCCCGATCCGCTAATTGACTTTTTACAATCAATTTCTTCATATCTCCATTATAACAAATCATAACCATTTTACAACCACAATTTTCCGCCATAACTTTCCGCCATCTTCCGCACAACTTTCTGCCGTAACATTTCTACGGGAGGTTATAGCATCACATTTTTCCACCACTAACGCCCCACTTCAAAAACTGCATCATCAGTTTTTCTCACCTCTTTTCCCAATTTCTGCTATAATATATATTATAGTCAAGGAGTTAATTATGGTTATCTTAATCATTTTATTAGTTATTTTAGTATTTATCGTCATTCCCGGCGTCCGCATCATCAATCAATACGAACGCGGCGTCGTTCTCCGTCTCGGTAAGTTCTCACGAATGCTCAAACCCGGCTTTCACGTCATTATCCCCTACATTGACCATATGTCCAAAGTCGATGTCCGTACCACCCCAATGGACATTCCCAAACAAGAAGTCATCACTCGTGACAACGTTACCGTCAATGTTGACGCCATCGTTTATTTCCGTGTCATTGACGCTTCCAAGGCCGTCCTCGAAACCACCAATTACGCCTACGCCACCAGCACTTTTGCCCAAACCGCCTTACGCGACGTCACTGGCAACTTCGATCTCGACGAGATCCTCAGCAAACGCGACGAAATCTCCGCTCAAATCCGTGAAATCGTCGACGCCCAGACCGACAAATGGGGTATCGACATCGAGAATGTTAAACTCCAAAATATCGAACTTCCTGCCGATATGAAACGCGCTATGGCTAAACAAGCCGAAGCCGAACGCGAACGCCGCGCCGCTATCATCTCCGCCGACGGTGAAAAAGCCTCTGCTGCTGCCGTCGCCGAAGCCGCCCGAATGCTCGCCCAGACACCCGGCGGCCTCAACATCCGCACTCTCCAAACTCTCGAAAAAATCAGCACCGACCCATCACAAAAGACCGTCATCTTGCTACCCAACGACCTCGCAGACGGCTTTGCAAAGTTCGTTCGCTAATATCCCCCACTGCTAAAAATACACCCCGCGGGGTGTATTTTTAGTTTCAAATTAATTCTTTCGCTTCGACACCACCACTGCTACCGCGCCGGTGATCGTCGCAACCACCACCGTCACTCCCGCAATAATTAATCCCGCCACACTAATCTTCTTCTCTTCCGTCGCACCTGTTTTTGGCAGTTCTAATACCTCTTCATTCTTTTCTGCTTCTGACTGCACCTCTACACTCTTTTCATCGCTCTGTTCTACTGGCGCTACCTCAGTTGGCACATTTACCGTCTCCGTCGACTTTACCGTTTCACTTTTTACTTCTACTTTGACACCAGTTTGCGCTACTTGCTGCGGTTTTGTCTCAGGACTTACTTCCACTGGCGCAACTTTTGGCTCCGAAGCTACCGCAACCTTCTCTGCATCACTCGTTCTGCTATAAGTTGCAACTTTACTTTGCGTTGTCGTTTCCTTCCTCTCCACGCCCACCGTCTGCGTACGATTCAACCCTAAAAGATACGGAATTGCCTCCGACGCTTCATCCAGCGCATCAATCATATCCGCATTCACCGGATATTTTTTAGTATCATCAATCAGTTTCTCTACATAACCCGCTAACCCTGGATAAGTCTGTGACTCAACCGTCTTTTGCTTTTCCGCTTCTCGCGCCTGCTCCAAGACTTCACTCGCCCGTTCTACCGATGTCTCTAGCGCTTGTTTTTCTGCGGCAAAAATATTTTCCGCCGCTGCTTGCCCACAGTTGATAAAAATATTGTAGTTTAGCGGAATCGCTACTGCACCCAGTAGTCCAGCCACTCCTAAGATTTGCCTTTTTGACATATGCTCTCCCAATAGTAATAATATATACCTCTATTACCATCGTATCACACTTCATTGCAAAAGTCAATCTCTATATCATACATAAGCGCAAAGCGCCATTCTACACCTTAGAACTCCACCACTTTTCCATCCGCATCAATCACTTCCCCATCTTCGTTAATACGGTATTTCTTCCGCGCCCGATTCGCCCACTTGTCCGCCAATTCATTCATTTCCGTCCCCACGTGCCCCTGCACCCAGATTAATTTTACATCCCACTGGTTATATAACCGCCAAGCCTTCCGCACCAAATCCAAGTTTTTAATTTCCCCATTCGGTTTCTTCCAACCTTTTAATTCCCATCCTTCAGCCCATTTTTTCAACACATTAATCCAGAATTCCGAATCACTATGAATTTCACAACCCCCCTCCCCTGCATATTCCATCGCCGCAATCATCGCCAAGCCTTCCATCCGAATATTCGTCGATTTTTCCTCCCGCCCCAATACCACCGGACGACCATTTTCAATCACCGCAAATCCCCCCGGCCCCGGATTTGGACTCGCACTACCATCTGTCCACAAAATTTTCATTTCTTACTCCATTTCCTTAATCTTATTATAAATATCATACCAGTTATACACCCGTTTCGCATTCGGCAATTTTACGCCCCGATTATACATGTGATCATAAATAAACACTTTCGTCGTCTCATCAAATCCCATCAAATACTCCGGCAAATCTTCAATCATCAAATCTACTCCATTCTCCCGGCAAAAAGTTCCTTTATCCGCCGGCGCTGGCCGCCATAAGTCAAACGCAATCTCATCATAAAATATTTCATTTTTCGCCAGCCACTTTTTCGTCACCTCCTCCCAAGTTTCGTCCTCCATCATCCCGTCAATCCGCTGATCACCGTTATTCCTACCCGTAATAATCCAGATTTCATTCCCTTCCTTACTCAACTTCTGCAAAACTTCCGCCGCACCAATCACCGCCGGACAAATCATCATCTGATACTTTCCATATTTCCACCAATATTCATCTCACGTCTCTCGATCCCAGCCAAACACCTCTCTTAATGAATGCGCATCTGGATGTTCCAACCTTCCCTTACCACTTTCACCGCAAAATTTCGACCCGTATACTAAATTAATCTTACTGCCATAGTTCAGCACCCCATCAATATCTACACCTATCCGCATCTTACCTCCACTTATCTTTCCCACCATTATACCACAGAACTTATTTCAGCTCCGCAAAAAAGTCCCCACCCACCCGGAGACTTTTTCAAAAGGCTGACTCGCGCCCTTCGCGAAGAATGGCCTAGCGTACAAAACCATTGTGAACCCTACGAGCATTATCGACAAATCACAAAAGCTGACTAGGGCCCTTTGCGAAAATAATCTAGCATCCAGAGCTACCGCGAACCCTGCGAACATTACGCAGAGCTAACTAGACCCTTTCGTGAAGAATGGTCTAGTACGAGGAAAGAGGAGAAGCGGAACGAGCCGCACTTAGTGGTGCGGTGAGTGAGCATCGCATCTCTTGACAAAGTAATAGGCCGTTATTCACGAAAGTCACATTAGAATCGCCCGATCATTACAGTATGGAATCTATGATTCCATATTGTAATGCTTCTTCCGCCGACATCCAATTATCTCTATCCATATCTTTTTCTACTTGTTCCAAAGTCTTCCCAGTATTTTTCGCAAAAATCTCCGCCAACTTTTTCTTTAGATAAATTCCTTCTTTCAGCGCAATCTCCTGATCGGTAATTTTCCCCTCCGTACCCGAGCTCGGCTGATGAATCATAATCCGCGAATTCGGCAAGACAAAACGCTTTCCTTTCGCCCCACAACTCAGCAACATCGCTCCCATCGACGCCTGCAAACCAATCCCAATCGTCTGCACATCCGGCTTAATATAATTCATCGTATCAATAATCGCGAGACCATCATACACTGATCCCCCTGGCGAGTTAATGTAAAGTTTAATATCTTTCTTCGGGTCTTCGTTCGCGAGATGTAATAATTGCGCCACTACCAAATTCGCTGTATGCGAATCCACCTGTTCGCCCAAAAACACCACCCGATCGGTCAGTAGTCGCGAATAAATATCATACGCCCGCTCACCTTTTGGTGTTTCCTCCACCACCGTCGGCACCAAATAATCATTCGTTAATTTGTTCATAATTCTCCTTCTTTTACTTTATTAATTTTCGAATTCATACTATCGCTCAGCCCCCCTAGTTCCGCGCGATAACTTTCGTATTCCATTACCATGTTATTATATTCATCAATTTTCTGATTCAAACTTTCCCGCGCTTTTTGCAAATTCATTCCTTCATCTTCCAATAACTTCCGTTTCTGCAAAAACTCCGTTTCCGACGTAAAACATCCCGCCGTCGCCGCACAGTTGTTAAAACTATCTACTTTTTCTTTCAAATTACCGTAGTCCGCTTCATACTTTTCTCGCTCCGCTATAATTTCCATATTCAACTTATCCGTCTTTTCTCGCAAATCCGCACATTTCGCCCGCAAATCCTCAAACGGCGCCTGGTAACTTTCATAAAACTCCACAATTTTTAGCCGGTTCGTAAAATACTTTCGATAATGTTCTTCCAGATCTTCCGGCAATTCTCGCACTTTCGTCGCCACCCGCGTATAAAGTTCTTCCATCTTTTCTTCGTCGTTATAATATTCTAACTCCGACTCAACCCAATCCTGATGCTCCTGCTCATATTTTTGCAACTTCTGCGTCAAATCATCCCGTTCCCACCAATTCATCCGCGCCCACGCCGCGTGCAGCAGCTCGTGTGCCGCCGTTACTTTTTTCACATCTGCCAGCTCCGTCGATTGCACATCGTAAATATACATTTTCCCATCCACATAGCAACCCAGTAACGACACATCCTCTCGTTGATTTTGACAATGCGCATTAAAATCTTCTGCTGTTTCCAACGCTGGCGCCGTTGCTAAGAAAATCCGCTCCGCCCTATCCGTCAGTTCCATCTCCTCTCGCACCTCGCTAATTTCTGCCGGCTCTGTATATTGCCAACCTCGCCAGGTATCTTGCGCAAAGTCCGTCTGCGCCAAAGCATACCCCGCCAGCAGTACCACTGCCGCCACTAGCCATCCGATTCCGCTATTTTTGCGTGCTTCCCTCTCCATTTATCCCTACTTTAGCCATTCACCGCTCTGAGTACCAACTTGCGTTCGCCCGATTTATTTTTCTCGCGACCAAGACCGATTTTCGCCACATTTCCTTTTTCCAGCTCACCATTGATCATCGCCTCCGCGATCAAAGTCTCAATTTGATCTTCAATCACACGCCGGAGCGGCCGTGCGCCATTCTTCGGGTCATAACCTTCTTCGATCAACTTCTTCTTCACCTCCGCCGACACTTGCAAAGTCAAACCTTTCGCCGCCAAGCGTTTCTTCAGCTCTTCAATCAAATTGTCAAAAATCTTCTCCACATTTTCTTCCGTCAACGGGTGGAACACCAAAATCGCGTCCAAACGATTAATCAATTCCGGCTTCATCACCTTTTTCAGCTCACGCATCGCCACTTCTTGGCTTGCCTCATATTCTTCTTCCAACTTCCGCTTATCGTGTAAATCTCTCGCCGCAAAACCAAATTCTTCATCACGATACATCTCGCTCGCACCCAAGTTCGAAGTCAAAATCACCACCGTGTTATTAAACTTCACTTTATTCCCCTGACCATCCGTCAGTACGCCATCTTCGAGAATTTGTAGCAGCATATTAAACACATCCGGGTGCGCTTTTTCGATTTCGTCAAACAGCACCACCGAATAAGGTTTCCGTCGCACTGCCTCAGTCAATTTTCCCCCATCCTCATAACCTACATATCCCGCCGGCGCCCCCACCAGTCGCGACACATTGTGTTTCTCACCAAACTCCGACATATCGATCTTAATCAAAGCATTTTCCCCGCCAAACACTTCTCGCGCAATCACTCGTGCGAGCTCCGTCTTCCCCACCCCCGTCGGCCCCATAAAGAGAAAACTTCCAATCGGTCGCTCCGGATCCGCAATTCCACTCCGTCCCCGCCGAATCGCTTTTGCCACCGCTTTAATCGCTTCGTTCTGTCCCACTACCGACTTTTTCAAATGATCTTCCAGTTTTCCCAAAAGTTCCAATTCCGACCCGTGCACTTTCGACACCGGAATTCCCGTCTTCAGCGAAATCGCCATCGCCAAATTATCTTCCGTCACTACCGGCCGTTTTTCTGCACCTTTTTTCTTCATTGTGTCTAGTTTTTTCTTAATCTGCGCCGCCTCGGTCTTCATATTCGCTGCCTCTTCAAACTTTTCGTTCTCCGCTGCGTCTTGCATTTTCTCCTCAAGGTCCGTCAGTTGCACTTTCAACTTTTTGTATTCCGAGCCACCATTTTTATCCGCTGCAACTTTCGTAATCGCCGCCGCTTCATCCATCACATCAATCACTTTATCCGGCATAAACCGATCATTAATATACCGCCCCGACATATTGATCGCCGTTTCCAACATTTCATCCGGAATCTCCACATCGTGATGTTTTTCGTAATGGTTCTTAATTCCTTTCAGGATTTTCAAAGTCACCGCCGCACTCGGCTCTTCTACGAGTACCGTCTGGAACCGCCGCGCCAAAGCCTTATCGTTCTCAATATCTTTTCGATATTCATCCATCGTCGTCGCACCGATTAATTGCAACTGCCCCCGTGCCAAGGCTGGCTTCAAAATATTCGCCGCATCCATCGAGCTCTCCCCTGCGCCCGCACCTGATAACAAATGTAACTCATCAATAAACAGAATTACATCTTCGTTATTAATCGCTTCATCAATAATCCCTTTAATTCGTTCTTCAAACTCACCCCGGAACTTCGTCCCCGCTACTACATTTGACAAATCAATCTGGAAAATCCGTTTCCCTACCAGCGACCCCGGCACATCATTCTTCACAATCCGCTCTGCCAGGCCTTCCACAATCGCTGTCTTTCCCACGCCTGCTTCGCCGATCAGCACCGGATTCGACTTTGTCCGCCGGCTGAGGATCGTCACTACCCGTTCAATCTCGCGTTCCCGCCCGATCACCGCATCAAGTTTATCATCTTTCGCCATTTCCGTCAGATCCGTGCCAAACTTCTTCAGCCACCTTAGCTGCCCGCCTTTTCGGAATTCTTTTTTCTTTTCCTGATTTCGCTCCAGCCGCGCTTGTTCCTCGAAATACTGCTCCAGCACTTTCGTCATATCTTCTACATCCACCCCCAATTTCTGTAACAGCACCGCCCCACGCGAACTCGGCTGCATTAGCAATGCGTACAAAATAAATTCCGTTCCGATCGTCGGCATTCCATTTTCTTGTGCATAATGATCCGCCATCCGAAGTGTCAACACCGCCGACTCCGACAATGACATCATTGCCATCGCCGTGCCGCCCTTCACTTCCGCCGCCGTCTGGCCCAGCGCCGCCTCAGCCTTCGCTGCGTCCACATCAAAACCTCGCAAAATCTTCGCCCCCGCCGAAGCATCCTGCGCCGCGATTCCTAGCAGCATATGTTCCGTCCCCATATAGCCACCGTTATACTTCTTGCTATACAAATCCGCTTTTTGCAAAGCAAACCGCGCATTCTCCGACAGCCGATTCATCATATCATTAAATTCACTTTCCATATTTCTCCATCTCTTTTTTCAAACTTATCACTTATTCAATCACAATTTACAAGTTATACTATCCATTGTAGTATATTAGCACTCATAAGTCAAGAGTGCTAATATAGAATCTTACTTCTTCTTAAACTTATTTCGTCAGATAATACACATCCGCCGAGTTAGTTCTGATAATATAATCTTGCTTCTCGAGCCCAGTAGCTTCTCTCAACACTTTCAGATATTGCTCATTTCCATCACCATAATTCGCAAACACAATCAATCCTTTACTCAAATCCTTCCCCGCCAAAATCTTTTCAAAATTCTCTTCCGTATATTCCTGATGATGCATAATATACGATTCATCAATCTCCATAAATGTCACTAAATCATCCAAAAACCGCTCATTTCCCGGATTATATAGATAAATCGCTGGCACATCCGGCATTTTCCCGATAAAAGTATTCAACTGTTCCATTTTTCGATATTCCACATTCGGCTCAATTCCCAGTGGCAGCGGCAAAATCAACATCGCCACCATCACTACTGCCATTACCACATTTCGCTTTCTACCATTCCATACTAACCCCAACATCTTATACAACCCATACAGTCCCACAATCACCACTGGCCCGCAAATTGCCTCAATATACCTCAAATCCTGATACGGCGACGCGATCGCTGCAATCAAGAAGAATACTACCGTCGGCCACAGCACCAACTGATAATTCGCATCTTCCGACCGACTTATTTCTAATTTCTTCCCTCGTTTCAATGCATAAATCGCCAGCGCGAACATCACGACGAGCATCAACGGCAATAAATAGTGAAAATAATACATCACCACCATCCCGAAAAACACCCCAATCTGCGTACCGAGGTTTGCAAAATTCAGCAAATTCCCCATCACCCCCACTCCACGATAACTAAAGAACATATGTCGAATCGAATGCGGCCAAATCGCCAACGACACCACCGCCGCTCCCGCCAGCGTCCCCACATACGCCCAGAGTTCTTGCATCCGTTTCGCTTTTGCATACCGCACCACCATCATTATAAACAGCGGCAGCAAGAAAAATACATAATAATACTGCGTCAACACCCCAAGTAACGCCGTCACTCCAATCGCCGCAAGTAATCCTGGCCGCAACTTCTTACTATCCGCCAACACCAAATGCAGCCACATCGTCATCGTCACAAACATCACCAGTAGCGCATACATTCGGATATACATTACCGTGCTAATCGCCCCGATACTCAGCGCCGCCACCAATGTCACCACGAATGCTTTAATTTCTTTCCCAGTTTCTTTCCGCACCAATCTCAGCGCAATCAAATACAAGAACACCGTATTTACCGCAAACGCCACGATATTAATAATAATCCCTGTCCATTTCGAGAACTCCCCCGGCGTCATCTCCATCCCAATCCTTAGTAACAGATAGAACAACGGTGGATGCACATCATCACGTTGATTATTATACACCGGCGCGAAATCCCACCGCTCATCCTCATTTACCACCAGATAATCTTTGTAATACTCCGCATCGTGCCATTCATTATAAAAATCGTCCTTTTCATAAATCTGCACTTGCTCAAAATTTGCCAACCCATACGAATACATCTCATCCATATGATAATACGCTTTATTTGCCCCCGCCACCGCATACACCACCGTCTGCACGATGACTATCAGCGCAATCCAAAACACTTTTGACTGTTTAATTTTATCCCAAAAACTCTTCATTACTTCCAGTATATCACACTTTTTCGCGTTCCCAAGCACTTTTTTAAAAATAACCAGCATTGCAATTTTCCGTCACATATGATATTATAGATAAATAGCTCTACTAGCCCGTACTTTATCAGAAAAGAGGTGAAAAAATATGGCCGCATCCGCCGAAGCCATCCGTCGCGCACGCGACACCATAGACTACTACAACCACGTATTCGGCCTCGACCGACCGCCCCGATCACCCCACTGCAACTATCTCCACGATGACGGCAGTGAGGCTCACGCTTTCTGCTGCACCGATCTAATGCAGCCCCGCGTCTTCCGCAAAAGCCCTAACGCTCTTAGTCGCTGCCGCATCATCATCAATCCCGACGGCACTCTCAGCTGACCTCAGAAAGGAGATCCTATCTATGCCCTTCCGCTTCCCGCCCCTCAAACTTAACCCCTCCCCAATCAAGCCGCGCGACAGCCGCCCACCCTATTTCGACCATCACGCCCGCGCCGCTCAGACCACTGGCCGCGTCGTCAAAGCCAACCATATCGACTACATCGACCCTTCTCAGCCCACCGACGAAGCCACCGATTCTTCACTCGATCAAACGGAGGAATAAAAAATGCATCATCCTTTCTATCCTAGTGGCCTTGGCATCCCTACGCCTGAGCGCCCCGGCCAAAAATACCGCCGTCGACACCGCCCCGACCCACCGCCATCCAGTCTTTTCCGCGAAGGCAACAGCGCCGTCCCCGTCCAAGATATGTACCGCGACGTCCCCGATCCCGCCGATCAGACCGAAAATACGAAAGGAGCAAATCCCTAATGTCCGCTTACGGAAAGATGCATCAACCGCCCCGCCAGCCCGCTAAAGGCTCCCAGGCCGCCCGCAAACAGCCCAAACCAGCCGCCAACCACCCCGCCAAGCCCATCAAGCCTACCAAAAGCAGCAACTAACTTTTCATCTCAAATCCCCGCTCCGGCGGGGATTTTCCTTAAGAAACCCTTGAATTTTTCCGCCACCTATGCTAAAATGTAACAAGATATCAATAATTAAGGGATCATTATGAAAAAAGCAGTTGTACTCATCGGCGGCAAGCAATATCTCGTCGAAGAGAAAGAGACCCTCCGGGTGGACCTCCTTCCGGCAGGCACCAAAGAGCTCGAAACTGGTGCTTTACTTGTAATTGATGGCGCCGATGTTAAAGTTGGCACGCCAGAAGTTAAAGGCGTCAAAGTTTCAGCCAAAGTTGTTGACGAAAAAGTCGCCGGCGAAAAAATCCGCGTCATCCGCTATCATTCTAAGAAGCGTGTTCACAAAGAAACCGGACATCGCCAAAAGTATTCTCTAATCGAAATCACTTCGATTAAATAACCCAAGTAGACCTCAAAAGGGGTCTACTTTTTATATATAGCGCCTGCCAACTCGAACCCTTCATCTAGAGTATCCTAGCGCAAGAAAGAAGTAAGGAACGCAAGCGAGCCGTACTTAGCGGTACGGAGAGCGCGTACCAGGACTTCTGCCGCAGCAATGGGCCACTCTAGACGAAGGTTTATTTACTCCGCAATAATATTTTAGAGCCTCCATTGAGACTCTAAAATATTACACCAGCTTATTTCTTACCTTTCGCTTTCTTTGTCGTCTTCTTTACATCTCGATGCATCTTCCACCAATACGCCACCCCTGCGACAATCGCTATTACCAAAACTACTGCGAGTACAATTTCAATCGGTCCGGTCTTCGGCAACTCTTCCGGCACATCCGGTACTTCCGATTCCGGATCATCTGGCAGCGGGTCTGGCGTCGGTTCCGGATCTGGTTCCGGCTCCGGTTCGGGGTCAGGTTCAGGATCGGGTTCCGGGTCAGGCTCCGGTTCCGGATCGGGTTCAGGCTCAGGTTCAGGATCAGGTTTTGGTACCTCAACCGCTGCCGTCTGGATTAGGTAAGTCACCGACCCCGAAAACCTATCGCACCCAAAGATAATTCCATTCAAATCTGTCGTTCCGAGATATGTCCCTTGCGGATCAAACAAATCCGTTGAAATCATCTTTCCATCTTGATGCCAATGATTATAAATCTTCGCCGACCCTCTCACATAATGCAAAGTCATCGCTTCTTTTGCTGTAATATAAGCCTCATCCCAAACCGCCGTTGGCGTCGTGGTAGTAGAAGTAATCTTGCCAATCACCGCCCTTCGCTCATTCTTTTCCAACTTATCCGGAAAATCAGAAATTAACTTCGTTTCCATCGCCACACCGGTCTGACCGTGCGCTAGATCATTATAAGTCTCCGATGCATCATTATGAAAATAAATAAACACCTGATACTGTTTCCCCGGCTCGATCGTCAGCTCGCTCGTATAAGTATTCCCCACACCATTTTCCACGATTCGCACAAAATCTCGCTCATCCCCCACCGCTGGATTATTTGTGATAGAATTAAACGTCGCGCTCTTCGCCAAATTCTCCATCGTATATGTCGTACGCGCCGGCCCCCACGCCCACGTCGGCGCGCTCGTGAGCATCGACAGTACCGCCACTGCCAGCGCCCCCGCACTTATTTTTCTCATCTTTCCTCTCATCTACTTCCTTTCGTTTTTATTTTTACCATTCTATATTCCCGGCTCACCCGTTGGCTCACCTAGCCCGCTATTGCCTGGTCCACTCAAGTTTCCGCCGAGATTTCCACCACCAAGATCTACTGGATTATTATTCTGCTCGCTCGCCGTACCGCCACCGTTCTCATTTCCCACATTACCACCAGTTTCTACCGTCGTGCTTCCACCAGTTTCAATGCCCCCACTAGTTTCTGCCCCACCAGTCTGCGTCGTCGTAGTTCCGCCAGCTTCCATCCCAGACTCAGTGGTTGAACCGCCATTATTATATGTTTGATTCAGCTTATCATAAAAATCCCGCACTTCATCTTTAGTACTCGGGCGATTCTCCGGATTCTTCATCTCATCCGCTTCTTTCTGCGTCTCCTGAATCTGCTTATTCAACTCATCCTGTTGCTCTTGCGTCAAAGTTCCATCCGTCACCGAGTTTTCTTCTTTATGCTGCTTATTGTCCGTGTCCATCTTCTTCGTCGGATCAACCGTTTCTTCATAAGTTCCCGTCTTATCTCCAGTAATATCTTCCACTTTAATCTGACCATCACCGACTCGGTTTTTCTCTTCATTCGTCATCGTATCAATGTTTTTCGTCTGATCCAAATTGTTATTCTCACCCTTGCCCAAATTTGCCTTATCGATCAAATTCTCTATATTCTTCGGCGTTTCCTTCTCTACTACCGGATTCGAAGGATCCGGAATTGGATCTACTGGTGGATTCGTCATCCCCGGATCCGGGTCCTCCGAAGGCGGATTATCAACTGGATTATTCGGCTGACCCGGTTTTCCTGGCCTACTTGGATTTGTTGGTGTGTCATCCTCGGTCTCAGGAGGAGTCTCTTCTTCCGGACTACCCTGCTCCAGCTCCGTCTCCGGATTACCATTCGGACCGTATGGCGTCAATGGCGTATTTCTACTTACGAACTTCGCATCTTGATTACAATTCAGTTTATTTATTTTTACCCAATGGCCAATCACTTTGCCATCCTTATCCCGGAGTACAGTCTCAAATTGCACGAACACATCATCGCCATCTACCTCAATTACACTATAGTCGTGATAAGTCGCTTTTAGACCATCCCTACCGTCCACTGTCTTAACGACATTACCGCTCTCATCAGTAAAATCACCGACTGTACCCCAATCCGAAATAATCCTATCCCCTTCCGCCCCTCGGAAGAAAGTTATCGTCGTTTCGTACCCGTCTTGACTCCGATATATCCGCTCGAGCTCGCGCGTCGCCACTTTCTGCAAATCTCCACCATTTGAACTATTATACATCGTCTCTAGCATCTCCCGCCCCGACGTACCTTCCGCAAAACCACATTTCGCCATTATTTCCGGATAACACGACAAATCACTCGTCAACCTCAATGGACTATCTAGCGAATTCACAAAGCGTTCTATGGTCCCTTCTACGTTACCCTCTAGATCCGACCAATTTTCTCCAAAAGCGTATCTCCCCTCCGTCTTCTTATCACTCATAAAATCCGACAAATCCTGTGTAAACCCATTCTCAAAAGCCTGCTCATATCTATTACTCTCAGACTCAGCGTCTTCCCCCAATAGCTCTTCCATCATCCTCAGCTTTGCCGATCCTGGCAAGGTATTCTTCTGCACTTCCACTGACGAGCTCGCCGTTGGTTCTGGACTCTCCTGGTTCTGCACATCCTTCACGCTACACCCCGCCAGTGTCGCCGTCGCTATCAGCCCCATTATCCCCGCCAATGCTCGGCGCTTCACATTCCCTAGTGCCTCTTTCATTTTCGGTACCTTATTGGCCCTTATTTCCGCCGCCCGCTGTTTAGTCTTCTCTCGCCCATATTCTGGCGTGCCCCAAACCTTCGCCGAATTCGCCTTATAAGCATCTATCGTCTCGCCCGGTACGTCCTTCCCGCCATTTGCTTCCCGCATTATCCCTAGCTGATTCTGCGCTCGCTCTTCTTCCTCCCGCCATAATTTTCGTATCTCCTCATATCGTGGCGTGTTTTCACTCATACTATCAAGCTGTTGTTTATATTGCTTAGCCATCGCCTTTGCATTATTTAGCTGTCGACTCGCCCGCAAGATCGTAATCTCTTTCTCATCCTGCACCTGTTTCTTTTCCGCATCGGTCAATTCCTCCGCCGGCTCATTCCGCGGCTCTCTTGCTCGTGCCGCCCGATTTTGCGCATACTGTTTCAGCGTATCAATCTGAATCTGCACCGATCGCGTCTGCTCCCGTCCTTGTAGATGCTGCAAAAGTTCTTTTTCGCTCTCCGACAAATACTTATCAACTGCTCTCCCCTCCCAAAACGTATTCAAATCATCTATCATCCCACTCGCCGCCTGCTTTCGGAATTCCAGAATATCATCATTCGCCTCCTCAATCTGCCGACCCAGCTCCTGGCCTTCTTTCCGCAGTTCCGCCTTCGTCTTCCCTTTCGCTGGACGTTTCTTCGACAGTTCAGCCAAAACTGCATCCTGCCGCTTCTCCAGATTCCGCTTCTGCCGCTCCATCCGCGCTATTACTTCCGAGATATTATCCATCTCCGGCTTCTCCGCTTCCGCCGACTTCTCCGCCTCGGCTGGCTGTTCCGCAGTTTCTTCTACTTCTTCTTCCGTTTCTTCCGCCGCCTCCTCCGTCTTTTTTCCGGTTTCTTCCGTTGCTTCTTCAACACTTTCCTTAGCTTCTTCCGTCTTCTTCTCAACGGCTGATGCCGTTTCTTCAGTCACCGTAGCCAATTCCTCACTCGACGTTCCTGTTGCCCCCCCAGTCGCCGCCGTTTCCTCACCCCCATTCATCTGCACTTCCTCAACCGTACGCTCAATATCCTCCGGTTTTTCTTCATTCAAGCCATATTCCGTTCGCAAATCGCTCAATTCTTCCGCACTCAATTTCCCGCTCGTTTCATAGCGCTTCACTACATCCGCCGGAATCTGCTTCAACTTCGCATCCAGCACACCAACCTGTGCAGTCAACTCACCAATCTGTTTCGCGTGCTTCTTCTGTGTCCGTGCATCACCCTTCTTACCATTATTCAACTTATCTATCTGCTTCTCTAGCGCCGCCTTTTTTGCCACCAGCTGCTGCGTCTCCTGATCAATCACCGCCATTATCTCTTCGCCAAACTTCTGCTGCTCTTCCTTTTTCTCCGCCGTAGCCTCAGCCTCCGCTACATTCTCTGCTTCCGCCGGGACCACCTTTGATTTAAAGAATTCAAAAAATGCCATTTTTATTTCCCCTCCCCCTCAAGATTAGTCGTCATTGTATCAATCCCCAAATATTCATTCCTTAGCCGGTCCAGCGCCGCAATCGCCGCCTGCTCGAAATCCGCCCCCGACTCCAGCAAAAACGCCTCCACCTGCGCACTCGTCATCCCCTCTTGCATCTTCGCATCCAACTCAATAATCTTATCATCCGGCACCGCCGCAATCATCTCCTCATCCACCATTCCGTCCAGCCGGTCTTTCAGCTCTTTGCGCCGCGCCAACCGCTCTTCTGGGCTCAGAGCCTCACCCTTGTCCGTTATCATCCTATCCAGGAAATCGTTAATCACTTCCTGCGCGTCCATATTCGTCTCTGGCATCTTCACCTTTCGTTAATACAATGACTTTTCTCCAGTTTACCACAAGAATAATAAAAAATCAAACCTTTTGTGCTTACAAAAATTAAAAATCCCCACAACCTCCTAAAATTCTTCAACGATAAAACTCTTCCAATTTTCAGAATCCACGCATTTTCCAAGCCTACTCTTCCATTTTTCCAAGACCCCTCATCACGACAATCAAACCCACCGATCGCATCCAACCCCCCTCAAAAAACCGCCTCGCGAAAACTACCCGAACACGTGTTCGGGTAGTCTCCTTTTTCATCTAACTTATATATTATTTCTCCGTTTAGAGTTAATTTTGGCTTGCGCCAGCATCTATCTTATAATTACTCCTTCCTCTGGTTACCTAAATAATTCACAGTGAATCTTACGCCGCCCGCATTGCGTGTTTTTCGGCTCGAATCGCTCGATCAGTTTCGCCCCGCAAGGCCGCCAGAATCCTCTGACCCCGACCGAAGTTCCGAATCCGCATCAGCTCCGCCGGCGACACATCCTTAATTTCATCTCCCCGGAAATCCGACTCATCATAATACAACTGATAATCATCCCAGTTCTTATTCGAGTCGCTCACTCCGGCTCTGGTTGAGATAAAATCCCCGTATTCTACATTGGTATCTCCTTTCTGATTAATTTTTTCGTTACGCATATGTTTAGTTTCCTTTTTATTTTTGTTTGGCAGAAACTGTACACTTTAGCAATTTCTGTTTGTAGTTTTACTACTTTTATTTTATTATTGTGGTTGTTAGATGTTTGTTTTATTGTCTAACTACTTCCATATTAGCACACATACTGAAATTTGTCAATACTTTTTATGCTTATTTTTTGTACTTTTCGCAAAATTATGCTTCCCTACCTCTGTTTTTTACCACCAAAAATCCCATCAAAAAATCCGGCTTTTTGCCAGATTTTCCTACAAAACTTTTCTTACAAACTGTATTTCTTCCGAAGCTTCGCCAACATCACATCAGCATCCTCGTATTTTCCCTCCTCGACTTCTCGCATCGATTCTTTTAATTGTTCTTGCAATTCTTCTACCGTCAATTTAGGAAAAACTTTTTCAAACCGCTCCCGCCGTAATTTCCAGATCGACTTTTCCAACTTTACCAGATCTGCATCCGACAAAGTCTTCACCATTGTTAAAGTCGATTCAAGAGTCGTCATACCCTCATTATAACACAGAAAATCTTTCCGCCGCAAAAAATGCTTGATTTTCACAAAACTATGCTATAATAAAAGTGTCGAATCAGCATCAAGAGATATTTTCGCAAGAAAATCTTAAATGCTACAATTTGTTTTTCGCTGTTAAATAGTCAGCATAAATCGGCACCCTAGGTTGCTAAGTTGACTATGTAATGGTGAAAACTGTTGCATTTAGGTCTCTTGCGCTGGTTCGACACCAGACCTAGGGTGTCGATTTTTGTCCGGAGTTGGCCCTCCTTGCAAGAGTTGACACCTGCGGTGATTAACTAATCCACAAGGAGGGCAGATGCGCCATAGAATAAAGAAAATACCAAATTTAAGTACATTATTTAATCACGCAAGTGATGGACAAAGTCTTCTTCATAGTGATAAAAGTACTTATACTTATTTCTACAAAAAGTTGAGTTATTCTGGTTTATGGTTTCAAACAATTCCTCTAGGTTTATTTGCATTTGCCCTTCTTTTGGTATTATGCTTGATGATATACCCAATCGGTATGAGTGAGAAAACCTATGCTGCCACCACAGTCCCAGACCCTAACTTCTCCATTGAGTTAAGTATAGGAGATACCTTGCAGAGTGAAGAAGAAGTAGAAGCCGGAGTAGTAGGATATATAGCAAATAACTTTACTGTATCTACTACTAGTGCAGAAAGTTATAGTATATATCTAACACCTGATACAGAAAATGGATATACTAATAACCTTATTGGTAGAGACTATAAAGATACTATTACTGGTGTAGGTAGTAATGTAAGTGTAGGAGAGTTTGGTAGAAATACTTGGGGATATGGATTGACTGATACTAATAATACAACAACTGCCAATAGCACACTTACATATAGTACCATACCAGACGGTAGTAAACCTATTAAAACAGTATCTAATCCTGATGATGGGAATGACACTTACAGGTTAGTCTTCGCAGCAAAGATTAATGATGATAAACCTGCCGATCATTACCAAAGTCAAGCGGTATTGTCGGTGGTGGGGAGTCCGAAGAATATTGTAATTGACTCTGTTTCTACCTGGAATGAGTTACGATATATGCAACAAATGACGACTCAAGCCTGTACGAATGCTAGTATTGGTGCATCAAAAACCTTGATAGATAGTCGCGACCAGAAAACATATTGGGTAACGAAGATGAGCGACGGTCAATGTTGGATGACGCAGAACTTGGACCTAGATTTGTCCGCAGTTAAACCATTAACACCAGATGATAGCAATGTAACTGTTAGCTGGACACCGCCAGAGAATACGCAAACTTCAGCTTCACCAAACTTTGGTACTAGTAATAATATTATTAAGTCCTGGGATCCAGGATATGCATATTACGCTAATGGTACAACTAAAACAACGACTGGCGTTGATGAAAGTTGGGCTAAAGATACTAGTGGAACCAATTTAAATACGCATTATCTACAAGGCAATTATTACTCTTGGGTAGCAGCAATGGCTGGAAATACTACAGGCAATACTAGTAATAATGATATTTGTCCGAAAGGTTGGCAATTACCGCTTAGCAATAATGGGACAACTGCAAAAACTTTTCAGGCGCTAACGAATGCGTTAGGTGCAACGTCTGGAACGAGCACTGGTAGTTCTGATTCAAAATTGCTAACTTCGCCAGGTTACTTCGTGCGTGGCGGGCGCGTCAGTACTGCCTCGCTTGGCCTTGCGGGCAGCTACGGCTCGTATTGGTCTTCGGTGCCTACCGGTACTAACAGTGCGTACTTCCTCAGCTTCTACGGTGACGGCGTTTACCCGTCCAGCAACTTCGATCGGTACTACGGGATGTCGGTGCGTTGCGTCGCGAAATAGGATTTTCTAGTAGTTAAAACTTGACAAAAAGGCTCTCATCGGTGGGGCCTTTTTGTTGGGGACGAAAAAACGTGAAGTTACCTAAGTGTAACTTGGATAGCTTCTTCACCCCTGTTAAAATTTTTGCGAAGTTACCCAGCGGTAATTTGTGATTTCTAAGCCTTTTCCCAACACGGCGTCGTTCAAGATCCTCAGCACAACCCAGCACCATTTTCAGAGAGTTTTCTGAAGGCGACGAACCACCCCTGAAGCGGGGCCTAAGACTTGGCCGAGCGGCCCGGAGCGGCCCCGCGGAAGGGGTGGGAGTGCAAGCCTTCAGAAAGACAGCAGAACGGGCAAGCCTTTCGCAGGTACCCGAAGGCCTTTTAATCCTTTTATCCGCTAGGATAAACCGCAACTTTCTGCTAGATTCTTTCCAAAGAGATCGTCACATTCTCCCCATTCACCTTAGCAATTTCATCATACGCAAAATTCCCATCTTCCGCGAGCTCTGTTGCCAGCACTTCATTTTTCAGAGTATCCACCCATTCCGCCGGCACTTCGCAGCTCACACTCAGGCGAATCCGGTCATCCACCTGCAAATCCGCCTTCTTCCGCGCACTTTGCACCGCCCGAATCAGCTCTCGCACGAACCCTTCCTCGGCTAAGTCCTCAGTAATCCCCTTATCCAACCAAGTTTCCTTCCCATTCTCGACCGACTTCACATTCACCTCATCGCGAATCATCTCTTCGCCCCACTCCGGCAATTTCTCCCCCGCGTAGACAAATTTCGCCAACGGCTGCCGCACTTTTACCTGAGCTTCAGTATCTGACTTTTGCATCCGGAGTGCCAAGCCCTCCGCGATCACCGCCCGCACTTCTGCCATCTGTTCCAAAACTTGTTCCGCCTTCTCATCAATCTCCGTGTTCATCGGAAAATCTTGCAAATGCACGCTTCTTTCTGGCGTCCATTCTCCGGTCATATTTTGCCAAAGTTCCTCCGCCAAGAACGGCGTAAACGGCGCCAAAATTCTCGCCAGATTCGTCAGCACTTTCCACAAAGTCCAATACGCCTCCGCCTTATCATTATCATCCTCCGACTTCCAGAACCGCCGCCGCGATCTTCGCACGAACCAATTCGACAGATCATCCACAAACGGCAGCACCCCAGAGAGCGCCTTCGGAATATTATACTCCTCCATTCCGTTAATTACTTCCGCCTTCAACTGATGCAGCCGCGCGATAATCCAAATATCCAGCGGATTCTCCAAAGTATTAAGAGTATACTCACCCTTCTCTAAATCTAGTGACGAAGTCATCTCCGATGAAGTTCGAGGCAGAGTCGAGGAGCGGACTGAGTCGGATTTAGCATCCGATGAAGGAGCACTCGCAGACTCTAACGAAGAAATTCGCGGAGAGGGCGAGTCATATCCATCTACTTCTGCGTAAGTCACGAAAAAATCATACACATTCCAAATCATAGCGAGTTTCCGCTGCACATCCGAAACGTCCTTATCTGTCAAGGCAAAATCTTCTCCCGACAACACCGGACTCGACAACAGTAAGAATCGCAACGCATCCGCCGAATACTGATCCATCAGTACATTCGGATCGGTATAATTCCCCAGCGACTTCGACATCTTCCGGCCGTCATTCCCCGCCAGCGTCCCTGTCGTAATCACATTCTTGAAGGCATTTTTCTCGGCTTTCTCCTGCGCCGCTTTGCCAAATCCCCCCACTTCCGCTAGAGCCGTATTCACCACATGAACATAATAGAACCAAGCACGAACTTGACCGACGTATTCCACAATGAAATCCGCCGGATAATTCCGTTCAAACTTTTCCTTATTCTCAAACGGATAATGCAGCTGCGCAAACGGCATCGACCCCGACTCAAACCAACAATCTAACACCTTATCAATCCGTTTAAAGTGTTCAACCTCTTCGGTCTTTAGCATAATATCCTTACCGTAAAACTCAGTATCTTCCCATAGTTTTCGGATACTGCCATTAAACGAGCCCGTCATCTCCGCAATCAAGTCGCCAATCCGCTGCTCATCATCTCGCTTCGTTTCCGACCAAACGTACCGCTCGATTTCCCCATTCTTGCGCTTAAACACAAACACGCCTTCCCCATCCACAATCCGATCATTGAAGAAATCTGGCTGCATTCTCTCAATAATTAGCTGTTCAAACTCTTCCGCTCGGTCCTCAGGGATAAACGCCAAATACTCCGTACCAAATTCGCCATCTTGCGTAGTAAACTCTACGTCCAATTTCCGCAGATCTTCATCAATGTCTTCGCACCCCATAATCACGCTTTTGAACCGCTTCTTCACCGGCAAGTCAAACTCAATCTCATCCACCCACGGCCGATGATAATCCTCCAGCTCAACCCCGCTCAGCTCCTTCAACTCTGCATAACTCCCCACCACTTTTACCGAACCTTTATCGCCTTTCCACACCGGCATACCTGTCGCCCAGAATCTGTCTCTCGATAAATTCCAGTCCGGCGCCTGCTCGATATTCTTCTCGAACCGCCCGTGTTTCAGATACTCTGGGAACCAATTAATATTTTCATTCTGCGCGATCATCAGATCTTTCTGCTCCTGCACATCGAAAAACCAGCTCGGGAACGCCCGATACATAATTCGCTGCTTCGACCGCGGATTGAATGGGTACTCGTGCTTAATATATTCGATTTTCCAGACAATTCCCGCTTCTTCGAGGCACTTCGCGATAAACTTGTTCGCTTCCCAGATCTGGATCTGCCCCTGTTCATTCGGCCGCACCCCCGCCACTTTCAAACCTTCATCCGCCCCCGGCAAATAGCATCCATACTCATCCAGCACATCCACGCACGGCACCTGATTCTCACGCCCGAGATTATAGTCATCCTCACCATACGCCGGCGCGATATGCACAATCCCCGTACCGTCCCCATCCGACACAAACTCCGCCGCCCAGACCTTGTGCGCATTCTCATCTTTCGCCGGATAATAATTCTTCTCAAACTTTTTCCATTCTACGAGCTTCGTTCCATCCGCAATTTCCAGCGCTTCATACTTCAGCCCAACCAACTCTTTCCCCTTAAACGTCACGCACTTTGACCACTTTTGATCAAACTTCTTCTGTAGTTCGTCGGCTTTCTTCTCGAGCAGTATAAAATACTGCTCCCCACTGGTATCATAATACACGCCATATTCCATCTCTGGGTTCACCGCGAGCGCCATATTCCCCGCCAACGTCCACGGCGTTGTCGTCCAAGCCAAGAAATACACATCTCCACCCAAGTCAGCCAAGTCTAGGTCTGCCTTCATCTCCGATGAGATACGAGGAGAATCCGAAGCGCGGAGCGAACCGTACTTAGACGTACGGAGAGCGAGCACTGGACGATTCGACGAAGTAGATCGCGGAGAGGAAGCGGACAGCTTAAATTTCACATACGCACTCGGATCCGTCACCTCTTGATACGCATCATTATCCATCGTTACTTCCGACTTACTCACCGGCGTCGCGAACTTCGTATCATACATGAGAACTTTCGCACCTTCATAAATCTTCCCCGCATCGTAAAGCGTCTTAAACGCCCACCAGACCGACTCCATAAAGTTCTTATCCATCGTCCGGTACGCCCCCTTGAAGTCCACCCAGCGCCCGATTCGGTCAATCGTCCCTTCCCACGTTTCCGAATTCGCCACCATCGACTCACGCGCCTTGCAGATATAATCTTCCAGCGACCATTTCGTACCTATCTCTCTTCTGTCCGTAATCCCTAACTGTTTCTCGACAAAATTCTCCGCCGGCAAGCCGTGACAATCCCACCCCCAACGCCGCTCAACGCGTTTTCCTCGCATCGTCCAATACCGCGGCACCGCGTCTTTCACGATCGAACTAAGCAAAGTTCCGTGATGTGGCATCCCCGTAATAAACGGAGGCCCATCATAAAACACATACGAATCATCCTCTGGCCGCTGCTCCACCGACTTCTCAAACGTCCGGTTCTTCTTCCACCATTCCACCAGCGCCGGCTCGTACTCTTTTGCACGTCGTCGCAGATTTGCCTTGTATTTCATAAAAACTCCCGCCGATTCT
The DNA here is from genome assembly GCA_964585155.1 of uncultured Candidatus Saccharibacteria bacterium. Taxonomy (GTDB): domain Bacteria; phylum Patescibacteriota; class Saccharimonadia; order Saccharimonadales; family Saccharimonadaceae; genus Nanosyncoccus. The sequence goes on along the minus strand of CAZPCQ010000002.1, from coordinate 35,789 downwards.
CCGGCAATTATTATCATATTCGCTAAAATTTCAATCCTATCACCGATAAAATCTCCATTTTGCAAACTTTAACTTTGCCGTTAGAACCCCAGCGGGCGGTACCATCTAACTTTTTCTCTAGGGTAATGTCATATCTTTTACAATTTGTAGCGGCTCGCTGCAAATCTTCCGCAATCCCCACGAAACACTATAAGTTTCTGCAAATCGCCACGAATCACTGCGAAATTGTTACAATTCCGCACGAGCACACTGCACCCCTTTACAATGTACCGCAAGTTGTCGCGAAATCGTTGTAAAATTTACAACATTCCCTATCAAAACTCTTATTTTCATCTTTCACGCAGACTCACGGGTGGTTCTACTCAATCTAACTTTTCTTCCACCAACTTACAGGCGGCTCCACTCAGTTACAACTTTTCTTCCACCGGCTCGCGGTCGATCTCCGCTCCAGCGCCTTCCACCCCATTATACCACACTTTTTCATTTTTCCCAAAAATCCCGTATTACCAAAAAAATCATATTGCCTTTTATTTTGTATTAACAAAATCACCTTTCCGTGCTACAATAAAAATAAGGCTGCAATGCCTAAATTGTTAGCCATTATTCGGCTTGTACTTATATAAGTAGTTTTTAGCGTCTCACCTCTATAATTCCCACCAAATTCTATAATATCTTCCAAGGAGAAATGTCAAAATGTTCGAGAAAAACCTCAGTCGTTTCCTACTTGCCTTCCTCGCCGTCGTCATCTACGCCAGCATCAGCATTCTTCCCGCCCACGCCGCCGTTCTTGACAGCGCCACCTCTGATAATATTACCGTTAGCGGCGCTATCGTCTCTTCCGATTTCCTAAAGAATACCACTCCGGTCGAACTTCCGAAAATCCATTACGACGAAAGTATCGATTACAATCAGGTCAAACTCCTTCCCAGCATTCCTCTCGCTGCCAACATCCAGAAAGACATTTTTATCGGCGTTTGTAAAGGCAACGTCGAGCAGTTTATCATGCTCATGGCCGTCGCCAAACAGGAATCCCGCAGTTTCAATGTCCTTGCCATCGGCGACAACGGCCGGGCTTACGGACTTTTCCAGATTTGGCCACTCTGGCACTGGGCCAGGATGCAGCGCCTTGGGATTTATAGTGCCGAAGAGTTGCTCGACCCCGTCAAATGCGCCCGCGTCGCGCTAGATTACCTCGAGTGGATCAAATCCAGCCGAGGCCTTACCACTATGCATCATAGTGTTTATGTAATATATAATGCCGGCCATTATACGACCGACAGCGTCGTCGCCAGCCGCGCCAACAACGTTATGAATTACTATTACGAATTTATGACCGAGTTCGCCACCTGCAATCCCGATCTCACCTAAACCTCCGGGGAATCAAATTCGTCCATACCACCGCAGCCACTTCTTGTCTAAAAACTACTACCCCCCCAAAAAGTCTCCGGTATATCCGGGGACTTTTCTCTATATTCATCCATCTGAACCCTTCGCGAAGAATGGCCTAGTACAAAAAAGAAAAAAGTGAATCAACCTTTCTCCAACTCGAACTGTCGTAGGAACCGAATCAAAAGAAAAATCTATTTTTCTTTTGTGAGGTGACGCCCGACAGCAGAATTTTCCGATAGGAAAATTTGCACCCTTCGCGAAGAATAACCTAGTACACAAAACTGCTACGAACCCTTCGCGAAGAGTGTCTTAATACGAGGAAAGACCGAAACGCGGAACGAGCCGTACTAAATGGTACGGTGAGTGAGCATTGGAGGTCTTGACGAAGTAGTAAGGTATTATTCGCGGAGGCTATCTTAGAACCAATAAGTAACTTCGTCGAACAATGGCAGTTCTTTCCCCCTCCACATCGCCATCACTGCCCCATCATTCCCCAACGCCATAATCGTCGGATATTCCACAATATCATAAGTCTGACAAAACTGCACTCCTTCGCGCCCATCCGGACTCATCGTTTCGATCTCGTGACCCGTCCGCCTCTCTAACTCATGAATCCACTCTTGCACTGCTCTCGTGTAATCTTCCCCGTCTCTATATACACATACCACCCGCATCCTATCCTCTCTTTCGTTGTAATATTGCCTTAAAATCATCCAGCGTCTTAAACTTCATAAACACACTTGCATAACGCACATAAGCCACTTCGTTCTTGCCAGCCAACACATCCATCACCGCCTCACCAATCTGCTGCGCCGTCACCTCTTCATCATTCTCCGCTCGTAAAAGTTCTACTGCTTTGTCCGCCACCTCTTCCACTTCTAATTCCGACGCCATAAACTTTCCCACGCTTCGCTGAATCGAAGTAATCAACTTATCCCGGTCAAAAATCTCCCGATTTCCACTCCGCTTCACCACAATCAGCGGCGGCAACTCAATCCTCTCATAAGTCGTAAACCGGTACCCATCCGGACTTACTCTTCGTCGCCGAATCGTGCTTCCGTCCTCCGTCTCCCGACTCTCTAGGACCTTGCTATCTCCTATTCTCGGCAACTTTTTCATCTACTAATCTCGATTCTTTCCCCTAAGCCGGTCACGTAATGTCGGTGGAACATCTAAATCATCTTCGGTTTCGTTCGTATTAATCGAGTCCCACATATTTGTTCGGTTGTTCGAAGTAAACTCTACCGCTCCCGCGTCCACTCTACCTTCCGGCCGACCGTTTGCGTATTCGATTCTCCCACCTTCATCATGTACCGGATCCTTCATTTCCCTATCCATCGCTGCATTCACTCGCGGCTCTTCCCGGCGTGGCGGATATTCGATTCGCGCAGGCTCGCTTCTCAGATCATTCCCCATCACGTCCCCCACCGTCGTCATACTCGCCTTTTGCGCATCCAACTTCCGGTAATACTCTGAATCAAATCCCGTCGCCACCACCGTAACCACGATTTCGTCTTCCAGTTCGGGCCGAATCGACGCACCAAAGATAATATTTGCATCCGGCGACACCGTGCCCGTGATAATCTCCGCCGCTTCCTGAATTTCACTGGTCGCCATATCATAGCCACCTGCCACACTAAAGAGCACGCCACGCGCCCCGTCAATCTTCACCTCAATCAACGGCGACTCAATCGCTTGCTGCGCCGCCATCGCCGCACGATTATCACCCGACGCTCGCCCAATCCCCATCAAGGCTGAGCCCGCATCCTTCATAATCGCCTTCACATCAGCAAAATCCAAATTAATCAATGCGTGCTCCGTAATCAACTCGGAAATCCCCTGTACGCCCTGCCGCAAAACATCATCTGCAATCTTAAACGTCTCCGTCAGCGGCGTCCGCGGGTCAATCGTCTGCAAAAGTCGATCATTTGGAATCGTAATCAACGCATCTACATTCCGTGACAATTCTTCAATCGCGCGATCGGCATTCTCCCGACGCTTCGCCCCCTCGAAAGTAAATGGCTTCGTCGCCACCCCCACCGTCAAAATATCGCGCCCCTTCGACTCTTCTGCTACAATCGGTGCCGCGCCCGAACCAGTCCCACCGCCCGCTCCAAGCGTCACGAACACCATATCCGCACCTTCTAGCGACTTTCCAATCGCTTCACGACCATTCTCTGCCGCTTCGCGGCCTTTCTCTGGGTCACCGCCGGCACCCAATCCCCGTCCAATGTGGACTTTTACATCTGCTGTCGAATGATGCAACGCTTGCGCATCCGTATTAATAGCGATAAACTCTACACCGGCCAACCCAATTTCTTTCATCCGGTCTACTGCTGAACCGCCAGCGCCACCCACACCGACAACTTTAATGCTTGCTGAACTCTCTACCTCTGTTGGCTTAATCTCGGGCATATCCTTTCCTCACTTATTCTTACCCCTAGTATATCACACTTTTCCAGAATTTAAGTAACTTTCTCTATTTTTTATCTACTTTTTAGAAAAATGTCCTAAATTGAACAAATTTTTTATACATTTTTCCACAGGCAAAAGCCAAAAAACCTCAGACACCTCACGAAGAGTAAATCTAAACTCGAAAGAACAACAGCTCGAACTGCCACAGGAACCGAGTCAAAAGAAAAATCTATTTTTCTTTTATAAGGCGACGCCCAGCAGCAGAATTTTCTGTCAAGAAAACTTGCACCCTTCGCGAGAAATGATCTTTTTCTAACTCGAACCCTTCGCGAAGAATGGTCTAGCACAAAAAAGAAAAAAGCGAATCCACCTCTTTCTGACTCAAACCCTTCGTTTAGAGTATCCTAATACAAGGAAAGTTTGAGGCACGGAGCAAACCGTATTATACATACGGTGAGCGAGTACCAGAGAACTTGACGCAGTAGTAGGGTACTATAAACGGAGGCTCACCCTTCAAGAAGTTCTATTAAAACTTCTTGAAGAATCTACTGAGTAATCCAGGTTTTTTCTCGCCCTTCTTACCTTTTTTCTTCTTCCCCTTCCCACTCACTGCTTGTCCGCCCCCCTCTGCCGACAGTAACATCAAACCAACCGCCGCCGCATACTCCGGCTTCTGAATCGCATCCGCCACACCCATCAATCCCGACGGCACACCAATCTTCACCGACATCCCCAGCGTCGCTCGTACAAACTTATCTATATCTCGCATCCGTGCACCGCCACCCGTCAAGACTACGCCTTCCGGCAATCTCTGCTCGTAGTGTGCTTTCTTTAATTCCTTCCGCACCAAATCCAAAATCTCATCCAGTCGCGCTTCTACCACTTCATCAATCTGATCTCGCTCAAAATGCAACTCCTTCCCCTTCCAACGAATCACCACCGGCGCATCATTTTCCGTCACAAAATCCCCCGTCGCAAACCGCCGCTTAATTTCCTCCGCCACTTCCGTATCAATCGCGAGAAGCACCGCCAAATCATTCGTAATATTATTCGACCCGACCGGCACTACTCCAACATATTGTAAATCGTTCTCTTCATAAATCGCCACCCCCGTCGTCGACGCGCCGATATCCACTACCGCCACGCCATTTTCCATCTGCCGCTCCGTCAAAACTGCCCGCGCCGCCGCTTCCACGCTCGGCACAATCCGCTCCGCCGTCACATTTAGCGTATCCATCACCTTACACAAGTTATCATAAGTTGGCGTCATCGTCGAGATTACATTTGCCTGCATCTCCAATCGCGAACCGGTCATCCCCAGCGGATTCTTAATCCCGCCCTGTCCATCCAACACAAACTGCAATGGCACAATACTCAATACCTCTTGATTCGCCGGAATCCGCCCCTGCAACGCCACATCCTGCACTCGCGCAATATCATTCTCATTAATCTCATGTTCCATCGCCCCCACCGCAATCATCCCTTCCGTCCGCGTTGAAAGAATTTGCATGCCGTTAATCGAAACTGTCGCCGCGTTCACTTGCACGCCACTCATCCGTTCCGCTTCTAGCAGAATCTTATCAATCGCCTGACACGGCCCCACGAGATTTGCTACCACTCCCCGGCGCATCCCTGAGTTCGGTGCCTCAGCATATCCCACCACATTCAAAGCCCCCTCACGACTCACACTCGCCACAACCGTCCGGACATTACTCGTGCCGACATCTACCCCTACTGCATAGCGTGAAATTTCATCCATACCCTTATTATACAACGTTTATTCTTAAAAATGCAAGCTCTTTTCTCGACTTTTTTATCATTACGCAAAAACAACCTTATCCAACTCAAATCCTTTACAAAAAATAGTCTAGTACAAAAAGACAAAACAAAAAATAAATCATCTTTCTCTCTACTATAAACCTTCCACGAAGAATAACCTAGTATACAAAACTGCTACGAACCCTTCGCAAAGAATAGCCTAGCACAAAAAAGCGAATCAACCTTTCTCTAGCTCGAACCCTTCGTTTAGAGTAGTCTAACATACAATAACTGCTATGAACCCTTCGCGAAGAATGGTCTAGTAAGAAGTGAAGCACGCAAGCGTCCAACTGTAGGAGTCCGAGATAAGAAAATGCTCGCATTTTCTTACGAGGCGACGCCCAGTTGATAGCGGCGTCAGCCGCGTCACTCGTACTAAGACGTACGTAGAGCGCGTACTGAAACTTCTGACGAAGTAATAGGCCGTTATTCGCGGAGGCCTACCTCACCTCCAATCAGTTAGCACCTCACACCCATCTTCTAATACTAGGATCGTATTTTCACAATAACACCCAATCGACCCATCTTTCAATTTCACCGCCCAACCACTTTCTTTATCAATATAGTTCGTGGCTTTCCCTAGGCTCGCCATCGGTTCAATACAGATCGCATCTCCAGCCTTCAACGTATAACCCCGTCCCCGGATACCATAATTCGGCACCTCTGGTGCTTCGTGCATTTCTTTACCAATACCGTGCCCCACATAATTCTCAATTACCCCAAGTTTCCCCTTCCGCAACACCTTTTCAACTGCATAGCCAATATCACCAATCTTCGCCCCCGCTCGCACTTGGTTAATTCCCGCCCACATCGCTTCTTCCGTCGTCTTGATCATCTGCTTCACCGCCGGCGAACCTTTACCACCTACCAGCATCGTAAACCCGGCATCCGTATAATATCCATCATAGAGTAAATCCATATCAAACGATACCTTATCCCCCACCTCAAACGCATAATCCGTCGGGATTCCGTGCACAATCTCATCGTTCACCGATATACAAATCGCCCCTGGAAAATCTTCTTCCATATAATCATACGCCACTTCTCCACCTCTAGCCACCGTTTGCTCTCGCACCCACGCGTCCACTTCTTTTCCAGTCATCCCCGGCTGCACATATTCACGCAAATCGTGCAAAAGTCCCCCCAAAATCTTCCCGCCCTTGCGCATTGCCGTAATTTTCTTTTCTAATTCTTCCGGCGTCACTTCCTGTATAAATTTTTTATTCATTTTCTACCTCTGTTACAACTTGTTCTAATCGTGCAAATACTTCTTCTGGCGTGCCCACACCGTCAATTTTGTCAATCCTAATCCCCTGCGCCTTCAATATCTCACAAACTGAATAAATATTTTGTTCAACTATCCGAAATCTCTCTTCAATCGCTTCGCGTGTATCATCGGCCCGCCCCCGTAGCTCCAGACGTCGAATCAGTTCTTCTTTCGGCACCTCGATTATCACTACTTGCCGCATTACCGATGCCAAATTCTCCGCGATCCAATGCGCCTGCTTCATATCCCGCGGAAATCCGTCCAGGATCACATCCTTCCCTTCTCGCACCGCTTGCAACATCCCTTCCACCATCAGCCGTTCCGTCACTTCATCCGGCACCAATTCCCCCCGCTCTTGAATCGTCTTGATCTCTGGGTCGCCCGTATTGCGCAACACCTGCCCTGCTGACAACCAGACTTTCCCTGTCGCCTCCGCCAACATTTGCCCCTGCGTACTCTTACCCGAACCGGCTAAACCCATCAATATAATCATTTGACTCCTTTTCTCTCATTATAGCACATTTTTCACAAAAACTTAAAAACAGGGTTGTCAAAACTGATAATCTTTGCTATAATGCAAGATATATGGCAATCAAAGTAACGAGAAAAGATCAGAACGAAGCGAACGAGAACTTAATTCGTCGTTTCAATCGCAAAGTCTTGCAGAGCGGCGTTATGCCCCTCAAAAAGTCTCAAATGCGTTTTTCTAAGCCGATTTCTAAGCGTGAACGCCGTGCTAAGGCAATCATCCGCGAAATCCGCCGCGCAGAAAAAGCAGAGCGTATGCGTCTAGGACTTAAATAAAATAGCACCGGCTCGTCCGGTGTTATTTTTTATGAAAAATGAGCAAAAATCTCAACTACTGCCACTTCACTTTCACAATTCTTCCTTCTACACTCCGTATTCCTCTAAAAACATTTTCCTCCAACCTCACCCATACATCCACCACATCCCCCGCTCTGAGATTCAAATACTCCTCCGGCACGCTAAATCCAATCGCCTTGAAAAAATGCCCATTTCTATCCCACAGCGACAGCCGCAAATGCTGTCCTTTATCTCCTAACCGCGCCGCATCCATAATTTTCACCTCTCGGAAGCGAAAAATCGGCACTTGATTCCCCTCCCCAAACGGTTCCAGTGTTTTTAGTTCATCCATTAGTTCCAGCGACAAATCCTCAAAATTTTCCACCGTCAAATCCTCCCCCACCTCCAGAAATCTCTCTTGATTCTCTAATTTCAGGCTCTTATAATAATCATTCACCGCTCGACGAAAGTCCTCCAGCTTATCCTCCGCCACCTTCACCCCACAAGCCGCCGCATGTCCACCTCCACCAATAATATTTTCCCTACACACATCCAGCGCCGCCGCCAGGTTAAACTCGCCAAAACTCCGCCCCGATCCCTTCAAACATCCTTCCACTTGCGACAGCACAAACGCCGGCTTCTTATATTCCTCCGTTAACCTCCCCGCGATAATCCCCAGCACCCCCTCATGCCAATTCCCCTGCTCCACGATCACCGGCTCCTCACTAATTCCCCGCTCCGCGATTTCTTCCAGCGCCTCATTTTGCTGCTGCTTGCGCAAATCATTCAGCGTATTCAGCTCGCTCGCCAGTCGCGCCGCCTCCGTCCGCTTATCCGTCATCAAGAGACTCAATGCCTTCTCCGCCGTTTCCATTCGCCCCGCCGCGTTTAGTCTCGGCCCAATCTGATAGCCAATCGCATCCCCACCCAATTCCTTCACTCCCGACGTTATCATTAGCTCTTTCAGCCCCGGCCGCCGCGTCTTTCCCAGCACTGTCATTCCGTAATAACACAGTCGTCGATTTTCCGTATTGAGCACCATACTATCGCATAACGTGCCAATCGCTACCAGGTCCAATAGCCACTTCTCCTGTCCCTCGCGAATCAAACCTGCCCGCACTAGCGCCTGCGCCACCTTAAACGCCACCCCCACCCCGGCCAGCTCCTTTAGTTCTGCCTGCACTTTCACATCTTTTCGTTTCGGATTCACTACCGCAACCGCCGCCGGCAAAGTCTCACCGCACTCGTGATGATCCGTTACAATCACATCCACCCCGTTTTTATTCAATTCATCTACAATTTCGTGATTCCGACTCCCACAATCCACCGTGAGTACTAAATTTACTCGCTCAGAGGTCGCCCTCTGAACAATTTTTGTACTCATTCCATATCCATCTGTAAAGCGGTTCGGGAGCATCACTTCCACTTCTCCAATCCCCGCCATCTTCAATGTATCATACAGCACCGTACTTGCCGTCACTCCATCCGCATCATAATCCCCATAGATCAGACACTTCTCGCCCTTTTCTTGAGCCCGTTTAATCCGTTCTACCGCCGCTCCCATTCCCGGTAAAAGTTCCGGCGCCAAGCAATCTTCATATTTTGGCCACAAAAAATCCGCACCAAACCCCCTCCGCTCCACCAGCTGATCAAATATTTTACTCACCCGATAGTTCGATCGATGCGATTAGTTTTTGATAATTGTTGCGACTTTATTACCATCCCCTGCAACTCTTTTAGTAAAGGAAACTGTTTATTCATCTGATAAATTCGCGTATTCCCCTTTTGCGTCATAATCAAGAATCCGCCCCGTTCTAACCGCTGCAACTCCCGCTGAATATTCCCCGGGTCTTCCTTAATCAACTTCGACAGCGCCCGCACGTGCGTCTTAAAGTCCGGATATTTCGCAAACACCACAATAATCTTCCGTCTTACCCGCGATGTAATAAAAATATCTAACATAACTATCCGTCCTCTCTTTCCTCTATTATACACCTCTTGCAGAGAATATCAAGTAATTTTTACAACGTTGCTCGTCTTCTCTATAACTTCATCCAACTTCTACAACTCTAGTTATTTTTCATCCAAATGATATCCCCACTACACCCCTAACGCACTTCCCCATATTCTTTCGGTTTCAACCTCGAAGCATAGAGTTCCCCCAGCCACCCAATCGGCAAAATGAACGTCCCTAGCAGTTCCTCTACTTTCCCCCGGAACCCTAATTTAAAATTATACACCCCATCCCCCTCCACCGGCCTCACCCCATAGAAATTATACTTCTTACAACCAGTCCGCATCGCCTCCTGGATCATTTCCCATTGCATCAAATGCGCCCCACCGTACTTCTGCAAATCTCGCACCGACCCGCTATAGAGGTAAACCATTTCATTCCCATCGTTCACAAACATTGCCGCCGCCAGTGGTACATATTCTGACCGTTGGTCATTTTTACCAGATTTTTCTGCCAAATTCACCACCTTTTTCTCGTCAGAGTCCTTTTTTGTCGCATTCGCCCCATATTTCTCCGCCAATTCCCCGCTCAACTTCTCCACCGGCAGCTCCGCCACCATAAATTTCACTTTTTTACCAAACGCCGATTTCATCGAACGATAATATTCCAACTCCGGATCCCGGAAACCGTGCCGCACCCCCGCCTCCGCTGCAATTTCCTTCAAAATCCCCAGCTCATCATCTCCGAGTTCCCGCACCCTCACCCCTTCGCGCTGCGCCCGCCGAATCCGTTGCCGATGGTCTGTCCTCAGCTCCATCAACATTTCCTCCGACGTCTTCTCCTCCAGCTCCTTCACGAACGTCCACTTCACCTGCTCATACTCCCCCAGGTATTTATAACCCAGCCGTTCCAGCTCCGCCTTCACCGCCAAGTGATTCTCCCCCTCTATTACATTATTATGTGCATCTCGCGGCTCCGCCACGATATTCGGCGCAATCTCTAGCGCAATTCCACCTTTTTCCGCACAAAATTCCCGCGCCCGCCGCGTCAAAAACTCCAAAATCTCCGCATAGTTCTCTCCGTCGTAATCCATCAACCACCCACCCGGCACCCGGAAAACTTTCTTCCCCAATTTCCACGGCCGCGCCAACATCAGCCCCGCCGCCACTACTTCATTTTCCCGATTCCGCACCCCCATAAAATACGCTTCCCGCCCCAGATCGTGATACCGCCGATACATCTCCCAACTCTGCAAAAAATTCCCGCAAGCAAACTTCAAATTCCGAACTTCCCGTTCCGTCAGCGCTACAAATTCCATAGCCCCATTATACCACAAATCTCGATGGTTAAATAATTATGACAAATCCAAAAACCGATGTTCACCTTCTTATGTTACGCAATAAACTCCCGCCGCACCAAATTGCAAACTCTACACGTCGATAGAGTTTACAATTTCCTCACCCCTGTTCTTCTATTCCAAAACTCTACCGCGTGGTAGAGTTTTGGAGTTTAAATTTGGATAATTTTATTTTTACTTCGCGACACAACGCACCGAGTAGCCACTACCTCGAACATTACTACCGCTTGGCCAAATAACCTTACCGCCAGTGCCATTAAAACCGAAGGAATAAGCCTTGCTATCGTTAGGCGTAGAAGACCAATAATACGCATAACCCAGATTAGTAACGCTACCGGAAGTAACATAACCACTGTCATTGAAGAATACTGCACCTGGCGCAGCAGAAGATTCCCCACCTATCCAATACCCATATGTACCACCATTCGTAGTCCAATCAGAATGACCATTATTGTATAAGATTTGATATTCCCCACCACTACCGCCAGTCGGCAATCTCCAGCCTTTCGGGCAAATACTACCTGAGGCTTGGCCAGAAGTTATGCTACTGGTTCCAGTTCCTGCCGTTGCAGTATACCAAGTATAATAAGCTCCATATGTAACATTATTAGCATAATGGACTAAATCCGCTTCGTCACCGACATTAGAAGAATACCACGGACTAGTTGATGCTGGAATAGCATAATCTGAAGTTACATCAGAATCTTCTAAAGTAATCTTTTTATTGACTATACGCAAATTATTTATCATCCAACATTTACCGTCGCTAAGTTTCTTAATAGTATAAGAAACGCCTTCATCACGGGAATCTTTTAGCGATTTACTAGCACCAATCGCTACGCTACTATTGTTATTACACGCCTCTGGGGTCATCTGTTGCATATATTCAAGTTTATTCCAGTCGGTCAACGGCGTAGTAGGAGTAACAAGTTCCTTCGCCTCCGCCACCACACTTACCAATGCAGTAGTTTTGTAATGTCCAGCGGGTTTGCTAGAGCCGATTTTGGCAGCAAAGACAAGTTTGAGATCGTAGTTGCCATTGTCTGGGTTTTCTTTAGCATATTGTGCAGTAGGTTCTTCTTGGAAGGCAGGAAGTGGATTATAAGTTAATGCCGAGTCTGCTGTAGTAGTATTATCACTTAGAGCATATCCCCAAGTATTGTTAGTAAAGTTATTTGGTGTAGTGGCACTACTAATTGGCGCAATAATTGCTCCATTATCACTATTGGTTAAATTACCATTGTCTGATGCGGATTGTATTACTATGGAGAATTTACCAATGTTATTTGTAGTAATCTTTAAGTCATTACTGATATAACTTATATCATCCGGTACTACTTCTGTGGACACTTCACTGCCATCTATATCATTACCATTTAGTGTAAAAGAAATTGATGCGGCATTATTACTACCTTCCACTGCTGGGTAATTTACCGTCTCTGCATAAGTTTTCTTGGCTCTCCCCACCGGATTCACTAAACAACTTATTAAGAAAAGTAGCGCCAATGAAGCTAATACTAGAGGAGCAGTACCCGAATAATTTAACTTATGTTTGTAGAAATAAGTACTTTTATCACTATGAAGAAGTCTAGTGTTAAGTTTACGCCGCCAAAAACTTTCCGGCGACAAAGTTTGCTTTATTCTTTGCCTCATTGGCCCTCCTTTTAATTATTAGTGAGAGCCAAAAATCATATCCTAAAACAAAATCAGTGGCCCTCTCTCCGGCGCCACTTCTGTGTATCCTCATTCACAAAAATGGTGCCACGAGGTTGAAACTATTGCCTTAAGATGTTACCACCGAAAAACTATAGTACTCGTAGCACCACTTTTCATTTTTCGGAAGCAACATTGTCTAAGACAACGTTCCACCTTAATAACAATAGTTTCAACATTTCCATTATATCATACTTTCCACAAGTTCAAGCATTTTTTATGAAACTTCAGAGTCGCCACCTTCGGCGCGGTATCGACTAAGGCCTAGCGCGACCCGGTGAACCTTTTCATCCGAGGTTATTTCGTTCCTGGCTGGCTCGGGTCCGATTCAGGCGGGTGGGTTCTGAGTGAGAATAGGCTAAATCCTGATGAGGAGAGAGCCACCAAACCTCGGAGGGAAAGGTGAGCGCAAGGGTCGCGCATACCGACTTTTGAACGAGAAGTTTATGATTAAAATAAGTATTCATTTCCCCACTTTTTTGATAATTTTAGTGTTCAAAATCTGTACAAATCTTTTAATCATATCCATTTTCACCTCTGTCACATTTCCGCCCAAATCTGCCAAGAAGATTTTTTCGTGCTTGTGCTTGCAACTTTTTTCTTTTTTGACATATACTGCGAGAATGAAGAAAAATTTTAGTTATTCTAGTTTTATAAAAATTAAATCTAACCTATTGCGACAATGGTTTACTGTAAAATTGGGTTTACATAAGATCAATCGTCATCCTAAAGTAAACGAGGGCGAAGTTTGGTGGTGCAACTTTGGTGAAAACGTGGGCGTAGAAATTAATGGCAAACATAAACTATTTTTACGACCAGTAATCATCCTCAAGAAGTATAATCAACACTTTTTCCTAGGACTACCTATGACGTCGCAAATACAGCATACAGGTTCCTGGTATGTACATTTTAAGTTCCAAGATAAGGAGCGCGTCTGCGTGCTTAGTCAGGGACGTTCACTAAGCGTCAACAGGCTCTATAAACGTATGGGCAGACTTGACGAAGTAGATCTTATGCATATCCGCGAGAAATACATCCTTCTGCATTGGTAAAAATAGCTCCAGCTAGTTTTGCTAACTGGAGTTGGGTCGAGAAATCCTCGAAAATATATCTCTATTGTATCAAATGAATTAATAACCGTCAATAGTAAAAATATTCTCCCCTACCATTACTGATAGGGGTGGTCGCGAAATCCGCGAAATATTACTATCTTCATAGTACCGAACAAATTCACATTTGTCAATAACAAAATAGCACACAGCCGATATGACTAGGTGTTGGGACGAGAAATCCTCGAAAATATACTTCCATTATACCAACCCACCCCAACTTCGTCAACAAAAATTCCCAATCTATGCTACAATATAGGTATGTTTTTCGAGGTAATACCCACAGAAGTCTTCCGCAGCGGCGGCGACGTTTTGACCTACTCCAGCGAAGTTAAGCTCTTTCCTGGGCAAATCGTCCTCATTCCCCTTGGCCGCAAAACCGTCCTCGGTATCGTCTACCGCCAAGTCAAAAAAGTATCTTTCCCTACCAAGCCCATCACTCGCCTCGTCCTCCCCACCCCTATTCCGGCGCACTTGCTCAAATCCATTTTCTGGCTAGCCAAATATTACCTCACCCCCGTTCCCCAAGTCGCCGATCTAATGCTCCCCGCCGGCCTCCTCTCACGCAACGCCCTCAAGGGCATCTTCCCTAGCCACACCGAGCTCTCAGTCAACTCCGCTCCAAAAAACCAAGAACCTTCCACCGCTAAAACCCCAGCACCTTCATCTACCTCTGTTACCAAAAACCAAAAATCCACCAAAAATACTACCTCTTCAGCAAAATCCGCCATCAGCCCCTCTCAAAATGCCTCTAGCAGCCCCGTAGAAGCCCATAGAAGCCCTTCTCGCTCAAACCTTGCTCCTACCAAGGTAATTTCTCAGACCGCCTCTAGCGGCCTTCCTAGCGCCTCGTTAGAAGCCCCTAGCGCCAATATTCCGCTCAACCCCGCCCAGACCACCGCTCTCCGGCAACTCCTCGCTGCTCCAGGCAATACGCGCCTCCTCCGTGGCATTACCGGCAGCGGCAAGACCAATATTTATCTCAAACTCGCCGCCGACACCCTCGCCCGCGGCCAGTCCACCATCCTCCTCGTTCCCGAGATCGCCCTCACCAGCCAGCTGGTCAAGATTTTCGAGCAAACTTTCGGCAGCTCCGTCACCCTAATCCATTCTCAGCAAACTATGGCCGAACACCGACAGATCTGGCTCAACACTCTGATAAATTCCAATCCTCAGATCATCATCGGCCCCCGCTCCGCCCTCTTAGCCCCTCTATCTAACCTTGGTCTCATCATCATCGACGAAGCCCACGAAGGTGCCTACTACCAAGAAAATTCTCCCCGTTATTCCGCTTTACGCTTGGCTAGTTTTATGGCCAGCACTTGCAAAATTCCTTGTATTCTCGGCACCGCCACCCCTAATGTCGTCGACTATCATCTTGCCCGATCCAAAAAATCCCTCGTCGAACTCGACCAAAAAGCCAAATCCACTGCCATCGACTCCAAAATTACCGTCATCGACCTCAAGAATCGCGATAATTTTCTCAAAAATCGCTACTTCTCCACTCCCCTCTTGACAACTATTGAAAACAATATCAAGGCTAAACATCAAACTCTCATTTTTCATAATCGTCGCGGCTCCGCCCCTGTTACACTCTGCGAAGAATGTGGCTGGCAAGCCCTTTGTCCCGAATGCTACCTCCCAATGACCCTCCACGCCGATACCTACACCCTCTCTTGCCATATCTGTGGTCACGAAGAAAAAGTCCCCACCAGCTGTCCCAGTTGCGGCTGCACCGGCGTCATCCACAAAGGTTTCGGCACCCAACTCCTCGAATCTGAACTTAAGCGTCTCTTCCCTATCGCCCGCGTCGCCCGTTTCGACGGTGATAACAAGAAAACCGACGACCTCGCCAGCCTCTACGACACCGTGAAAAACGGCGATATTGACATCCTCATCGGCACCCAGACCCTCGCCCGCGGCCTCGACCTTCCCCACCTCGCCACCGTCGGCATCGTCCAAGCCGATTCTGGCCTCTCCCTGCCCGACTTCGCCGCCGAAGAACGCACTTTCGAACTCCTCACCCAAGTTATCGGTCGCGTCGGTCGTGGCCATCTCGATATCGCCAACGTCTTCATTCAATCTTACCAACCCGACCACCCCGTCATCCAGTCCGCTATCCGCGCCGACTATCCCGCCTTCGCCAATTACCTTTTGAAACGTCGCCGCGAGCAGCAGATGCCACCCTTCACCTACCTCGCCCGCCTCAGCGTCACCTACAAGACCGAGCGCACCACTCTCAGCAAAATCCGCGCCGCCCACGCCAACCTCTCCGCGAACTCCGCCCTCACCGTCTCCCCACCAATGCCCGCCTTCCACGAGCGCACCAGCCGCGGTTTCACCTGGCAAATCATCCTCAAAAGCACCTCACGCAAAGCCCTCCGCTCCACCCTCACCCCCTACGCCGCGAGTTCCAATTTCAGCCTCGTCCTCGACCCACCGTCGTTGCTCTAGAATCATCACTCCTCACTATCCGCCTCCATCAAACTTATCAAAAAGGGTCCGCCGTCGTTACTCTAAAATCACTATTGCCCATTATCTCAAAAGAGGTGAATATAAATTCCCCCATTTCCCGTCAAATATGCTATAATAATCATATGAGAAAACTTATTACCACCCCCGACCCACGCCTGCGCGAGAAATCTGCCCGCGTCCGCGAAATCACCGACGAAACCCACGCTATCATCCACGATATGGTTGAGAATTCCTTGGAGTGGGAAAAGCAACATCCTTACGAACTTTCCGCCGCCATGGCCGCTCCGCAGCTCGGCGTCAATCAGCGCATCATCATCGTCCGCGACGACCTTGAGGACAAAGACAATCAATCTTTCACCGCTCTGATCAACCCCGAAGTCATCCGCACCGAAGGCAAAATCGAAAAAGACCAAGAAGGCTGCCTCTCAGTTCCAGAAATTTACGGTCTGGTCGGTCGCCCGCACAAAGCCAAGATCAAGGCTCTTCTCGAAGACGGCACCGAAGTCCGCCTCAAAGCCAGCGGCTACCTCGCCCGCACTCTCCTCCACGAAATTGACCACCTCGACGGCATTCTTTTCATCGACCACATCCGCGACGTCCCCGACGCCTTCTACCGCATGGACGACCAGGGCAACCTCACCCCTATCACCGATTACGAACACGAGATTAAGAATAACCGCGAGCTGTTTCCCGATGACTAATCAGAGTAAGACTCAAATCAACCCATCCAACACCAATAATAGCAGAACCGAGCAGCAGGCCAAGCCGACCGCTATTGTCGATAAAATACGCAAAAGAAATAAAGCGCGGAGCGAACGGTACTTAGACGCACCGAGAGCGAGCACTGGAATTTCTGACAAAGTAGTTCGCGACAAGAGCAAGCCCGAGGTTATCTTTTTTGGCAACGGCCCCCTCGCTGAACACACCCTAGAAACATTAAAAGACCACGTCAACCTTCTCTTCCACGCCCGCGCCGCTACCGACCTCGCCGAAGTCGCCAAGATTAAGGCTGAGCATCCCGACGCTTTCGGTATTCTGGCTTCCTTTGGCGTCCTCATCAAGTCCGACCTGCTCGACCTCTTTCAGCCTGAGGGTATTCTCAATCTTCATCCTTCCCTGTTGCCTAAATATCGCGGCGCTTCCCCTATCGAGTCCGCCATTCTCGCCGGCGATACCGAGTTTGGCTATTCCATTATGAAACTCGTCCGCCAGATGGACGCCGGCCCTATTTATCACCAAGCCGCTTTCTCCGATTTACCGCTCGACAAAGACCTCATCTATCGCACCCTTGCGCACAGCGGTGCCGAGTGGCTTATTGAAAATCTTAGCCACATCCGCAGCCTCACCCCCACTCCTCAAGACGATTCCGCCGCCACTTTCACCAGCAAACTCGACAAATCTATGTCCCAGCTCCACCCCGAGTCCCACACCGCCGAGCAAATTTTCCGCCAAATCGTCGCCTACCAAGGTTTTCCCAAGCCAAAATATGAATTTTTCAAAAAAAATTGCATCATCCTGAAAGCTCACATCGTCAGCGCCACCTCCGCTATCTGCGATCCTTCCGTCCTCGGCAGTATCACTTCTCCTCTTATGATTAAATGCCAAGACCGCAATTTCATCGCCGTCGACGAACTCCAGCCCGAAGGCAAAAAACCAATGTCAGCCAAAGCCTTTATGAATGGTTACGGCAAGGCTCGTTAGACTTATCATTTTATTATTAAAAATAACTATTTTTTTCATAAAAACAGTAAAGTTATTAGTTTATCGTCAAAAACAGCCATTTTTCGCTAAATTCGCCATATTTTTACTCAAAAATCCCCACTATACCATAATATACCAAAAATGTCAAAATCCCCTTCGTTGACACGCTGTCAACCAAGCCACTTTTTTCACCTCTGTTACGATTTTTCTTCGTTGACACGGCGTCAACCAACGCCAAAATACACATATTTTCCGCATTAAACCCCAAATCACTCCACCACGCAAAATGCTAACACTACTGTTAGCATTCTCAAACCCCCGACCTCTGTCATCTCACATCAAAATGCTAACACCGCTGTTAGCATTTTCACCATTCTACGAATTTAGAATACTCTGCCGCTCGTTAATCAATTCTTGTTTAAAATTCTCATAAATCCGCGCCACCGTCTGCCGAAAATCCGGCGCATTCTGTTCCAACCAACCAATCGCTTCATCAAGATCCGTGATCTGATCAAATTCCTGCATCTGCTCATCCGTCAAATCCGCCCCCACGCCCTGCCCCACACGCACTTCCAGCTCTTCTTCTGCGTGCTGCATAAACGCCTGTTTTTCATCTTCCGGCATCGCCCCCAGTCCGACTTCCTCCATAAATTCTTCATCAATCCGCATTTTATCTCCTCTTTCCTCCATTATAGCATAAAAACTTTCAAAAATGCAAAAAAATAAGCACCCTTACGGATGATTATTTCAATTTCACAAAATGTTTGAATAACAACATCATGGTGGGCGATAGAGGAGTCGAACCTCTGACCTCGTCTACGTCAAAGACGCGCTCTAGCCAACTGAGCTAACCGCCCTACATATCTATTCTATCACATTTACCACAACTTGTGAAGAGGAAAATCGCACAAAATCCATCTTTCCTACCAAAAAGTCATAACGCTGCCTCCTTATGGCGGCGAACCGTCTCTTTCGAAGGGTCTAAGACTTGGCCAAGCGGCCCGGAGCGGCCCGAGAAAGAGATGGGAGCAAAAGCCATAAGGAGAGTACTTATGCCGCTCAAAACTGCCAGCATCAACGCAAGGTCACCCGCGCTCATACTGGCAGTTCTCAGACTTTTAACGCTTATTTCGGCGTACGATCAGGAAAATCGCGAATCCCGTCACCATCCCGAAAGCAATCAATCCAACCACTAGGTAATCTGCCTTAGAGATGTTTAGATCACGGAAAATACTTCCCGTCCCCGGCACCTCTGGCGTAGTCGGTTTATCGGGTTCATCCGGATTGTCTGGATTATCTGGATTATCAGGATCAGTCGGCTTGCCGCCACTGCCTTTTGGCGAATATGGCACATCTTCGCTTGCAATCGCCACGATAGTATTCTCATTTTCTTCTGCAGCATTATAAGCCACCAGTGTCACAAGATAATTTCCTGCTTTCAGCTTATGCTGGTCCAACGGCAAAAGCACCTCAATTTTTCCATTCGCCGCATTAGCAATTTGCTGTGCCGTGATTTCCAAAGGCGCTTCCACACCGTTCTCCATCAAGATTGGCTGCTTCGTTACCTTATCATAAACTTGCAATTTTGCGTGATTTACCCCCATTCCATCACCAATATACACCGAGATATACGGATTGTTCGTACTGCTATCTATATGTTCTTCGTATTGCAAGAATGCCGCCCGTCGGAAAAACGTCGCATAATCAGCTTGTCCTTCCTTAGTACCAGCCTTTGGTGTCACCGTTACTTTATATTTAACACCAAAGTTCGCATTTTCTGCTGGATTCGTAATTTCCGGAAAATCCCCTAAGTCATAGGTTAACGTACACTCACCATCCGGATTCGCACTAATATTACAACTATCTCCCCCCACCGGAATCTCCTGTGTATCAACGACATTACCATCAGCATCATACTTTTCCAACACTACCGTAGTTGCACTACCAGAATTTTTATAGGAAAACTTTACCGTCAACGTCTGACCCACCATCTGCGATAAATCCGTCGGCGCAATCAAAGTCGCCTGCGGCTCTCCCTCTGGCACTTTTTCCTCTACTTTCACCGTCAGACCAACACTGTGATTAAAGGTTTCTGCCGCCGACGCCCCCGGAGCTGGAATGGCAAAAGCAATCGCCGTAATCGCCGCAATTAGCGCCAAACCAGCCAGCCCTAAAAGTTGCTTTTTTCGTTTTTGCATACTCTACACTCTTTCTTTATTGTTTTTATTTTGAACTCGCTTGAGTGTCGTCGTCTCGCAGAATACCATACTCGCAATACAGTATTACGACGGCCCGTGCTCATCTTTCGCGACTAGACAAGTTTTCGAGCCTTACGCTCTTTGCGCTTTCTACTTATGATTATAATCCAAATGATCATAACCGTCAATAGCAAAACTAGTACAATTATCACAATTATCGGCATAATTATCACGATATGTGATTCCGTCATATTCGCGTCCGCCGCCACCACGCGCCATTCTACATGAAAGATCCCCATAAACGGTGCCTCTTCCCAGTCAAAATTCACGTGATAAGTCGTCTCCGGATACGCCGCCACTACTTGCTCGCCACTATTATACAGTTCCTTGCCAAAAATTGTCTTCGCGATATATGAATACTTCCCCGCAAAGTCCACATTTCCAGTATTTTCGATCGTCGCCTGCGCATGCAGCGGACCGCTAAAAGCAAACTTCGTAAAATCATAATCCGTAATCACCGCAGTCTCGCGCGTGTCTTCCGTCGAACGGCCCGTCAGCACTGCGCCGACCTGTCCTACCGTCTCGATACCGCCACCTTCCGACTCATCACCCAAGATCATCGCCCAGATTACCGCATACTGCGATCCACCTGGAATACTTTCCGGCACCGTCACCCTATAATGCACCGTCTGTGTTTCTCCTGGCTGCACCGAAAATTCCGCTTCTTTCTCATAATTTCCCTCCGCGTTCCGAATTTCAATCCACCGCGAAAGTTGCGTATAAGTCGTCGAAGCCTCTTCCGAGAAACTCAACTCATTATTCTCACCCTTCACTGCATATGGTGAAGTGTAAACTTTGTATCGCACCGGTGCTGTACCGATATTCTTCACCGTAATCGCACAGCCGTCATCATTTTCTTTCGGACAATGGTCTGCCTTCCCCTCCAGAACATCCCCTGGCGACAGCGTCAACCTCGTCCCGCTCGGACTCAGCTCAAGCGCACTTGAAGATTTCGCTTCCTCTGCCCACGCTCCCGGCACCGGCGCCAATACCCCCATCAGTACCGCCACCGCTGCAATTACTTTAATAATACTGTTTTTCATCATTTACTCCTTTCTACCGCGTGCGCGACTTACGATCCAGAACACAATCAAGAAAATCAAAACTAAAATAATAAACAAGAACCAAATCGGACAAATAAATACTACTTTCTCCGTCACATTCTCCTCACCCAAAAACTTCACCGTCTGCTTCACCTTGAAAATACCCAATTGTGGCGACCCATCCCAGGTCAAAGTATTTACCCGTTTTGTATCCGGCAAAATCGTTCTTACATCAGGATGCTCAACATTAGTATAAACCTCCTCATTGCTAAAAAGAGGAAAAACTTCCAAAGTATAAACAGCATCCGCATGCACATTTCCCGTATTTTCCACCACAGAAGTTCCCTGAATCGGCGGAGCAAACAAAAAACCTGCTATCTTATTCTCTGCCACGCTACCTGTTTTCCTAGTCTCACCATCAACATTTTCAGAATAAATCAACACTCCCACCTGCCGACTAACCTCGACACCGCTAGAATCACTGCTTTCTCCTCCTACTATCTGAGCCAAAAGCACACCATACTGACCACCCGCTGGAATATCATTAGGCACATTAACTGTAACAGAAATCACATCCTGCTCTCCTGGTTCTATAGATCCATTATACTGCGAAAAAGTTACCCACTTATAAATGTCTGTATGGTCCGTCTCCGTCGTAAAATCAGCACTATAATTCTCATTCTTCACGGAATATGGAGCCGTCGACAATTTATAATCCAAAACCTTAGATCCAGTATTTTGCACCTTAAATGACGTTTCTACTTTTTCCCCCGGCTTCAAATCCAAATCTAAAGAAGTCGGAGATACCTGTATACGATACTCGGGTTTATCATCTTCAGCCCAAGCACCTTGAGCACACGAAAACGGCGCCAGCAGAAGCGCTAACAATAAGCAACCTAACTTAAGTTTTTTAAAACTCTTCACTTTACCTCCTACTTTCATTCTTTCATTATATCAATTCTCAAAAAAAATACAACCCTCACTTACAAAAATCACCCCAAAAAGGGGTGATTTTTGTAAAACTTTATAAGTCTATTATTGAGCAACAGCGGTAAGCGTTACGCCACCTTTGTAAGTACCGTTTTGCTGACCCTCAGCCGCATAAGCACCAAAAGTAATGACAGTATCAGCAGGATCACCTAGCTGAACTGGATCTGGAGCAGGAGTTGGCTTGCTAACATTTACCAATTCAACATCACCAGTCGTAATCTCAGTCCATGTATTCTTGCTTCCGCCCTTATAGGCCCAAGCCGATGTAGAGCCAGACAATGCAACACCAGCGGCAATCGTATCGCCCTTCTCAGACACCAAAGCAGTAGTACTATCACTATCTTTAATGGAAAGAGTGTAGCCAGCATTATTATTAGTAACAACCGTAGCGGTGACCTCTTTTTCAACGGCACTACCACCAGGAATCAAGTTCATGGTAACTTCACTGGCAGAAGTAGTTAACGAAATAGTATTATCAACAATAGCATTGATGGTGATATCTTCAGTAGCAGCATAAGTACCAAGTGGCAACGCTGCCACACCTAGACCGGCTACGACGCCGAGGACGGCAATCGACTTTGCAACTTTTGACATAACATTTTCCTTTCTATGTTTGTCTTAAATTTTATGTTATTTTTTATTTGTGACCTTTTATATTCTCTATTATACATAACCACTTCCGCCGTGTCAACCACTTTTTCGCCAAATTCCCCACCCCCCACACCACTTTTCCACAGCCCCAACCTGTACTACAAGTACTTGCTTTCCTAAAATCACTGTGCTAAAATAAGGTTAGTGGCACAGGGTAACGTTATATTATAGATATAACGCCAGGACTGTTGCATGTATGACGTGGTACAGCGCTGTTGAATTACGGGGCCGGGGCCATCGCGGAAAAATCCTCCCTTTCGGGAGTATTTTTCTTCCTTTTTCTATTTCCCTTTTGGCGAGACCATATTCTACAATAGTTTTACCCAAACACAATCTTTTTTTGGCGGGGCAAGATTCCACGATATTCTTTTACTCCCAATACCACCTTTTGACGAGGCGAGATTTCGCAAGACCCTTTTGACAAAAACAAATCCTCAATACAATCTTTTTTGACGGGACAAGATTCCTACAGATAGAAGCTGTTAGCCAATAATCGCTTCAGCAACGGCTTGAGGGCGGCAAACCGCCTCTGGAGCGGGGCCTAAGACTTGGCCGAGCGGCCCGGAGCGGCCCCGCGGAAGAGGTGGAAGCGAAAGCCCTCAAGCACAAATCTTCATTTACTTGTCCGCCAATGCCTCTATCCCCGGCATCTCCTGCCCCGCCAACAGCTCCAGCGCTGCTCCACCCCCAGTCGACACTAGCGAATACTTTAGCCGCGGATCATTCGTCTGCATATTCTCCACAAACCCTGACGTATCCCCACCACAAATGATTGAAGTAACCTTATCATCTTCCCCTAATGTCTTCGCCACAATCACCGATGCCGTTGCGTAAGCCGGGTCCTCTACTTTTCCTAGCACCCCATTCCATAGCACCGTCTTCGCACCAGTAATCACATCTACGATTTTGCAAGTCGATATTGGCCCTACGTCCATTTTCTCACCTGCCGCATTTTCGTCAAAATCCTCTGCCACATACACCTGCGGCTCCTCTGTCACGTAGCCATCCGCCGCAATCTTCCCTCCAATCACCAGCCTATCCGACACCGGCAAGAACTTATCAATCAACGGTTGCTTATCCGCCACCTTCGCCCCACCAATGATCGTCACTAGCGGTCGTTCCGGATTCTCTAGCGCCTTTTTCAGCAAAGTCACTTCCTTCTCTACTAGCAGCCCTGCCACCGCCGGCAAGAGTTTCGTGATCGCCACCGTCGAAGCGTGCGCCCGATGCGTCACCGCGAAACCATCCTGCACGAACAGTGTCGCCCCTGTGCTGCGCACAATATCTTCCGCCAGTGCTTCATCATTTTTCTTCTCCCCCGGCTCGAATCGCAAATTCTCCAGCAACATAATACCCCCCTCCGGCATATTTTCTACCGCCTCCGCCACTACATCACCTCGGCATTCGTCCACAAACCCCACTTCTACCCCCGGCAAAAGTTCCGCTAATTTCAGCGCCACCACGTCCAGCGACAAATCCTTATCCTTCCCCTCCGGTCGCCCCAAGTGTGAAATAATAATAATCTTCTTCGCTCCATTTTCTAACAAATATTTCAATGTTGGCAAACTCTCCCGTATCCGAAAATCGCTCATCACCTTCCGCGTCCCGTCTTTACGCTTCCCTAGCGGCACATTATAATCCGCCCGCACCAAGACCACCTGATCCTTCACATCCACGTCTTTCACCGTTTTCTTATCAAACATTTTCACCTCACTTATTTTAATACTCTCATTGTAATTTTTACAACATATACAGAGATATTTTTAAAACTTCCCCCACTTTTACTCCACATTTATTGTAAATTTTACAACATTTATTACTTTTCCCTTTTACCTATCATACCACAAAAAGTGGCCCCACGGACCACTTTTCTACTTTTTAGATAATTCAAGATTAAACTATCGCCGAGGCGCGACATCATTCAAGAATATTCAGCGCGACCCAGCAAACCTTTTCCGTCTAATTTTCTGAAAAACGACAGAAGCCCAGCACAACCTATTTTCCGAGAGAATCGAGAATTGCTACAAGTCTTAAGGGCGGCGAACACCTCTTTCGCAGGGCCTAAGACTTGGCCGAGCGGCCCGGAGCGGCCCAAGAAAGAGGTGTGAGCGCAAGCCCTCAAAACTAGCAGAACAGGCGACCCTTGCAGGTACCCGAAGGTCCTTTAATCCTTTCATCCTCTAGGATGAATTTCGCGTTATATAGACCTAACTTTAATAGTATCCGTCCCCCTCTGCTCTCGATCGCCTGAGACTATAACGGCAGTCAATTCCTTCTTTCCCTTCGGCACTTGCAAATACCCACTCGCTTTCAATTCTTTTGCCAGTTCAATACCAAAGTTCACCGAATACGGCCGCACAAACGCCGAGTTCGCATAAACAATCGCCAGCTGATTCGCTACTCGCGTATCACCCGTCACCGTGATAATCGGCAAATTCGGCCGTTGCGCCGCCATCGCCATTGCCGTCGTCCCCGACGCGGTCTGGCAAACGATCACATCCGCGCCAATCTTCTCCGCCAATCTCGCCGCCCCCGCCGCAATTGCATCATAGTTCGGATTCTCACTACGCGGATCTTGCTCTAGCGGCTGCACTTCTGAATTATTTTGCGTATAGAGAATTACTTTTTTCAACGCCTGCACCGTCTCTAGCGGATATTTACCATTCGCCGTTTCGTCGGACAGCATTACCACATCCGCCCCTTGGATCACCGCATTCGCCACGTCACTCACTTCTGCGCGCGAAGGTTCCGGATTGTCCACCATCGAGCCCATCGTCTGCGTTGCCACAATACAAAGTTTCGCGTGCTCCCGGCACATTCGCACTAGTTTCCGCTGCACGATCGGCACGATTTCCGCTCCTGCTTCCACCGCCATATCACCTCGCGCCACCATAATCGCATCCGACGCTTTCACAATTTCTTCCAAGTTTTTGTCACTCTCTACGGCTTTCTTCGTCTCAATCTTTGCGATAATTTTCGCACTCGAATCGTGATTGCGCAAAATCTCCCGCAACTTCCGAATATCATCAGCACACTGGATGAACGACAACGCCACGTAATCAAAATCTCGCGTCGCCCCCCACTCAATATCCGCCAAATCTTTCGGCGTCAAAATGTCTCCACCAAAATCCGTATCCGGCAAATTCAAACCTTTATTATTCATCACGAAGCCATCATTCTCCGCCACCACTTTGATCGCCGTATCCGATACGATCTCTGTCACGTGCGTCCGAATTTTCCCATCAAAGATAAAAATCGGCTCACCTACTTTCACCTTTTCCGCCAAATTATATTGTAGCGGCAGCACACCATTTTTCTTCTGTTCCTTGATCGACGCATCAAGAATTAGCTCATCCCCCGTCTTCACATCATAATGATTATTTTTCACTAAACCCAAACGAATCTTCGGTCCCTGCAAGTCCTGGATCATTGCCACCGAGCGACCCTTTTCCTGTGCTGCTTTGCGCACCCACGCGATTTGTTTATCCCGCGTCTCATTATCACCGTGTGAAAAGTTCAGCCGGCATCCATTCACGCCCGCCATAATTAAATCATGTATTTGTTGCTCGCTCGAACACGCCGGCCCGATCGTCGCCAAAATTTTTGTTCTCTTAAATATTTTACTCATATCCCAACCATTCTACCACATTAGACTATTTTTTAAAAGTCAAAACCGCCACAAAAACTCACTTTTTTCTCCACATTTTTAAACATTAGTGCTATAATATATTATATGAAGAAAGGCCAGACCAAAAAGACTAAAACTCGCTATTTCAAAAAGGACTATGCGCCCGCTCGTGCTTTGGCTGACCAAAAACGCTCCCGCACCACTTCTGGTAAAGTTATGAAAAGTGTCAAAAAAACCGCCACCCGTGCCGGCAAAACTATCCAGAAAGTCGCCAAAGATCTCTCCACCCGTGCCAAGGCTTCTCACGCTACCAATCGTCACAAATCCCACAAAAAGTCCCCCACCCGCAAACTCGCCTGGCCCGAGATTACTTTACTCTCTATTATTGGCACCTCTGCCGTTGCTATTATTTTCTCTTTCGCCTTCACTGCCATTTTCGACCCCGTCAAACGCAGTGAGCGCGAACTTAACAAACTCGCCGACGCTTATTACATCGAATATCTTTACCCGCGCGCACTCGGCGGCAAATTCGACCAAGCCGAAACCATCCTCCAAGATTTCGCCACCCAAGGCCTACCCAACGTCCGCCTGCGCCAATTATTATACTTCAACGAAGCCAAATACGCCGACTCCATCGAAGCCTTTTCTAATCAATATTACCAATGCGACACCAACAAATCCTACGTCCGCTACTACCCCGTCGCCCCCTACGGCCCCCGCGACTACACCGTCTACTATGGCACTTCTTGCGAAAAACTCAGTCGCGCAGAATAATTATCCTAAAATCTTACCACAAAAAAAGAAGTCCCCGGCTCAGCGAATACTCGCCCTCGTGGACTTCAATACTTCAATTCTACACCAATAGACTATTTATGTCAATAACTTTACGTTGACGATTTACAAAAAAATACCCGTCGCAACCCACGCCCACGCCGCAAGCAAGACAACAGGTAACTTTGAAACTTCGATCTTGAACATTCTTAATTCGGAAAGAATCAATCACAACATTCGGCGATTGATGGTTAATTGCTTTCACCAAATTGCGCTCAACACATTTAATCGACTTGCCTTCTGGGGCCTTCAGCTCAAAAAGCGTATCATTAATATAACAATCCGCCATACATATATTTTATGCTACTTGGAATAAAACGAACATTATATCCAGCATCAGCAAGAGCTTCAGCAGTAATATATTCATGCGGTTTCGGCCTAGCCCCAGCTTCGCGAGTAACTACGCCATTCAGGACAAGCGGCTTAGGATTTTTTCTCATATTCCCCATTATATCACAGCTAAGATGCATACTCTACATTTAACTCCGCATAATAACAAAACAACCTCACCAGAAGTAAAGTTGTAATGCGTGATACTATATTGGTGAGTCGGGAGGGGCTCGAACCCTCGACACCGGGCTTAAAAGGCCCGTGCTCTAACCAGCTGAGCTACCGACCCAGATTGTTCCAGCAACCTCCGCACAAAACTCAAAGATTATTGCGCAAGAAGTTCACCGTGTTAATTTGGTGATCTCTGCGGGAGTCGAACCCGCGTTAACGGGATGAAAACCCGTCGTACTAACCGTTATACTAAGAGACCATACCAGCATTATACCAAACATTCCTCCAAAAAGCAAGGTTTTTATTACAGAAAATCTGTGTTACAATAGTAAGATGAAACAGAACACTGCGCACGCAAAACCCACCCCATCAACCGACATCGTCGCCGATTACAACGGCTACGATTATAAAAAAATCTTCTGGGAAGATGCTGACCGCAAATACGAAGACGCCGCCGACCGCCTCGCCATCCGTCGACTTCTGCCCGAAGATATGGATAAATTTGTCGATATTGCCGGTGGCTACGGCCGCCTCGCCGACGAATACCTTCCCCGCGCCAAATCCGCCACCATTTTCGATTATTCCCAGACCGAACTCGCCCAAGCCAAAGAGCTCTACGGCGACAAAATCAAAACTCAAGCTGGCGACATTTACGATTTGCCTTTCAAAGACAATACTTTCGACGCTCTGATGATGATTCGCGCCACCCACCATTTCAAAGATATGCAAAAAGTCTCCAACCAGCTCTATCGCATTCTCAAGCCCGGCGGTATCGCCGTCATCGAAGTTGCCAACAAGAAAACTCTACCCAAAATGTTCCGTTATTGGTTCAAGAAATCCGACATCAACCCCTTCAGTCGCGACGTCGCCCATCTCAAAGACCTCAATTCCGGCGGCTTCTACAACTATCACCCCAAATACATCGAAGAGATTTTTACTAACTCCGGCTTTCAAATCGAAAAAGTTCTCTCCGTCTCCAACTTTCGCAGCAACAAACTGAAAAAACTTTTCGGCACCAAGAATCTCATCCGCCTAGAAAAATCCGCCCAAACCCTCCTCGCTCCCGTTCGCTTTGCCCCGTCTATCTACTACAAACTCAAAAAATAATTATTCACCTAGTGATATAATTATTTCACTTTTGAACAAAAAACACTGCTTTTTAGCACTTTCTCTAAGATTTTATTCATCTGGTGATATATCAAATCATCATAGACAGTCCACTATTTTTGTGCTAAAATAATACCACAAGGCGCCATCGTTCAACGGATAGGACATAGACCCTCTAAGTCTACAATGCTGGTTCGATTCCAGCTGGCGCTACCAAATAGAAGCAGGACCTTTAGGTCCTGGTTTTATTTGGTAACGATCACCACGAGAATGGAAGGGTTATGGTTCGTTATCCGCCCGGTTGCGTCAGCAACCACGGCGCGGATTACCTATCCAGCTGGCGCTACCATTTTTTCACATATCAATCATCCTCTCATCAAGAAATCCCCCGATACAACATCAGAGGATTCTCGTTTTAGTCTTCTTTACTCTGTCGTACAGACCGCACCACTCGTCTCAAACGCCGTCTTCATCGATTCCAGCCGAGTATCAAGCGTGCCATCTTCATTTGTCGGGACATCTACGTCCACACTTACTCCTTCTGCCGTCAACGCGCTCGCTGGCAAAGTCATCCCGTAATTCACTATATTATCAAGCTGTGACACTCCCACTGAGAAATCAGTGTTTCCGCCCGCTTCCAATAAACCATCCATCAACGTCTTCATCTCGTCAAACGCTGGCCGTGCTGCCGTTGCCGCTTCGGTATCCGTAAAGATATAAATCTGATTCATCGTCAAATCAACCAGCGCTCCATCCGCATAATTCAACAACGCCTCACTGGTCAACCCAGTCAAATTCTCTATCGTCTGACCCTCAAGGCTCTCTTCTTGCGTACACTTCAACACCGCCGCCACTGGTTCTGTCGGAGTCGTCGGTTGTTCTGGTTCATCCGGTTTATCATCTCCCTCATCCGTAGTCGGAATATAGATAATCTCTGGCTTCTTATTCGCCTCGCCTTGCCATAATACTACGAAAACAATCGTCGTCACCAAGAACAGCACCGCCAACAACCAGCCCAAAAGCATCATCATATTTCCCTGCTTTTTCTCTGGTTTCTTTGCACCATTCAGCCGATCAGAAAACTTTTCCGTCTGTGGCTGCAAAGCCGGTGACACCGTCGCACTGCTCGTCGGAGTCGTTGCGCTCATTCCCGTCGTATCACTACTGGCATTGCTATTACCACTCACATTGTTTCGCGTAAACGGATTGTAATATAGCGAAGCACTCTCACTCGCAGCCGGCTTACTCTCTGCCGCCTGTCCCATCACTGGCATATTGCTCGTCGTCGCAGCATTATTCAACGCACCCATATCCATCGGTTCCGGCGCCAAAGGTGGCACAGAAGTCACACTACCAATCGAACCTGGTACCGGCTCTGCCGGTGTCAGTGGCGGCATCGGAGCCGTCATCCCGCCGCTCGTTGTACCATCAATATTCGTTGTCGCGCCGCTGTCGTCACTCATTCCACCAGACACGCTTTGATTTCCCAATCCGTTATTCGTCTCCAAATTCGCCGGATTCGTAAAATCCATCGACCCAACTCCCGGCACAGGCGCCGCTCCACTCATCGAGCCATCCGCCCCCATCGGCGAAACCGGATTATTTTCGTTAGGATTCATTTTGCCTCCCTTTTTGTCTGTTCCAACATAAATTATATTTTTCTACTTTATCTTATTTTAACGCTAATGCTAGTTTTTTACAACCCCAAAATTTCACATTTTTCGCCATTTTCTTAACCTTAAAATTTCCTTAAATTCCTTCATTTCCCCACCTGATTCTAAGGTTTCCTTAAGGTTACCAAAATTGACAAATTCTCTTTCCCCACTTTTACGCTCTAATGAATTGGTTTTAATCGTTCGCTTCTAAAGTTGAAGCACCTGAAACAGATACCTCTTCCTCTCCACCCCCTCTAGCGAATTGATTTTGAGTGTTCGGCTCTGGGGGAATTTAAAGGCTGGCGCGTCAAAGGGTTCGCCACGGTGAGCGGGTTATTTCTTT
The DNA here is from genome assembly GCA_964585155.1 of uncultured Candidatus Saccharibacteria bacterium. GTDB lineage: Bacteria > Patescibacteriota > Saccharimonadia > Saccharimonadales > Saccharimonadaceae > Nanosyncoccus. The sequence continues at coordinate 4,780 of CAZPCQ010000002.1, read as the reverse complement.
ACTGGCTGAGCCGGGTCCGATTTGCGAGAGGAAAATACGGAAACCACTTTATTCTGCTCCGCAATGAGGAGAGGCTCACCAAACCCCGAACGTGGCGACCCTTGCAGCCACCTAAAATTTCCCCAGAACCTCACTTATAGTATTTAATTCGCCTAGAGAAATAAATACTTTTCTAAATTTTTAGTTTCAAAATATTATTATAAAAACTTTTTACCAAATTTTTCTAAAAAATTAAAACACTAACATTTACATTCCATCATTTTAACATTATAATATTATATGTAGAAATAAGTGAGGAAGATGAATGACAAAAGCTTCGGTCAAGTCTGCCGTGTTGCAAAAGTACGGCAAATTAAACTTGATAGAACTAGAAACTTTAATAAATAATATAGGGGAGAAACAAAAAACATCACCAACCACCACCAACACTCAAAATTTAACCGCCGCGCGCTATGCGCTGCAACAACGCCAGCACGAAATCAAAGCCCAAGTTATGGAATTTGAAACCACCAATAGCCACCATTTACTCTTTTTCAATTCCACCAGCGGCTTCGTCAAACTCGCTGGCCATTCTGCTCTCTTTTTCGCCGCTACCATCGCCGATCGTATCCACTGGCGCTATTCGCTCAAAGCCGACACCGACCGCTATTCCGTCTCCGAAGACGGCATCATTTCTTTTCGCTCACTTGAAAAAATCCACGACCGCCTCGCCGAGATCAACATTTTTCCCGATTCGACTTTAGAGACTCCCGAGTTACATTTTTACAAACTCAGCAAAGTTTATACCGATGAACAAATTTCCAAACTCCGCGATCGCGCCCGCCGCGACCTCGAACGCATTATGACTATCGTCCTGCCCACTTCGCCAATTCCCTCTCTTTACGATGCTATTATGCAAACCAGTCAACTCGTTTATTTTCAGTTCAAACATCTCGCCGATCCTCTCGCCCGCGAAACTATCGGCCACCAAATGATTCTCTTGACTTATCAAATGGCCAATCATTATATGAAATATGCCCGCACCAAAAACCAAAATGACCGCGACGATCTTCGGCGCATTATCGAAATCTCCCGCGACCTCCGCTATGGTATCGCCTACGCCAGTCGTTTACAAATCCTCCATCACCGCGACGTCTGCAAAATTCTCGAGCAACTAGTCGCTATCGAACGCATCGCCGCCAAAGCCTATCTGCGCAAAGGTTAATTATGTCGGCCAATTTTGAAGAATTTTTACTGAGCGAACTCTGGCGCGCCTATGAATCTGCCCGCAAAGGTAAACGTCAAACCATCGACGAACACCGCTTCGAAGTTAATGATATGGAAAATATCTGCTTACTGCGCGATAGCATTCTCCGTCGGGTTTATCGCCCCAGTCGCGGCATTACTTTTGTCGTCCACGACCCTGTTACCCGCGAAATCGTTGCTGCTCCTTTTCGCGACCGCGTCATCCACCATTTTCTCTATAGTCTCTCCGCCGATTGGTGGGATAAGCGTTTCAGCCCCGATTCTTACTCTTGTCGCAAAAGCAAAGGCGTCCTCTATGGCCAAAAGCGCCTCGCCGAACACATCCGTAAAGTCACCAACAATTACACTCAACCCGCCTTCGCAGTCACCCTTGACATTCAAAGTTATTTTATCAGTCTCAGTCACCAAAAGTTGTGCCAACGTGTCGTTTGGGGTCTTGACCATCAATTCCAACACGGCATCGATCCCAGTACACTCCCGCCTAGTTATTTCCCCAAAAATCAAATCACCTGCCAACCCTACGACCGCGACCGCCTCTACCAAATCGCCAAATTTCTCTGGTATCAAATCATCCACGACGACCCTATGAAAAACATCACCGTCCGCGGCTCCAGTGCTGATTGGGCCGCCCTTCCCTATAACAAAAGTCTCTTTCATCGTCGCCCCGGCCACGGTATCGTCATCGGCAATCTTACCAGTCAACTCCTTTCCAATATTCACCTTGACCAACTCGATCGCTTTGTTACTTTCGATCTCGGTTACAAACATTATGGCCGCTACGTCGACGACTTTTTCATTGTTGTCCCAATGGCGCAAAAATCTCAACTTATGCGCGACATCGCTGTTATAAATCGTTACCTCCAAAACGAGCTCGACCTCACCCTCCATCCCCACAAAATCCGCACTCAGTCCACCGACCACGGCGTCCCCTTCATCGGCGCCGTCGTCTATCCCGGCTTCATTATCCCCAGTCACCGCGCCCGCCGCAACGCTCACGCCGCCGCCTATCGCCTCGCTACCTGCGGTGACGGCAGCATTGAAGGTTTCATTTCCCGCGAAGGCACTCTCATGCACATCAATAGTCGCCGCTTCTTCAAAAAACTTTTCGACCGTTTCGGCTGGGATTATGACTGGATAGAATAGATTGACAAGTCGTCGAAGAAAAACACAAAACTAAACTTCTTATGTTATAATAATCATAAGGGACCTCGTCCCCCGGGCTCCAACGGCGCGCATTTTTGAGATCATGCTCCGGCCACCCGCGGTACCCATAATCTATAAAGGATTGTGAAGTTCCCCTATGACGATCGCTAGAATAGCCCTCGCATAGGCTAGATCATATTATGCTCAGTCAAGGCTCCGCATAAGCGTAAAGGAACTTCTTTAGCCTCTTTACTTCCTGCGGGGTGGGAACCTCTGGGCTGGCTCTTTACACTGGGCTGGCATCAACGGAAACTATTGGTCCTCTACAGCCGGCTCGGCCACGAACTCTTACCACCTGAACTTCAATAGTGCTAATACCTACCCGTCCGTCCACAACAACCGCTACAACGGCTTCTCCCTCCGCTGCGTCGCCCGTTCCAATCCTTTTACCAATCAAAAAGCACAACTTGGCGGCCCCGGTCGCCATTTTGTCATTATCTCATCATTGATGAACATTAATCCATTTACTACAATAGAAACATCTTCGGGATCTTCCCGCCCTAACTCCAGTTAGCAAAACTAGCTGGAGCAATATTTTTGCACATTTTCACTATTGACAAGTACGAATTCATTTGATACAATAAAAGTATTATTTTCGGGGATTTCCCGCCCTAACACCTAGTCATATCGGCTAGGTGCTATTATTCGTGATGTAAAACAATAAATACACTTCGAATCTTTGCCAAATCCGCTTCATCCGCCTCCCCCATTTTGCGATACAGACGGTTTACGCTAAGCGAACGGCCCTGGCTCAATATGCAAACGCGTTCCTGGTCCTGAAAATTAAAATGTGCATACCACGGTCCGTTATGATAAATTTTAGACGTTAACGGCAAACCGAAGAAAAAGTGTTGATTATATTTCTTCAAGATTAAAACTGGTCGCAAATACAATCCTTTCTTGCCGTTGATCTCCACACCCACGTTCTCGCCAAAATTACACCACCAAATTTCTCCTTCGCGAATCCTCGGATGTCGATTAATCTTATGAACTCTAAGTTTCACCACGAACCATCCCTTCAGCAGTTCGAACTTACCTAACTTTATATCTGATTTATTCTTGATATTATTCTTCATTCTCGCAGTATATAACAAAAAATCCAAAACTTACAAGCACAAGCGTGCAAAAATGCCGAAAAGCACCTTTTCCCACTTTTTAGAGTACAAAATACCTATTTAAAGCAAGCATAGAGATCTTATTTTGATAGTTTTTAGAAATATATGAATAAATTTGGCAAGCATAGGCGCGTAAATTTTACAACATTTTCTATTGAGGCTATGCTTGTTAGTTTTATCTAAAATATGCTACACCATAAGCACTTAATTTGCGTTCTACGGCCTCAAATTCGCCCTACAAGGCCCTTCTCAGGTCAAAGAGCCATCATTTTCAGGTTCAAAATTCTAATGGCTTTCCTGGGCCTTAAACGAGCCATTTTAAGCCCCAACAAGGCCTCTCACCGATCTTTCCTTCACTTTAACCCTATGCATATCTATTTATCTGTGCTACACTAGATATAGAGCGGAGACTGACAGGAAGGACTAAGCGTCGATGCTGGTTGTTTCTTCGGAAACGGTCGATAATTAGTACAATTTAAAACTGTAGAATGAGGCTTGTATGGCTATATCATTCAAGATTGGCCGCCTTAAGGTGACCATAAAAGTTACCTTCGGTAAAAACCGAAAGTAACTTTTAATAGCAATATGAGACCATTTTAACGCGGAATTAAACGTATGTCAAGATCCTTCGCTTCGCAAAAAGACCCCTCTCAGGGTCATTTTTGCCTGATTGGCGAAAAAACATTTCATTTTAGGATTAAAAGCCTTCAGGGCTACCGCCGAGGCGCGGCGTTATCAAAAGTCTGGCGCATCCCGGTGAACCTCTTCCGGCGCGGCGTCGTTCAAGATTCCTTATTACTTCTTCTTAAAAAGGATAAGGGTCCAGCCCAACCTATTTTTCGAGGTCATCCGGAGTTACGACGAGGACAAGCGCGCGACACCCGTGACGACGGGCTGGCGCGACGCGGGCCGAGAAAAATACGGTTGGGTGGGCTTCGCATATGAACGCGCAGAATGACGCCGGCGAGCGGCGTCATTCTGATTTTTACTTTCCCTTCTTTTTGTATCTTGATTTTTCTCCCCCTCTCCTTCTCTGTTCCAGCCAACGGCGCTTCGCGCCTATTCCAACTCTTCTCTTACTTCCACTCTTCAGCGTCCGCGGTCAAACCCCTCTCATCAGCCCACTGGGCGGGCGGTTCAGGGGCGACCAGCGTCCAAAGACTCTATCCACCCTATCTCCAGGAATATATAATATACATAGATAGACAATGAGGTAA
>CAZPCQ010000001.1:0-97998 GCA_964585155.1 uncultured Candidatus Saccharibacteria bacterium | reverse complement strand
AAAAAAAAAAATGTCAAGCGGTTTTATGGACTTTTTTGCGTGATTTTATGTATTTTTTGTGGAAAAATAGCAGTTTTCTTGACAAAATTAGAAAAACCGCTTGTTGCAGGGCGTCGGCTCGAAAGAAAAAGTTCACAAGTCTGCGGTAGGTTTTGTGTTGGCTAAGACTTTTTCTTTACTCGCGCTCCTACTACAGTTCACACTACTTTTGTTTACTTTTTTTGGAAATTTGAGTGAAATTTTGTGGAAAAGGCATCTTTTTTTGACATTTTTGGCAGAAGATAGACAATGTTCACAGCTACTATTGTGGAGGAGATGTCATATAAAGCGATTTTATATGACTTGTTTCTCATATAAAGAAAATCCGTTTTCTTTATATGAGAAATGAGAGTTTGCGTAAGGTTCCGTGAAAAATCAGGATTTTGGGGATTTTAAACGGAAAGTTGGGTGGGAGGAATTTTGGTTTGTTTGTGCTTGAGATGGTGAAATCATATTAGAAACCGACCACCCTGCCTATTTCTCTGGTGAGAGAAGAGCCCCGAGAGCTCGTGTTGGCAGGGTGGAACCTTTGAATTCATTACAGTTACCTTAGGTTAATTGGCTTAGTTCGACATAATCATTAGGCGAGCCCGAAAAACCACGTTCTAGATAGTCCTTGCCGCCGTCAACAGAGCAGCGTCCACATTTGCACCTAACGTAGTCGCGACGAGTTTTGGATTCTATAATATCACCACAGTGTTTACACTGGATTGAGTTTTTGATGATTCTATTCATATTTCATCCCCGTGGCTATTTGCGGGAGATGAAAGGGTCGACAGGAGTGATGGTGGGTTCGTCGCGGTCGATAGGGACGGCGATGAAGCGGTCGAGGACGGGTTCGGGCTCGGATTCGTCGATGATTTGCTCAACTTCGGCGTTCATCTCACTCTCGAGAGCGGCAAGGCGGCGTTGGCGTTCGCGCTCGTGAATTTTGCCAGAGAAGAACATAAAAGCGAAGCCAGCGGCGGTGAGAAGCGGAGCGACGGTACTGATAGCGCTAATAATGCCACGGTCGCTGACAAGGCCGGTATCGGGCACTTTATTCTCGTCCTGAGGGCCTTCTGGGGTCAGAGTGGGGTCAGACGGCGCTTCAGGATCAGAAGGGTCTTCTGGGGCTTCTACGTCGCTCGTAGAGTGGTTTCCCGAGGGGCGATAAACGGTTCCGTCGGCATTAACAACTAAATTTCCGACAAGGTAGCCATTGGCCTTGAAATTGGCCACGTCAGTACCCTTGAAAGTGCCGCCGGAGATCTCGATATTAGCCTGACCATCTTCGAGAGCACCCCCGAAAATCTCACGACCGGAACCAGCGGTAAAAGTACCGCCAGAAATATTGATATCAGCGACGTCAGTGGTGCCGACAGTGCGGGTAGCGGGGGTGAGGTTGCCATATTCATAGAAAACATCGCCGTAAGTGCTAGTGTAGGTGCCGCCATTGATATCGATGGCGACTTGATCAGCATAACTGGTATGATGTTCGATCTGGAAGACGACGCCGGTACTATCGATGCCGCCAGCGCCGGTACTGGGGTCGTTCATTTCGCCGGTAGCAGTGATATCAGTATTGGTAAAATTAAGTAGGCCGGAGCGAATGTTAATACCAGTATCGCCAGAGAGCGTAGCGGCCCCGATGTTCCAGGTAGCATAGCCGGAAGCGTAAACTGGAGCGCTGCCGTCAGCACCATTAACATTAATCTTCGCGCCGTCGGAGATGGTGACGACAGGGGCATTAGCGGTATTGGTGATACCGCCGTCAACGGAGATGCCGTGAGCGCCTTGGAGAGTACCTTTAACATTGACTTTTACGCCATAGGTGTCGGTAATTTGCTCGGTCGGAGAGATAATGGCAATCGCGTAAACACTGCGCCCCTCGACGACAACTTGACTGTCGATAGTAAGATTAGCATAGTCGGCAATATTAGTGTCATAACCTGTAACTTTGATGCCGTTGCGACCGGAAATCTTACCGGAACCAGTAATGATAAGATTCCCTTGAGCAAGCGAAATAGCGTAACCTTTGTCGCTAGCACGAGTGATATTATGATTGTTCAAGTCAAGAGTGAGAGTAGAGGCGGTAATAGGACGATTGATATTGATACTGCCGGAGAGATTAATATCGCTGGAGAGCACAATACGAGTAATAGCAGTGTCGGCGGCAGCAGTCTGAATCTCCTCACGCGTAGAGGCGGAGATAGTAGATTCGTTGCTAGAAGTGTTGGCAGACAGAGAGGTAGAGCTCTCGGTGTCCGGCTCGGCAGCGTAGACGCTATTAGTATTAAATAAATGCGTGAGTGGCACAGAAATGCCCAACATGAACGCAAACGCCAGGGTGGCGACGATTTGTGTCTTTTTCATGTGTTTATGTCCCTTCTTTGTTGGTTTTATTTTAACAAAAAGGTTGTGGTTTGGCAATATAAAAATAAGTGATAGTTTTCCACAAACAACTTTATGCCCCCCTTTGACGGCTTGCGCTCACACCTCTTTCTTGGTCCGCTCCGGGCCGCTCGGCCAAGTCTTAGGCCCTGCGAAAGAGGTGATTCGCCGTCCTCAAAGCCTCAGTAACTCTGGGTGATCCCGAAAAGAGACTAAGCAAGAAACCTTGAACGACGCCGCGGCGAAGATGCGATTCGCTGCCCTCAAAAACCAGTATCCTCAAACGAGACAAGATAAGAAGATTAGTGCTGTTTCGCAAAAATCCCAAATCCCTACTTTTACAAACATTGCACCTCCATATCTAGATTCAAACTATTATGCCAAAATGACGAAGGAAGGGACATAAACACGAAACACGACCTGAAATCTATATAGTGGATGGAAGAATTATGCTCAAATGGCTAGGCGCCGACTTTGTCTTTGGAGTTCTTGCGGGCGGCGTTGTTTTCGACGTACTCAATAATCTTGGCGGCAACGTTACGGCCGGTGATTTTTTCAATACCAAAGCCAGGCGAAGCATTGACCTCGAGTACGAGTGGGCCGCGGCTGGAGCGCATCAGATCGACACCGGCGACGTGTAAGCCCATGGCTTTGGCGGCCTGGATAGCGATGCGACGCTCTTCGGCGGTAAGTTTGACACTAGTGCCCTCGCCACCTTTGTGGAGGTTGCTACGGAAATCGTCGTCAAGAGATTGGCGCTGCATACTGGCGACTACACGGGAGCCGACCACGAAAGCGCGGATGTCAGTACCGGCGGATTCTTTGACGTATTCTTGCAAGAGAATGTTGGTGCCGTCTTCATTGTAGAGATAGAAGGCCTGGAGAGCGGACTTGGCGGCTTTTTTGGTCTCAGCAAGAACGACGCCGTTGCCGTGAGTGCCAGAGGCGAGCTTAATAATTACTGGGAGGCCGATTTGCTCCAAAAGATCGTCAATATCGGTAGTATTGCGAGAGACCAGAGTCTTGGGAGTGTCGATGCCGGCCTTGGCGAGGATTTGCTGCGAGCGCAATTTGTCGCGGGCACGAGTGATAGCGATAGAACTGGACATCGACCAGACACCTTGCATCTCGAACTGACGGACCACGGCGCAACCGTAGCGAGTCATACCATTAGAGATACGCGGAACGATGGCATCGAAGCCGGCGAGAATTTTACCCTTGTAGTGAACATTGGGGTGCTTCTCGTCGAGAGACATATAGCAATTCTTATACTTGACCACTTTGACCTTGTGGCCACGTTTCTCAGCCTCCTCAACCAGACGTTTGGTTGAGTAATTGGCATTACCGTTGGATAAAATCGCAATCTTCATAATTTCATTATATCACAGGCGATGAAATTTGTCAATGGTTATGTTTAATTTTGGACGAATTTTGAGAAAAATCTAGGAATTTATAGGGAAAATGAGGGATTTTAAGGAAATTTTAAGGTTGAGCGGAATGGAGGATTTTTGAGGAAAGTTTTTGAGTCTTGAAGGGCTGGAGGGATTTTTTGAGAATTTGGAGATTTTACAGATGGCTCGGGAAGGTTGAGATCTTGAGGGTTTTTGGGGTTTAGAGAAATTGGGAGGATTTTGGTGAGTTTGGGGAGAAATGTGGTAAAATAGGGGTAATGATTGATTATTATTCTCTGCCAGAAAGTGAACTGCCGATGTCGATGCGGTACCTTAGGAAAGTGCTGCGGGAACGGGGGTGGAAGGCGGAGAAATTGTGCCGGGAGGGTGGAAATAATCTGATTCTGACGCAGCCGGACGGAAAAGTAGTGAAAGTGGCGTCGAGTACGCCGCCGACGACGAGCGTGTACGCCCTGAGATTGGCGGATAATAAATTGATGAGTTATGCGCTGATGAAAGATCTCGGGGTGCCGCAGCCGGAGACGCGAGTAGCGACAGGGGCGGAAGAGATTCAGAAAATGCTGGGACAGTACGGAACCATCGTGATAAAACCGGCGGATGGGGCGCACGGGCGAGGTGTGACGGCGGGGATTACAGAGGTAGGTGAGGCGCTGACGGCACGAGAAGTGGCGATAAAAGCGTCGCCGGAGATGAAACTGGCGATTATGCAGCCGCAACTGGCGAAAGAAGCGCTGGAGACGCGGGTGATTTGTATTGATTATAAGTTCGTGGTAGCGATTGCGCGGATACCGGCGCGAGTGACGGGGGACGGAGAGCGGAATTTACGCGAACTGATCGAATATGAGAATAAGACGCTGAGGGCGGAGCCGTATCAGGGTAATTTGGCGTATATTGATATGAAGATGGCGGAGAAGTTTTTGGGCGAGCGGGTGAGCGAAGTGCCGGCGAAAGGCGAAAAGGTGCGGGTGGTGGCAAGTTGTAACGTGGGGCAAGGCGGAACGGCGGAAGATTATTCGGCGAAACTGACACCGGAGCGAATCGCGATGTCAGAGAGAATTGCCCGGGCGGCGGAGCTGCCGGTGATCGGGATTGATTTTTATGGGGCTGAAGTGATAGAGGTGAATGCTTGCCCGTCGCTGTACTATCCGACAGGGGATGCTACGGCGGTGAAGGCAGTGGAGGCGTATGTGGATTATCTGGGGAGGATTTAGGATTTTTTCATATATTTTTGGTGGAATCTGTGGGGATCGGCGGCGAGCTCGGCATTGAGGGTGTCATTCTCCAGAGTGGCGGGGCGGGGGACAGAGATCTTGGAGACGTCGACGAGGAATTTGTTTTGCAAAGTCTTGCGACCGATGAGGACCGGGAAGCGGTTGCGGCTGCGGTCGGCAAGGGTGAAAAAGGCTTGGATTTTGCGGTTTTTGATTTTCATAGGGAGAGAGACGCGGTAGCGAATCTTGACGTCGCCGGTGGAATTACGGACTTGTTGGACGGAAAAATCGTCCACCGCGATGCGCTCACCGGTGTAAAGCGGGTGGCTAGGGCCGAGAAGAGCAAACTCCAACTGACCGGCGGCATTGATGCGGATGCCGCTGGCCCAGACCGAAGAAGAATCAGCGCCGGTGTCGACTTTGGCCGGGATGCTTTTGATGCCAGCGATAGTGACGAGGGCGTTGTTGCCGATGATGGTGAGATCTTTGGTAGCCATAGGGTTCAAAATTTAATACTTATTTTTCCATTATAGCACACAATATTATATTTGTCAATAGTTTTTGAATAAAATTTTGTCTAGATTATGACATATTTTTATCGTGTTATCAAGAATATGCTTGACAAAATTGATAATCTGTGCTACAATGAGAGTAAGGCTTATGTGAGGGGGATAAGTCCTAGTATTTTAATGTTCGCAAAAGTTCCAGAAAATCAGAAAAAAGGAGAATGTCAAATGAAACGTCTGCATTACGTGATTTCCTTGTTCATTCCGCTGGCTCTGTTTTTGTTTTGTCTCGCTGGCTGTGAGGCGAAGACCAGCGAAAGCGTCCCGCCCAGCGATTCCGTACAGGAAGAGACTGGGCCGGTGAGGCCTGATTCACCGATCCTGGACCTCGGTGGGAAGAGCGTCGATGAGATTACGGCGCGCGAGGTGGTCGATGATTACCTGGCGGGCAGTGACCGCCTGGTGGCTTTCCGGAGTGTTCCGCAGAATGCCGACGAAGGTTGGCTATGCTTGAAGGTGCCTAGTTGCCAGACTTATAAGATCAATACGAACTACATCTATCCGTCCGAGAAATGGACGCCGGAGGAAATCGTAGCGTCTTATCTGAATGACACGGCGCCGTGGCGTAAGCTGCCCGACGGTAGCCTAATACAGGCGGAAATGTGGTCGGAGGACTGCAATTACCATTTCGAGATCAGGGATGGGTGGCTGTATATCAACGGTCACAAGAACCAGCCTTTCGCCTGTAAAACGACAGCTTCGATCGATCCGATGGACCTGTTGAAGTTATATCAGGCTGGAGAGTGGGATGGTCGCGAGATCTACTCTGAAGATTACAGTACTTCGGCTCGAATTAACGGCAATGGAACGCTGAGCTATTGGTATGAGAATCCGGCTTGTCTGTCGGAGGATAGCGAGGCCGACCCGGTCTACGTCTATGCCGGTTGCGCCGAACATCCTTGGTGGAGGGCGACGGAGTATGACTACGAGGTGGAAATTGGCTATTCACACTGTTACGGAAAACGTCTGTCTTCGGAGCGAGCAACCGTCGATAACTTTTACCTTGATTTGCCGGAGGGTATTATAGGTAAGAATGTTCCAGGAGATCCGATCAAGCACTCTGCGGTTGATCACCGACATGGACAGACTCGGATATGCACTACTGCAGGAATCTATGTGTTCCAAGCCGGAAAGATGCTGGATGCGTGGCGCGTTGATATCGACGCGGTCGACGGATACTTGCATGATCCAAATTGGGACGACCAGCCGGAGTATGATATTCATCTGTACACCGGAAACAGCCTGCTGAAACTGCGCGATGACGGTAAATACGACGTCTGCGTGGCGGAGACGGCGGGATTCTATACCGGATATGAGGGCTACAGTTGCGCTTACTTCATCGAGAACGGCGCGCTGAAACGTTTTAATATCTGGATGGACGAAGAGTCGGTCGAAACAGTGCTGCCGGGAGATGTAGTAGCAGCGGCGGGATTCAATGAGATTTTCGTGCAGATGGGCGATGGCTATACTTACTACCTGGGCGGTTTTGTCGCTAACGACAAGGAGGCTTACTATAACGGCGACACTGATCGGCTTAATAATGTTCGCCTCGGGACGGAGCCTCCCGAGTATTACGATACCCTTTGGCGCGAATTCGATAAGGACTTCTATAGTTTCCTGAAAAGTTGTAACCCGCTCTTCCCGGGCTGAGCCTGGGTGATGGCTCTGCTGCAGCTGATTGATTGCACCGGTTCTTGGGCTTGATTTCTACGGCTGATTGATTGCTCCGGTTTTTACGGTTGTTTTTGCGAAAATAGTCCCCCGACGAGAAGTTGGGGGACTTTTTATTGGCTTATTGACGCGATTGCGGAAGTTTATTTGTCAAATTCTATTGTCAAAGTCTATTGTAAAAATTACAACATTTTAAGATAAGTTTTGTGGAGTTGTTGCTGGTTTTTGGCTAGTTTATTGTTAATTTTACAACATTTTGAAATTTGTGGAGGATTAGCCCCAGAAGCCGTGTTTTTTGTTCTTGGGATTCTTGAACTCTTCAAGGAGCTCGCGTTGGCGTTTGCTGAGATTCTTGGGGGTTTCGACAATAATGGTGACGATGTGCGGGCCGCGGTCGCCATCGCTGCGCATCAGAGGAACACCGTGACCGGAAAGTTTGAACGGAGTGCCAGACTGAGTGCCGGCTGGGACTTTCATACGGACGTTGCCATCGACGGTCTCGACATCAACTTCAGTACCAAGGGCGGCGTCGACCATAGAGATGGTTTTTTCTGACAGAATGATACTACCTTCGCGAGTGAGGTGTTTGTGCGGCTTAACGCGAACGAAAACATAAAGATCGCCCTTGGTGCCACCTTTGGGGGCGGGGCCGCCTTTGCCACTCAAGCGGATAGACATACCATCGTCGATACCAGCAGGAATCTTAACCTTGAGATCTTTGCCGTCGGCGGAAACGGTCTTGGTGGTGCCGAAGACGGCTTCTTCGAAGTTCAAAACGATGGTAGTGCGATAATCGGTGCCGCGACTAGGACGACGCTGGCCGCCACCGAAGCCGAAAATCGAGCCGAGAATATCATCCAAACCGCCGCCACCGCCGAAATCGAAGTTGAAACTCTGGCCATTGAAGTTGAAATTGCCATTCTGGAAAGGATTGCCACCAGCGGAGCCAGCCCCACCAACACCAGCGTGACCAAACTGGTCATAACGGGCGCGCTTTTGTTTGTCGGAGAGGATTTCGTGGGCTTCGGAAATCTCCTTGAACTTGGCTTCGGCTTCTTTGTCACCGGGGTTCTTGTCGGGGTGATATTTGATCGCGAGTTTGCGATAAGCTTTTTTGATTTCGTCGTCGGAAGCGTTTTTGCCGACACCTAAAATTTCGTAATAATCTCTTTTTGCCATATAAAATAATTCCTAAAGGCAGCAACCCTTGAGCCATCGGGGATGACTAGACTTTGAAGAAGTCTTGACGTTATTAAAAAAGTTTGGTAGAATGGGATTGTAAGTTTATGGTTATTGCTTCTTCTTTGAGGAAGCAATTTCTATTTCTAGAAGGTTCTTATTTAACAACCGAAGTGTTAAAACCATTAACTTGCCCTCCTTCCTCCACTAAAGATTAAAAGAACTATCATTGCTGCCTGGATTAATTTTAGCACAGTTTGGCGGGAAGCACAACAGGATTTTTAGCACTCGCGGGGTGATTGTGCTAAAAGATGGTACAGAGGCAGCATTGCGCGAATGAGTAAATATGTTATAATTAGGTGGGGAGTACTTTAGGAGGTGAGAAGGTGATCCACTATGTCGAAAACCATCTTCATAGCAAAGGTTGGGTCCTAGGAAAGGCGTATTCGTCGTACCACGGGCGAGTACACATCCCTTACATCTGTACAAAACCAAGATTTTTTACAGAGACTAAGGTCATCGTCAGCAGCGTATGCCCGGATTGTACCGTGGTAGATGAAGCGGGTATACCTGACGGCAAGCAGTGAAAATGCCCTACTCCCTCGACGCTCAGGAAACTGGGCGTCTTTTTAACGGGTGAGGATGGCGAGGGTATGGAAGATGTGGAGACGGAAGTCGGGGTGGGCGCGGAGGAATTCGTCGACGGCGCGGGCGGAGCCGGGGAGCTCGGGGTTGTTGTAATCGTGGACGATGATGATTCCCTGGTGACTGAGGCGCGGGAAGACGAGGCGGAGGCTGATTTTGATGGAAGAATAGAGGTCGCCGTCGCAAAAGGCGAACGCGATCTGTTCGGGCAAATCGGCGGTGGTAAGATTACTAAACCAGGCTTTCTTCACAATGACGCTAGAGGTGGTAGGGTCGGGACGGGAAGAAGTTTTAAGACCATTTTTGTGGAGTTTGTCAATAACTTCACGCTTGGTCACGGCGAGCTCGCCAGCCTGGAAATTGGCGCCGGCGCCGGAGGAGTCTTCCCTGGTCTTCTCGGGGAGGCCGGCGAAGGAATCGTAGAGCCACAAAGATTTGACGAGACGACTGGATAATGTTCCCTCGTTGGTTTGGCTGAGCGTGGGCTTGACTTTTGCCGGATTTGATTGGAGGAGTTTGCCAAGTAGGACCGAAGTATCGCCACGGTAGCAGCCGAGTTCAACAAAATCGCCCTCAACGTGGAGACAGCGTTCGGCTTGGCGAAGGATTTCGGCGGTTTCCGCCTGGGTGACTTGGTCGTTCATAAGGATATTTTAACATATTTTGGGCTATTAGTACAGAATTTCGCTGCCACCCCATTCGACTACCGTAAAGCCATGGCGCTCGGCCGGAGTTAAAATTTGCTCATTCACTTCCCTTTGCTCGTCTAGAGGCTGGAATTCCATCATTGCTCGAATCGTCGTATCTGGCAAAGGTGTAACCGCTAGCGGCATATAATCCTCAATTTCCGCGCTAGTCGCAAAATAAATATAGTTATACGGATTATGCTCCAGCTGAGGCAGCCAATAGATAATAAACTCATTCGCCTCCCGCTCGGACAAGCCCAGAATGGCCAACTTTTCCTCCAAAAACTTCGCCGTATCACTACCTTTGATGACGAAACCAGTATCGTGTACGCGGGCAGGGTAATCCGTACCCTCCCAATACAGAGCATACTGACTCCGACCGGTGTTCAGGTCGATCAGATCGCCATTCGGCTGAGCCAAAACTTTCCAGCCATTATTATACTCCGGATAGACGGTGATCAACTTTTCCGGATGGCCCAATTTAACAGAAATCTTGGTTTCCTGTTCGGGGTAGAGATAGATAATCGGTTTATCGTCAGTAATAATGCACTCACCGTTAATAATCTCATACTCACGGCAACCACTTTGTCTAGAATTATTATCAGATAACCTAAGACTAAATATTACTACTAACGCTATAACAACCACCACTAATATCGCAATGAAAATCACCCACCGCCTACGCCTATTACCTGCTCCAGTTTTCATCGATCTACCTCTCTTTTTTAACTTATTTTTATTATAGCATAAGTTGGTTGAGAATGGGAATATTTACAGACACTGGTAGTGGCGGGTTAGTTGCGGGCTGGATATTGACTTTTTCACAAATGTGTGCTATAATGGAATTATGGAGTGTTTACCATTCTTGTATTCTTAAAGGAGATGACGAACTTGAAAAGACTGATGGATTGGATGGCACGTTGGCTGGAAAACATTTTTAGCGTGACGATCTTGTGGTGGTGCATACTAATCATCTTCACCACAAACGGACAGGCGGTGGCGGTAGCGGCAGGCATTTGTGTCATATTGGTGGTAGCGGTCGGAGTAGACAGGCTGATAGAAAGACTTTGGGAACAGACGCGTTTTGAGTACTTGATCTATAAGGCCGTAAAAGAGCCGGACGCGGAAATCCACGAGGGCCTGCAACCATACGAAGGGCTGAACCCAACAGGGTTCGCAGCGACGGTAATTATGCTATTGGTAATGCTAGTCCTAATAAAGTACTTTGGGACGCCGAGTTCGGTGGTGTTCACGACGCTGGGTCTGGGAATAGTAACCACGCTGTTCGGAATTCTGACGACGCTGACGCTCTGCGTGGGGCTGAAAGTTTGGCGAAAGCGACAGACCGACCAGACGGTGACAATCCGGGCCAAGATGAGGCCGGCGGCCAGCAAACCGGATGCGCCGTACCAGTATATCGTAAAAACTGGACGCCTGCACGAATTCTCCTTTAAAACCAAAGACAACTTGCCGGATTGGCTGCGTCGGTAAAACTAACCCGCCTCGACAGATGAGGCGGGGTTTTATTCTTGCATAGTGTTTACTGATGTTGGAGTTACACTATGAAACAGGTCCTGAATGTTAAAATGCTATTGACAAAAATACAAATGTGTGCTACAATGGAGATATAAGGGTGGAAATTCGCCACCCTCGCAGGTGGTTTTTGTGCGGCAAATCCTCGCAAAGACCCAATTATCAAAGCAAATTAGGTTTTCTCAAAAACTTATAGCCTAATTGTTTCTGGGCATTTTTCTTTTGGTTGTAAAAATCGGAGTTGCACCTCTGGTTTTTCAATATACTAAATTACTTTAGGGGGAAAGTAAAATGAAGAAAAAGTTGGTAGCAATGTTCCTAGCGATCGTAATGATCGCAAGCGTGGTGGTGATGCCGGCGTCGGCGGCCACGACTTCTACGGGGAGCTACGTGCAGGTGACAATCAAGGCGCGGAGCTACTCGTCGGCCTTCACGGCCTACGACACCGAGAAAGAAGCAGACAAGCATCCAATTACATTGCAGCTCAAAGAGAATGAGTTTCCCGTCGTCGCGAAGATCGTCGGCAAGAATGGAAACAGCGATACTTTCACCTTCAATACCTACGGGACGAAAAAGGTGAAGGTGAGTGACCAAAATGCTGGCGCTCATATATTCGCGTTTCTTTTCACCTTCGGACTTTCGACACCGTCGGTGCTGCTGGATGATACGGCACGCTACGCCACAATCAACATCGTAAAGCCGACAGCTACACCGCCCGCTTCGTCCAGCAATAATAGCACGAGTACCACACCTGCTCCGGCTGGCAATAAAAGTACGAGCAATACGTCCACTTCGACCGACAATAAGAGTGCTACTGAGACTCTGACCATCGACGAGACGCTGGACAAATTGCTGGATGAGCTGGAGCTGCCGTTCGTTCGCCCGGAATATACGCCTTACGGCAAGGAGCTGAAAGCGTTCCTGACCGGCGAATGGGATGGCACCTGGCGCCGTGACGAGGCTGGCAACGACTACGCTGGCTACATTGCGAGCCGAAAGGTGTTTAACCGCACCTATAGCTGGAGCGGTACAAGCCTTTACACCGGAAAGACCATCGAGAAGAAAGTCAATGTCGACTACATCGGCTATAAGCAAATCATACCGGCGCCGACGTCTACTCAGGATTTTAGTTTCGCAGTGAGTTATGTGAACGGCGAGATAGAGGAGTGGTCGCTACTGGAGCAGCGCAATGCTTGGAAACTAAATCTTTCCGGCGAGCACGTCGATAAGATTTATCCCATCGGGACCAAGGGCAGCGAGAGCCGCGGCCTAGTCTACACGCTCGACGCGAATGGACAGCAGCATATGTACTCTTTGCTCAGCGGTGGCCGAGTGCAGAAATTGACCTAATTCACAGATTCAAATTTCACGATAGGTGCAACTGTCGCGCGAAATTTGGGAAATCCCCCGGCTGAGGCTGGGGGATTTTTTATGGGCTTCTTACGGGCTGGTCTGCTGCTAAGGAGCACGGTTTCCGAGGAAAAATGATTATCGATTAGTGGGTATTTATCGGTCCCCAGGGGGCAATAGATTGGCATTAGCATCTTGACAAAAGTAGGAATGTGTGATACAATGGGGGTGAGGGGGTGTGATTTTGAGGAATCAAACGAACTTTAACAAGGAGGTGAGTTGAATGAAGAGGCTCAAAAAAATCGGCGAGGCACTATCTCATATCTTGTTAGTAGTCTATTTTATGGCGGCGATTGCGGCTGGAACGTGGCTGCTCGTCACTGACGATTGGATTGGAGCGGGAGCGCCACGCTGGGAAGTCGTGACCGTAAAGTTGCTGTGCATCGGTATGATGGTGGGCAGCGCACTGACACTGTTACAGATGACGCGGGATTACCTGAAGTACAGGCAGAACAAGACAAAAATCTGAGGAGGGGTAAATAATGCTGAAACGTAGACGTCTGGAGAAGTTGTTTCCCTTGCCGCTGAGCGATAGGGATTATACGATGGCGGGGATTTTTGGGCCGTTGTTTATCCTGTTAAGCCTAGTGTGCACGCGGCTAATACTACAGGCGGCGCTGCCCATATTCGAGAAGGCTTTGTATCTGGCGTGGATGGTGTTTGCACTGTGGTTCGGATGCGCGGCGACGAAAGCGGCGATCCAGGAGACGATCCGGCGATGGAAGCAGTGGAAGGCACAGAAAGCCGGCGACGAGTAAGCCAATGAAGCAAAAACGGAAAAAGCCGTGGTATTTGCTGCCGGTAACTCTATCGAGCGAGGATCTTGCGCCGACTTTGATAGGGGGATTATGGTTCCTAATCATCGGCATAGCGCTAGTTAAAAGCGGCCTGAAATTTGCGGCGGCGGAAAACTTGATATTTATACTGCTGATCGTGCTAGGAGTGCTCCTGCTGATTTTGTCTTTGCCGCTACTGATGGCAGTGGCGTGTAGCATCTTAACTGACCGGTATCGCATTAACGAAAATATCCAGCGAAGTCTGGAACAGTACGGAGAGAAACCGAAAGATGAGGGGGACGACTAAATGCGTAAAACGTTGACTAGACTGGCCAAGGTGATTACGGTAACTTTGAGAATGGCTCCGGCTTGCCTATTGGCAGCGCTGCTGGGAGGACTTTTTGAGTATGTCGCCGATACGATCGTGAGTATAGTATTTCTGCTATTAATAATGGCAGAGGCACTGAGGTTGGCGCACGAAATTTGGGATGGCGCACGATTCGAACTAGCACTCGATGAGGTAGCGGAAAACAGCGGCGATGGTCTACAGAAAGTGACTGCGCTAGAGCCGTTGCCAAATGTGATTGGCGTAAGCAAGGCCAGTGTGATCGTAATATTGACCGGCGTGGCACTATGTAAGTTGTTCGTGCCGATGAGGATGATAATGCTGATCTGTGCCGGAGGTGCAGGGCTAGTGTTACTGATATGCCTGTTGGCACTGGATGCGCTCTATGGCCAGATGTGGCTGAAGCGACAGAGGCACGGCGACAAGACATTGCAACTTGAGATCAGCTACCGTTGGGCGCCTGGTGAGGATATTACAGTCAAAGTACTGGGGCCAACCCAGCTGAAACATTTCCGATTGCACGAGAAGAAGACCGAGAGGCTGCCGTTTTATTTTAGCGGGCTCTAGAATACCTGCTTGAAGCAGAAAGTCAGAGTACGGTTTGCTCTAAGGATATCTAAAACGTCGCCGAGGTGAGTTTCTAGGGTATTCTTGATCCTGATGTTCTTTAGGGCGCCTGCTCGATGTCGTTTTCTAGGATGCTTTGCTCGTCCTAGGGGCCTGAGTGAACCACATCAACTGACCAATTTGTAACCTAATTCCCCGGCCGAACGGCTGGGGAATTTTTTCTCCATTGGACCCCTTAACGCGATGTGTTGTAGGGGATTTTGAGAATTTTAGAACATATTTTAGGCAAGTTTATTGATAAAATGGCAAAATAAGCATAAAAAGTATTGACTTTTTTAATAATGTGTGCTATAATGGGAGTATAAGCCCAGTAAACTTGGCTTAGGAACCTTATCGCCTGAGTAATTCCCTCTGGACCAAGTGGTCTCGGAGGGCTGGAGTTGCACTGTTGTCTCCAGCCCTGCTAGACCATTTGGTAGAGCCGATGGTTAATTTAAAGCCGACGGGCTAAAAACGGAGGTAAAGTTATGAGTTTGCTGATAACCGTAACGAAAGATTTCGACCTGATGCCCCGTCAACCGGAGCGTTGGCAGTGCGACAATAGTCAAGAAAACTGCCAGTCAATTTCCGAGATGGGCAAGGTGGGCTGGGATATCTACGTCTGCCGTCTGCTGGACAGGATCGTCCTGAAGGTCTTCTCGGCCGAGGACGAAACTTCGGTCTTGCGGACGACGGAGAAACAGCTCTGTCTGCCGCTACGGGCCGGTACGATTGTGCTGGACGATTGCGCACAGATGAGCGACCCGACCAAAGCGGAAGTAAAGTCGTTCCGGAAGCCGGGATTCCAAGAGTTCTTGGATAAGTACGGGATTTACGCGGTACGGCGCCGTCCTGTGAATGGTCTGATCCTGAACGGCGACAGAGGAAGCGAGTCAGGAATGACTACGTCTTGTGTATACTCCGATGGATATTTTATATCCGATAAAAAGCACAACTTCTACTACCGGTTTAGGAAAGCGAGTTGGGCGCTGGAGCGGAGGGTGCGGTTCGATGAATCTGGCAATGTGCTGGAAGCCGGCTACATCCTCTACACTCTGTCCAGAAGCCTGAAGCGGCTGGAGGAATCCTTTGTCGAACACGGCATTCTGCCGCAGTAGCGCAGGGATATTTAGAATTACAAAGGTGGCGATAAACTTCCCCGGTCAAATGGCCGGGGAGTTTTTCTTATTTATTGGACCCCCGTCTGGATTTGAGGATTTTAGAACATATTTTAGGCAAGTTTATTGATAAAATGGCAAAGATAGCATAAATAGTATTGACTTTTTAGATGATGTGTGCTATAATGATGGTAAGGCTAAGAAAGATAACCTGATGGTACCTTGATTTTGAGCGTTTGAAATTTGACAGGAAAATCAGAAAGTGAGGTTTTGACAGATGAGTAAGATAGTGGGGTCTCAGGTTCAGTGTCTCGAGAATATTCACGGCTACGTCGCCTCGGCGGCGCCGGAGTGGCGAGATGATCAGTACGACCTGAGGTATGCCATTGATCCGCGAGCCAGGATGCAGATGAGACTGATCGATTATAGCGAGAGCAATAACAGTTACGCGCTCGGTCGCTATATCACTAAGAAACGGTGCGACTGGATCGAGACAGTAAAATGCGCACCAGTGGAAGTAGTGTCGCTGGATGAGTCAGCGCCGACGCCTGATGAGCGGCAAGTGCGCGAAGCGATGCATCACTTGCTCGTACGGACGATTGTCGGTGATTGGTATGTGGCTGGATTCAATGTTTGCGAGGAGAACGGACTAACCATTCTACTGGGGCACATTCACGATCATCAGAATCTGGAAACACCAGCGGATGCGTACGCAAAAGTGAACGTTGTCTACCCGGCGCGAGAGCTGCATCTGCGGCTGGAGCCGAGTGACGTCCGCCTCGTAAGGCCAAACTTCGTAGGGTCGGACAAGCCTCTATTCTACGATGTGCATGTGACAGCTAAGAGCGGTAGTCACGAATACGAAAATCTGCGAGTAAGAGAGTTCTATTTCTCGAGATCCCGTGAGTTCGACGGCTACGATGCGCGCGATTGGGATTTTGCCGGGGCGTATGACGAATTTGTGCCAACGACGCGCTACTGCGGCGTGAAGGCCTGGCCGGTGATTAACCTACAGAATTGACTGACGCTCACAAAATGCCTGCCCTGTAATGGGGCGGGCATTTGCGTTTATTAGGATTTAGGCTATTGGGATTATTTGAATTACTTAGGATATGCAGATTTTCTGAGGTTACTCGGCGAGGAGTTTGAGGGCGCGGCGGATCATTTCGCCGGTTTCGTCGGTAGTGATGACGTAAATCGGCTTGGAGCCGCTGGCGGCAATATTGACGTGACGACTTTCACCGAGGCCGTCACTATTCTTGGTATCACTAATCTTGAACCCGAGGTAGCCGAGACCAGAGACAATGTCGCGGCGAATCTCGGCGTTGCGTTCGCCGACCGTAGCGGTAAAGACTAGGGCATCGATTCCCTGCAGGCTGGCGGCGAGCTGGCCGATGGCGCGCTGGATGCGGTAAATATACATATTGTAGGCGAGTTTGGCGCGTTCGTCGCCGTCGTCGCGGAGACTGATAACTTCGCGCATATCGTCGGTTTCGCCGGTAACGCCTTTGAGGCCGCATTGTTTATTGAGATATTCTTCAAGTTTTTCTCCCTCAAGACCGAGCTCGCGACCGATAGCGAGAGCGGCGGTGGCGTCGATATCGCCACAACGGGTGGCCATCATGAGACCTTCTAGCGGTGAATAGCCCATAGTAGTATCGTAAGATTCGTTGTTCAAGAGAGCGGTAAGAGAGCTGCCAGAACCGATATGGCAAACGACGACCTTTTCGGCAGTGAGTTTGTTCGCTTGAAGATAGTCGGCGATGGAGCCAATACTGAGACCGTGGTAGCCGTAGCGCTTAATCTCGGCTTTATCGGCGAGGTCTTTGTCGATGGCATAATACTTGTGAATGTCGTCACGAGTATTATGGAAGCCGGAATCGGTAATGGTGATAACTGGAGTGCCTTTGAACTCTTTGACGCATTCTTCGATCTCGGCGGCCACGACTGGGACGTGGAGCGGGGCGCGTTTTTTGGCGGCCTCGAGGCGCTTCAGACAATCATCGTCGACTTTGTGGTCGTGAGAGAAATATTCGCCAGTGGCAGCGACGCGCGCCAAAATAGCGTCGAGCTGGGTATTTTTATTGATATAACCTTCGTCTTCGAGGATTTGCTTGACATATTTGACGGTTTCGGTTAATTTCTTAAAACCTTCGGTGAGTTTTTTCTTGCTGCCGTCGGGAAACTTGAGTGTGCAGACGACGTCTTTGCCTTCAATCTCAAAGTGAAGATTGCAGATAACTTCGTTGCCGCGGTAGAGGGCATATTTGCGCGAGGATGAACCAGGGTTAGTGACTAAGAATAGTTTTTCCATAAAAAATTAACTCCTTTTCTATATTATAGCACAGATAAATAGATTAAAGTAGAAATCGTGTTGCCAGGGTACGGCCGACTTGTCTAAAAAGTCAGTATGCGCTTCCTTTACGCTAGCCTCTTTCTTATCCCTTCCTTTGAGGGCTTGCGCTCACACCTCTTTCTTCGGCCGCTGCAGTGGCTGGCGCCACGTGCTGCCTGCGTCGCTCCAGAAAGAAAAAGTTAGTACATATCAATGTAGAGCCAATACAACACGAATAACTTTTTCTTTCTAGTCGCTATCCTCGGCAGTTCGGAATCCGCTCGCCCAAGTCTTAGGCCGTGCGAAAGAGGTGATTCGCCGCCCTCAAAAATTTAGCAACCCCAGATGACTCCGAAAAGAAACCAAGTAAGAGATCTTGAGCGATGCCGTACTTAAAGCGAGCTGGTTCACTATTCTCAAGCATTCAAGCCTCTCGCTCAGAAAGTAGTAAGGAAAAAGGGGTTAATTTTTGGAAAAACTCTTGCTTAGAGGGTGGCGGAGAGAGGAGCTATCTTTTGGGGAAAACTTTTGCCTATTGGGTGTAGTTTTTTTGTAAAATTCCGGCTTGGTTGGACTTGACAGGCGGGGGATTCTGTGGTAGGATAGAATTACAAGGCTTCTGGGTGGGCGGAAGTGTTGATTTTGGTTGGCTGCTGACCAGTAACGAGCAGTCGTACATTAGGAGGGCAAGATGATGGAATTCTGGGAAATCTTTTGGGGATATCTGGTGAGTACCGCGATGGCGGCGTGGGACTTGATAACGGGGCCGGTAGGAATATTCGTGCTGGCTTGCGGGATTTTCTTCGCGATAAATGTGGCGCTTTGCCTGACCTGGGACTGGGCGATGTATACAAAGCTGGATACCAATTCGCTGGCTTTTCGGGCGAGTTATTATGCACGACGGAGCGTGGGTGGAGTGCTCTATTTTCTGCTAAGCGTTGCGACTTTGACGTGCCTCGACTTATTGCCGGGAGAAGATCCGGACATGGCGATATGGGGTATCCTATTCTTTGTCGCATATCTGCTAGTGATGGCCTACACGGCGTGGTGCGTACATTGCAACCGGGTACGCTATGGTAAGAGCTCATATACGGCGAGAGATTTTTGGCTGACAACGCTGCCGTGATTCCCTTTTGCGAAAGATTTTTGGCTGGCGGACTTCTGTGGTTCCGCTGGGCTAAGGCAAAATCATCTTCGCGAGTATGATTCTGTAAATGCCTTTTGCGAACATTCTTTGCGGACACCCCGACCGATTTGGCCGGGGTGGTTTTATGGCTTATAGAGCGGTGGCTCTTTTTTGGGTGGCGGTCGGTTTTTTGTAAGTGGTAGTTGATTTCTGGTGAGTTTATGGGATTCTTGAGAGGAAAATTGACGATTTGGCGAATTAGTGGAATAAGATTGAAGAGGATGAAGTGATTTTGACTTTTTGTAAAGTTTATGCTTGACATTTTGGTGAAGGTGTGCTACAATAAGGATAGGCGTACGGAGAGTGCGCAGGGGTTGGTTTTGTGTAAAAACTAGTACTTTGGGAAAGGAAGTAACAGGAATGACAGATGCGAACTTGCAGATCTTAGTGGTAATTCTGACAGAAAGGACGGATTCGCGAACGGCTGGAAAACTGACGAGATTGCTATCGGAAGGTACGCCGAAGATGATCGAGCGAATGAACGGCGTGCTTGCGTTCTCGATAATTCCGGTCGAGGATATGCTGCGGGCGATGGCCAGCGAGACAAATGAGCCAATTTTGCGCCTGCTGCAGAACGCGGAACAGCGCTACCTGCTGGCGGCGGATAATACGGCCGATGCTTTGCTGGACGAGCTGGAACCGGAGCTGCAGCGGCGAGGGCTGATGGATGGAAGTATTACATTCTATCAGAAGGCCGAGGCAATCGAGGCGTATTGTCGGCGGCGGAAAGTTGCGCCGAACCCGACGCAGCAGATAGAAATCTATGCGACGGAGGTGGCGCGGAAGATCGGCGAATATATGATGACGCAGCTGCGGATCTGACAAAATCGCTGATTCCAAGAACTAAACTCCTGAAAAGCCTCGGATGAGATCCGGGGCTTTTTGCGCAGCCACTGCACCTATATCTAGTCTGTTTAGCTCACTCAACCATATTTTTCTCAAGAGTCTTACTCTGACGAGCAAAGGATCAAAAGCCTTCGGGTGCCTGCGGGGGTCGCTTGTAAAAATCTCAAGGCGCGGCTACCTCGTTCAAAATTTTCCTCGCCTGGCCCTTCATCATCCAAAATGTCATTCCACTGGCAAGCGTCAGGGATATACATTTTGAATGATGAAAGGTAAAAGGTTCACGGCTTCGGAAAACCTTGAACGACGCCGCGCCCGGGAAAAGGTTCACCGGGTTGCGCCAGAACTATTTTGTTAATTTGGTGAAGCGGTAACGAGAATACTTGTGGAGTAAGTACCGCTTGGAAGATCAGGAGAAGTTTGGATGCCGATAGTGAAGTTGGTAATTAAGTCTGATCCGCCGGTAGTAGAAGAGAAGTAGGGTATAGTAGAATTTGTTAGACCAGTATATCCAGTTTTAGTGCAGTCAGGAGAATTAGCGCATTTGATTCCCCACCAGGATTTATCATCTGTAGTAACTGAGGGTGATAATGTTGGGATAGAAGTATTAGTTTTGTCGTTGCGCAAATCGGTGTGACCATCATCAATAGTACTTAACGATAAGTTATAAGAGGAATTGGAAGAAACTTTAGCCTTGAATCGACCGAAGCCCCTGCCGCTATTGTCCGTGGTGATGTTCACGGTTTTATTGTTCTCGTCAGAAGAATAGACGTCGAGAGTTATTATTTCTGGGACTTTGACTGAGATATTCGGATTATCAATATCCGGCTCAATTGGCGCATCGGGAACATCCGTACGAGCGGTACAGCGAACGGAGAAACCGACATAACGAGAGGTATAATCTCCCCCGGCGTATTCCGAGTATGTAGTTAAAAAGTGGGCACCTTTTTTATCACCAGCGCTACTCCAATAATCGCCTTCGGCCCCTACGAGGGTGAATGTTGGCGGGTATAGTCCCCCTGCCATAAGAAAATAATAAGGAAACTTTGCTATTGCATTACCCTTATCTGTCAGCATCGACTCAGCTTCATTAATATTCAGAATCTGCCAATTCTTAGGACAAATACTTTGTTCAAACCATTTAGTGCTACCCGTATAATTAACTGCCGATCCAGCTACTGCAGCATCCCAAGAATAGAAATTACCGATCAAATAATGCGCGTTATATACTTTGGCGTCATCATCTACGCTTTCACCATAGTCTGCGATGGTAGAAGCGTTCCACGAGTCATCGATTAGCCTCCACCTCCCATTTATGCAATTACTAAAATTATTAGTTTCATTACAAGGATTGCGGGTGGTTGGTGTAATGCTTACATATTCACCTGGATCATAAGAACGTATTATGAAATCTGTTGCTGGCCAAATTGATGCTGTAAACTGAGTATTGACGGATTTTATGGTTCGTTCATTAGCATTTACCGTCCAATTAGAGCTTACGTCAGAGTCTACTGGCGTGAGCACGGTTGTATCTACGGTATCTGTTTTAATTCCTAAATCAAGATCTAAATTTTGCGTCATCCAACATTTACCGTCACTCAATTTAGTCACCCAATAATGTTTCCCGTCTCTTTTGTCTATGAGCCTTTTTGATTCGTAGATATTTTTATTAACATCCATTTTCGATCTATTACATATACCAGATGTCATTTCTTGCATATAAGTAATATCGGAAAGGGTGCGCGTGTCCGTAGTTGGGCCATTGTAGATTGGAGTAGAGATGGGGTCGGTGGCGGAGGAGTAGGACGGGATGAAAGTGAGGTATTGGAAGAAAAATACCCCGCTAAAACTTATCAAAGTAAGCAGAAGTGGGAGTTTAAGTTTTTTGAATTGAGTGTTTTTGTTGCGCATTGGTGTCCTCCTTGTTAGTTGCACTAACTTGAGGAGGATAGTAAACACTACCTTATAGAAACAGCACCACAAGTTAGTGTTTAAGACACTTCCTGCACAACTTCAACGCTGAGCACTTGCGGTGCTGTTACTACGTTGAAGTTGTGATTTTTTGGCGTATCAAAAACTATGCATACGGCAGGATTAAATTGTGTCTTAAACAGGTTTATTGTAGCATACTTTTTATGTTTTGGGAAGACTTGTTTTTTATTCTATTTATTTTGTGGTATGGAAAATTATAGAGAGTTTAATCGAAATTACCCTATACATATCTGTCGCTCTCTGATACAATATCTTTATATGAAGAAGAAGACGGGAATCTACATTGCCCCGGGGCGGAGGCCGTGGCCACACGAGTTGAAGGTGGCAGAAATCTTAGTGATGAATGGGCATTTTGTGGAATTTTTAAAGGAGGGGTTGTTGCCAGAGGCTGATATTAGGTTGGATGAGATAGAATATGAGATGAAGTCACCAGAGCATTTTAATCCGAATACCCTAGAACATACAATTCGCGACGCTCTTAAACAGTCACCTAATATTATTATTGATACTCTGCGAATGAAAAAAGTGCGCACCGATCAGATTCAACGCTTCTTGATACGACAAATATACGCAAATAGCCGCATAAAACGTCTTTTATTAGTAACAAAACAAGAAAAGGTTATTGACATCATGGCTTTGACCCGTTATAATAGGAGTAAATGAGACCCTGCAGGGCGCACTTGGGTGCTTAGCGTGGGGTCTCCTTTTTGTGCAATATAAAGACCGTAGCAAAAATTACTCTCGATAAAAACCGAAAGTAATTTTTCGTAATCAATTTATAGGATCATTTTAACGCACTATTAAACGTATGCCAAGATCCTTCGCCTATAAAAGTAGCCTCCTCTGTGGGGCTGCTTTTATTTGACAAGTATGGAAGTCTGTGGTACAATGTAGGTATAGGATTTGAATCCTTGCACTCGGTTTGATACCGAAATTTAAGAAGGAGGTTTGTCTTATGCTGAGTTGGAGCTCGTTTTGGGGAAGGTTTTGCGTGTTCTGGCAGAAAGTGTTCGAGGCCTGTACAGGCGACGAGCTGCCGGGAGTACTGGTTACCCTTGGGGTAATGTTGTTGCTGGCGGCGATCTATATTGCCCTGACCATTGGCCTATTGACCTTATGGAAAAATTATGTGGTAAATGAAGAACTGTGGCCTCTTCGCATACTGCGAGCGGTGCTCATCCTGCCGGCACAGGTGCTGCTACTGATTACACTTATGGCAGGGCTAATCGGAGTAGACCAAGACAGTGCAGCAATGTTCTATATATTGCTGGCCATGCTGGCTTATACGTACGTTAGCTATTGTACAAGCATAGAACAACCGACATAACAGTGATCCCCTGGCTGAGCCGGGGGATTTGTTTAGGTGATTTGACGGAGGGAGTACAGGTCGTCGAAAGTTTGGGTCGTGATGATGTCGCGCCAGTCGCCGTATCTGCACGACATTCTAAAATACTCCTGGCCGAGCTCATTTAACACACGCTGATAGAGAACGTCGACAGAGTAATCTGCACATCTGATGACGCGGTTACTGGCGACGATGACGAACCCACACTCACTAATATCGCCGCAACCATAGCTGACGGCATAGATATCGCCGGGCCTGGCCTCCAAGATGGCGTCGTGCCAGGTGCAGTGGTTGCGGTGGCTTTCGGCGCTCAGGATGGTCCGGACTGACTGGCCGACTGGAGCCAAGATGTGGCAGTGGTAGTCGTCGTCACAGTGGACGAAATCGAGCGGGCGGGAGGTCAGAAGCAGGTGGATATTGGAGTTGGGCTGCTTGATGATGCTGGGACGGTAGCCGTTGGCGGGGTCCAGGTGCGTGACGTCCAGGCCTTTGTATAAGCCTTTGTAACGCTTTTCCTTTTGCTCGGGGACCGGAACCAGTACGGCTCCGTGGCCGATCGTACCAAGGTTGATAGTAGGAACAGGCTCGCCGCCGGGGGTAAGAGGACGATTTTGAATGGAAAAATTACGATTGACAAACAGCATAGAATATTCCCTCCATTTTAGTAAATTACGTGCCATCCGAATCTTATACTCGCTATGGGCATCTACTTCCATTGTAGCACAGATTTGCTGTTTTGTCAATAGGAAAATCATAGTTTTTCCGGTTTGAGTAACTGTAACGGTTAAAATAGCCCCGTTCTATAACTATACCGTTTGAATTAAGAAGCTAAACCCCTAAACCATTTCTTGCATTTAAGCATTTTATCTCTTAGAGCAAGGTTTCAGGTTGGCGACGTGAAGTTTAAGGTTTTACATTTGAGGGGCTTGGCGAAAGTGGATAAAAATACAAAATACCCCAGCTGAGTGGCTGAGGTATTTTTTGCAGACTAAGGTCGTGCTCGGCGAGGCGGCTCAGGAGAGGTTTGGCTAATTCTTCCATCTTGGCACAAGTAAGGGTATGCTCAAATTGCTTCAGACCATCGGCGTCGATAGGAAAATCCCCCGACCTAAGGTCGGGGGTTCCAGATTAGATACGTATGGTTTTACCGTACACTCCAGCGCGCGAACGCAAAGCTCGCGCCGGCGATCTCGTCACGGGTATACTCGTGACGGTCGGTCAACCGGGGCAATCCCCGGACGGTCATGACGATCAGCTGATCGCCGTGACCGAGACTCACGCGCGGCGGTGCCGGCGGAACCTCGACTACTATGCCGAAGCGCTCCTCCATCGCGGCCAGAGTGGCCTGATGTGACGGGTTGACGCAGGGCGTCACCCCGGCGTCGATGGCAGCGCGGACGTCGTCCACGCTCAACGCTTCGCGTTCGACGACAAGGTTGCCGTCGAACATGCTGTCGGACATGGCGAAGCCGAAATACGTGTTTCCCATTTTAGCTCCTTTCGCCGGCCTGCCGATAAGGGTCAGGGCTTATGGCGTGGTTATGACGCTGATGCTGGGCCTTTATGCGGCCGCCATAATCTGGCGGTAGCGGTCCAGGGTCTTCTCGGCCTCTGCATAGCTCTGCAGGGACCAGGGCTGCGCACAGACACTGATGATGCTCTGTGTTTCCTCCCAGAGGGAGGAGAGGTCGGGATCATCCCGGTGGTTGGCCTCCCGCATCTCTACATCCAGCCGAGCAAAGAGATCGGCGTAAAAGGGGCCGATACTGCCTTCACAGTTGGCCGACACGACTATGCCGACCCCTGCCAGCTTGATCATTTGAGCCATCATTGTCTTTTTATCCATATTTCCATACCTCCTTTTATTCTCCGCCATTGACGGAATTAAACCTATGCCTCTTCATAGACTTAATTCCGCCAACGGCTTCAAACTTAAGGAGTTAGGAGCTCGTATCCAATCTTACTGATGTGCTTAAGTTTGGATTTGGCTTGCGCTTTATCAAACTTATGATTCCATTGTAGCACACATTGCCGAAAAAGTCAATACTTTTTATGTTTATTTTGCATTTTTGTAAATAAACTTGCGAAATAACAGAGGTCAAGTTTTGATGAATTTTGTGGAAAGTCTGACCTTTTTGGCTGATGAGTGTTCCCTGATTGGATGACTCAGGACTATTATGATTTTGGTTGGTGATCTTGCGGTTTTATGCTACTAGAAATCCCCCAGAGTAATCTAGGGGATTTCTTTGAACTAAAAGACTGGAACTGAGAGGGAGTTAGTCTTCTTTGTCGATGACTTCACCCTCCACGGCGTCGTCGGCACCGTCGGATTTGGAGCCTTCGGATGCATCATCGGACTTGGCGTCGGTAGTGGTGTTTTGGTACATCTTGGCACCGATCGGCATAAGGACGTCGTTCAAGGTCTTGAGAGCGGACTCGTATTCGTCGACAGTAGCGTCTTCTTTGTTCAGAGTCTTCTTGGCCTCTTCGACGGCGTCTTTGATCTTCTTGGCGTCATCGTCAGAGATCTTGTCCTTGTATTCGTCTGGCATTTTCTCGGCTTGGTAGATGGAATTCTCGAGTTTGTTCTTGGCGTCGATAGCGTCGCGCTTCTTTTTATCCTCGTCAGCGTGGGCTTCGGCTTCCTTCTGAGCCTTCTCGATATCTTCCTTGCTCATATTACCAGAGTTCTGAATGGTGATACTCTGCTCTTTGCCGGTACCCTTGTCTTTGGCGGTAACGTTCAAGATACCGTTGGCGTCGATGTTGAAAGTAACTTCGATCTGAGGGATGCCGCGAGGAGCGGGAGCGATACCATCGAGGATGAAACGACCAAGAGATTTGTTGTCGGCGGCCATTTCGCGCTCACCCTGCAAAACGTGGATCTCGACCTGCGGCTGATTGTCAGCGGCGGTGGAGAAGACTTCGGATTTGCTGGTAGGGATGGTAGTATTGCGCTCGATTAACTTAGTGGAAACGCCACCCATCGTCTCGATACCCAAGGAAAGCGGAGTAACGTCAAGCAAGAGAACATCTTTCACATCACCTTGCAAGACACCACCTTCGATAGCCGCACCGACGGCGACGACTTCGTCAGGGTTGACACCCTGCATGGGGTCTTTGCCGAAGATCTTCTTGACTTCTTCGACGACAGCAGGCATACGGGTCATACCACCGACCATTACGACCTCGTCAATGTCTTTGGCGGTGAGTTTGGCGTCTTTCAGGGCCTTCTCGACTGGATCGGCGAGGCGGTTCAGAAGTGGCTTAACTAATTCTTCCATCTTGGCACGAGTCAAAGTATACTCGAAATGCTTTGGACCATCGGCGTCAGCAGTCAAGAAAGGTAAGTTGATCTCAACAGAAGTGGTCGAGGAAAGTTCCTTCTTGGCTTTCTCGGCCTCATCCTTGACACGCTGCATAGCGGCAGCATCGTCACGAATGTCGATACCGGATTCTTTCTTGAACTCGTCAAGCAAGAAGTTAACAATGACGTTATCGAAATCTTCACCACCGAGGTGAGTATCGCCGTTGGTGGATTTCACCTCAAAGACGCCATCGCCGATGTCAAGGATACTCACATCGAACGTACCACCACCGAGGTCGAAGACGGCGATTTTTTCGTCCTTCTTGCTCTCGAGGCCATAAGCCAAGGCAGCAGCAGTCGGCTCATTAATAATACGGCGAACTTCGAGGCCAGCGATCTTGCCGGCGTCTTTGGTAGCCTGGCGCTGAGAATCGTTGAAGTAAGCCGGGACAGTAATGATGGCTTCGGTAACTTTCTCACCGAGGAAGGCTTCCGCGTCAGCCTTGATTTTGCTGAGAATCATTGCGGAAATTTCCTCCGGAGTATATTCCTTGCCATCCATCTCGACGGCGACACCATTGCCTTTCTTAACAATCTTGTAAGGCATAATGTCGAGGTCGCGCTGGACTTCTTTATCGTCAAATTTGCGACCAATCAAACGTTTGATACCATAAATAGTGTTGCGCGGATTGGTGACGCGTTGACGCTGGGCGACTTTGCCGACGAGACGGTCGCCTTTCTTAGTAACAGCGACGACGGACGGCGTGGTGCGGTCGCCTTCGCTATTGGTAATAACTTCGGGCTTACCGGCGACCATATACGCAAAAGCGGAGTTGGTCGTGCCGAGGTCGATACCGATGATTTTTGACATATTTGTCCTCCTTTGTAATAAAATCTAACGTATGAATCATATTGGCTTTGAAGGCTTGCACTCCCACCCCTTCCGCGGGGCCGCTGCAGTGGCTGACGCCACGTGCTGCCTGCGTCGCTCCAGAAAGAAAAAGTCATTTGTATTACATTGGTTATATATTGATACGTACTGACTTTTTCTTTCTAGTCGCTATCCTCGGCAGTTCGGAATCCGCTCGGCCAAGTCTTAGGCCCCGCTCCAGGGGCGGTTCGTCGCCTTCAAAATCATTTTCTACGTCAAATTATTAAACTTCATCTTTTATTATTCTAATTCACTAGCACTCGAATGTCAATAGTGCTATTTAATTTAGTTGGCAGTCGGGCATTGCGATTGCCAACTTACCTCTATTGTAGCACATTAGCACTCACAATGCAAGAGTGCTAATGGACTTTTTTGAAGATTTTGAGGATTTTTGATGATTTTATGGGCCTTGAATGGAAAATATCTCAAGAATAGGTCAGCGACTTTATGATAAAAACAGAAATCCCCCAGCCGAAGCCGGGGGATTAATGGTAGTTCTTGGAGGAGTAATAGAGGTGGGGCTAATGCCAGAAGTGGAGTTAGGCGGACATACCCGCATCAGTGGTGGCAGCGATGCCGCCGGAAGCCTCTTTTAGCTTGGCCAGCTCCGTTTGGGCGACGCGCAGCTGTTCCTGAGCCTCCTTCCGCTCACGCCTCTCATAACTGAGTTTGCACTCAGCATTGTTGAGCTGCCCACTAAGGCGCTCATTGTTCTTCTTGGCCTCGCGGAGGTCGGCGCTCAGATCCTCATTTTTGCGCCGGAGCTGCTCCAGTTCATCTGATATG
This sequence comes from uncultured Candidatus Saccharibacteria bacterium, assembly GCA_964585155.1. Lineage (GTDB taxonomy): Bacteria > Patescibacteriota > Saccharimonadia > Saccharimonadales > Saccharimonadaceae > Nanosyncoccus. The sequence continues at coordinate 69,702 of CAZPCQ010000001.1, read as the reverse complement.
GTCTGGAACTTTTCGACGAACAGGGTGACAAGGTTGCGAGTCAGGGCAACGGAGGCCGTGTCGGCTTGATAGCTGCCCGGCTTCTGGTAGGAATACTGGCAGATAACGCCCTCTGGGCTTAAAAGCCCAAACTGGCCGATGTCGGTGTCCAGCAGCAAGTTCCAACCAAGCTCCTCGGCCTGGCCTTCCAGGAGCTTCAACTCCTTGACGAGTGCGTCATTACTGAATTGGTAAAAAATGTCATCGTGGACGGTTTTAACAGTTTTAAACATTTTCTTTCCCTCCTGAAATATAGATAATCTAAAATCATTTCCACGAAATCGAGGTCGTTACTCCGAAAAATTACGTGGTAAACTGAGGAAATGATTTTATTTTTACCTATATTTCAAGAACTATTAAACTGCTTGATGATACTTAATGTATCTCATACTTCCATTGTAGCACACATTGCTATTTTTGTCAATACTTTTTATGTCTATTTTACTGATTTGATTAGGGGATAAAGGTATGTTTACAGGGGTAGTTTTAATTGCGAGATATTAGAATTTTTATTAAAATAATGGACAAAATTGGTAATTACTAAAGTAGTAGTTGCTCTTGCGCGATTAATATGACTAATTTTTGAACTTTGGTTCGGGATAGCAAGTGCCCCCTACGGGTGGTAGGGGGCGAGTTTTGCTGAAAAGGCGTATGGGTCGAATCCGGCAAGTTGGTATGAGTGATAGCTAGGCCATGGCGACAGCGCGTGCGGCTTTGGTGGCGACGATCTCAGCCAGCTCGTGATCCCGGGCCTGACTGGCCAGGTTGAATATTTTCTTGATCAGAGCGTATTGCTTGTCGCAGATCTCCAGAAATTCCTTCAGCTCAGAATTGCGCAGCTCGGAATTGTCCGGAGTATCCTCATCATCGCCGAACGGGAAGCAGAAAAATCCTACTTCCACTAGCCACCTGAGCCCAAGACCATTCTGAAGACACCAGAGAGCGTCATCGAGGTCTCGATCGCTGTCGTTCAGCTCTCGCTGGCAAGACTCTATCTCACTCAGAGACTCGTCTGAAATCTCAAAAATCCAGCCGGTGCTCAAAGGGTTGCTAGACTCAGCCTCTTCGATGAAGACGGGCAACTCGCTGTCACCCCAGACACTCCGCAGCATTTTACCGAACTCATCAATCGCGCCAGTGAGCGTCGAGCGGAGTTCTGCGGTGTCATAGTACGACTGGGTCGCCTTGGCGGAGATTTCTTCGAACTTAGCCTTGTCGTTGGGTATCACCGGGACCGCCTGAAACAGCTTCTTTGCTGTGTCGACAATTTTCTGATGATACTCAGTGAAATCGTCGATGGCATAATCCTTAGCGTCGTTGCGCCCGAAGTGGGTTCTCATCAGGACTCTCAGAGTATTAGACATAACGGTATTCTCCTTTTCATACAAATTGTGTTAGGTACGAGCTATTATTTAGCCACCTTATACATCCATTGTAGCACACTTTTTTGTTTTTGTCAATAGTTTTTATGGTTAATCTATAGGTTTTGAGTGGTGATGAGAGTTGTGGTAATAGGGGTAGTTCCCTGTTGCGGTAATTTAGGATTTTTATTAAAATAATGGACAAAATGGGAAGTTTTCCACAATGATAGTTGATTTTGGGAAAATTGTGTGCTATAATAGAGGTGGGTCAATTATGGCTTGTTCGTTATTTTATAGGAAAGAAGAGTGACCCCTATGGACAAACAGACTTCTACCGTGATGAGCAGGGAGACTTTCGCTGACAAGAATCCCGATGCGTACAAGATGCTGCTGGAGTTCTTCCGGGTACCGCCGCGGCGGACACTGGTGAATCTGGCGGACGGCAAGGTGGAGATTTTCTGCCAGCCGATGGAGGAAACCGAGAACACGCAGCTGCACGAGTTCCCTTTTACTGTCAACAAAGTCCGCGAGGCGCTGGTATTCCTGGAGAAGCGGCGGGTCTGCGCTGGGTTCTGCTTTGATGGGCTGGAAACGAGCCCGGAGGAGCGGGAGCGGCGGCAGGCCGAGCTCGAGGCGAGCAGGGAGGCCGCGGAAGCCGGCGACGAGAGATCCTTTGGCAACGTGATTGCTCTGAGGCGGCCGGAGGACAGCGCTGACGCTCAGGTTGCCGCCTTGTAACTCGCCACACGCTCCTATGCACCCTGTCTACGGACGGGGTGCTTTTTATGGGTTGGATGCGTTAGAGGTTGACTGGACATTTTGCGGGATCGTGATGAAGTTTAAGGGGGTTTTGACTTTTGGCAAGATTGTAATGAAGAGTGGCGAGGCTGGAGATATGCGGTTGGATTTTTGGGGAAAGTTCGGTATAATGAGATTATGAAGCAGACAACGAATTCCGCGAAAAAGAAATCGGTAAAGGCTAAAGTGATGAAGACGCCACGGAAACAGGGGTGGAATTGGCGAGAATGGCTGTTTGCGGAGGATGACGGGCAGCTGAAGTTGACAAAACGGGGGATTTTTAATATGGTAGTGCTGATTTTTACAGTAGGATGCGTATTTGGGACGTATTGGGAAGAGGTACTGCATCTGGTATCGACGCTGTGGACGACGGGGGTGTTTGACTGGGAGTCGCGGCGAGGGCTGGTGTATGGGCCGTTTAGTCCGGTGTATGGGATTGGGGCGGTGCTGATTTATTTGATATTTTACCTACCGAAGTTCCGGGGGTGGGTATGCTTGGTGGGAGGAGCGTTTTTTGGCGGAGCACTGGAGTTCTTGCTCAGTTGGCTGCAGGAGATAATTTTCCAGACGCGGTCGTGGGATTATTCACAACTGTGGCTGAATATTGACGGGCGGACGACGGTGCCGTATGCGCTGGTGTGGGGAATACTGGTGTTCGTGACGGCGAAGGGGGTGTGCCCGTTTATTGAGAAAATTTATCGGCAGATTGAGGCAAGGCAGGCGAATCGGCTGTGCCTGGCGATTGCATTGTTTCTATTGTTTGATATTACCCTGTCGGCAGCGGCAGTGTGGCGGCAGAATGAGCGGGACGAAGGTGACCCGGCGAAAACACGGCTAGAGAAGGTGCTGGACCAGAAGTTTCCGGATGAGCGGATGAAGGAAATTTATAGTAAGACGGTGAAAGTGGGGAGATAGAGCTATTTTTATTGACACTAGGATTTTACTTAGCCACTGAGGTATGCTAAACTGGGGATATGAGCAATGACGAATCTGCTAAATATTATTTCCTGTTGGAGGAAGGCCGGAGGAAATACGCAAGGGTCGACCAAACCTGTAAAGATATCAAAAATCGTATGTTATTATTCTTGACTCTCGGGATAGCAATTTTAACTTATTTCTTTTCAGATATTCGTGAATGTTTGCCTAAAGAGTTGTATGGGATAATTTTCTTTGCGGTAGGAGTCATTGCAATCTTGATATCTATTGGAATACTTTTGGCGCACTATCGAGCAATACATAACTGGCCAATGCCGATTGGCCCCGTTGAACTCGAAAAAATCAATAATCTAGAATATGAGAAAGAAATTCTGGAAGTGGCCGTCAATGATTATAATGCAGCCTATGACGAGGCCTGTAGAATTACTGGGAAATACGCACGGGCGGCAAATTTGGCCTTGTTTTTATTTATCGTAGGGGTTATAATATTGTTAATAGTTAAGTTCTTTTAGGAGGTAGATATGGCGAAATGTTACGGAAGCGAAGTTAGGAGCATGTAATTGCTGCGCCGGCGCCGAATGGGGGTCGGTTTTTTGTAATTGTGTTTTTGGTACGACTACTTCGTTCAGAAGGTTGGTGTTTTTTGTGTTCTAGTTCTGGGAAGCGCGGGGCGGGGATTTGACAGATGTAGGAGAATTGGGTGAGAGGGTTGTGTTTTGGTGAAAAATAAGCATAAAAGTATTGACAAAAATGCTTATGTGTGCTACAATGGTAGTAATGGGGTGATTAACCTAACCCCATCGTACCCTAGCATAGGTTAATACTATACAAAAGACGAAAGAGAGGGGTATCAACTATGGAGAAGATCGTTGATATGCTGAAGACGCTGATCGTAAAGGCTTTTGGCGGCTTGGGACGGAAGTGCTGCATAAAAATGCAGCACTCCTACGCTAAAATGCGCCAGGACGCTAAGACCAGTGATTTTGCCGTCTCTGATGGCGACATTACACCGGTGCGAGCGATCAAACAGTTGCAGTTGATGCTGTTCAAAGCGGCGATCATTAGCCTGACACTGCTGGCACAGCCGTTGTTACGGATGATTGGAACCCGCTTTATGCAGAACGACGACGGCTTAAACCTTTTGGCGAAAACTGGCCTGATGGCCATGCTGACGGCGCTGTATATAATGCTGCCGCTGGTTCTGCCAACACAGGTTATTCCGGACGATGACGGCTACAAACGTTTTATGAAAACTCTGTGGCACACCTTCTTGGGAGTATCTGTCGCTTTGCCAAGTTTGGACTGGCTGGTGACGTATAGCCCTCTGAGCGGCAGGCTCGAGAATGCCACCGCCACCCTGATGGCCATTTCTGGCATCGCGCTCCTGTTCGCGATCGTAGCGATTTTTCTGCTCTACGCAGCGAACGCATTCTGTCAGCTTGGCTGGTTTATCGGCAGATCTTTCGTAAGAGAGAGCGATCCGGCAAAATCGACCGCGCTGGAGGTGATTCCGGAAGAAACCCGGGAGACGAGCGGCGGACGCCTTTCTGACAAGTAATCACCTATGCGCACAACGGGCCGGACTGAGTCTGGCCCGTTTTTGCTGGGAATTTTTACTAAGGCAACTGTTAGACAGAATTTGCGGAGACTAATGATAAGTCGACAGGAGTGAAATGGAAATTGGGCAGCGAAGCCAAATTTTACGGAAAAGGGGTTGACGGGGCGGGGTTTTGCGTTATAATGGAATTATACTGATATTGACCGACCTGAAGAAGGGCGGATTTTTCGTCGGGAGGGGTCTGAGTGGTTTAACGGAAACAGTAGCACTAGAAGTGGCGGTACTGCGGACGCGGAAGGCTGCGGGCGCCGGACCGAGGAGGAAAGACTTTTATCAGGAGGGTTTATTATTATCTTACAAAGGAGTGAAATGGAAAATCTAGATCTGAAACAAATGACGGCGATGGTGGATGTAATCGCGGAGGAAAAAGGCCTCTCGAAAGAGGCGGTGCTGGATGCGGTGCAGATGGCGATCGCGGCAGCGTGGCGGCGAGATCACGGTGAGCGTGAGATGAATGTGCGGGCGCTTTTGGATACGAATAATGGCACGGCGAAGGCTTATGTGAGCCGCGAGGTGATCGAAGATGGGTTGGCCTATAACCCGGCGACAGAGATTCCGCAGGAAGAGGCGAAGAAACTGAAGGCCGATGCGGAGATTGGTGACATCGTGGAGGAAGCGTATGACGTGGAAGAATTTGGCCGGGTGGCGGCGATGACGGCGAAGCAGGTGGTGGTGCAACGGCTACGCGAGGCAGAGCGCGATGCGGTGTTGGCGGAGTTTGAGGATAAAATCGGGACGATCGCGGTGGGAGTGGTCTCGAGAGTGGATCCGCGGGTGGTGCATATCGATATGGGGCGCGCAAGCGGGATTATGCCGCGGAGCGAGCAGATTGATGGTGAATATTATACTGTAGGTGAGCGTTTGAAAGTTTACATCAAGGGAGTGGAGCACGACGATTCAAAGGCGCAACTAATTCTCTCGCGGGGAAATACGGCGTTTATTGAGAATCTGTTCCGGCAAGAGGTGCCAGAGCTGGATAGTGGCGCAGTGTCAATTAAAGGAATCGCGCGTGAGGCGGGCCGGCGGACAAAGATTGCGGTGACGGCGAATAGTGCGGGAGTGGATCCAGTAGGAACGTTCGTCGGGGGACGCGGGATGCGCGTACAGGCGATTATGAACGAGATCGGCGACCGGGAGAAAATTGATATTATTACCTGGAGCGATAATCCGTCGGAGTATATCCGGGAGGCGCTGAGCCCGGCAGAGGTGGTGAAGGTGGAAATCGATGGGAAGAAGGCGAAAGTCTATGTAAATGAAGACCAGCAGTCGATCGCGATTGGTAAACAGGGGCAAAATGTGCGCTTGGCGTCGAAATTGACCGGATACGATCTAGACATCGAGCTGGCAAAGGCGCCGGAAAAGAAGAAACGTAAGAATGCGGAAGATGCATTATTGAATGCGCTGAGTGAGTCGGACGAAGATGAGAATGCCGATACGAATGAGAGTGCAGAGAAGGCGACTGATAGTGACGGTACAGAGAAGCCTGAAGACGCAAAGAAATCTGGCAAGAAAACGAAAAAGGCTAAGGATGGCGAGGCGGAAAAAGGTGACGCTGAGGAGAGTGCAGAATTAGAGAAAGAGGCGGATGTAGCGGAAGATGCAGTGGTAGATATGCTAGAGCTCAACGAAGAGGCCGACGAAGCCGAGCAAAAAGAAGAAGCCGAAGTAAGCAAAGATAACGCCACGGTAGAGACTGAAGACGAGGCTGACTCGGTAGTGAAAGACGAGCCGAAAGTAGTTAAAGATGATTATAAGAAGCCCGAGGAAGATATTGACGAAGATTTGAATAAGGTTGTCGACGTCGATAGTGAGGAAGAGAGCTCGAGCGAGGTGGAGTAGTTCCCCGTTGCGACGAGCCTTAACAAGCAGAACGGGGACGCCAGTGAAGGCGTCCCCTTTTAGTCGAAGAGCTAAGAATTGTCGGAGTTAGTCACGGCGTCGTCGGCAGTATTGTCCGGAGTCGTGAAGAAGCCTAACAGATAGACAGCTATCGGGGCCGCAAAGGCACCGGCGCAGACCATAAAGTCAGGGATTCTCCAGCCGCGGCTTTGGATGATTTTGTAGAGCAGCCCTTCCTCGTTCAGATACATAGGGATTTCAGAGATCGGCAGGCAGACGGCAATGATAAGTATTGCTCCGATGACGACACTAAGTATGCTAATGAAGTCAGGCCGATCAAATATCGGACTTTCAATGAGTCGATAAGGACGGACATGAAGGAGTTTCCTAACGAAGTCCACGCATACGATCTGAATACATATGACTGGGAGACAGTATCTTTCCATCCAGAGATGCTGGCGGACGAAAACCTGCTGGTGGGCATAACACAACAGGAATAGGGCTCCTGAGATGACGAGGAGCACCAACGCGAACGACACGTCGAGCAACATCAGGTCGACTATTTCGGTTAGGTAATTCTTCCGAGATTTCTTAGTTTTAATAAGGTTCATTATCTTACTCCCCCCAGTGAGATATTATATAGGTATTATCCTATATTTCTATTGTATCACACATTTGTGAAAAAGTCAATAGTTTTATGCTTATTTTTGAGAAAAAGGCAAAAGTATTTGATAATTTTGACGGAATTTATGCGGAGATTGGATGTTCTAGAGAGAGGCTTGTGGAACTGCAAGAAAACGCCCCGACTCGAGTGAGCCGGGGTGGCGGAAAACTAGAAAAGTGGCTTAACTAAGGATATTTTTGCGAGAAAGGCAGATTGTTGGAGTAGGGTTAGACTTGTTTTCATAACTTAGGAACGATATTCTTTTGCGGAGGTGGTACATTAATTATGAAACAAAGCCGCAGGGTTAGATTTCTGGGAAAAGGCGGGGATTGGAAGCAGTGAGGGCTCGCCAATCCGAGCGGGAGAGGTGGAGACGCTGATGCAGAATATTTTTGACATACGAAGCCGGAAAAGGCAACTGGTAGGGCCAGAGACAGAGGAAAGTTTTGACGAAATCAGGGGTGACTTCAGTTTTATTACTGATATAGCCAACGACGGGGCAGATCTCGGTGGAGTCGGAGTATGTGAAAACGACAAATTCGTAGCCTTCGCCGCTGATATGATGCTCTTCATAATCAGCAGTGCGCTGGGTGGAGCGGAAAAATTCAAGGGTATTTCGATAATGATCGAGCGTACGGGCGCGTTTGCGATCACTGAGGCCGAGGAGCCACATCAAAGTCTCGGGAACTCCGGCGGGAGGATGAGCGCGGTAGATGCCTGGGGGAGATTTGGTAAAATCGACAGTGTAGACTTTACCAGGTCTGACGCGAATTTTGCAATTCCCTTGCGCGGAATAGAGATAGAGGCGATTGTCCTGAATAGCATACTCGGCGGGAACAGAAGCGTTGAAGGGCTGACGGGCAACGTCGGTGCCACTGCAATAGATTTGACTACGGAATAACATTGTATTATACCTCTCAATCTTTTTGACGGTTCTGGTAGACGAAATAGCCGTAGAGGCCGATGGGAATATAAATAATATAGAAAAGGACGAGCAGATAGACGACTAGGCTAGCGATGCTACCGAGCAACTGCAGGATGGCGACGTAGAGCGGGTCGGGAGTGCCGGTGAGAGCGGCGATAAAGTTGACCAGGGGTAGGGCAATGGCGAGAGTGCGGAAACCGGCGAGTTGGTAGAGACGACGGCTGGTGAGGACAGGGAGCTCGAGATTGAGAACGACGGAGAGGTAGGGTAAGGTGTGGGAATTCTGGCTGAGGGCGAGGAGATAAATTAGGCCGAGCGGGAGCTGGGTGAGTGAAAAAGATTGCGGGAAATCGCAAAGCGACTGCAGAGCGGCGATTAGGCCGTAAGCGCCCCAAAATGGGACAAAAAAGTCGAGCAGGCCATGAACAAGACGGGCGCGACGAGAAGTGGCAGGGCGAGGGGTAGGGGTTGACATTGGGAATTCCTCCTTTGATAGTTTTCCGAACTGGGAAAGGACGTGGGTCTCTAGCGCCGTGTATTTCCCTTCCAGCGATTCGCTGGTGTAAGAAAAATATGGGCGAAGGCTCAATACTTATATTATTGCATAGATTGGCGGAAAAAGCAAGAGATGAATAAGGTTCTAGGGTTTGACGGGATTATTTTTTATTTAATATTAATTTCAAGATGATGTTTAAGGCTTTGAATTTGGTAAGGTAGACGGGGGTTTCATAAGATATACGAGAGTTGGTTTAATGCGTGACTCAGGTTTAGCCCAAAACCAAAATCAGCGCTAGATCGGGGGGGCGATACTAGCGCTGATTATGGTGGCGGGAGTTGGATTTGAACCAACGACCTTTTGGTTATGAGCCAAACGAGCTACCAGGCTGCTCTATCCCGCGACATATGTACATTATACCGCAGATTTTTAGAAAATCAAGACTTTTTTAAGACTTTTTTCACAAAAATGGGACTTTTTTGTGGTTGCCTCTGGGGAAATCGGGCTTCGACCGAATTTTACCCTATGCAAAAGCCTATTTCTCTGATAGGATAGATGTAGAGAGCGTAGAAAACGTTTTGTATAGTTTAGATTATTAACTTTTTCAGGTCTGTCGCTGACGCGCCAGAAAATTGGGCGTCGCCTCACAATAAAAATAACTTAATTCCCGCTAAGGCACTACTTTCTATAAGTAGTGTTACTTTTATTGGTTCGTCTCCTACAATTTTCGATAATATAAACAATTTTAGGTAGTAGTATCTGAGTGAAACAAAAATACTTGTATTTTTATTTCCGAAGATACGCTCTACCGCCATTTTTTATAAAAATGGCCTTGCGTGAGGAGGTGAGTATGAAGAGAGCCTCTTTAGAAATCGAGCTAGACAAGGCTAAAAGCCCACTAGTGCGTAAACTAAAGATTACCCTCGACATCAATCGAAGGTAATCAACTCTCTTTATGCTCCCATTCTAACACACTTATCTGAAAAATACAAGGGTTTCTGCGCTCTTTTTTGTTTGATTTTTTCCAAGGCACGGCTACCTTGTTCAAAAGGCCAATACGCGCAACCCTTGCGCTCACCTTTCCATTCAAGGTTCGGTGAGCCTCTCCTCATTGCGGAGCATAGTTATTCTGTTCTACTATTCTCCTCTCGCAAATCGGACCCGGCTCAGCCAGTAAAGAAATAACCTTGAATGAAAAGGTTCACCGGGTCGCGCCGAGACTAATTCTGAGATGCAGTAACTAATATACTGGTGGAATAAGTGCCACTTGGGAGGTCGGGAGAGGTTTGGATGCCGATGGTGAAGTGGGTGAGTTGGTTAGAGGTACTTTGAGTTGATGTATAGAAAAGAGTGGGAGTTAAGTGATTAGTAAGACCAGTATAGGTTGTTTTAGTACAACCCGTGGAAGTGCCTGAGTTAGTACATTTGATTCCCCACCATTTACTACTACTCTCTGTGATATTAGAAGTAGGGTTTAATGCGGGAATGGAGGAGTTGGTATTATCATTACGTAAGTCGGTGTGGCCACCATCCGTGGTACTAAGACTAATGCTATATGGAGCATTAGAACTGACGGAAGCGGTGAAACTACCTTCGTTTACTGTATTAGTATTTGTTTCTATATTTACATTATTACTTACGTCTAGTGTTATTATGTTTGGGACGGTGACGGAGGTGTTTGGATTATCAATGCCCGGAGTCTCCACATCTTCAGTATCGTCCCTCGCTACGCATCTTATAGTCTTTCCCTCATATCTGTAAATTATACCAAGCGCTGGCCACTCGTCACCATCAGCAAAACCCCAATCATAAGCATCGTCCCTATAAGCATAAGCCGTAGAAGACCAGTATCTACCAGCGAAGGCATCATCTAGCAAGCCTCCATTCACAAAACCGCTATTTATAAAGAAATACGGTGATGAAAATATCTTAGTTGTGCTTACTGTATTTAAAAAATTGAATGACACCCCATCATCACTAAGAGCCGTAGGTAGCCTCCAGCCTTTCGGACAAATACTACTCCGTACATCTTCATCCTTACCCACAAGGCCAAAATTTGCCCCTTTGCCAGCCGTAGCAGCGTTGAATGAATAGTAATTCCCTTGAAGGTAATGAGCATCCGTCAAGGTCAAATTTTCCGATGCCTTGCCATATGCCAAATCGCGAGACGCCGGCTGACGTAAAGAAAAGCCTTTATACAAATAGTACCCCGGGTCATAGTACTTAACTGTCTCGCTCCCCGAATCCGCCCATAGCACAGATCTCCCAGAAGTAGACTCCCAATTCTTTTCTATATCTGTGCCCATAAAATTTAAATTATCCACTTTTAATACTATTGGTTCATTAGTCTCCTCATTCCACAAATCGAAATCCAAATTTTGCGTCATCCAACATCCATTTTTTTCTTCACCGCCTGGACCAACGAGCTTTGTTACCCAATAGTGTTTTCCATCACGGCCATCGATAAGTTGTTTACTTTCATTTTTTACAGAACGTTTACATATTCCAGATGTCATTTCTTGCATATAAGTAATGTCAGAAAGAGTGCGCGTGTCGACTTTGGAATCGTCGTAGACGGGAGTTTCTATAGTTGTGGCGTTGGAGTATTCGGGAATAAAAGTTAGGTATTGAAATAAGAAAAATCCACCCAACGCAAAAGTTATTGTGAAGAGTGGGTATTTTAATTTAGTGTTGAGTTTTAGCATCTGCCTCCTTTATTAGTTCACCGCCCGAGGCTTAATACAAAAATGGCGCCGCGAGACGGTGCTGAAAGACAACAGAGTAACCTTACGATCACAATGCACTTTTTTAGCCGTTCGTGACGCCATTTTAATGCATTATGAAAAATGTAGGCTACATATAAAACCATAGGTTACTTAATCAAATTGTCTTTCAGCAGTTCTATTATAGCACAGAATTTAGGTTTTGAGTGGAAAATAGTGAGATTTCGCGAGTTAGTTTGACTTTGCAGGAGAGAAGTGTAGGCGGTATTGATTTTATTTTAGTCGATAGTATAAAATCATATGATTGGGCGGAAAAGCAACCTTGACTTTTTGGCAGATGTGTGCTATAGTGGAGATATGGGCTGGCTACAGTCTATTATCTGTAGTGGCTTAGGTACATTTTGGTTAGTTAATTCCCTGTTTGGGTAGAAATAAGGCCACTGGATGGAGTGGCTTTAGACTACTCAAAGGAGGAATTTTAATGGCAGAACGGGCTTTTGATAGTGAGACGGCGGCGAAGATGATCGAGCTCAGTCAGCTGGCGGCCAGATTAGGCATCAAGACGAGCGCTGGGGCGGTGGATTTTGGTCGCGACGATGACGAGCCAACCGAGCACATCGCTCTCTGTCTGAGTGAGACAACAAATGTCAGAGATGAAGAGCTGGATTTAGTGTATACGCTGTTGCAGTTTATCGGGGTGTGCGTTGGCGGTTTTGGCATAAAAGCGCCTGATTCGGACAGTGCCGGTGGATGTATGGTGCTGGATGAGCGGGGACTTGGCGCCAGGGATCTGAGAACCGCGGTGATAGTCGGCAAGTCGGCGCTTGAGCTTGGTATGATAGCGAATATCGTCAGGGGAGGAGTAGATGTAGCCCCCAACGTGCCAACTTGGGGACTTTACCTGGGACGGTGTAAAAGCGTAGATAGCATTGTCTGCCCGTTAGCTAAACTGAATTTAATTGCGGGCGTGTTCAAGGCGGCGCTGCGGTCGGAGGTAATCCGAGAGAGACTGCAGCAGGCAAAAGATGGCGCCGACAAAGACTAAAACTAACCACCCAACTCCCCTGCGCAAGCGGGGGAGGTTTTTAAGATTGATAGTCGTATGTGTGGGTATGACCCGAATCCCTAAACTACTTTGTGTCTCTAGGAATTTTTACCCCCCCTAGAGCGGCGCCTCGGGTTGGCGACGCAAGGCTTAGGGATTCACGCGGTATGGTCTTGACTTTTTGGCAGATGCGTGCTATAATGGAAATATGGGATGAGAAATCCTAGCATCCAGCAGGGTTTTTGTTGGAAATTTTTAATATGGGGTGAATCTGATGTTGAGTTGGGGGCTGTTTTGGGAGAGATTCTGGGAATTCTGGAAAATACTCGGAGAAGCAATAGGCGGACTGGGGTTGCCGGCGATCTTCTTCACAATCCTAACTGTTATCGTGCCGGCGGCTGTCTTGGCCGTATTGACGTTTTTGCTGTTTATGGTGCGTGACATACTGAGGGATGATTGGTTCGGATATAACGGAGTGAAGGAGAAAGTACAGATAGGATTGACCTACCTGGGGCAGCTGATATTGGTGCTGCTATATCTCAGCCTGACTTACGGCATTTTCGGAACTGAGAAAAGCGTGGAATACGCGGTGGACTGGGCGATACTGCTACATATAGGGCTCTGTGTTGCGTTCTATGAGATGAGCGATCATTACGATCCTAGAAAACGGCGTTAACTATCTATTACCCCAAAAGCCTCGGATGAAAATCCGGGGCTTTTTGCGCGAGGGCTGACGCTATTGGAAATGGACTCTACAGGGGCGGGGCGGTATTCTTGAGGCTAGGGACTTATGCAGGGGTGGAAAGGCGATTTTTGAGGTGAGGAGATTTTGTAATGATGGACCGGATTAGAAAACAAGAGCTAAACAGTGGTGACGCGGTAGTGGTCAGAAAAGATGAGGTAGAGGAGGGGCGGCATGAGGTAAATCTGGAGGGCGTTGGGGAGGCCGGAGAAGAAATTGAGGGTGATGACGTAGGCGACGATGAGGGAGAGGAGAAGCGGGAGAGCGGGATGGCGCCAGAAGGGGCTGGGGGTGGATTTGGTAGCTGGAGCGGATTTGCCGTCGAGGAATTTGCGCGTGAAAATCTGGGGCGCGAAGATGATGAGGAGTCCGAAAATAGCCAGAGCGATGCCGACGAGTCCGGTTTCTAAGAGGAGGGAGAAGGGTTCGTTTTGGACGATTTCTTTGGGCGAGTTAATGTCAGTAACGGGAGAATTGAGATAGAGGGCGGTGCCGGCACCACCAAGGCCAACGCCGAAGAGGATGCTGGTGGGAGTGAGTTTACCAGAGGCAAGGCAGGGGTCGGAGTGGGAACATTTGAGACCAATACTGAGGCCGGACTCGGGATGGCCGGGGGCGGAAAGCCAGGTGTCGATGGCGGCGCGATTGAGGTGCAGGCGGATATTGGTGGATTCGGGAACGTAGCCCTCGAAAATGATATCTTCAAGCGTAGTATCAACCTCGTTTTCTAACTTGGTTTCCTCTTTGGTGATTTCGTGGTCGATGATTTCGGCGGTTTTTTCTACATCTTGATCGATTTTATCTACATTTTGGTCATTCTTTTCCACATCTAGGCTGGTTTTATCCACAGGTTTTCCACCGTTTGATGAGGAGTTTTTCACAGATTGAGAAGAGAGCTGGGATTGATATTGACGTTTGAGAATCTCCCGAGCGACAGAGGTGGGGACGGCATGCTCATAACTATATTGCTCGATGGCGTCCTCGGAGGGCTCATAAGCGAGCGAACGGAAGTCGATGAGGCCGAGGGAGAGCTGGTGGACGGATTTGGCGACGCCGGAGAAGAAAGTCTCAGCGGTGGGGCCGACGGCGGCGAATGTTCCCTGGAGGCTGAGCGAGAGGATGAAACTGACAACGGGGATAGCGATGAGGCTCCAGCGGAATTGGTGACGCTTGAGGGCAAAAATTAGCATACTCAAGATGGCGACGACGTAAGCGTAAATGGCGCCGCGGGAGAAGGTGAAAAACAGCGTCATCGAAAGGAAGCCGGCGAGGATGATCATACCGATGCGTTGCCAGAGTTTCCAGTTGACCTCGGGGAGGTGAACTTGGTCGTGAAGGAGATTATGTTCGGCCTCATTCTCAAGATGAGAGGCTTCATGGATAACGGTATTGGCGAATTTGCGCGAGCGGAAGGCGACGAGATAGAGCGCGGTGAGGGTGGGGGCGAGAAGGAGATTGCCCATAAACTGGGGCTCGATGGCGAAGCCGGAAGGATGAGGAAAGCCGAAGGAGCGGTAAGTGCAGCCGGGGCAGAGGAGAGTAGCATCGCGGGAAAGGCCAAAGCAAGTATCCATAATACTCTGAGCATAGCAAAATTTGCAAACGATAACAGCGGAGATGAACATTGTCAAGAGGACGTGAGTGCGGAGGCGGCGAGGAGCGCCAGTCTGGGGGACAATAAATAACAGAGAGAAAACGGCGAAAAAGACAGCCCACATCACGCCGGCGGTGAAGAGACCGCGGAGGGGATTGGCCGACCAGAAAACCGAGATGGTGAGGTAGAGCGGGAAAATGGCTAAGAGGAAGAAGCGGCGGTCGGTGAGGCCAGGGAGGTGAGGTCCCCAGGGGCCAGAGTGATGCTTAGAGCGGGCGGATGCTTGGCCTATTGATTTTGAAGTGGATTTGTGCTGCGCTGATTGACGTTTTTGAACGAAGAGGACGACCATTGTAATGAAACTAAAGAAATCAAAAATAATCAGCCAGAGGAGCGGAAGGGAGAGTTCGAAGTTCATGGAGGAGTTGGCGCCGAGGCCGATGACGGGGTGATAGGAGAAAAAGAGGACGGCAGGGAGGGCGTAGACTAGGGGCCAGAGAAGGTTGCGGAGGATCTTCATAAATTTGTTCCTTTCTTGGTTGATTTTTTATTGGCACGATGGTCTGATATGAGATCTTTGGGCTGAGGTTTGGATTTCGTGATGGATTTGGGGCGGGATGAGGAGTTTGATGCTTTGGGATTTGAGTGACCTTGTTTGGCTTGCGTGATAGGCTTGGAGTGAGATGAGGTCGATGAACTGGGGTGGCTTTGACTGGGGTCGAGATCTGATTTCACGATACCGTGAAAAGATTGATTGATGAGAGACTGAATCTGCTGGCGGAAGTGGTCAGGACTAAAACGCTGGGCGGTCTGAGCGACAATATTGGGGTCGAAGTCGTAATCATAGAAAGTATGGAGAGCCTTGATAAGAGAATCCGGAGTCTGCTGATCGAAGAAGAGCCCATTCTTCCCTTCTTCGATAAAGTCTTGGCTGCCGCCCTCGCGATAGGCGATGACGGGACAACCGGCAGCAAGAGCCTCGACAGCAGCGATGCCAAAAGGCTCAAGGCTAGGAAAAAGATAGGCGGTGGCATTTTGCAGAAAATGGGCTAATTCTCCAGTGTCGAGCCAAGGGATAAATTCAATATTAGGACAGTTATCGGCAAGTTTGACAAGGCGTGAATGCTCGGGGCCGCTACCGATGACTTTGAGGGGGAGATGAAGAGATTTGCAGGCGGTGATGGCAAGGTCAACGCGTTTCCAGTTCACCTGGCGACAAGAAATGATAAAATATCCGTCCTGTGGATAACTTTGACTTTGATTGTGGAAAACTTGTGGAAAAGTTGTGGAAATTTTAGTGCTAACGGTGGAAAGATCTGCTATATTCTGTGGAGAAGTTGTGGAAAAGTTACGGTTTTCGGTGGATTTCTGGTGGAAATGTTGTGGAGAAGTTGTAATCCCCTGTGGATAAACTACGTTTTGGCTGTGGATAATCTGTGGAGAAGTAGATGATCTTGATGGAAAAGTATGAGGCGTGCAGTGGATTTCTTGTGGAGAATTTGTGGAAATCTTGGGAGATTTGGTGGATAATTCCCCACTAGCAGTGGATTTCTGGGCTACTTCCGGTGGAAAAGTAGAATTCCGTCGATGATTTTTAGAGTTTTCCGGCAGAGAGCACACAGAAGAGCGGGTAAATTTGGCAACTTCGACCGGCGGAGCGATGACAACAGCGTCACGCTGATAGTATTTCTGAATCTGATCTTTGGCGTAATTTGAGATGGTGATAAACTGGTCGGGCTGCTGAGCGGCGCGATAATCGGCCTGGCGGAGAGGCTTGACTAGAACTCTAAAAGCGAGGCGAACAAGAGGGTTGAGCAGGCCAAAACCAGGGTTTGCGACATATTTGTCATACATTTGCCAATAGTATTGGGTAGGGACGTGACAGTAACAGAGGTGGGTGGCGCCGGTTTGCGGTTCGATGGAAGGTGCATTTTTTGATGATGGGTGTTTTTTGGGCACGGTGAGGTCGGTTTTGGAGCTTTTTGATGAAGATTGTTGCCTAGGTTTCGTACGGACGGATTTGGCTTCAGCACCAGTAACAGAGATAACAAGATCGTAGCTGGAAAGGTCGAGGTGGCTAAAATAGAGCTGACGTAAGGGACCGATGAATTTGCGGAAGGCTCTCGGGAAGATTTGGAGCCAGCCGGTGCGAACATCGGCGTCAGCAAACCAGTCGATTCCCTTTTTACTATATTGAGAGGTGTAGATGGGGGCGTCGGGATACATACGGTGGAGCTCGAGGAGAACTTTTTCGGCGCCACCAGGGGTGGTGAGCCAGTCACAGACGAGGGCGACGCCATATTTAGACCCCTTTCTGGGAGAAAGGTGTCTAACCTCCAAAGACCAGTTTGATTCTTTGTCAAAAAGCGCGGTTTCCGACGAAGAATTATCTTTTTTCGGTTTTTGAGATTTTTGGGCGTTTTTGACAGGAAAAACTGACCGTTGGTCATTTTTGGGTGATTTTGAGGGGTTTTGCGCTCGTGAGCCCACCTTTGGAGAGTTCCTAGAGGTCATTTCGCCCCTTTACAGAGTAGAACAGCGCCAACCGTGCGGAGGAGGATGCGGAGATCAAGCCAGATAGACCAGTTTTGGATGTAATAGAGGTCGAGGGCGCGACGTTCGTCGAAACCGATGTCGCGGCGGCCGGAGACTTGGGCGAGGCCAGTAAGCCCAGATTTGACCGAGAGGAGGAGGGAGCGATCGCCGTAATGGCGGAGTTCTCCGGGGACGAGGGCACGGGGACCGACGAGAGAGATGTCGCCTTTGACAACGTTAAACAATTGCGGCAATTCGTCCAGCGAAGTGGCGCGGAGGAAGTGGCCGAGTTTGGTGATACGAGGGTCGTTAGGGATCATATCGCCGCCGGCACGGTATTTTTTGATCAGCTGAGGTTTGCCCATTTTCTCGAAGGCCTCCTCTGGGGTGAGGCCGTTGTATTCTGACTTGATGGAGCGGAATTTGTAAATCTTGAACTTCTTGTTATAGCGGGAGAGGCGGATATCACTATAGACGGCAGGGGCGTGTGGATCGGAGATCTTCTCGATTAGCCAGATGAGAACCATCGGAATGAGGGCAAGCAGTAAAATAATCGACCCGAAAAACAGATCGAAACAGCGCTTGGCAAAGCGGGCACCGCCGGCAAGAGGGGTGACTTTGACTAAGATAGCCGGGGTACTGCCGACGAGCTCCATTTCTCCGGTCTGGGCGGTAAGAGCAGCACTAGAAGGCACGAAATAATAATAGAGATGACGATTGACAGCCTGACGATAGACGTAATCAGTACGGCGCTCATCGGTTTGGAAAATAACGTCGGGGCGGGCCTTGCGCAAGGCCTCTTTGAGAGAGGAATATTGTTTGCGGCGGAGATCTTTGGGGATATATTTCTGCGAGGCGACTATACCGGCAAGACGGAAGCCAGACTCGGGATAAGCGGAGATGTAGTCAGCGAGGTACTCGGTATTTTGACTATTGCCGACAATGATGGCACGAAGAGCGGCTTTGTGGCTGTGCTTGAGAGCAAAACTGCGGACGAGGCGGACGCCACCGCGGAAAAGACTAAGCAAGACAAAACAGGTGAAAACAGCATATAATGCCATAACTTTGACCGGGAAAAGGTCGGTGGAAAAGAAGAAGTCACAGGTGATAATCGCCATCATCCCAATGACAGAGGCGAGGAAAATGCGGCCGATTTCGTGCCAGCGACTATTGCTGAGAAAAACGGATTTCTTGTACAGCCCGAGGGCAGCCATAATTAGAAGATAAACGGGGACCATAACCAGCATTGACAAAACGAAGCGCCAAGGGTCAGCCTCAAAATAAAATGGGCGTTGGTCCAAATGAGTGCGCATAAAATAAGCCGCCAAAAAGGACAGTAAAATCGCGCACGCGTCACCCAAAATCAGGAAAGCGTGGAAAATCAAACCCGTGTCCCGTTTCATAAGATAAGTATAGCATAGATTGGGGGTTTGGGAAAGGAGGATATTCTTAGATTTTTGAAACCAAAAAATTAATAAAAAGTTTTTGGAAATAGTTTTTATAATTAATATCGAAAATAAAAAATGGAAAAGGATTTTTATTTTTTAGGCGAATTAAAATAATATATGCGAAGGCGCTCCCCTTGCGCTCACCTTTCCCTCCGAGGTTTGGTGGCTCTCTCCTCATCAGGATTTAGCCCATTCTCACTCAGAACCAACCCGCCTGAATCGGACCCGAGCCAGCCAGGAACGAAATAACCTCGAATGAAAAGGTTCACCGGGTCGCGCCGAGCATAATATCAAGATTAATTCGCTAGAGGAGAGATGGAGAGGAGGAGGTATCTGCCTTAGGAGGCCGTGTTGTTGACAGCTCTGAAGGTTTTTAATCCTAACTGCTAAAGAGTGGGTTATGAAACTTATGATACGTACGTCAGCTCGCTGGGGAGGCGAGAAAAATGCTTGAAAACGCAGACAGTTTGATATATAATTGGAAGTGCGAAATCACAATTTGGAATTATGACAATTGCTTATTTGAGTGTATTTGTTTGAGAACGTGAAAATGGCGTCACGAGAAAGCTAACGTTCTTGAGCAGATTGCTTCTAGATTGTGGTTTCGCCTCGCGGCGCCATTTTTGTATGGAGTTGGCCCTCCTCAAAGATGGCGGCTGCGGGGCGATAATTAATACCCACAAGGAGGGCAGATGCGCCATAGAATAAAGAAAATACCAAACTTAAGTACGTTGTTACATTGCGTTAGTGATGGACAAAATCTTCTTCATAGTGATAAAAGTACTTATACTTATTTCTACAAAGATAAGCCAAGTAATGATAAGTTCTCTGACGCAAGCGACCTCAACTCTTCACTTTCCACGAAACGCGGTGTTCTCGCAGCCCGTCGTTACGGGTGCGAGCCACCTCTTCCTCGCTCGTGGCGCTGCGGACGGTTTCTTAGGAAAGGAAGAGTTGGGTCGCTTAGACCTAGTACTATTCCTCTAGTACTAGCCTCATTTGCTCTTCTTTTGGTATTAGGTTTAATGATATTTCCAGTGGGAGTTGGCGGAGAAAGAGTATATGCGGAAACTCCAGCAGAAGAGTGTGCCGCCGGAAAACCAGTTTTAGCGCTTGATATGACCGGAGATGTAAATTTAAGTAAGAGTGTAGACGACGATATTGCCAATAATGCAGTCAGCTATCTCTCAAAAGATTTTACAGTGACAGCGTGCCGAACACAAGGCTACAAAGTATATGTACAGGCAAACTCTAACAAATTGCAAAACCAAGAAGCGCCCGATGTGTTATTTGGAGTAGGAGAAAATGTGTCCCCCAATAATTTTGCAGACAATACTTGGGGATACGCAATAGCAGAATCCAGCAAAGCTGATTCCAGTTTACAATATAGCACTATGCCGGAAGTAGAACCAACTAAGACCGAAAGTTATACTACTGACAAAAGTACCGGGGGAGCTGGCGCAGCCCTTAAGATCTCCTTTGCAGCAAAATTCGGCAAAGATAAAGTTGCTGGCCATTATACTTCAAATGTACTTTTATCCGTATTACCGAATGAGTGGGACGTTTTGGATGTAATAAGTGGCGAAACAACAATGCAAGAGTTCGCAAAATATCCGACCGTCTGCTCAAATATGGCAGTCGGAGACCAAATCCAACTTGTAGATGATCGCACTACGAGTGGATTAGGCAAAACTATTTATTGGGTTGGCAAGCTGAAAGACGGAAATTGTTGGATGACACAAAATCTTGATTTGCCGTTGTCTGTAGGGACTACATTGAAACCGGAAGACACTAATGTACCTTCTGTGTTTACGTTTTCAGACTTAGGTAATTACTATAATCCTGGCACATACATATATAAACCATCTAGCGCCACAGCAGCTATGCCATCGACCGGTTGCCATATAGGGACAGTTATTACCTGTACAGCATATTTCGAGGTCTTTAATGGAAGTATCCCCAATAATACAGACACTCATTATCTTGTTGGCGATTACTACCCATATAATACAGCAAATGCAAGTAATACTCGTGGTAGCAACGTTGGTGCTGCTAGCGGGAATGGTGATATATGCCCTAAAGGATGGAAATTACCTACTAGTTTCGTAGTCTCAGTGACGGGTAGTGATTATGGAACTTTGCGGCATTCACCACAATACTTAGTGCCTGCCGGACGATACAGCAATGGGGCTGACTATGATGATGTAGGCAAGCAAGGGGGATATTGGACCTCCATACCTAATGGAAATGATGCTAACGCCTTTACATTTACTGCTAACTATGCGGGAACATCCTCTGGCACGTCACAGACTTTCGCACAGTCAATTCGCTGCCTTACTACTGGCAGCTAGGCGCATTATTTTTAAGTAGCGTTTTGTTGAGTGCTGACACTCCTGCCGGCACTCATTTTCCTGAAACCTAAACAAAAAAATCGGAGGGCTAAGCCTAAAGAAATACACACTAGGACGCCTCGCTGATTCTATATTGGCATAAGTTTGAGATCTCGGTAAGGTTTATTTTCATAATTCCCTGCGCGGACCGCGGAATACAAAAAGAGGGCTACCTGCGGAAAAGTTTAAGAAATTTGTATTATTTTATATAACCATCTTCTTCATAGTGATAAAAGTACTTATTTCTAAAATCTTTATGTAAAAAACTAATATTTGGCCCTATTAGTACAGATAGCCCTCTTTTTGGCGACAAAAACGGCGCTTTGTCGCTATTGCTCCATCATAACACAGTCTTCAAAAAATTGCAACAGGGATTGGGCTGAATAACTTGTGTTTTGTGGAGAATATGGTCAGGGAGGATAGAATAACGGGATTTGGCAAGGGGCGAGATAGGTATTATTGAATTTTGCTTGTGTTTTTTAGAGAATGTGGTGAGCAATGCCATAGGTGGTTGAATTTGCAAGGCGAGAGACTGGGGAGGATTTTAGGCAAAATAGAGAAAAGTATGGTAAGATAGGAATAAGATGGAGAAAAAGAAGATTTTAGTCACAGGGGGGACGGGGTATATTGGGTCGCATACGGCGGTGGAGTTAATCCAGGCAGGATATGAGGTGGAGATACTGGATAACCTCTACAATAGTAAGATCGAGGTACTGGACAAGATTGCGGAGATCGCGGGAGCGAAGCCGAAATTTTACAATGTGGACCTCAGGGATGCGGAGGCGCTGGCGAAGGTATTTGCGGAGACGGAGTATGATGCGGTGATACATTTTGCCGGACTGAAGGCGGTAGGGGAGTCGGTAGAACAGCCGCTAAGGTATTATGAGAATAACGTGGGTGGAACGATCAACTTGCTGGAATGTATGCAGGAGTTTGGCTGCAAGGCGATCGTGTTCTCTTCGTCGGCGACGGTATATGGAGTGCAGGATTCGCCAAAATTGGTGGAAACGATGCGGACCGGGCAAGAGATCCCGAGCCCATACGGCCGGACGAAATATATGATCGAGGAAATCTTGAAGGATGTGGCGGTGGCAGATCCGGAGTTCCAGGTGACGATTTTGAGGTATTTTAACCCGATTGGAGCGCATCCGTCGGGATTGCTGGGTGAGGATCCGAATGATAAGCCGAATAATTTGATGCCAATTATTATGAAGGTGGCGACGGGGCAGATGAAGCAGTTGTCGGTGTACGGGGATGATTACCCGACGCCGGACGGAAGTTGCATTCGCGACTACATCCACGTGGTAGACCTGGCGAAGGGACACTTGGCGGCGCTGAATCATATGGATGCAGGGGTGCAAATCTATAATCTGGGCTCGGGCGAGGGGCGATCGGTGTTCCAGATGGTGGAGGCGTTTGACCGGGTAAGTGAGCGTAAACTTCCCTGCCAGATCGTGGGACGCAGAGCGGGGGATTTGCCGGAGTTCTATGCCGACCCGACATTAGCAGAAAAAGAACTCCACTGGACGACAGAGCTGACAGTGGATGAGGCGATGGAGGATACTTTGAAGTATTTGAAAGAGCAAGGGTTGAAATTGAGATAGTTTTCCTGAGGGCTTTCGCTCCCACCTCTTCCGCGGGACCGCTGCAGTGGCTGGCGCCACATGCTGCCTGCGTCGCTTAAGAAAGAAAAGTCTAATAAAGTGTATGATATATAGAATACTACTCAAAGACTTTTCTTTCTGTTCGCTATTCTCGGCAGTTCGGAATCCGCTCGGCCAAGTCTTAGGTCCCGCTCCAGAGGCGGTTCGCCGCCCTCAAAATCTTTATAGAAAAATCAACTTTTGGCTCATTAGCAGAGCGATGAGCTTATTGTAGCACAGCATAAGCGTTTTGGCAAGACTTGAAATGTTTGGTGAAGTGTGCTATAATTTGAAGGTTGGGTGTGACCCGAGGTTCTTTGAAATCAATTTTACTAGAAGAAAGGTGGGAAAATCTCTGGCGGATGGGCCAGACATAGCAGAAACCAGCAAAAATCCAGCAAAGACCGAAGTGGGACTTTATAAACCAGGTAGTTATACAAGTTCTACTGCGGTTATCCAGTGAAATCAGATCAGAAGACAAAAAATTAGGAGGGGTAATAATGTTGTTGTCATTTTTCCTGGTAGGACTGATTGTGGCCATACTGTGGGTGATGCTGGGCGTTGGGCTCGCCTTTCTCTGGGATAGGGAGCCGGAGAAGCGATCCCGACAAGTGCTTCGCGTAGTGCTCATAGTACTAATCATCGCGGAGTTCACGAACTCGGGGACCTTTGCGTTGGTAAGGGGAGTGCTTGGGCTTGGTATGTACGATGGCCCACCGAAGCTGGAGACGCTAAACGGCGTGGGGATCTACCAGTCGGACGAGGTGCATTACTTAATCGCCGGTGAGCAGACGCGACCGGAAGATATGCTTGCAATCCTGCCGGATAATTTGCACGGTACGATTAAAGCAGTCAAATGTCAGCAATTCCAGTACACCGCATACGGCGTGGCAAATGAGCTGAGTCGCGACGTGATGCGCAATGGCTATAGCAAGGTGACGATCTGGGCGATCGGATCGGGAGCGCTAGCGGCACACGAAGCGATGTCGAAGTCAAGTTTGAATGACCCAGGGATAGTCCTGATCGACCCGTGCCCGAGTACATTGGTGATACGGCCGGAGCTGCAAAAGACGGTTACTAGGGGAGTCCCATGGCGGCGTGTGTGGGTATATATCAAGGGATGGTTTAGCCTGATCCCGGACGCGAATGGCCGGTCAGATAACCTGCAGACAATGCGGGAATATAACCTGGT
Source organism: uncultured Candidatus Saccharibacteria bacterium (assembly GCA_964585155.1). Lineage (GTDB taxonomy): Bacteria > Patescibacteriota > Saccharimonadia > Saccharimonadales > Saccharimonadaceae > Nanosyncoccus. The sequence goes on along the minus strand of CAZPCQ010000001.1, from coordinate 45,714 downwards.
GGAAGAGGCGAATGGTGCAATTAGGCCGTCAACGAGAAGCGTTATCGGCTTGGTGACCAGCGAGCAGGATGAGTATCTGCAGATTAGCTCCCTAAAAGGCTTGTACGCGGACGCGATCCAGGTATCGGTGCCGGCAACGCACGGCGATATCGTGAACTCGCAAGAGCAATACCGGGAGGCGTTGGAGGAAATCTGGACGCAACATCTGGTAAAAACGGGGCAGATTGAGCCGGAAAATGGTCCTTATACTGGTCCGTTCCCTTCTGACCCCACCTGAGACTAGTAAATTGATTCCCCTCTGCTACGGCGGAGGGGAGTTTTTATGGGAAATGGAATGAAGTTGGAACGCTGAGAATTGGGCCGGAGATTTTGGCTTGATAATTATAGGAATTATGATGAGATCGAACTGCGGTTTTGTATAGAGCGGCTATGACAACTGCGGCGGGGCTAGGATTTATACTTGGCAGCGTATTTTTTCCAGGCGAATTTGAACATAGGGAGGCCGAGCTGGAGAGAGCGCAGAGCGAGGCGGTCGCGGCGAGAGGCAAGAGGGTTTTTGAGGATGTAATCTTTGTGTTGACGGAGGTATTTGACGAGATTTTGCTCGGTGTGGCGGAGAGATTTGGCATCGACATTGGCATTATCCTCGACCATTACGACTTGGCGGAGGAGGCTGAAACGGGCGTGCATACGGCGCTTTTTGGTGAGGTTTAAGAGTTGCTTTTGCTCGGGGCCGGGGAGAGTTTTGCTCCACTGGAGGAGCTGATCACACATTTGATCGGTGAGGTCGATAAGGTCGAGTTTGTGGAGGTCGAAACCGCGCTGAGTGATGGAGCCGCTGGTTTGATAATAATTGTAGGCTTTGGCGCTACTGACGCCGATACGGTCACACTGGAGGACGAGACGATAAGTAGTACCAACGTCTTCGTAGAGGCGGCCGACGGGAAACTCGACGAGATCGAAAAGTTCGCGGGCGTAGAGTTTGCCCCAAGCGGACATCGAAAAGCCATCTTCACAGAGCATCCGAGTGAGACATTCGGTGGTAGTGAGAATGGTTTCCTTTTCTGGCTCGGTAGTGCCGAAGCTTTCTTTGCTGTCGTAGATCTCACGGTAGCCGCAGATGGACATTTTAAGTTTGTTGGTATAACACATTTTATGAAGTATATCAATCATATCGCGACGGATAGTGTCGTCAGAATCGACAAAAGTGATCCATTTACCGGTGGCAAGTTTCAGGCCGGCGTTGCGGGCGGCGGAAAGGCCTTGATTTTTTTGATGGATGACCTTGATCCGGCGGTCTTGTTTGGCAAAAACATCACAAAAAGTGCCGCTCATATCAGTAGAGCCATCGTCGACGAGGATAATCTCGAGATTGGGATAAATTTGCGCTTGGACGGATTTGACACAGCGCTCGACAAGTTTGGCGGTATTATAAACTGGGATGATGACAGAGACAAGAGGAAGATATTTACTGTTGCCCACGCTTTGCTCCTTTAGAATCTTTCTTTGAGTTCGTCAAATTTCGCGAGAGCGGAAGCGAAAGTTTTATCCATATCATAATAAGCGTACTCACCGAGGCGGCCGCCAAAAATAACATTCTGCTCGGCGTGAGCGAGGTCTTGGTATTTTTGCAACTTGGCGCGATCCTCGGCGGTGTTGACAGGATAGTAGGGTTCGTCTTCGCGGGTCCAGGTCTTGCTATATTCGCGGACGATGACGGTTTTGCCAGAGCCCTCGGCGTAAGCGCCGCTGGTGCGCTCGGGGTGGAAATGCTTGAACTCGTGAATGCGGGTGAACTTGACGTCAAGATCGGCGTAATTCATTACTGGACAGCCTTGGAAATCGTCGACATCGAGAACTTCTTTTTCCAAATCGATACTGCGCCATTTCAGCTCACCGAATTTATAATCGTAAAATTTGTCGATCGGGCCGGTATAGATGGTAAGAATATCAGTATTTTTGAGTTTTTGGAGCTCCGGATCAGTAAAGTAATCGACGCCGAGGCGAACCTCAAGATTATCGCCGCAAGCGTTGATCATATTTTGGAACCAGGCTTCGTAGCCATTGGCGGGCAGCCCCTCATAAGTGTTATTGAAATAGCGATTGTCGTAATTATACCGGACAGGGAGGCGCTTGATAATTTCGGGGGACAATTCCTCGGCGGGAGTTTGCCATTGCTTAGCAGTGTAATTCTTAATGAAAGCATCGAAAAGTGGTTTGCCGATGAGAGAGATACCCTGCTCGGCGAGGTTGGTGGGGACTTTGGGAGCGTCGGCGGCTTGGCTGGCGATGAGGGCGCGGGCTTGGTCAGGCGTATAAGCGGCGTGGAAGAATTGATTGATGGTGCCGAGGTTGATCGGCATCGGGTAGACTTCGCTTTTATGAGTGATGTAAACTTTGTGAATGTAGTGAGTAAAAGCGGTGAACTGATTAACGTATTCCCAGACGCGCTGGTCGGAAGTGTGAAAAAGGTGAGCGCCGTATTTGTGGCATTCGATGCCGGTAGTTTCGTCGAACTCAGAGTAACAGTTGCCGCCGATATGGTTGCGTTTGTCGATGAGGAGAACTTTTTTGCCGAGGCCGCCAGCGAGACGCTCGGCCATAGTGAGCCCGAAAATACCGGCGCCGACGATGAGGACGTCGTAACCAACCTTTTCCGATGAGCCTATCGCCTCTCTCTGCGCATGCTCACGCCGCCCATCTTCGCTACGCTCAGATTCTCTGGCGTCACCTCGTAAGAAAGCGCGGGCGCTTTCTTGTCTCGGGTTCCTGCGAGATTCGTTACGGGGGCTAGTTCGCTCTGTTCGCTCCTCGTTAGTCGCGAAGGTCGCTGCCGAGAGGCTTTTAGGCTCATTGTGGGTTGTTTTCATAAATAATCCTCCTTTTATTTCCATAAATTCTCATAAGACTTGGCGACGTCTTCGGGGTTGCCTTGGTCCATAATTTTACCATCTTCGATCAGGATGGCACGGTCGCAGAAGCGGCGGACATTGTTCATATCGTGAGTGACGAGGATGACAGTCTGCTGGCCGTGGAGGCTAGCGAAATAGTCGTTGCATTTTTGCTGAAATTCGGCATCGCCGACGGCAAGAACTTCGTCAAGAATGAGGATGTCGCCCTTGGCGCGGATGGCGATGGAGAAAGCGAGGCGAACTTGCATACCAGAGGAATAATTTTTGAGTTTGGCGTCCATAAATTGCTCGAGCTCGGCGAATTGGACAATCTCGTCATACATAGACTCCATTTCTTGGTGAGAAAAACCAAGAAGAGCGCCGTTCAAGAAAACATTTTCGCGGCCAGTGAGCTCGGGGTTGAAGCCGACGCCTAGTTCAATGAACGGAACCAGAGTGCCGTCGACGGTAATAGTTCCCTTTTCTGGGTAATAAATCTGAGCGAGGAGTTTGAGAAGGGTAGATTTGCCGGAGCCATTGCGACCGACGATGCCGAGAAATTCACCGTCTTTGACCTCAAAACTGATACCTTTGAGAACTTCGTGCTCGGTGTAGCCCTTAATGCCTTTGAACCAGTTGAGGATGGCCTGCTTGAGGCCGCTGGCGCGTTCGGTGGGGAGGCGGAATTGTTTGTGGACATTGGTGACTTTGATGCGAGTTTTGGGAGATTCTGGGTGACGAGAGGTTGGCTCCTGGGATTTAAGAAATGGCTGCTGAGAGTTTTCCATAGATTTTGATGAATTTTCTACTTGTTTTGACGAGTTTTGCACAAAATTCTCGGATTTTTGCGCAGAATTTTGAGATTTTTCCACATCTTCTTGACGGTTTTGCACAGGTTCTCCACCAGAGTTAGTAGAATTATCTACAATTTCGGTAGTTTTTTTCACAGTGTCTTGAGAGTTATCCACAAACTTATTAGAAGTTTTACACAGGTTATCCACAGGTTTTGGAGTAGTTTTGCACAGGTTTTCCACATCTTTTCCACAGGATTTAATAGATTTTTCCACAGATTTGGCCTTTTCTATTGACTTTTTACCTTTTGTGTGGTATAATGGAGGGTTAGGGTGTTTTTTGGACATTTAGACCTCCTCCGCGAAGCGTTTAGAGCGATGACGGAAAAAGAGAGCGGCGAGGAGTAAGACGAGAATAACAATGAGAATCGGCAAAATGGCGGTGGGCCAGCCAACGGTATTCCAAGTGGTGATAGCGGTGTCGGTGATGAGATTGTAGCGGACATCTTGGATGACTTGAGCGATGGGATTGATGAGGATGATTTTGCTGGCGAGGAGGCCAAAACTGCCGGAATCCATTACCATACTGAGGGGATAAATAATCGGTACGGCATAAAAGAGGGCTTGGGTCAAGACTTCCCAGATGGAGGTAACGTCGCGATATTTGACATTGATGGCGCCGAGAAGAAAGGAGATGCCGAGAGCGAAGGCGTAGAGCTCGAGGACAAGAAACGGCACGATTAGCCAAGACCAGCTAGGAGTAACGCCGTTGATGAGGGCGAAAATCACGATGACGCAGAGGTTGATGGCGAGGTTGATGAGGGCAGTGGAAGTAGCGGATACAACGATGATCCATTTTGGAAAGCTGATTTTGCGTAAGAGATCGCCGCGCTGAACGATGGATTGAATTCCCTGCCCAGTGCATTCGGTGAAGAAATTCCAGAGGACGGTGCCGGTGAGGAGATAGACGGGATAATGCGGAATGTCACTACCGAAACGCAAGAGTTGCGCAAAAACAACGTATAGAATAGCAAACATCAAAAGTGGCCGCAGCACTGCCCAGAGGCAACCCAAAACGGAGCCTTGGTAGCGCAGCTTAAAATCAGTCTTAATTAATTCTCCCAGCAAGATACGGTTCTTGCGACAGAGTACGTTTGGCATACGACTCATATGTATTTATTCTAGCACATCTGGAAAAGTTAGGCAAGTTTTCTGATCCCAGAGGAAATTAGCAACTTTATCACATTTTCCGACCGAGTGGGACGATTAACTGCTTCGTTAGCACGCAAAGATGTTTTTATTCTTCGGGTTGCTCGGTTTTGAGGAAGACAGAATTTTGCGTATAATAATGCTCAGCAGCGGTTCTAGCGCTCTTGAGAGTATCTTGCAGGCCTGTGAAGTCGGGGGCTTTTCCAGAGAGGCGTAGACCGAGTTTCTTGAAGGGATTAGTCTTTTTCCACTCGTCTCGAGCCTGCTGCAAAGCGGCTTCAGCATTTTTGACTTTTTCTTGAAGCTGAGCATACTCGCTGGAGACATCTGCGCCGTGGAACTCGCGAGCCTTGTTATTCATGTCCTTAGAGAGGCCACGGAGAGCAAACAGAGTATCCATATCAGCATTCTCATGGGCTGCGAGGATTTCTTGACGGACTTGGTCAAATTCCTCGGGAGTGGCGGCTTGCTCAATACGCTCGGCGTAGGCTTCGACATCAATCTTGGGTAACTGGAAATTGCGTTCGGCCTCGGCGTCTAGTAGGGAGGCATTCTCAGAAGCGAGATCTGTCAGGTTGCGAGCAGCTTGGTTGAACTTGTCTTGAGAAAAAGCATCAACTACAACCCGTTTTCCGCCTACTGGGTCGACCAGCATAGGTCCATGAAGATGCGCTGTAACTCCATCACTAAGATAAGTCATCATGAGGCTACAATTTGCGTATTCATCGGCAATGGATTTAGGTGCATTCTGAAGATCAGGATATTGAGACTTGATAAAAGCATGGCGACGAGCCAAATCGTTATAAGTGTCACGATTGAGCGTAAGGCGGTCCTGGGCGGTGGCGACGGATGGAATCTCTTGGGTTTCGCTAGTCTCGGTGACTTCTACGGATGCGTTAGGCTCCAAAGTCTCGACAGATTCATTAGTCTCAAGAGTTTCTACAGCCTGATCGGATCCGGCAGATTCGCCAACTTCGGTGACCTGCTGCCGAAGCTCGGCGGCTTGGTCGGGGTTGAACTCGGGGACTTCGCCACCGTAGTAAGCCTCGGGAGTCTGATTTTGTTGTGCTAGATTTTCACCACTGTCGGGTGCGCCTTCGTGTGGCATAATATTACCTCCTAAAAAATATATCTTTAGACTTATTATAACATAGATAGATGGATTATAAGAAAAAATCAACATCCCCGGGGCAGAGCCCCAAACCGTCTTATGACGGTTTGTTTGTTCGTCAGACGAACAAACGGGGTATGTCTCGCCTTGTTCAGGCGGCTAGTTGTTCCTTTGGAGAAATGAGAGGCAGTATGATTGATAGGAAAACTCAGCAATTAGTCGCCGAGGAGACGTTTGAGGGTGCGACGGAGGCGAAGGATGCGATAGGCGATGCGTGGATGTTTGAGAATAGTGCGGAGGGCGAGCCAATCTTTTTGGCTAAATTGCTCACGATTAAATAGGCCTTCGTCGGAAGCGGAAAGAAGATCCTCGCGCCAAGTTTGATAAAACTGCTTGGCGAGTTTGCCGTCGAGACGTTGGAAATTCCAGTGATAATTGCGGAACTTGGCGGCGTTCATAGTTTCGCCAAAATCAGCGAAGATTCCCCGCTCGCAGAGAAAAGTTTCGATCTCGGCATATTCGTCGACGACGCAGTTAAGTTTGGCGGGGTTGTTGATGGAAGAATTGGCATTGTCGATACGATAATGAACGAAGGCTTTGGGCAGCAGGACGACAGTCTCAGCAAGAGTCCAGACTTTGAAACTAAAACTCAAATCTTGATAAGAAGCGCCAGGAGTGGGAAGGAAGTTGATTTTGTTATGCTCGAGGAAGTCGCGGCGATAAATGGCCGACCAGATGGCGGGCATAAACTGGAAAATTTCACGATGTTCGCGAGGGTGGATGACTTCTTCGGTGGTAATTTCTTCGACTTTCACGATATCGTGATTATTCTTAACTTTGAAATAATTAGCTTTGACGACGTCGGCTTGGTGCTGCTCGGCGGCATTGTACAATTCTTCAAAAGCAGTTTCTTCAATCCAGTCGTCCGGCTCGAGGATGCCGATATACTTCCCTTTGGCCTCGGCGAGGGCGAGGTTCATGCTGTCGCCGTAGCCGGTATTTTTCTTATCAATAATCTTGATGCGGAGGTCGTTGTCGGCGAAATCCTGGGCGATTTGCAGAGAAATATCAGTGGAGCCGTCGTTGATGCAGATGATTTCGATATCGGATAGAGTTTGGTCGACGAGGCTGCGCAAACATTGCGGCAAGTAGGCCTCGACGTTGTAGATTGGAACTAAAATGGAAATTTTAGGTTTCATAAGTTGATTATAGCACAGATTCGCGATATAATACAGATATGGAGAAATCGGACGATTTTGTAGATAGAATAGTGGCGTGGGGTTGTCATTTGTTACACTTGGAGAAACATCAGAAGTTTTTGACGAAATTGGCAAAATTTGGAATTGCGGGTGTGCTAACGACGGTAATCGACTGGGTAATTTTCTTTTCTTTGTGCGAATTGTTGCATTTTGACTGGGTAGTGTCACAACTCTTTGCTTTTGTGGCGTCGACGATTGTGGGATACTTTATCAATACGAAATGGGTATTTGACACGACCAAAAACAAAACTCGGCGAAGGTTGGTGACAGAGTTCTTTATATTTAACTTCATCGCGTTGATAATGACAGAGGTGATGCTATATCTGTTTGATAAGTGGCAGATGAATATCGTACTCGCAAAAGTAATTACAACAACCGTAACAATGATTTTTAATTACGTGACGCGGAAGTGGTTCCTCGAAGGATGGAAAACTCCGGAAAAGAAATCCGATAAATAATAAAATACTGATTTAGCGAAGATGAAGGAAGCCGAGAGCTTTCTTGACGGCACGATGACGTTTGGTGCCGTAAGGGAGAATCTTAGTGAGGCGTGAACGAGCCTTGCCGTCAACGGGAAACGCTTTAGTTAGAACTTCTTGCTTGTGATGCTTGGCGCGGTAAATTGAGAGGGCCATACCATGCTGAATACTGTGATTGAAGAATGGCGTGCGCTTGGCGGCATCCCAGTATTTGTCAGTAAGAATAGAGTAGAGCGGATCCCACGGGTCATTAGGAAGATAGACGATCACCCCGGGATCCTGACGGGCGGCGAGAGTTTTTTGGTAGAGATCTAGTGGCATATAGGCAAGTTGATTCTTAAGCAAACCATCAGTATCAAACCAAGTACTCCAGCGAATATCAATTTCTTCATTCTTCCCTTCACAAAGGATATTAAGAATTTCTTCTTTGGAGCGAATTTGGCGAGTGTCTTCGGGGATAATATAAAGTTTGGCAATGGAAGATTCATCGATATCAGTACGATATTTAGTAAAATTCCAAACAAAAGTGCTGGTGCTAAAATAATTAAGCGGACGCTGCATATTTTGGTCGAGATGGCGCTCGAGAGTTTCGTAATAAATATCGTTAATGCGAGAGCGGATGAAGCCGTTAGCCGGAGCAGCAAGAAGATGCTCGGTTTGCCAGTGGGCACGCCAAAGTTTAGCAATGTCATCACAGAAGAGAGTGTTTTTATCAATAATAAGGGCGCGATCATAGCCAGTAAGAATAAATGGAAGATAAGGTAGAACTGGAATGTGCCAGTTGTCGTTCTCGGGGTTCTTGAGGCGCTGTTCAAGTTCGCGAGTAGTAAATCTCTTGACGTGATATTTTTCGATCATATATTCGCGAATCGGTAAGGCAGGCGCAAAGCGAAGACTAACATTTGGATAATCTTGAGCCATTGATTGCAGGGCGGCTTGAGCGGCGGGTTCTGATTCGGAAATAAGTAGGACATCATAAAAAGTATCAGGATTAATATGGTCGAGAAAAGTGCGCCAAATGGGACCAAAACGAAGCGGATCGCCATCAGCGTAATCAAAAATTAGTGGAATATGATCGGCGTCAAGTGGATAAAGCGGAGCAAAATTCTCCAAAGGTTCAGTATAATTAAAGTAAACCAGCGGAACGCGTTTAATTTTATAAGTTCCCTGCTGCTCGAGATAATAAATAAAACTGCTACTAATGATTTCACCCATAAAACCGTAGATACGGGTGAGCTGTTGGCAATAATCTTTGAGGTTGGTCTCCTGCTCAAGGCGAGACAGAACTTCAAACTCAATGCTACAAAGTTGATCGAAAAGAGGTTTCTTCATGACAAAACAGTTGAAGCCAAGGAAAGTTTTACCAGCTAGATACTGACGAGCGGCAGCACCGACTTCCGGAGAAACCTCAGAAAGGATCTGGAGCATTTTTTCTAAGTCAGTAGTCTTAATGAGGGTACGATCGTGAGCGGTCCAATGTTCATAAGCGGTATTTTTGGCGCCGCGCGGAGTATAAAGTCGGCTAACGGTTTGTTCTTCGCCAACCACGATGTCATTCTCTTCAATAATGCGACGCATTTCGGCTTCGTCTTCGAGACCAAAATGCTCAATATTGAATGCGTTCATGATACTGGATTCGATTTGGTTGCGGTAGTTACGTTTATCATTAACGTCACGGAAACAGAGAAAACGTCGATAATGGCATAGGCCATAATAATCGGCGTTTAAATTCTTCCAGGCCCAATACTGGGCAGTGAGTTCACAATAAGTGGGATTTTTGGAGGAGATATTATCACCCTCGTCGTCGGGTTGAATCAGTAGTTTATGTTTTGCAAGAGCAGCGCCAACTTGAATCGGCAAAAATAATTGGTTGTGCGGCAATTCGGCCGGTTTGTGACAGGCAACTAAAATCTTAATATTTGCCATAATTCTCCTTCCCTGTTTTCTCTATTATAACACATTTTGTGATATAATAGATAGAATGAAGATAAAAGTGTCAGTAGTAGTGCCGATTTACAACGTGGAAGCGTATCTAGAAAAGTGCGTGGAAAGTATTTTGGCGCAAAGTTTAAGAGAGATTGAGATAATTTTAATCGACGATGGATCGACGGATGGGTGCGCAAAGATAGCAGACGAACTGGCAGAAAAAGACGACCGCGTCAAAGTGGTACACCAAAATAATGCAGGGTATGGAGCGGCAGTAAATCGCGGAATCAATCTGGCACAGGGTGAGTATGTGGGAATAATCGAATCAGATGATTGGATTGAGTCAGAAATGATGCAAACGTTGTATGAGAAAGCCAAAGCAACGGGAGCAGACATTGTAAAAGGGATGTTTTGGAAGACAGATTCAACAAAACCAGAGGGAGAACAGGATGTAGTTTTTACGGATCCAGGTGAGGTAAATTTGCGCCTGGCACCAAATAAACCTTTTAATATTACAGAGTGGCCAGCGTTATTAGCATTCCATGCTTCAATTTGGTCGGCGATTTACCGGAGGGAGTTTTTGGAGAGTCTGATGGAGGACGATAAACTCTTGACGGAAACTGCGGGAGCAGCGTATCAAGACTTTCCATTCGCGATGAAAGTATTATGTGCGGCAGAAAAGATTGTAGTCGTCAAAAAACCGTTTGTACATTGGCGGAACGACCCGAAACAAAAGCATTCAACTAGCGTAACTGATAAAAAAGCGCTGCAGATGATTGCGGCTTGCAAAACTGGTGTTGAAATTGTACAAAACTCAGGCAAGTTCGCGCAGGTGAAAGAGGCTTTATACATTCACATTTTGTGGACGAATTTGGGGTTTTTGTACAATATTGATGCGCAATACGAGAAGAGTTATTGGCTACAGTTAAGGAAGTTGTTATCGCCAGTCCGTGAGGACAAAAGTTTTAAGTATACTTATTTTCGGAAGACGGATCGAATCTTGTTGGGGATTATTTTGGCACCGAATTGGATCATAGCAAAAACGGAGCTTAGTATATTAAGAACTCGTTACAGGCTGAAAACTAAGTCGAAGGTTTAAATTTAGACTTGAGAAAGCGGGCGGGCGCAGTGAGAGCGTAACCAACCTTCCAGGAGGTTGAGTTATGCAAGTCTTGAATAGTTTGATTGCGGAGAGCGAGAGTTTGTTCGAGAGTTTGGCATTCTGTGCGAAGTTGCTCAAGGTCTTGATGGAGATGGTCAATTTCTTGAAGTTTTTGCTGGAGAAAATGAAAAAGAAAGTCAGTCGCCGAATTTTGGAGGACTTGTTGATAGAGTTTATAATGATAAGGACTATAAAAGTAGTCGGCAGAATGACGATCGACTTTTAACTCGTGCCACCAGGACGTTTTGAGCTGATCATAAAGTTCAAAGTAGGCGGAACCAGTGAGGGTAGTGAGGTGCCATAAGGAAAAATTGAGGGCGTAGTTAATAAAGTCACGCTCGAAACGCCGATATAGGTGATGCTGCTTGAGCTGGCGACGAAGGTCGAGAAGCGCATCATAAAAACAAGACCAAGTTTGTTCCCTAGTGTTAGAAACGGAACCAGGAGTTTTACGATGGTGGACCAGAATATTATCAACAATGGAAATCTTTTGGGCTAAGATGATGGACATAAAACAAAATGAAGCATCCTCGGACGAGCGTAAGTTTTGAAAACGTAAATGTTGCTCGCGGATAAAATCGGTGCGAAAAAGTTTATCCCAAGGCCAGCCAACGAAAAGCTCAAAGGCATTTTGAGGAATATCTGTGCCGGCAAAAGGTATATGAGATGGTAAAAGATGCGAGTTAATAGTCCATGGAGTGGAGATATATTGATCAGTGTCCGGATGATATTCGTCAGAGCGGACAACAACAAGATCACTCTGGTCGGCAGTGATTTTTTGATAGGTACGCTCGAGAAAATTGGGCTCATAAATATCATCGGCATCAAGGAGGGCGAGATATTTACCGCGAACTTTAGCAATGCCGGCGTTACGAGCGGCGCCAGGGCCGGCGTTGGTCTGAGTAATAATGTGCATACGATGGGAGAATTTAGAGGAAAACTTACGCAGCAGCTCGGGAGTACAATCAGTAGAACCATCGTCAACGCAGATTAACTCAAAGTCGGTAAAAGTTTGTTGTAAAAGACAAGTTAGAGTCTGCTTGAGAAAAGGCTCGGCGTTATAGATTGGCATAACAATAGAAATAGCGGGGACTTTCATTGGTTGGACTCCTTGAGAGAAAATTTAGATTTTTTAGTTTGATAAATGAAAAGAATAGTTGCTAAAATAATAGTAAAAATAGTAATAATTAGACCAATAACTGACGCCACAGAAAGGGGGTAGTGGATTTTTAGTTCCCCGCTGGTAAAACCGGATAAATCAATCTCAACAAGACCAAACTGAGCGCTGGCGCGGACGGGAAGTTTTTGTCCGTTCAAGGTAGCAACATATCCGGGATACCAAATCAGAGGAAGCTCAATAGTAGCATCGCTAGAAATATTAACAAGATCACAAGTAATCTTAGTGCCGGTTTTTTGGTAGTTTTGAATATCAACGTTACCGCTAAGAACTTTTACGTCTTGACCGCGGAGAGTGAGATTACTAGAAAGTTCACCGAGACCACATTTGTCATCGGCATAATCTTCACAAAGCAAGCCAACTGGAGCATATTCGCCAGACCAACCCGGACTACCTTCCTCGAGACTAAACTGTACTTCATCACCAGGAGCAGTGTGGGCGACATGCGGTAAAGTATAAAGTTCACTAACAGTACTAATGGTAAGCAAACCAATTACGATGGCGAGAAGTGGTTGCTGGGAGGTAGAGAAGGTCTTGATGATTTCATAAATAACATACGCGGAAATAATACTGGAAGTGAAAGCGAAAATACTGAGAAAACGCCACGGAAATTGGATAGAGTAGAATACACTAGGGACAAGATTCCAATTCGCAAATGAAGTAGTCATAAAAAGTGAAATAAGGCTAAGGACATACATAATGTCAGTGAAATGACGTTGCTCGGCTGGGAGGTTTTTGCGAATAAACCAATACCCTGTAAGCCCGATGATAGCAATAATGCCGATAGCCATTTTATCACGAGCGAGTTCGGCATTGTCATAATCGGAATAGAGCAGAGCAGATAGTGACAAGTGCTGAACGGAGATTTTTTCAGGATTGGTTTCTAAGCGAAGTGAACTATATCTTTTATCAAAAACACCATAAGTGCCGGTAAGTTTGGCTTCGAGAAGTGGAAGAGTAAAAAAGGCGGTGCTACCCAAAACGAAACCGATAATGATGAGGATTTTCTTGAAGGTGGCAAGATTCCAAATCTGCTTGAGATTCAATAATAGGTAAACGGCGGAAATAATAATTGCGAAAATAGTACTAAGGCTATGCGTGAGGATAAGCAAAGTTGCAGCAATGATGATTTTGCGGACGGCGAATTTCTCGTGATTGGTAAGTTGATATAGTCCTAAAATCAAAAGCGGTAGAATAGCCATACCGGCAAATTCAGCGAGAGCAAAGCGGTCATATAAATTAATAAGATGATATGGGGCAGCAAGGTAAAAGATACCGGCAAGAGCGGCGAGAGATTTTTGATGACTAATACGACTGACAGCATAACAAGTAAGCAAACCAGACGCACACATTAACAAAATACACAGAATATTAATAGCGAGAGGCCAGGATGAGAAAAATACACGCAAAAAAGTACCAAGCCAAGGCAAAAGTGGTCCATAGAAAAGGTTGTACCCATAGCCAAAGCCAAACATATCGTGAGGAGAAATCTGAGCGAGAGGTTGACCATCCTTGAGTGCAGCGGAGATACTTTTGATACGCGCGATATGGAAAGCATAATCGTCGCCAGCAATATAAGTATGGATGCTTCCCCAGACACCAACACTAAGAATAAGTGCAAAAATAATAACTAAAAGATAATGCCAATGTTGTGCAAAAAAGTTATAGATTTTCCTCACAAATACTCGCATAAAGTAATTATAGCATACTCTCGAGGATTATTGAGAAGAAGTTAAGTTTAGGGCTTTAACGAGCAAAATACCACTCTTGGGAAATCGTACCGTTGGACTGATAAAGTTGGATATTAGTGCCATTACGAGCATCACCGTAAGTAACATCAAGAGTATAATTTAAGACACAAGAAGAGAAAATCGTATAATGGTCAGACCGACTTTCGATAATATACCATTGTTGAGAACAAGTGTTGTTCTGGTCGTAGAGCCAAATATTGGTACTGTTGCGAATGTCACCATATTTAATATCTATGGCTTGGCCGGAAGATTGATCAACGATAGTGTAATATCCCGAGGTGACAGATTTTTTGATGGTCCATTTTTGGTTACGGTCGGACTGGGATTGATAAAGTTGAACATTGCCGTTCGAGGCGTCGAGTAATTGATCGTTATCAAGACGAGCGTGAATCGCATAAGTACCATCGGAAGGCTCAGGAGATTTGGTAATAACCCAAGATTCGCCAAGGTGATCACGGTCATAAGTTTGGAGCTGGATGTTAGTGCTATTAGTAGTAGATTTGTTTTTGAGTTCAAGAACTTTAAGAGGTGAACAAGCAGAAGAAATAACATAACGACCAGCGGATTCAATAATATTCCATTGCTGAGAACAAGTACTATTATGCTCATAAAGCCAGATATTGGTACCATCTTTGATATTGCCATAAGAAATGTCGATGGATTTATTGGAAAGTGGGTTTGTAATAGTATAATGACCAGTACTAGAATCGTATTGAATGAGCCACTTCTGAGAGAGGGTTTGGTTGTTCTCATAGATCTGAATATTAGCACCATTGTGAGTACCACCGCCGGCAACGTCAATCATAGCACTGCGGTCGAGTGCAGAAGAGATAGTATAGACACCGTCGTCGAGGGTTTGGCTGGCGCGGAGGTGCCATTTTTGGGAAAGGCTGGCGTTGGTGATATAAGTCTGGATATTGGTACCAACAGCAGAAGAGCCACCATTAACATCGAGAACGAAACCACTGGTACAGGAAGATTCTAAAGTGAGGTAGCCATCTTTGGTTTGGTAAATTTTCCATTTTTTGGCGCATTCAGTGGAAGTGGCACGGACAGAAACGTTGGTGCCGGATTCGGGTTGAGACTGATCAACGGAGAGCGGGAGGTTGGTGGCGGCATTGGTAAGTTCATACAAGCCATTAGTATCGCGCTTGATAGTCCAGGTATCAGCGGCGGTAATATTACTCAGCTGGACATTACGAGAAGAGGCGCCGAGAATGCGCTGCTCGGAAAGTCCGGAAACTAAAGTATAGGAACCGTCCGGAATATCCACTAGTTCCCCTTCAACGGCGGCCTGAGTGCTGCCAAACCAATCAGTGAAATAAAGATAAAAATTGCGGTTGCCGTAGGCGGAGCAGGTGTCGCCTTGGCCATAACCAGCGGCGAGAGAAGAGGCGTTGGGCTGATAAGGCGTGTATTGATAGAGGGCGGCAGTGGCGCGATTTTCGATGAGGACTTGAGTGCCGCCACAGCTGGAATTAGGATGATAGCCAACGTAGACAGTACGGCCAGCGGGATAATAAACAGAGTTGTGGTCGAGGACATAGCGGAAAAGTTCGGCGGCGCGGTGAACTTGATTGCTAAAGCCAGAATACTTTTTATCACAAGCGGCGGTATCAGGACAGCCGTAACCGGTGGCTTGGCCATAGTCGTAAGAATTGGGAACTTTGTCAGTAATGAGGCTAGATTCTTTTTGCAAAAGGACGAGGAGAGCCTGAGGATTGATATGATTAGCCTGAGCGGCTTCGTAAATAATCCGAGCGGCAGTTTTGCCGGTACCAATCTCGGAAGCAGTTTCGCCAAACTTTTCTTCGGCTAGACAAACAAAATGACCATTGTAAGGCTCGCCTTCCCAATGCCAAGAAATGGTGGGCTTGGAACTAGTGTACTGCAGGTAAAGATTGTAATCGCGATTATCACACTTATTCTTACTATTGAGGAAGTTTTGAATATCTTGTTCGCTCATAGAACTATAATTAGACATCACGGCATCACTGATAATATTACCAGGAGTAAAGTTACTAAGATTGGCAGCGGAAGATTCGTGCATACGGCTAGTCGCAAAAAATGAGAGCGTGGCGACCATACAAAAAGCAAAAACCACAAAGAGTAGATTACGACGAGCGGAAAACTCGGATTGTAGTTCTTGGGTGAACTTTGACATTTTGGTAACTCCTGTTTATGTTTGACTTTTGGTTTGGTGTTGGTAGGTTGAGATGCAACTAAATCTCTAAATCGTCGGTGATGACTCCGCGTTTGCCGTCACCGGTAATGATAATTTCTAATTGATAATTCCCTGGCGGCAGGTCAGCAATGGAGATATCGAACGGACCACAGACGGACGTAGTCACATCGGCTGTAGCAACAGCAGAAGCGGTACGAAGGACGGCGTCGTCACGTTTGAGATTGAAGACACACTGACCGTCGGCCTGGAGATATTGATTAATCATTACGGCGGAGTGGAGGGCTTGGTTTACAGTATCAATATCTTTGTAAATGATGTGGCCAGTAAGTTCGCTTAGCTCGTTGGGATCTTCACCTTCGAACTGAGGAGTTTTATTCTCCAGCTCGTCGGGCTCGGCAGGCTTAGTATCGGGCGGCTGCTCCTCGGGCTGGTGAGTATTGGAATTATCATCTGGGTTTTTAACCTGCGAATCGTCGCTAGATCCTAGAAAGTTCTTGCAAATCAGAACCGTAGATAAAATCACAACCGCCAGAATCGCTAAAAATCCTCCCACGACTAGTGGACGCTTGTAGGGTGGAACACGGTGGCGAGATGATTCTGATTTGGACATTGACCTTTCTCCTAATACTAGTATAGCAGAAAAACGAGTTTGGTCAATGAATTTACCCCGAATAAATATATGTAAACTTGGTTGGCTTAAGATGTGTAGGGTTTGGAATTTTACAGAGGTGGAGGCAGGTTGAACTTGTATAGAAATTACAAGTTGGATTAGTCGTCGGGATCGGGTAGTTTGAGGTCGAGGCCGAGGAGGTCGGCGGCTTGTAGTAGAATCTTACGTTCGGTGGAGGAAGAAGTGGTGAGGACGCGGTAGAAAAGTTCAGTAGTCTCGGGATAACTAAGATCGACAACTTCGAGCGAGCGGGCGGCGCCGGGAATCTTTTTAAGAGCGCCTTTAGCAACTAAATTATCAATATGTTCAGCGACAGCGGAAACCGAAGAGAGGCCGAGGGCGGACATAATTTCGCGATATGAAGGTGATTCCCCAGTGCGAGCCAGATATTCCTTAATAAAATCTATAATAAGCGCTTGTTTTTTCGTAAGTTTGACTTTCATATGTTATAATAAGTATATCACACAAATATTAATTGGGTAAGTCCAGATTTTGGACTAATAATGAGGAGTTTGATGGCAAGGACGACAATTGACGGGTTAAAAGTGCGGGATGATGCGCAACCAAATCGTGCTGTGAATACGGCGCGGCGTTCGGCATCGGCGCATACCGTCGATTTGACGACCCGCACGCAAGCGGCTCACGCACAGGTAGAACGCTCGCGAACAGAGCGACGAGCGGCCTTGAACTCGATTGATAAGATAAAAAAGAAGAATCCGGCCGTAAACTCATTCTTGGATCCAGTGCAGACATTTGATTTTGATGCGGAAGAGATGAATGAGCCGAATGATGATTTTAACGCGGGGGCGGAAGCGGATTGGTCGGAACTATTGGCAAGCCAGGAGAATAATGCGCCGCAGTATAATAATTATAGTAAAAATGAGACGGCGGAGAGTGATTTTCTGAGCGAATGGGGCGGAGAGGGTGATACGCGGGAGTTTTTGGCGCAGAGTGTACTGGATGACGAAACAGAAGAGGAAGATGAGCCAGAAGAGCCAACAAAACCGAAGCGTCGAGTACGGGCGCCGAAGAAGAAACGCCATATTGGGCGAATTGTGACGGCGGTGATACTAGGAATATTAGTAATTGGCGGTGGAATTGTGTATAAGTGGGGGGATGAGTTGATCGCACGACTAACCGGTGGACGCTCGGGCTTGTGGGATGCGATTCATTCGATGGTATCGGATGCGGTGCCGTTTGAGACGGATAAAAACGGGAGGACGAATGTTTTGGTCTTCGGGACGGAAGGCTATAATATGAGTGGCGACACGGCTTACGGCGAGCACGGTGGGTCACAGCTGACGGATTCGATTATGGTGGTGAGTGTAGACCAGAATACGAAGGATGTAGCACTACTGAGTCTGCCGCGGGATCTAAAAGTCTCGATGGCGTGCTCGGCGGGAAAAATTAACGAAGTCTTTTGGTGTCATAACCAAGATGGGACAAATGAGGAAGCCGGGGCGCAGGCATTGATGGACCAAATCGGGACGATTTTGGGGATTAAGTTCCAATATTATGCACATATTAACTGGGCGTCGCTGATTGATATTATTGATACGCTGGGCGGGATTACGGTGACGCTAGATGAAGATATTAATGATTATGGCTGGACAGGTGCGGTGGCACAGGCAGGCGTACCAGTGACAGTGAACGGTGAGCAGGCGCTGGGCTTGGCGCGGGCGCGACACGGGACGCAAGGGGGAGACTTCACCCGCGGGAATACACAGCAAAAAATCGTCCAGGCAATCGTGGATAAAATTGTGCAAAACGGGGTAGGGGTGACGGAAGCGTTTAACTTGGTGAATATCTTGGGAGATAATTTAAGGTCAAATTTCTCGACAGATAATATCAAGGCAGGGGTAAAGATCCTGAGCGACTTTAATATCGCAAATATCCGACAAGTACCGCTGGTGAATTACGATACACAAACATTCTATATGACGACGGCGACGATTAATAATATATCGTATGTAGTTCCCTCGGCGGGCGAAGGTAATTATAGTCAGATTCGTGAATATGTAGCAGAGATGTTTAGCAGCGACCCGATGACACGAGAGCATTCACGGATGATAGTTTATAATGCAAGCGGTCAGTATGGCGTGGCCGGAGCGGAAAGAGATAGGTTAGTTGAGGTGGGATTTGAGAATATTGCGGTAGGTGATGCGGAATTAGGAGTGTGTGAGGCGCAATATTGTGTCTATGCGGTAGGACAAGATTTCCCGGCGACCAAAGCGAAACTGGAAGAGCGGTATAAAGTACCCGTGAAAGGCATAAATGATCTGCCGGAAGGGATTGAGCCGGGGGATGTGGATTTTGTGATCATTCTGGGAGTAAGTGGGGGAGAGGTTTGAAGGGGGGAGTAGGGGAATGGTTTTCCGCGGGGTTATATTATATTATTAGGTGCGCGGAAAGTTTTGCACAGAGTTTTCCACAGAGTTTTGCACAAGTGGTGTGCGGGTGGTGGATAAGTTTTTTGGGTTGATTTGGTGAGAAATGTGGTATAATGGGGTTATCTCACTATGCGGATTATTTTTATAATAATCTATGTACAATTTGTTAAAGTTTGAAGAAACTAGTTTGGTAATACTTATGAGATTTGAACGGCACCTTAGGTAAAAAGTCGTTTGCTCACAAGTATTCGAAAGATTAGTTGTACGTAGACACCTCCGCGTAGTGAGATACTCGGACCTAGGGTGTCGTTTTTAGTTGTAGACTGAAAGTTGGCGCTCGAGCGAAGAAGGGCCAATTATATTTATATTCAAGTATTTTGTGTTGGCCCAAAATAATAACCAACAAGGAGGGCCAATGAGGCATAGAATAAAGAAAACTTATTCTGTGCGAGAAAGTAATGTTTCTTGTGCAGAAAAACTTAAGCAAAAATCACATCTTCTTCGTAGTGATAAACGTACTTGTTTCTACAAAAATAAGTTGAATAAGAGTTTCTTTAGGAAAACACAAGCGGCTGGACGAGTGGTGGAAAAGTTCGGGAGCGACCCTCGCCAAGAATTTTGTCTAAATCATAAGAAAAGTCGTATTGTGGGCAAGATAATTCCTCTAGGCTTGCCGGCGATGGCGTCATTGGCTCTGGTTGGGTTAATCGGAATGATGATATTCCCTACTCAAATAAGTGAAGTATCAGCAACTGAGGGTGACACAGAAAATTTGATCGATACGCAAGCGCTAACGGTGCCGGAAAAAGGAGTAGCACTAAGTATTGACACGGCAATGGATAACAATACTATCACGCAGCCTGTATCTAGTAGTGGTGGAGCGCAATATATTAGCATAAACTTCACAGTGGGAGCAAACAACGTAGATCAATATCAAGTGTTCGTGCAGGCGGACAGTACTTTGCTGACCGGTGCGACACCAAATAATCCGGATGTAATTAGTAGTATCGCAACAGCGACAGCAGCGAATGGAATTGGCGCGATGCAGTGGGGTTATGCGGTGGCAAAAAGTCATAATGCGGACCCGGCGAGTTTGACTTATCAAGCAATCCAATCAACAGTAGGGATAGCGGCGGATACAGTGAAGAAAAGTGATGGAAGTCAACTGACCAACGTGACACAACCATATACTTTGGCGTTCGCGGCAAATATGGAAGGGGCGAAAGCGGATCACTATAAATCAAATATCACACTGAGTGTAGCGACAGATGCGAAAGAAGTAGTCAATCTATCTTCCCTGCCGACAATGCAAGATATGACGTGGCGAGTGTGCGATGCGGCGCTGATAGGTGATACAGCAAGAGTGAAGGATGCGAGAGATAGCAAGTATTACTGGATTGCGAAGTTAGCGGATGGCAACTGTTGGATGACGCAGAATTTGGCGCTTGATCTGAACGGGAGGACGCTGACGAGTGCGGATTCGGATATTCCGGAAACAGTGGGGAGCTGGAAGTCGACGACGGGGGCGAGTGGGTTCTGGTCCGGTAGTCAAAACACCGCCAATTTGGTGAAATACTATAACCCTGGCGTATATGCACTTTCAAATCCTACTTCCATAAAAAAGTGTGATTTGACCGCTGGTAGTGCGTTATCTGGATGTGCAGATGTATGGAAAAACGTACAATCGTTAACTCCATCAGATAATCCTAATTTCTATAAAGATATGGGGAACCAGGTAGTTACTAATAAAGAGTATGACGCGCATTATTTATCAGGTAATTACTACTCTTGGGGAGCAACAACAGCCAATGAGGCGCAGAATATTTCAGACAAAGCATCTGCTTCACGAAGTATATGTCCAAGGGGATGGCGTCTACCAATAGGCAATAATAAGACATCCAGCAAATCTTTCGGTTTCCTTCTCTCGCAATATAACCTTCAGAGCACCTTATCTAGTGGTCAATACGATATCAGATTGGCGCCGCTTTTCTTCGTATACAGTGGGTATATGTATCATGGGACTATGACAGAAGCTGGCTCTCGCGGCGATTACTGGTCATCCGATAGTGCTGTTAGCGATATTATATCATATGTTCTCTCCTTCAGCAGTTCAGTAAACCCCACAGCACAGAACGGTGGTTATGGTAACCGTTATGACGGTCTTTCAGTGAGATGCGTGGCGCGGTGAGTTGGGGGAGTTTGAAACTTAGCTCAATTAAATTAGGATTTAGTTTAAGAAATATCTGACTTAAATTACAAAATATGTCACTTAACTTCATTAAGTTGTATCTTAATTTCCTAATCTCTTGACTATGTTTTACAAACTTCTGACTTAACTTTCGGAACTTCCGATTAAGTTTTGCAGACGCGGAACTAAGATTTTCTAAGGGCGGAAAATTGCTAAAATAACAGGGGTGGCTAAAGAAACGTACTGGCGGGTACGTTTCTTTAGGCTCCGACTTAAATTGTTTATAGCGAGAGTAAACTTTGTTGAATGCGGACTTAAATTGTTCGCGATGGGAGTATGCTTTTCTGTGTGTAGACTTAAATTACACGACAAGAAATTAAACTTTCTTTTGCGTGAAGTTAAACCGCGTAATAATGAATTAAACTTTTCATAAATCGAGTTTAATTCCCTGTTGCGGAGCCTAAAAAGATTAGTTGGGGAGTTTTTCCATAATGAGCTGACGTTCGCGGCCTTCGCCTTCGGAATGAGTGCGGATGTCGGAGTAATCTTGGGCGACTTTGTGGACGACACGGCGGTCGGCGGCATTGAGATTGAGACGCTTAGGATTACCAGTGACGCGGACTTCGCGGATCCATCTCTCAGCTTGCTCGGCGATGCGGTCGGCACGTTGACGTTTGTAATCGGCGACATCGACATTGACGCGGGTAACTTCGGCGTCGCGACAAGTGAGGGCAGCGGAGACGATGTGCTGGAGGGCACGGAGGTTCTGCGCTTCGCGGCCGATAAGGAGGGAGTTCATCGAGGTGCTGGGAATGGAAAGCTGGATAACTTCGTCATCAATGGTAGAATCGACAGCGACGTTGATACCGAAAAACGAAAGTAAGTCCTCGAGGTATTTGGTGGCAAACCGAATTGATTCATCTTTGTTCATAGATTAACTCCTTTTCTTCTTATGACCCCTGCGACTACTTTTGGCGGAAATGTGCGTAACTTTCACACCGGCTTTGTCTTCACTTTTGGTCGCATTCTTACTCTTGACCCACCGATTAGATGTAGTATCTTCGACAATCTGGCCTTCTTCCATTTTCTTGAGGTCGCGGATGAGTTTTTTGTCGGCAGAGATTTCCATTTGTTCTTCTTTTTTGCCGAGGATATACTTTTGCTGGAGACCGGTCATAAGATTCGTGATAAGATAGTAAAAGACAAGAGCGCCAGGGAGATTAATCATAATGAGGAGCATCATAATCGGCATCGTATAGGCCATCTGACTAGACATAACTTGATTCATATCGGCTTGGTCAGGCTCTTTACCGTCGGCGGCTTCGGCCATGATTTGGCGGAAGGTTTTACGGTCACCTTTTTTAGATGGAAGTTGTTGGCGAGAAATCCAAAACTGAGTGAAGGCGGAAGCGAGAGCAAAAACCATAATCACGAGAGCACTAGTGGAGCCAAAACCAGCCTTAACATCGAGATCGACAAGACCGAAAAGTTTAGGGTGAAAATCATAGGTGACTTTGGGAAGTTCGTCGATTTTGGCGGTTTTTTCTTCGTCACTCAAATTACTATCACTGCGGATGGCGGCAACTTCGCGCTGATACTCGAGATAAGGCTGCTGAAGCTGGACGACTTCTTCGACGCGCTCGATCTGGCGGACGGGGGCGTAGGCGCGAAGCTCAAGATTGTCATCGGGAACTGGTAAAACCATCACGCGAACCGCAGTATAGAGGGCGATAAAAATCGGCAGCTGGATAATAAGCGTAAGCATAGAGCGGAAAGGTTTGATATTGTTGCGCTTGTAGAGATCCATCATCTGAAGAGATTCGAGCTGGCGGTTACCATTGCAATTCTTCTTGATCTCAGCGAGCTCAGGCTGAATCTTGCGCATCAGGCGAGTCTGATGAAGCTGTTTCTTGGCGATAGGCCAGAGACAAATTTTAACTAAAACTGTAAAAAGGATAATCGCCAGGCCGAAATCACCCACGAAACCGTAGATCAAAAAGAGGATGTTCGTGATGGGGCGGACGATAATCATATCAATAAATGAAAACATAGTTCCATTATAGCATACTTTTATAGAGATGACTAGAAGGGATGTGGAAATTCATATTTATTTTAAAGAATTTTAACATATTTTGAAAATAAAAAATGGAAAAGGTATTTTAATTTTTTCTAAGCGAATAATGTACATAATCTAAATCCAACTTTTTGTAAGATAATATGCTAGACAAATCTTTCTTCTAATCATCCGATGGCTTGCACTCCCACCCCTTCCGCGGGGCCGCTCCGGGCCGCTCGGCCAAGTCTTAGGCCCCGCTTCAGGGGCGGTTCGTCGCCTCGGAATAATACGACGTAGTTTAACTAGACTAAGAAACAAAAAGTTGGATTTAGATGAAATAATGACTATTCGCTAGAGGGAGGCGTGAGGCGGTAGGCCTTTGCTTCAGGAGGCTTTATTTTTTATCTGGTGTCATATTATCAATATTATATCTTAAATATTCATTTGGTGATATATTAGTGTTGCTTATTATATAATAAAATTTGGTTTATGGAAGTATAGTCTTGGGTTGTGATATAGTTATTTTTGTGTTTATATTTATGTTTATAATGATTTAGTGTTTATATTAAGTAAAGTTTATGCTAATATGGAGATATGGCGGAGACTGACAGGAAGGACTAATTGGCCGATGCTATTCAACCTTTATTGGTTGGTCGATGAATTAGTACAATTTAACAATGTGGAATGAGACTTATATGACTATATCATTCAAGATTAGTCGCCTTAAGGTGACTATAAAAATTACCTTCGGTAAACGAAAGTAATTTTCAATAGCTGTATGAGACCATTTTAACGCACTATTAAACGTATGTCAAGATCCTTCGCCTATAAAAGTAGCCCTCGGTGGGGCTGCTTTTATTTATGATGAGGATGATAAGCGGTGAGGCTGCGGTCCATTAGTCCCCTGATGAGGCGACGAAGTTCGAGAAAAGGCATCGTGAGGACGGATTGATTATAGACGACAAAAATATTATCCATCGGCTCGCGGTAGCCCGGAAGTTCGAGGCGGATGGCCTCATAAACGCGGCGGCGGATAGTATTGCGACCGACGGCGGATTTAAGAACTTTTTTGGAAACGACGACAGCGAAGCGTTGGCGGCCGCGAGAGTTATGATTATAGACTAGCGAAATCAGAGGCGTGCGAATAGTTTTACCCTTTTGATAAGTGTAATTAACGCCGCCCCGAGAATGAAAACGATAACGCTGGGATAACATACTTTTATTATACTAGATTTGAAATGAAAATGCAAATATGTTTTTGAAGGGCTTGCACTCCCACCCCTTCGTATTCTTTTCTTCAAAAAATAACCCCCGTCATTGAGGGTTATTTTAGTAAGTTAGGCGGTTAAGCGGGCGCGACCTTTAATACGGCGGCGCTTCAGAACTTTTTGACCATTTTTGGTGCTATTGCGCTTCATAAAGCCGTGCTCGACTTTGCGTTGGCGTTTGTGTGGCTGATAAGTCCTCTTTGGCATAGTATTTTCTCCAATTTATTACTCTTGTGCTTTAATGTATAGCAATTACTTGTTCTAGTATACACCAGTTTTCCACTTTTTTCAAGAAGTTTTCCACATATTAAACTAGAGATTTGGAGCTGGCTGTGGAAAAGTTATCTCTGTTACGGAGTGGACATATTATAACATAGTTGGAAAATGTGGGTTTTTGGAGAAAAAACTGTGGAAAAATGGGAGAAGGTTTGGTATAATGAAGTTATTAAGGAAGGAGGTGACGGGGGTCTATGCTTGATGTGTGGAAGAAGGTGATGGCTGAGATTGAACAGACGATTCCGAAGGAACAGTTTGCGACTTGGTTTACTGGAGCAGAGTTACTTTCGATAGAAGATGATTTGATTGTGATTGGGGTGCCGAATGTGTTTAAGCGGAAACAGTTGCAGTCGAAATACTCGGATGTAATCAAGATGGCGCTGACGCATAATGACATAGCGGTCACAGAGATAAAATATGATATTTTGACGCGAGAGAAGCCGAAACCGAAAAATCATATATCGAGACCGCCAGTGGATGCGATTCAGTCATTAGCAAATGTGGCGACTTCAAATTACCGTTCTTCCCCACTAGTGAACGGGTCGGTACAAACGGGGCTAAATCCAAGATATACGCTAGATAATTTTGTGATTGGTACAAATAACGATCTAGCGGTGAACGTGGCGCAAAATGTAATTGACGCGCCGGGGACGAGATACAACCCGTTTTTCCTGTATGGCGGACCGGGACTAGGTAAGACGCATCTAGTGCAGGCGATCGGAAATGAGATCTTGAAGCGAGATCCGTCACTAAAAGTATTTTATACGCCGATATCGAGTTTTTATTCAGATTTCATTAAGGCGCTGCAGACAAAAAAAATTGAGGAATTCCGGCAGAGATTCCAAAAATTAGATGTGTTGATTGTTGATGATTTCCAGATGATCATGAATAAGGATGCGTCACAGGCGGAGTTTTTTGATATTTTTAACGAGCTAACACAACACGACAAACAGATTATTGTAACATCGGATCGGTTGCCGAATGAGATTAAGTCGGTAGATGTGAGATTGGCGTCGCGGCTATCACAGGCGGGTGAGTATGATTTGCAGATGCCGCAGTTTGAGGACCGGTGCGCGATTTTAAAATCGATGGCGGAGTTCCGGGGAGCGGAAATTGAAGATGAAGCGATTGAATATATTGCGGATAATGTGAAGACAAATATTCGGGCACTGGAAGGAGAGTTGACACATATTTTGGCGGTGGCAGATTTTAAGAATATGACGCCTTATCAGGTAATTACGGAAGGGTATGCGAACTCGGTTAATGCAACACGAGCGAAGACGGTGTCACCGAAGATGGTGGTAGAAAAAGTGGCGAAGTTTTATCAATTAACACCGAAAGAAATGTGCGGAAAGAGTCGGGTGGCGCATATTAAGAATGCACGGCAGGTGGCGATGTATATTTTGTCGAAAGATTTAGGGATGAGTACGCCGAAAATTGCGCTAGAGGTAGGGGTGAAGGATCATACAACGGTGATGCACGGAGTAAAGAAAATTGAAAAGGACCTGAAATTGAACTTCAGTCTGAGGGATCAGGTAAACGAGCTGAGGGAGCAGATTTATGGGTAAAAATGCGGTGGCTGTGGAAAAAATGTGGATAAGTTTGTGGGAAAGTTTGTGGGAAAGACTGTGGGAAAGTTGGAAGGGGGCTGTGAAAAAGTCGGAAAGTGGGGTTTTGGTGGGTAAAAGTCGGAGTTTTGCACGTGGCTGTGGGAAAGTTTTGCAGGTCGATTTGCACATAGGAAAACAGATATGGGGGAGCGTTTTCCACAATTTCCACAGTACTTACTATTACTATTATTAAATAAATTATAATGAAGGGCTGATAAAGGAAGTATGGAAATTAAGATTTTGCAGGAAAAGTTGGCGAAGGCTTTAAGTAATGTGAGCCGAGTAGCAGCGGGATCTCGGGCAACTTTGCCGATTTTAAGCAATGTATTAGTAAGAGTGGAAGATAAGAAAGTAAGTCTAACCACTACAAATTTGGATATGGCAGTAATGAGTGTGTTACCGGTAACGGATAGTCAAAATGGAGTAGTGACAGTACCGGCGAAACTGATAGCGGAGTTTGTGAGTAATCTACCGAGGGGTGAGATGGTGGAAATTACGGCGGATGGGACGAAAGTGGAAGTGAAAGCGGGGGCTTGTCGGTCGATGATTAATGGAGCGTTGGCGGATGATTTTCCGGAATTGCCAGAATTAGAGGAAGAGAAAATGGTGAGTTTCCGGGTGCCGGCGGAAGAATTTAAGGCGGGGCTGGGACAAGTGATGATGGCGGCGAGTAGTGATATGACGCGACCGGCGCTAACTGGGGTGTATTTTAATACTTTTGAAGGTGGACTGTATGTGGCGGCGACGGATGGATATAGGCTGGCAGAGCGTAAACTGGTGGATAAAGTAGAGGCGGAAGTGTCGGCAATTGTGCCGGCGGGGTCGCTACAGGAAGTGATGCGGTCGCTCAGTGATGAAATGGAAGAAGTGGAAATATTGTTTGACGAGACGCAAGTGAAGTTCCGCTTAGATGGAATTGAGGTAACTTCAAAATTGGTGGATGGTTCGTTCCCTGATTATCGACAGTTAATCCCGAAAGAATCGGAAGTGAAAGTGGAATTAGGTAAAAGCGAGTTGATCAGAGTGACAAAATTAGCGGCATTGTTTGCGCGAGAAGTAGGTGGGTCGGTAGTGTGCAGCACGAGTGTAGAAAATGGGACTTTTGCGATTGCGGCAGTGGCGAATGAATTAGGAGAGAATAGCTCAGAGATTGCGACGAAAGTAGAAGTGGATGGAAAAGTAACACTAAACTCGAGGTTTTTGCTAGATGCACTGAATGCGACGGTAGAGGATGAAGTGATTTTCCGGTTTGCGAATAGGTTGGATCCGGTGGTGGTGCAGGGGGTGGGGTGTAATAATTACATTCATATAGTAATGCCGTTGAAGAGTTGAATTTTGGTTACTACTTTGTCAAAAGTTCCAGTACGCGCTCTCCGTATGTCAAATACGGTTCGCTTGCGTGCTTCACTTTTTCCGCGTATTAACTCAAAATTCATTCTCTTCAGGGAAAGATTAGAGGTAAAAGATGGTAATTAGACGAGTGAAGTTGGTGAATTTTCGGAGTCATGAGAGTTTTGTGCTGGATTGTGCCGGGCAGACGACGACTATTATGGGGCAAAATGGATGTGGGAAAACTTCGATCCTAGAGGCGATCTATGAGGTATTGCGGGGGAAAAGTTTCCGGGCGGCGGATAAAGAGATTTTGCGAAGGGGGGCGGAATTTTATCGGGTGGAGTTGGAATATAAGGATGGCAGAAAAGTAGTGGCGGTGTATGACGGGGTGAAGAAAGAATTTTTGGTGGAAGATAAAAAAGCGGGGAGGCTGCCGAAAAAGTTGCAATATCCGATTGTATTGTTTGAGCCGGATGATTTGCACTTAGTGGGGTCGAGTCCGACGAGTAAACGGGGGTATTTTGATCGGATGTTTGGGCAGTTATCGGAAAACTACGCGGTGAATTTGACGCGATACAATAAGGCGCTGAAGCAGCGGAATGAATTATTGAAAGATGAAATGATAATGCCAGGGGATTTGTTTTCTTGGAATATTTTACTGGTAAAACATGGAGTGGCGCTAAATCAAGAGCGAAGAAAAATAATGGAGAAGATAAACCGGAGATTTACGGAGGTGTATCGGTCGATTGCGGAAAATGAGGATGAGGTGAAATTGGAATATTTGAGTGAAGTGGAAGAAGAGAGTGATTTCTTGTTGAGACTGGAGCGGGATTTTGGGCGTGATTCCCTGCTCGGACATACGAGTTTTGGAGTACATCATGATAACTATGAGTTCGTGTTTAATGGACGAAAAGCGGATGGCTCGGCGAGTAGAGGTGAGGTGAGGTCGAGCATTCTGGCGTTAAAATTTATTGAGGCGGAGTTGATACTGGAGGTACTAGAGAAGAGACCGCTAGTATTACTGGATGATGTATTCTCGGAACTGGATGAGATGAGGCAGAAGTGTCTAGTGAAGAATTTTAGGGATAATCAGATTGTGCTGACAAGTGTGGGGAGTGGTGGACTAAGTGTAGAATAACGTCATTAGTTTTTGAATAATGTGGAAAAGTAGGTGGAAAAGTGGAAAACTTACCACCGATTTTTATAAGAAAAATCCCCGTCGGAGCGGTGGGTGGAGTGGGAGTTTTCCACAGATAAAAGTGGATAAGTGGAAAACTGAGGTGAAACTAATTATGTTAGTAATAAAGTGGACTTTTTGTGTTCGGGTTTGGTATGGTGAAAAAGCGGAAAAGTTATCCACGTAATGTGGAAAAGTGATGGTTGTATAATTTAGAAGAAAGTGATATAAAATGTGTTCGGGTTTGGAGGTAAGTGTTCGGGTTGTTCGGTTTTGGTAAGAAAAACAGAGGTAGAGGAAAACCGAACGGAAAATAAGTGAAAAATGAGTGGAAGAATGTGGGTGGTGATGGGTGGATAAAATGGTGGGAAAGGCGCTAAATTTGGCCAGGAAGGTGGGTGTTTGGTGAAAGGTGGGTATGAATGCGTTGGGCGAGTTTTGTTGAAAATAATTTTGAAATGTGAAAATAAATTTTAATGAAAAAAGAAAAGGATGGATGCCTTGTTGGAAAAAGAAGGGCCTTGTAGGGCTTAAAAATACCCTCTGAGAGGGTATTTTGGGGAGTGGAGCGAGTAGTGTTTATAGGTTGTTGGCTGCATTGAGGATGTCAGTGGAGACTTCCGGAGTATTATAAGTAGTGACAATAGGCTGAGGAGTAGAGGTGGGTTGCCAAGAAGTACCGTCTTTTTTGAGGATGGCGCGGTAAGTGACGATACTGTAACGTTCGTCGAATCCGGTAGTGATAGTGGTATAGTAATACTGGCCGTTGTTAGCATAGTTCCCTGACTGAATAACTAGATTGAGATCCGGGTTGAGGTGACGATAACCTTGAATAAGATATTCGATGGGGTCTTGGCTAGTGTTGCTGCGGAATTGATCAGTAAGTGGATTGGTCCAATCATTAAAAGCGATGTTGTAATTGGCGAGCGAATCATTGGTGGTAAGATGGGATTTGAGAGTGTGGATGGCGTCATCGAGATAAGTAGTGGCGGCGTTGATATTGATGGTGAGGCGGTCATTAGTGGAAATATTGTAGCCGATGGAAAAGAGAGGGTTGCTAATAGGGAGGGCGGAAATAAGGGGCCATTTAGCGCGTTGAGCTTCGCCTAGGGCAATGGCGGCGGCGCTATTAAGGGATTGAATAATATCATAATCAGCGCGATAAGTCTCCATGATGCGCTGACCTTCTTCGTCGCTAGGAGAAAGAGAGCCATAGAGGTTGGTAGTGGATTGATCGACGGTAGAAGTGGTATTAAGCGTGGTGAAATGGTCAAGTGAAACGGTAATATGATATTCTCCGGGGTCGATCCAGATGGTGGAGTTATTTTTGATGGTCTCGTCGTTTAATTTAACTTGAGCGGTGAAAGGGGCATAGTAGATACCGATTTCAACTTGGTGAGAGCGAATAATGGCACGAACGATACCAAAGATAATCAGTCCGAGTATAATAATTGTACATATAACGATTAGGATAATAGTGTTGCGTTTGTTAAATTGATTGGATGGTTGCATAAATGTTTTACTCATTTAACCTTTACGATACCAGCGAACTGGATAGCCGCCAAAATTACTTTGGGTAAGGCTTTCTGTGCCTGCCATAGGCGCGCGCCAGGTGGGTCCAGTGGAAGCGGAAGCGATTTTTGATCCGAAGCCAGGAATATCACCGACATATAGGAAGGTGTGGCCGGCGTTGCCCGGGGCGCCGTTGGAGAAGGCGACATCGCCAGGCTGAAGAATACTAGTGTCGGAAATGGGGGTGTTTTCGTCGGGATTGAGGAGAGTCCAGCCATTGGCGATAACCCACTCTTCCCCACCCATACCATTATCACGGTAGCCAGGAGCGAAACCACTATCAGTCAAGACGGCGGCAACGAAACAGCCACAGTCAATGCCGTTGGTACCGATATATTTGTTGGCAGCGCGGCGACGAGCAACGGCGGCGGCGTATTCGGGTTTAGGAGTAGCCTGGTTGACGGTGGAGACGGGGTCGGATGGAGTAGGCCAGGCGTAGGCGAGAACAGTGGATTGGAAATCGCCGCTGACAGTACAGCCGTCGCTGGTGAGGTTTTTGGAGGTAACAGCGTTAGAGATTAAATCAGTAAAGAGGGTGATGCCGTCGGCAGTGGGGTGGACCGGGGTGGATTCGTTGACGGCGATGTATTTATCGGGGCTACTAGAGACGGAGCTGGCCCAGTCGATAACATT
Source organism: uncultured Candidatus Saccharibacteria bacterium (assembly GCA_964585155.1). Classification (GTDB taxonomy): domain Bacteria; phylum Patescibacteriota; class Saccharimonadia; order Saccharimonadales; family Saccharimonadaceae; genus Nanosyncoccus. The sequence continues at coordinate 14,601 of CAZPCQ010000001.1, read as the reverse complement.
AACGTTGGAATTTCTGGCGGCGGCTTCATTGAAGAGACGGTTGTTATTGGTAAAGTCGTAGCCGACGCCGTAGTTGGTGAGGAAGTAGAGTGAGCGAGAAGGACCGACGAGATCGATGACTTCTTGGATTTGGTCACTGCTAACATTGCGACTATTGGTGCCAAGGGCGAAGACGACGACGTTACGGAGTTCCATGGATCTAGCAATGTCGATACCGGTAGCGAAACTGCGACCGACTTCAGCGTTAATCTCGACGCCGGGGAGTTTATTACTGAGACTGCTGCTGGAACGGGCGGTGATGGAATCGCCAATAATAGTGATGCTGGAGCCGGAAATATTAGTACCGTTACTGCCGGATGGGGTGAGAGAAGCGCCGTTTAGTTGGTCATAAAAAGTTTGGGCGGCGGTGGCGCGTTCGGGGTGGGCTTCGATGGTAGGGTTGGCGGGTCTTTCGACGCGCTCAAGGAAATATTTGGCGGCATCATAAACGGTGGTTTGATTGAAGAAATCGGAGTAACTGATATTTAATTCGTTTTTGAGAACTTCGAGCTCAAGCTGGATGAGGCGGTCAAAAACGGCATCACCTACTTTTTCAAGGAAAACATCACCGGAAGTTTTGTCGCCAGAACCGTAAGTACTGTAGGTGTCGGGATTCATAAAATATTGGATGAGACTAGAGTCGTTGCTTTGGATATAATGAAGAAGTTTGGTGCGACGCCCCCATGACCATTGAATGAGGCCAATACCATATGAATCGGAGACGTCGTTCATAATATCGAAACCGGGCCAAAGAGCATTCTTTTTGGAGATCTCGTGACGAACGGGATTGAAACCGCCTTCGCTGGCCATATTACCGATGACGCCAGCGGCTTGCTCGGGAGTCATAAAAGTAATGAGGCCGGACCAGATTTTTTGAGCGGCGGTACTACCAGAGATAGAAATATCACTACTAAAACAGCTACTATTAAGAGCGGAGGGATCGTACCAGTAACTACCGTTGAGGGCGGCAGACTGAATGTAGGAACTGTCGGCGGCGGAGGCGGGGGAGGCGATGAGGAGAGCGAGGAGGAGACAGAGGAAAGTTTTGAAAAAAAGTTGTAGTTTGTGTTTTAACATATGGCATAACTCCGGTTACGAACGTCGGCGTAAATGATGTGGTGGTTGGCGATAATGGGCTCAGTGAAAGTAGTTTCTAGATTATCATTTTCGAAATAAATGGCGTGATAATCCTCGGCGGCTATGGCGGCGATTTGGGTGGCGGTTTTGATCTCGGTAGTGTCGCCGTCCATAGCGATGCGGAGGGTGGGGTCGTATTGATCGATATAATTGAGATAGCCAATGAAGGCGAGAGTGGTTTCGGTATTTTCGATAGTGAGGCCGGAAACACGGGAGAGGTAGCCGATGTAGGTGTTGGCTTCGGGGTGTTCTTCGAGATACTTTTGCTCGTATTCTTCTTTGTAGGCGAGGACGGGATCTTTGGAATTGGTGGCTTCGTAGGCGCCCATCATATTGAGAATACGAGAATCTTCGACGTAGCGTTGGTAATATTTACCTTTTTCGTTCCACCAGTTTTTATAGTCGACTTCGTCGGTAGCGGCGAGGAGGTTGGCGATACTATCGCCGCCGTTTTGGGAGCCGATGGCGCCAGTGGCCCAGGGGAGATTTACAATATCGGCACCGGAGTCAACTATGTTGATAATATCACCAACGATAGGGATTTGGTTGAGGACGGTACCTATAATGCCAGTATCGCTGCTGGGCTGCGTAGCGGCGAGGATGTTTTGATCGACGACGCCGAGAGGTGAGTCGCGACCGTCGTAATATGTAATGTATTTGGCGAGATCGGATTCGGGTTTGATAGTGCAGTTACCCTCACTGTCGCACTCTTGGGCTTCTTTAAGGACTTCTTGATATTTTTGGTCGTCAGGGGTGATGTCGGCGGTAGAAGTGTCGGGAACAGGTATAGGGTTGCAATACATATCACCGGTAGCGCCGATAGATTCGAGGGCAGGGCATTCGCCGAAAGTGGTCATATAGGAGGAGTTTTCGCCATCAGCGTGAACGCCGCCAATAAGGGTAGAAAGCGAAGACATGGTGGAGGTAAGGATAGAAGAAATACCGGTGAGGTTGGTGGAGGTGAGAGTGGGTAATAGACTATAAGCGATACTGCCAAAGAAGGTATTGGGACTACTAATGTCGAAAGGACTGCGACGCTGGCGGTCAACTTCGGCGTCGAGGGCGAGTACGGCGTTGGTAGTCTTATTGTATTGCATAACTTTAGTTTTGGAAGCGGTACCGTAACCGCTGTTGCGACGGGCATTTTGAGAGCCGATGGCGCCGCTGCCGCGAGCAAATAATTCCCCGCCAGGTTGACCTTTAGCATTGTCAAAAGCGTTGGTGAAGAAAGCGTTTTGAATAGTGGGTGTTAAGAAGGAAAAGAAGGTGCTGATGGCGACAGATATGGCGGTGCCGATGAGGGCTTTGCCGATGACGTTGGCAAAAATCTTGGTGAGACCGCCACTTGCAATAGTGAGACCGATAGAGACTATGCTATCGGTAATACTGAAGCGGGCGCAATTACCAGCGGTATCACTACTAGTGGCGAGACTGGATAGCTGGCCGGTGATGGAGTTGTCGACGCGTTCGAGGGAGAAAGAGCTAACTTCTTTGGTATTGGGTGCGGCATTAGCGAGGATATTGCGCATACCGTTAGATTCGAGTGGTGAGCCAGATTGACTAAGTGCTTCGATAGTCTGCTTGCCTTGGCCAGAGATCTTGAAGGTGCCGAAATTACTAACTTCGGTGTCGGCTTTGGTACTAAACCAGTTGAGGACCTGATGAACGGGCGCCTGGTCGCCGAAGCCGGCTTTGGTCTTACTGAGGGGTTCAGTGAGGGTCATAAAGAATTGGATGGATTGATAGATTTCGTTACCAGCAATGGCCATAGAAATCATATTGCCGAATTTCATGGCGGCACAGTAGAAGTTGCCAGTATCACTGACGGCACCAGAGACTTTATTAATCATACTTCTGGCTCCATCAACATCAACGGAGGAAGAAGTGGTAGCGGAATCGGAGGCGGATTGTCGTACTTCTTTGGTAACTGGTTCTTTGACAACTTGACCATTTTCGATAACTGGATTGCCATTGGCATCTAATTTATCAACGTATTCGGTGACTTCTTGTTTGCCTGAGGTTTGGAGAGTAGTACTATCGCCATCAAACTTGGGGCGAACGGTATCTTGATAGTTCTTGAGATTGGTTTCGTTATTGCCAGTATCTTCAAAATCATTAAAAGTATTACGAGTGTTGCCGATGTGGCGATAGGAGCCATTGGCGCTGGCGTCGAAAGCGGTCATAGCACGGTTGTCGGCGGCAAGACTGTATTTGCCGCGAAAGTCAACATTGTTGTTATATAAGTCGATGAATTCGCTGGCGGTGATGCCGGAGCGGGTTATGGTGGTGCCGTCGCCAGTGTCATAAGTCCAGGTCATGGTTTTTTTGCCGCCGGAACCTTCGAAAGTGAAGCCGGCGTTGGCGAGGTTTTGTTCGAATTCGGAGGACATATGTTTGTACTTAAGGGCGCCAGTCCAACTTTTTTCGGTAATAACGATATCATCGCTATCCATATTAAAACCGACAAGTTTGAGAATACGTTGAGAAAATTGGCTGTATTGATAATCAGTGGCATTAGTAAATAGAGTATTGACGGCGTCGAGCAGGAGTGTGTTGGAGGAGCCAAGGAAGGCAGCGCCACCGCCGAGAATACAAAGAATGGTGATAAGAGCGCCGATTTTTTTCTTGCCGCCTTTGGCTTTGGATTTGGCATTGGTGTTGCGACCTTGACCGGTGTATAAGGAAGATTCGGCTTCCCGATTGGATAAGGCGCCATTCTCGGCATTACGAAGGGTGTTGACGGCGGAGTTGGCGCGGGAGTTGCGATAAAAACCAGGGTCGTTGTCGTAATTCTCTTTACTGGTGGTAGGACCGTTATCTTGAACATCGTCTTGGCTTTGACTGGTTTGAGGTCTACCGGAAAAATCATTCCATGGCTGATAAAGCGGTTGATCGCCGCCTTGTAGCTCATTGGTGGATTTTCTGGTATCGGTAGCCATAGTTAACGCTTATCTCCTGGTCGAGTAGTGATGAGGGATTCTTCGGTCTCGGAAGCGATAATCTGAATATGGACGTGGTTGGCGCCGGCAAAGAAGAGACCGTGACCGACTGGGAAGTTGGCGAGACGCTTCTTTTCCTCGTTGGTAAGTTTGAAAACATCAGATAAAACATCGACGGCAGAGGCGGATTGTTTGAGTAATAACTGCATAGAAGAGTTGGCGACAATGGCACGGCCCATTTTGGTGCTCATAAAGTCTTCGACATCTTGAGTGACAGTAGTGAGACCGAGATAATACTTACGAGCGCGCTTGGCGAGGCTGAAGAGGAAGTTGGCGGAATCGTCGTGTTGCATAAGTTGCCAAGCCTCATCAACGATGAGGAGACGGCGGCGCTGGTCGGCGCGGACGATGTTCCAAATGTGGGAAAGGACGATATAAATGGCCACGGGGCGGAGTTCATCTTCGAGATCGCGAATATTGAAAACGACCATTTGGTTATTGATATCAATATTAGACTGTTGAGAGAAAATGCCAGCAAAAGTACCGGTGGTGTATTTGCGTAGGCGCTGAGCGAGCTGAGGGCCGGAGCCACCCATATGAAGTAGAGTATCGTATAAATTGATAATAGTTGGCGGAACGTTTTGGTGAGTGGCGGGGTCGCTAGTAATGCCAGCACGGGCGTAGGTATCAATGAGGGCTTGGTCGAGATCGGCTTCTTCGTTGGCGCTTAAGGCGGGGACAATTTGACCATTAGGGCCGATTTGGTTGCCGCCGAGCATAAGACGGAAAAGACCGTGCAGAGTGACTAAGTTGGCACGTAATGCGTCATTAGCATCTTCACTATCAATTACTTTTGGTAAGTCGAATGGGTTGATACGGACGTCGGAGTTGAGTGATAGGCGGATGTAACTACCACCGACGGCATCGCATAATCTTTGATATTCGTTTTCTGGGTCGATAATGAGAATCTCGGCGCCGATCATCATGGAACGCAAGGCTTCGAGTTTGACAGCGAAAGATTTACCAGCACCAGATTTGGCGAAGACGACGAGGTTGGCGTTTTCTAGGCTGAAGCGGTCGAAGATAACGAGACCGTTATTATGCATATTGACACCGTAGAGAATGCCTTTTTCTTGGGTGAGGTCGGCGGAGGTGAAAGGAAAACTGGTGGAAATAGCACCGGTGTTCATATTGCGGCGGATTTGGAGCTGGTCGGTACATTGAGGCATAGTACTGTTCATTCCCTGCTCTTGTTGAGAGCTGGCGACTTTACTGAAGACCATTTGTTGGCCGAGCATGGTTTCGATCTTGTGTTGAACAAAACTCAATTCATCGAGTGAATCAGCCCACAAAGTGATGTAAAGACCAAAACGGAAAAACTTTTCGGCGCCGACTTGGAGTTTGTCACGAAGTTCTTCGGCGTCGGTGATGGCGGCTTCAATCTCTGGGTCACGAACTTTGCCACGCTCAGCATTAACATTGTAACTAGCCTCGAGCTGGGTGACTTTTTTGCGGAGGTTTTTCATGACGACGGCGGTTTCGACAGGATAAATATACATAGAGACATCAAGAACTTCGTCAATATTAATAAGAGGAGAAAGCCAACCGGTGTAGAGGCTGCGAGGATAACCGTAAATGTAAATAGTGCGGCCATATTTAGTGCCGAGGCGGAAATAGCCGGAGTGGATTTCAATAGAACTAGGAGAAATGAGGTCGCGGAGAGTGGTAATCCCCTGCTCGAAGGCTTGCTGGATTTCCGCTTCTTCGGCGGCTTGGGACTGCATAGCGATTTCGGCGGCAGAGAGTTGGTTTTGCTTGTCTTTTTTACTCATTGGTTTTTTCTCCTTTGCGTACATAGGTGGTGGCTAACTTAGTAAAGTCAACTAAAGGCTCGCGAACGGCAGTGTCGGGATTATTGAAGTTGTAATAGAGTTCGGCGAGTTCGCGAGTTTTGAGGCGGACGGAATGAATACCGATATTAAATAGACCAGAAATGACGGTTTCGACGCGGTTGTTGAGCTCGTCGACGGCTTTATTATAAGTGTCACGATTGATACGAGTGACGTTGGGGGCTTTTTTGCCAAAAGTTTTGAACAGGTTTTTGGTCTGCTGGACAAGGGCTTCGGCATCGGCGGAACTGTAATATGGAATGACAATAAAGAAGGATTTGTCCATAATGTTGGCTTCTTGGGAAAGAATGTCGATGAAGTTAATGTAATCATCCATCAAGACGCCGAGAAGCATATTGTCGTTGTTACGGCGGATGTTGGAAAGGCGCTCAATATAAGGGCCGATATCGACACGTTGAGAGCGAACAAGAATCTGAATAGTAAAGTTGAGAGAGTTGAGGAAATTCTGGTAACTATACTCAACACCTTCACGCTCGGTCTCGGACATAAGGTCGAAGTTGATGGATTGACAAGCGACGACGGCGCGGAAAGAACCGTCTTTCATAATGACAACGCCGTCGCGGAGCTCGGAAATCAATAGAGTAGATTGAGTGGAAATAGGATTTTCGACGACTTGTTGAGCGGGTGCGGCTTGGGAACCGATGGTTTGGGGACCTTCGATAACATTGGTGCCGGCGACGGTTTGAGCGCGATTAGTCTGAGCGGCGAGTTGTTGTTGCTGGAGGATTTGCTGCTGGGTGGGGTTGAGTTGATTGAATTGGGATTGAGAATATTGGCCCTGAAGAGCGGCGCCAGGCTGCATACTCATAGGCTGGATAGATTGACTAGAAAAAGCCTGAACTGGCTGAGTAGTGGGCGGCATAGGCATTTGGCCTGCAGATGGAAAGGCTTGGGTGGGTTGATTCCCGGCTGGATTGATTTGTGGGTTTTGTGGATTCATTAAAACTCCTTAATGTAACGATACATAAACTTCACTTTCGTTTTCGCGGCGGATGCGGTCGGCTTCTTTCTGGATGTCGGCGACGGGTGGAGTGGCGGTGGGCTGGGCAGCGGCGGCGGCTTGGCTGGCGAGATTGTTCATCTGGGCGAGCATAACTTCGGGATCGTCGAGGTTGAGCTGCTCGGGGGCGAGGGTGGGGCTAATGATCGGCTGGACGACGGCGGGGGACTCGAAACCGGATAAAGTACCAGGTGCGCCGGAAGCAGTGAAATCGTTATTGGTACCGCCATAGCCACTGCGGGGCTGAATAATACGTTGACCGGGGAGAGGATTGCTGGAGGGGTTGGCATTGAGGGCGTCGTAATTGTAATCGGACTGAGCAATGGCATTACGCATTTGGTCGACAACGGCGGCGCGCTCGGCGTTGAGGGGCTGATTGATCATAGTATTAATATTATAATTACTATGTTGATCGAACATATCGGTGGTATTGTAGGCTTCGGCATAGAATTCGTCTTTCATAGGTGTGCTGGCGTTTTTGATGGCTTGGCCTTCGGAATCGACGAGCTCAGCCAAGAAAGAGAGACGATGGCCGGCTTCGTCGGAGGATAAGTCGCGAGCACGCGGAGCCTCGATTTTTTTGGGGGCGGTAATCAAAATAACGGATTCGCTTTGGCCGGGCATCCAATAACGCTTATTAGGTTTAGTGTAGAACGACCATAAAGCGGCAAGATAAGTTTCCATAGGCTGGTCTTTTTTGATCGGTAAAGCAAGGATACCAAAGAACAGAATGAATGGAATAGGAATAATAGCAAGGAGAGGATAAATTTGGAATAAGGCAATAGCAAGCATCACCATACCGAAGACAATCATTAAGTAAATGAATTGCCGGAAAGTAAATGGTCCCAATAATTTATCGTCCGCCTCAACGTCTTGCGGAACTTTATATGTTGCCATAATACTATTATAACATTGAAATAAAATTTGATAATATATTTTATGACAAATTTTTATAATAAGTTAGGGTTTTATATATTACGCTTAAGCCCACCGCAACCTGTTTTCTGAGGAAAATACGGTTGGGTGGGCTTCGTGTGATAGATTAGCCTTCGTAGTCGATGTGAGTATCAAGATAGTCTTCAAATTCGCTGCGGAGCTGGTCGATGCGGTCGCGTTCGAGATCGTCGCGGTGGGTCATATCGTGGATAACTTCGTCGCGAGAAGATGGGCGATCATCGAAACGATATTTATCGATCATTTGAGTGAATTCAGTGGAGTGTTCTCTGAGACATTCGGTAGCGTTGATATAACTATCAAGCTCATAGGCGAGGTCGTCGTAATGCTGGATATAGTCGAAGAAACCACTGATGGATTCGTGAATAGTACTGTAACTATTGCGACGGATGCGATTTAGTTCAGCTTCTTGACGGCGGAGTTCGCGCTGTTCTAGCTGATCGATGCTGTCGCGACGGTAAGGGTTAATATTGGTATCGCGTAGGCCGGTATTGGGATTGATACCAAGGTCTTGCTGGGCGACACGGATACCGCTTTTGAGGGCATTTGGATCTGGACTTTCGAGGATATTTTTGATTTTGTCGGGATCGTCGCCGTTGGTAGTGAGGCGATTTTCGAAGTCAACACCTTCACCATCGTAATCCTTGGCAATATGAATGATGGCGTCGCGCAAGCCGATGAGAGCATTGAGGCCATCGGGTTTCATATTGTCATTGACGGCTTGAGTGATATTCTTGTTAAGCATACCAATGATCTTGTTGGCGTCTTTGGCAAACAATTTGTGCTTAATGAAGTTTTTCTTGTCTTCGACGGTGATGTCGGAGTTATTATGGTTGATTTCTTTCCAATATTCTTGACCATTTTTGTCAACGGCAAGGCGCCAACCATCAAGGTGAACACCATTGACATTGCGATAACTGTCGATGTCGGCATCTGGGAAATAGAAGGAAAATTTTTCATCATCTTCAAATGACTGGATAAGTTTGGTGATGCCTTCGATGACGACACCATCGCTTTGGAGGAAACGACCGGATTTGACGGCGACGGCGAGACTCTGTAAGCGAGCGATATTAAGCTGGCCGCGAGAAGTGACGTAGCCACGATCGAGCTGTGAAGTAACCATCGGCGTAAAGGTGGCGTCGTGTTCTTTGTAACTTTCGAGAGCCTTGGACATGGTGCTATGGTAACTGCGGAGAATACCGTCGCGTTCGTTGTAGGTATGGGCAACACCGAGCTCGCTAGCGTAACGATGGTTGATAGGATCGCCAATCATAATGTCGTCGCCAAGCATTTCTTTCATATAGCCGGTATCGGTTTCGTAAACAATTTGGACGGGATCGCCTTTATCATTGCGCATAACGAGATATTTGACACGTTGGTAATTGGCACGATCAGCATCGCTGAGTTTGTCGTATTCTTCTTTGGTGATGCGGAGGCCGGTTTTCTTGTGGACGCCGATATAATATGGATATTGTTCATGATGGTAACCCTCGATGATGTTCCCCATTTCGTCTTCGATTTGGTGACCATCAGCATCAGTTTCGTAACCATTGTCGTTGGTGTGGGCCTTGTCGAGGTTCATATTGCGGAAAGCAGTCTTGGAGTAGCCGAATTTGGTAATCATAATGCGAGCCTCGGTGCGGCGGCGGTTTTCAATATTGGAGTTTTCAACGATAACTTGACCCATAATGGAGGATTCGCCGAGTACGCCAAGCCCACCGGCGGCATCACCGATGAGGCGGTTGAACTGATAAGGATTGCGATCTTTGTTGTTGGTGGCAGTAAGGAATTGGTCGAGGAGCCACTTTTGATCGGCTTCGGCTTGGTTTTTGGCTTCGAGCTGATGGACGAAAGAGTCGACAAAGGCACCACCGGCTTGATCGTTGAGGGTTTGGGCGCCCTCGCCGAAGAAGCGGTCGCCATAGCCAGAAATGGTGGCTTGGTAGGCGGCAGTAGCGGAGGTAGCGGCGGAGTGGTGGAAATTGGCGGATTTGGCGGTGCGAGCGTAACGGTTAGGATTGACTTCCCAGGTAGTAAGGCCGTTTTCGTCGCGACCAGTGATGGCAGCGGATTTGAGCATGGCCTTGGTCGTAGCGCGATCGTGACGGATTTCTAGAGCATTTTTAGTCTCATTGGCGCGAAGTTCACGGCGAGCGTCGAGATAGCCGCGCAGGCGAGAACTCATAGGAGCCTCTTTGGCGAAATGGGTTTGACGCTGATGTTCGGCATGTTCGAGAGCCCAGCCGCCGAGAGATTTCTGGACGGGGCTAAGAGCCTTGCGGACGCCAGTATTGACGGCATTGAGAATGGTGCCGGACATTTTCATAAGTGACCAAGAGAAGAAGAGTGGGAAAACTTGGACGGCGAGACCGAGGATGACAGTAAATGGCTCGCTGGCGGTGATGATGAGAGTCCAGCCGACGAGTTTGGAAGCGCCGTAAAGGAGGCTAAATATAGGATAGAAGATGAGCATCTTGATGAAGAGGTTTTTCCACTGAGTGAACCATTTTTCGGTATTAGGCAAGAGGTAGGCGACAAAAGCAAGTGGGGCAATCATAATAAGGAGGGCGATAAGGGCTTGGCGGGCGGCGAGAGTGATAAGGCCGCTGGCAACAGCAATAACGCCACCGATAACGAAGAAAAGAATCATATAGAAACCGTAACCAGTACCGCCAATGAGGCCGATAGCAAGCCCGGCGATGCCGGTGCCAGAAACAATAGCGGTAATGACGGACATAATGGAGATATTAGCCATTTCACTGGTGCCTTCGGTGGCGATAAGGATGTCTTCTTGGACGCCGCTAAGGAAACTGGTGAGGCTGGAGCCGATAATATTGCTGGCGTCGACAGCGATGGAGCAGATAAGATAACTAAGGTTGACAAGAATGACGGCAATAATGAGGCGCGGGAGGGCGCGTTTGATGCCGTAATTATTGATGCCGAGGCCGGTGACTTGAGAAATAATAACAATAAGTAAGAAAATAATGAAGATGAAGTTGGTGATGCTGCGGGCGTACTGCCAGATGATATAGATGGGTGAGGTGGCGTCGGTAGAAATAGGTTTGACGACGAGAAGGTTAGTAATAATATTGTAAACACCATCAATAAGGCCGCCGAGGAATTCGGTGACAGGACAAACGATCCAAGAAAGGGAGCCGGCTTGGTCAGAGCAGGGGGTGGACGTGGAGCCATCTTTGTTTCCTGGTTGGGCTTCGCTAATGTCTTCAACTAGTGGGGCGTCAGGATCGTATTCGTCGATAGGCTCAGTGAGGGGTGGGCGCTCAGTTTCTTCGGTGTTTTCTGGGTCTTCGGGATTGGTGGGAGATTCTGTTTCGTCGGTGGTATTAGTGTTGTCTGAGGTGTCAGTAGGAGTGCTACTGGGGTCGTCTTCGCCGATAGCGGAGACGGTAGGAGTGGGTAAAAGTGGTGAAATAATTGACAAATTTGCAAAAATAACGCCAAGAATTAGGCAAAAGACGGCCAAAAACTTTGTGGTTATTCTTTTCATAAATTTTTCCTAAAACACACTCTCAATAGTATATTCTTCCATTATATCACACATAAGCGCTTTAGTCAAGACTTTTTCACTATTTTCGTAAGAAATGTAAGAAAAAATGGAGAAAAAGTGGAAAAATAAGTAAAATAAGGTAATTCGTAAGCGAAAAAGTCTTGGCAGTTTTGGACCATCGAAGAAAAATGTTGCAGTAAACTGTGTCTTCCGATAGAGATATAACCTAAATTATCTTCAAATAGCACGCTCTTTTATGATAATTTGGTTATATCCCAGGCAGAAAATTTGGCGATTTTCTACTGCAATATTTTTCTTCTCACCGGTGCTCACACTGGACAAGATCTGGTTATTTTCGATGGTATTGGGTAAAATGGAGAAAAATGGGAGATTTTGACGAAATAATATGTACGATTTGAGGAAAAAATGATAAGATAGAGGTATGAAACGGAAAATATTGGGAATTTTCGGCGCGTTCTTGATGATTGGCGCTGGGTTGATAAATATTGAGGGGGCTTATGCGAGGGATCCGGATCGGGATTTGTACGGTGATCCGGATAGTAGTCAGAGTAGTGGGGGGTCGAGTACGTCCGGTGGAAGTACGAGTGGTGGGGTGACGAGTACTTGCGGAGGGTCGTTCTTAGGGTTCAAGCCGTGGTATGATGGGCTTTGTATAAAGAGCGGCGATCAGGCAGATATGGTGCCGATCTGTGAGACGGATAACTGCGAGCCGAATTCGAAGAGTTTGAACGTTTTTATTTGGACGATTGTGCTGAATGTGTTGTTTGATCTAGGACTTGCGGTGGGGATGATTGCAGTGGCGATGGTGATCTATAGTGGTTATCTATATATAACGTCACAGGGCGATGCAGCGAAACTGGCGAAGGGTAAGAAGTCGTTGATGTCGGCGATTATCGGGGTGGTGATTGCGATGGGGGCGACGGTGATCGTGAATACATTTAAGATTATTCTGAATATTAATACGAATGGCTGGAACCAGGGTACGGTAACGCAGGCGGACGTGCAGAATGCGTTTAACTGGGCGTACGGGATTGCGGGGTTGGTCGCGGTAGTATTTATTATTAAAAGTGGGGTGGATTATCTGATGTCAACGGGTGATCCGAGTAAGATTAAGAAGGCGACGCAAGGTTTGATTTTTTCGGTGGTGGGGCTAGTGATAGTGCTACTGGCGTCGTTAATTACTGGGTTCGTGATAGGTTCGGTAGGAGGAACATTGTAATGAAAAAAGTTTTGCTAAGTCTAATGATGATACTCGGAGTGGCCGGAGTGGTATTGGCGCAACCGGTGGAAGCGAAAAGTGAGATTGATGATGATATTTGCGATGATATTAGTGGGGATTTGGCGGATATTGCGGGTTGTAATGAAGGTAAAGATGATAACGCGGTGAACTCGGCGAATGCGATTATTGAGACAGTGATTGGCGTGGTGGGGGTGCTGGCGGTTGGTGTGATGATTTATGGTGGGTTTATCTTCTTGACGAGCACAGGTGATGCTTCGAAAGTGGCAAAAGGTAGAAATATTTTGATTTATGGTGTGGTGGGCCTAGTGGTGGCGATATTGGCGTACGCAATAGTGAAGTTCGTAGGAGGGGCGATCGGGCGATAAAAAGTACTAGACACAGACGAAAATGTGTTGTAAGATAGTAAGTAAGAGATAAAATCGAAAGGGAGTTTTATGAAAAAATTACTATTAAATGTAGTGGCAGCTGTTTTGACCGTGGTTGGTCTCGGTAGCGTGGCTGCATTGTCGCCGGTGGCGTATGCGGTGCCTGGTGGCGAGTATATTGATCAGATTGGTGAAGGGACTGGCTTGCCTGGTGCGGACGGAAGTGATGCTGAGGGTGGCTTGCTGAGTATGGTGAAAAATATTATCAACATTATTATCGGTGTAGTCGGTATTATCGCGGTAGTAATGATGATTGTTGGTGGTATTAACTTCATTATTTCACAAGGTGATGCAGCGAAGGTTACGAAGGCGCGGAATACGATTCTCTACGGTGTGGTAGGCTTGGTAGTGGCATTGCTTGCGTTTGCGATCGTGAACTTCGTACTCGGTAGTTTGTTTAATTCTGGCTCGTAAGAATATTAAGTTTGATAGTGGATTTTGGAATGAAGAAAATAGTAATAGCTGGGGTAATGGCGATGGCTGGAGTGTGTGCAGTGCTAAGCGCGCCGGCCTCAGCTATTACTTGTCCGGAAGGTACGCCGGGATATGGACATAGTGCTGATTCCCTAGCGGAATGTTCGCTTGATCCGAATGATGCACCAGATGATGTGTTTCCGATAGTGAAGAACGTGATTAATGTTATCTTGGGGGTGTTGGGGGTGGTGGCGGTGTTCGTGATTATCTTGGGAGGATTTTATTTCTTGACCTCGCAAGGTGATGCGGCAAAAGTAACCAAAGGTAAAAATACTATTCTTTATGGAGTGGTGGGGTTGGTAATTGCACTCCTCGCGTTTGCGATTGTGAACTTCGTACTGGTACAATTATTCTCGGGTGGCTCGGGGGGAGAAGAAGCGGAGTCGGGGGCGGAGACGAGTGAAAGTACGGAAGAATAGAGATTCTTGGAAAAAGTGGCCTGAGGGGAGGTCATTTTTTTTTGGATTAAAAGGTTTTATAAAAATATCGAAAATAAAAAAGAAAAGGAATTTTAATTTTTCTAGGCGAATTAAGACAATATATGCGAAGGCGCGACCCTTGCGCTCACCTTTCCCTCCGAGGTTTGGTGGGCCTCTCATCATTGCGGAGCATAGTTGTTCTGCTCTACTATTCTCCTCTCGCAATTTCGCGCTGGCGCGCTCTCTGTCTGCGTCGCTCAAGAAAGAAAAAGTCAGAATGTATTGTAAAAGGAATAGCATAACGTAAAAGATTTTTTCTTTCTATTCGCTATCCTCGACAGTTCGGACCCGGCTCAGCCAGGAACGAAATAACCTCGGATGAAAAGGTTCACCGGGTTGCGCCGAGCATAGCATCAAGATTAATTCGCTAGAGGGATGGCGTGGGGTAGTAGGTCTCTGCTTCAGGAGGTTTTTTGTCCCTCCACCTTATCTCCAGGAATATATAATATACATAGATAGACAATGAGGTAAAGAA